>JAKSLM010000062.1 GCA_024401225.1 Bacteroidaceae bacterium | reverse complement strand
AGGCGTTCAGCACATTGATATTCTTGCATTTATACATCCGCATGTAGGTATGTATGTAGAAAACACACTTTTTTCGTATGTAAGAATCGCTCCTTTGGTGGTAATATCCTCATGCCAGAGTCCTGTAACCAAAGTGGACTTAGAGGACTTTTGAGGGTATATAAAAAGACACATTTGTTATGGCTCCTCTACAATTTTCTCATCAGAGTCAGGAAGGATTTTTGATGCTGCTGATTGTAATCTGCTAGACAAGTCGAGTAATGCATTACGCAATGTTTCGGCTTCCTGTTCCGTAAAGCCTCCCTTGCCCCCATTACCATCAATACCATTCATCTTGTGATAGAACCAAGAAGGTGATTTGCCAAAATAATTTCTTGCCATCTCTCTCCACGAGATGGCAAGAAGAATGTCGTCCATTCGTGATTTCATATCACTTATTATCTTTACATTCTCATTTACAACGTTTCTAGCCATAGTAAGTTATTATTAGTCATTAGATGTTTTTTAATACTTTCCCTTGCGTTGATTGATGTTCCCCTTAACGAACAGAGGAATAGTAGAAATTAATATTGACTTATAGTCAGCGGCGTTTGCCATGCACCTTGCCGAGTCTACAATAGTAGAAATTAATATTGACTTATAGTCTCGGCTAAAAGGTTATAACGTTTCGGCATCTACAATAGTAGAAATTAATATTGACTTATAGTCTGTAAAGGACGAAAAAGAGGTTCGTGAGATCTACAATAGTAGAAATTAATATTGACTTATAGTCTTGTAAGGTTTGCCGAAGCAAGCATTTCATCTACAATAGTAGAAATTAATATTGACTTATAGTCTAAACATCCAAAGGAAATGACAACACTTATCTACAATAGTAGAAATTAATATTGACTTATAGTCTGTGCACTATGCCGTGCTCATCTATCTGCATCTACAATAGTAGAAATTAATATTGACTTATAGTCACTCACCACTCTGTGAGGAGTGCAAACGATCTACAATAGTAGAAATTAATATTGACTTATAGTCCTTAACTTTTGCAAAGGTACGATAAATATTTTAATTAACAACCAATTATAAAGCTCTTTTTCGCAACACTTTTTTATGGGTGTTTAAGACGCACGCATCTAAACGTTTGATTATTAGCTCTGGACAAAACATTGCTATACACGTGAAGACTGAGGTTTGTAATCAATCATTCAAGTACGGTTTCTGTTGTGCAAACTGTAGCCATTCTTTGTTACTGATAGTCAGATTTGGGCGTTCTCCTTCTGCTGTTTCTTGAATCTGACGAATCGCCCACAAGCCCTTGCGAGCTATATTGTATGCGCCATTTGCATCTGCATCCTTTGGTAATGTATCGAGGCATGTACGGCTGTCGTAGAAATTGCCATTCTCGTCAGCAACAGGAGAGAGAAGATAGTCTATTTCTGAGTTGGTCACACTATTGCGCATCTGAAGAAGGAGCTTCATCAAGTGCATAAGTGGCTCAAGATGTTTCTTGTCTGTCAAGTTGCAAATGGAATCTTTGAGGTTTCCATGTATATCTATGCCTGCCTCCTGCAACACTTTTTTGAATTCATGAGTAAGCACAAGCTCTTCATTGTCCCACAGATTCAATTTGGCTGGATTGCGGAATGTGCGTACACGAGTGCCGTATGTGCATAATGTCCATTTCGTCTGCGTACCTTCCGCTTTTGTTCCAAAATTATTATAGTCAAAAGTGAACTCAAACCAGTCTTTTGCATCATTGTAATGGATGTTGTCGAACTTAGAGAAGAAGCATCTAGCCTTATCTACATTCTCGTATCGTGTATCGAGCATATTCACGAATCCTGTCACAGGATCTATCTTGCTGGTGTTCCACGCTGGTATATAGAATAGGCAACCACTCTGTTTGCCAAGTTTCTTGAAGCTGTCGAATTTACTTGCCAGTTGCAAGGCATGTAGCAAACCGCCACATTCATCAGCGTCCTTCTGCTTGTCAACATAATAGTTAAGCTTATCAATGAGTTTCTTCTCGAATTGTTCATACACGCTTCGTTCTATTTTCTGCCGTCCACGCATGAATCCCATGTTCAAGTCTTCAAGCACAACAATAGCCTTGTATTCAACCATCATCTTCGAAATGATGTGAACAATCTGGCTAAGATAGCCTTCCTTAAGCTCCTTGATATTTTCAATCTTCTGCCAATTGCGTCTTGCTTCTGTACGGTCTCCTTCCCGATTCGATAGCAAATCCTTGTAGTTGGTTGAGTAAGTATTGCCCTTATATTCGTTGACAATATCATTAAGAGTCATCTGCTTGACTATGTTTCCCTTCATATCTATGAGAGATAGATAGAGCAGATGGCGCTCTCCACGGTCAATGCCGATCACATGCTCAAAACCATTGTTGCGAACAACATCCAGGACATTGGCATTGATATTTTCTCCGCCTGTAGCCTTGAAGTTTATGGTAATAGGCACATGGAATTGGAATTTGTCAACCGTGTAGCGACGATTCTTTATTATGTCGTAATCAAATGTACTTTCTGTTTTTGCATTCTGTACATTCTTGTTTTTAATGGCATGTTTTGCTTTATGTATAGTGGTATTAGCAAGTTCAAGACTTTTCTTGCGATAGAAAACTTCTGCCTGGCCGTTGAGCTTGTACACAACATCAGCAAGGTTGCGCTCATCAAAAAGCATCTTCCAATATAGCGTGTGCATATTTGGAGTTCCCTTGCTATATTCCGAGAAGTCTTTGTTCCATATCAGGAAAAGATATAGCTTGCCTTCATCTACAAGTTGATTGACAAAAGAAGATGACACTTTACGATAACCAAGCATGTAGCCTTGCTGTTCCACCTCTCGATAGAATCCACTTATGTCTTCATAAGTTTTTGTGTCTGAGAAGTGGAATGGGAATTTCTTCCAATCCTCATGTTTTGTTATTGACTGCTTAAAGAACTCTATCAAACGGTGACAATCAGAAAGGCTAAAGTTCGGTCCTTTCTTATGAGTTCCACGCTGATATGCGCTCATTATTGCTTGCGAAGGTGCAAATTCGTCAATTCGTGATTTTGAGAAGAATACTTTTGGAAGCATTTTGTTGGCTCCAGGCAACAACTTATAATCAACCTTCTCGTAACATTCACCTGCATTAGGCAGTTCATCAATATCAAATGCATGGTTTGCTTTTTTATCCATAATAGCAAGATAATACAAACCATCCTTGCGAAGAAGGATCGAAGTGCAATCAGTTTCTTTGTTCACATCCCATCCTCCAAGCAACTGAGCATTCTCAAAGTTCAATTTTATCTTCTCTGTACTATATGGTTTACGAGTCAGCCAATTCCGTACCTTATTATAGAGTGGAGTGATGATGTCAAGAGCGTTCCATATTGCACGCATACGAGCATCAAACTCATTGTCCTTGTCTGCTTCATCGCCATGGCCAAGAAGTGGCTTGATGAAATGCTGCAACGACTTGTATGAATCGAGGAGGTTCTTTATAAGAGTTGTATCTTCTTCCGACTGATTCAGGTTAGTATGTTTTCCTGCAAGTACATCACATGCAGCAATACGAGCCATCTCTATTTGAGATAGCAGATTGATGCGTTGTTCTCCATCGCGGTCATAAGCACCTAACTGTGCAAAGTAGGACTGTATAGTTTTGCTTGGATCAGCAAGAGAATTCAGATAGCTGAGAGAGAAACTTTTGGCTGACTTGAACAATTTGTTTATACGCTCCTCATATAACTCTGACTCACGCTTTTCTTTTTGAGTTGGAGTTGTTTGCGATCGTAGTTCTGCTTTTATTGCTGATGAATAAACATCATATTGACCAAATATTTGCTGTGAAATGTCTGTGAGTCCTAAATCATTAGCAATATAGATGTGTTCTGTGTCGTAATCATCAATATGCATGAGTATGTTACAAAGGCTTTCATCTCCATCTCCCACAAGAACATTATTGAGTTGCTTGCAAGTTTCGTTTATTGACAACAGCATCTCTTCGTCACTTGAAAACTCTTCTGGAAGCCAAGAGATTGCGCCCCTATCACTAAGAATCATTTTGTAAAGAGGTTTGAGCAAAGGAAGGCGCTCATTTTTGTGCTGTTGGTTATATAGATTCACATATTCGTTGATTCCTTGAATCTTAGTGCCATCTTCCTCAGTTCTGCCACCAATGATATTATTATAAACCTCTATTTGTTCTTGAGTAAGTGTTTCTGTAAAATAATCCAAACAGAACATCTCAGAAACATGTTCAACATTCAAGTATTCGCCATACGAAGTTTCAATGTCCGCGAAATGTTCTGCAACATCACTATCTGCAATCTTTGCAAAAGACTTCATGTTATCAAGGAACATTGGCAAGTTTTCATGTATCAAACGATAAGCAATCGCAGTTGATTTATCCTCATCCGAATACATGTTTTTGCGATTCTCATGGAACCCTGTAAAATATGTAGTGAACTTGCTGAAGTTATCCACCATCTTTTTTTCTTCCTCGTCAGTAACGAAGTTTGGAAGATGTTGCTGTATCAACTCCTTCTTGAACAAATCACCATAGGAACCACCATTCTTGAATGCTGACGCAATCTGCTTACGAAGATTCTCTTTTACTTTGTCAAAGTCTTTATCTTCGTTCTCTGTTCGCTTGCTCTTAGAAGCTAACACAACATAATCTTCCAATGCATCAAGCTTACCGGTTGATTCTAATTTCAACTTAAAATCTGCAAGGCACATTTTTATGAAAGCTTTATGATATCTATCAATTATATCCTTCACTTTCTCATACTCTTCTGCTCTCTGCTCATCTTTAGCAATAAGGCCTTTGCTCTCTATGTGTTCCAAAGTTCGACCTATAGGTTTCAGTTCAAACCTAAGTGTTTTACTGATGGAATACATCCCGGTCAATTCATTAAATGCTTTCATAAATATATTCTATGGTTATTTGTTATTCATTATCTCATTCTCCAAGTCATCAAGCATTTTCATGTCCTCCTCGTCAGCAAGTTGTGCTTCGTATGCTTTGCGTTTAGTGTCAAACTTCTCGTACACGCTTCTCACATATTCCTCCATCTGAGTATTTGACACACTGCCATTACCTACAAGCAAATCCTTACCTTGGAAAGCCAGTAGCATCTTCACGTTCTCACGCCAGAAGTCAAGAGTCAGGTCCTTACGTTCCTTGACGCGAAGCTCTGCCGACTCGAGGAATAGGTTAACGAGTCTGTTCAATGTGTCTATCTCATCCTCGTCAAGATAATTCTTGGCAATGATGATGTCACCCTTCCTTACGATGCTGCCCTTCCATGTGGTAAGCCCCATGTTAGGTTTTGTGTCGTCTGCCCTTGCCACAATAATCTCTGCAGCTGTGCTATGAGTTACGGCATACAGCAATTTGTTCTGGGTCTCTGCAAAGAACATTTGCGTAGCCTTTTCCCTTGCTTCGTAATCGCTGCTCAACTTAAACAAGTCACGAAGTTTCTGGTAGAATCTCTTCTCACTTGCACGAATGTCGCGAATGCGTTGCAGCAATTCGTCGAAATAGTCTGGGCGACCATCTGGATTTTTCAGTCGCTCATCATCCATCGTGAATCCCTTCACAAGGTATTCTGACAAATGGCGTGTTGCCCACTGGCGGAACTGGGTGCCACGTACTCCACGCACACGGTAGCCTATGGCAAGTATCATTTCGAGGGAGTAATAGATTACATCATATTGCTTGCCATCAGAGGCAGTTGTTAGATAATTTCTAATAACTGAATTTGCATTCAATTCTCCTTCTTTCAATATCTTAGATATATGCGCATTGACTGTTGGGACTGAGGTCCCAAAAAGTTCCGCAATCTGTTTTTGACTTAGCCACACCTTTCCATCACGAGTATATAACGCAACAGAAGCTTTCCCATCTAGGGTGGTGTAGATAATTATATTTGATTCGTTGTTATGCATTTATATGATGTTTTAGATATCGCAAAAAAATGCCTTACCAGTCGGGAGCCTTGTCGAAGGTCATTCGCTCGCCGGTGGACGGATGGGTGAAGGAGAGATGGGAGGCGTGAAGGTAGAGGCGGTCGGATGGGGTGCCGTATAGGTTGTCGCCCTTGATAGGGCATCCGAGGCCTTCGGCATGGGCGGAATGGACGCGCAGCTGATGGGTGCGACCCGTCTGTGGATTGAAGTGCAGGAGGGTGGTGCCGTCGGATGTGCGGACGATGTCGTAGTGGGTGATGGCCTGCTTGCCGTGCTCGTGGTTGACCATCTGCCTTGGACGGTCGAAGGGGTTGGCAAGGAGGGGAAGGGTGATGGTGCCTGAGCGAGGCAGGGCATCGGACACTTCGCCATCGAGGATGGCTACGTAGCTCTTTGTGACTTCGTGGCGGTAGAACTGGCCTTGTAGGTGGCGATAGGCCTCGGGATGGAGGGCAAAGACCATGATGCCGGAGGTGTCCATGTCGAGACGGTGGGCGTACATGGCGTCAGGATAGCGTTGGCGCACCACATCGAGCAGGGATGGCACGTCGTCCTTGCCCGGTGACGACAGGAGGCCTGAGGGCTTGAAGACCACGGCGATGTCGGTATCGGCGTAGAGGTATTCGACCTTGCTCACCATCTCGCGGTTGCGACGGAGCATGGGGTTCTCCTCGATGTCGAGTCCTTGCAGCATGTGGGCAAGGATGGGGCGGCACTTGGCATGGCAGGCTGGGTAGTAGTGGCCATCGGTGCGCAGTTCGTCACGTGGCGATGGACCGAGCCAGAATTCGGCCATGCAGAGGGGATGGAGATGGTGGAGGTAGGCATACTGCAGGAGCTTGGGTGCGCAGCATTCGCCCGCTCCCGCTGGGGGAATGGGCTGTAGGCGTATCTGCCGGTACTGGGCGTTGGGACGGTTCTTGCGGGCGTAGTATTCCTCGGCGGTAAGTATCTGTTTTTCGTCCTTGAAGATGTCGGTCAGCTCTTTGCTCTCGGAGTGTGCATTGAGGATGTGGAACTGCTGGAAGAGCCAGTATTGGAGCTGGCGTGAGCGCTGGCGACGCTCTTCGCGAAGGTCGGGGGCGGAGGGATGGTCGGCATCCATGGCGTCAAGCCTCCGATTGATGTCGGAGATGACGGCTTGCTCCTCCTGGAAGTAGCTGCCGGGGTGCTGAAGGTCGTAGATGGGAGGCACGAACCCTGGGTGGTGGTAGGTGCCGTCGAGGATGCCTGAGAAGGCTGCGAGAAAGTGGCGCCGGCCTTCGCCGTCGGCTACGATGAGCACACCGAACATCTTGCCGCCCGCCTCGTTGATGAGCAGCTGGCGACACGCTGGGGTGATGCTTTCTGCTGCCTTGACGCAGAGCGGATGGGGCTCGTAGCAGAATGGATATGTAAAATGCAGAGGGGACGGAATGTGATCCGTCCCTTCTGGCATAGGATGTATTATCGTACTGTCAAGTGGAAGCATGCTTGTTTTCGTTCGTATTTCACGTAGCATTGGCCCTGTGCGCGCAGGTCGCGCAGCACTTCTGCCAGGACTTGCTTCATGCGCAGTTCCCAGAGCGAGAGCGGTGCCTTAGGGTCGTAGGCTCCCGTGAGGGGGATGAAGCGGTTGTAGGTGATGTCGACGGTGGTGCCGTAGCAATGGCACGAGTTGGTGGTGGCATTCTTGTTGCCGCGCTGGAGCCGTGCCACATCATCGACGGTGCGGAGCACGGAGGTGACGATTGGCATGTGTGGCGGTATGCCCTTGACCTGTAGCGAGTCGATGAAGTTGAGGCAGATGGTGTTGAGCAGGTGCTGTGCCTTCGGTACGAGGTAGGGCATGGAGTGGGTGAGGTTGTCGACGGCATAGAATGGCGAGTGGCAGATGTTGACGAGCTGGTGGCGAGCCACGAGCTGCTGTGCCTCACGTCGGTTGCTGACGGGCTGGATGCCGTTGGCCTGAGCCGCTGCAAGCTGCACGTCGTTGATGTCGGGGAAGCACTCGTCCCATGAGTGTACGCCGATGACGCGGTGGGCTCTGCCTCCGCGTGTGGTGCGGTCGCGCTCGGCAAGTACGACGGTGTCGGACTGGTCGGCAAGGGCCTGCGACTCGTCGAGGCTGTCGGAGATGAGCGTATCGGCCAGTTCTGCCTCATCCACAAGGTAATAGGTGGTGTCGCCCACAAAGACTTCGTCTGGGTGCTCGCTCGTATTGACTGCGTAGAATCCGTCTTCGTATTCGTATGTCTCGCTATAGAGCGATGGGGCGTCGGGCTTAGGGAGGTCCCTCATGCTGACGGGGATGGAGAATACGTGGCGTACGGCAGCCAGGAGAGCCATGGTGACGACGAACGTTACCATGAACTTCCACTTGTTGTATTTTGGTTTCTTCTTGTCTTTTTTCATTGTTTAATCGCGGCCGGAGTTCTCAATCATTTCCCTGATCTTCTGGTTGAATTCGTCGGCATTCATGAGATCCTCAACCGAGATGTGCATGCGGTAGCGCCAGTAGTGACGTGGATTGGCTGGGATGTTGATGCGCTCTTCGGCAGGGTTAGGAAGGCGAAGCTTCTCGTCCATGGCAAGCCAGTCCTGAAGCGAGAGGAGGCAGAGCACGGATGGAGAGAAGAGGTGGCGTGCGACGATGTCCTCGCAGAGCCATCCCGGTGCAGGGTGAGGCGCAGGGCCGTCGTTGTAGAGGGCGTTGTTGTAGAAGCGCTGTGCACGCTCTTCGTCCTCGTCCCACCAGAGGCGGAGCGGCGACATGTCGTGGGTGGATATGGTGGCCACGGAGCGGTAAGGATTGTCCTGCAGGCGGCCGAAGTCCAGTCCGAGCAACTTTGGCATGGTCTGGATCTCGAGGCTGAGCATCTTGAGCTGTCCCATGACCCACGCTACGCAGTCAGGCACCATGCCGAGGTCCTCGGCGCACACAAGCATGCGTGTGCTCTGTGTGAGTACAGGGAGCTTCTTCATTGCCTCCGTGTACCAGAAGTCGTTGTGGCGGCGGAAGAAGTAGTCGTTGTAGAGACGAGTGAATGCCTCCTGCTCATGCTGTGGCAATGACTTGTAGATGAAGTCGTTCTGTGCTGAGATGCGTGGATGGTAAAGTTCTGGGAACTTATGGTCAGGCACGAAGAGCACGCACGATATGAGTGAATAGAGTCCGTCGCGTACCTCCAGGTCGTCGTCGCTTGTCTTGCCGCGGAATGCGCTCTCCACCTTGCGCTGGGTGCTGTACTCTGGCTTCAGGTCGTAGCGGCCGTCGGTGCGAGGATCGAGGTAGAGGATCTTGATGAGGTCCTTCTTGTAGCCGAAGATGCAGTCGAGTGCATGCTCGGTAATGAATGGGCGGAGCATGAGTTCAGGTCGGAACTTGATTCCGTAGCTCTCGATCTCGTTGACGCTCATAGGCAGAGATGGGGAGAACTGGCCAAGGAGTCCGTGGACGCTGTGCATTGGGATCTCCCAGATGCGGAAGAATCCGAGCACATGGTCGATGCGGTAGGCGTCGAAGTATTCGGACATCTTGCTGAAGCGCTTGATCCACCACTGGTAGCCGCGCTCGCCCATTGCATCCCAATTGTAGGTAGGGAATCCCCAGTTCTGACCATTGACGCTGAAGTCATCAGGTGGTGCACCTGCCTGTCCGTCGAGGTTGAAGAGGTGTGGCTGGGTCCATGCTTCCACGCTGTTGCGGCTGATGCCGATAGGTATATCGCCCTTGATGATGATGCCATTGGCGCGAGCGGTGTTGCGGACATCAAGCAACTGAAGATGAAGCATGTACTGGATGTAGTAGTAGAGCGATATCTCGGCATAGCGATCGCTTTCAGGAGCGCAGAGCTTCTCTACTTCCTTCTTGTTGTAGCGGCTGCATTGTGGCCACTTCTGGAATTCCGGTGTGCCGTAGGAGTCGCGCAGATGAGAGAAGGCTGCGTATGGCATGAGCCATTCCTTGTTGCTCTCGAAGAACTGCTGGAAGCCTTCGGATGCCAGTACGCTTGCTCCTTCCTGCTTGAACACAAGGCGCAGGTAGTGCATCTTGTGGCTGATGACTGCCTCGTAGTCGATCTGGGTGAGGGCGTTGAGGTCCTGCTGCTTCATCATGAACTTCTCCATCTCAAGCTTGTCGTTGAGCTTAGGAAGTGCGTTGAGGTCGCAGTACACGGGGTGGAAGGCGTAGATGCTGATGGCATTGTATGGGTAGGAGTCCTTCCATGTGCCATTCATCATGGTGTCGTTGATAGGCAGAATCTGGATGGCATGCATCTTTGTCTTTACAGCCCAGCCGATGAGGGACTTGAGGTCGCCAAAGTCGCCAATGCCAAAGCTCTTTCGGGTGCGGATGGAGAAGACTGGGATGACTACTCCCGCAGCCTTCCAGTTAGGGAAGTTGAGCTTAGGAGTCTTGTCGGTCTTGATCCACATCTGCTTGTTCTGCAGCTTAGGGCAGCGCAGGCGACGGTTCATGCCGTCTTCCCAACGGAGTATGTTATTGTCTTCATCAACAATGACATACTTGTATTCCACTTCGTTGTAGAGCAGGGCAGAGTCGAAGTTTATCGCCCACTCCTGAAGTGCAATCATGTTCATACGTTTTGGTTCCTTCCACTCTCCAAACTGGAGGCTGCTGCCACACACGGCAAGGTATTCGCCCTTGCGAAGGCGTGGGTCGACCACTCGAATCTGGAGGGTTGAGGCATAGAGGGTGTCGAGCTGCTTCTCCTCGTGAGCTCCAACACACTCGGTGAAGGCGCTGCTGAAGAGCGGTAGATCGTCGGGGATAGGGCGCCATAGGTCGGTGACGGCGTAGTTGGCGGTGAGGCCGTCGAGCAGGATCCTGTGGGGTGCAACGTCCCATTCGGACCATACAAGCTCATCGTCGCGATACATGGAATAGCGGTACTCCAAGGCTACGATGCCTGTAGGCTGCAATGTCACTTCGCCTTCCCAGATGTATCCGTCGAAGGTCTCAAGTGGACATTCCTTGGTGACCTTCTTCTGGCCATCCTTCATCACTTTTGTGATCTGTACGCGAATGTCCTCTCCCCACTGTGTGTGGTATTCTATGCTAAAACGTAATTTCATTATTATGGTGCAATATTATTGTATTTTATTTAAAATAAGGTGTAAGTTTGTGCAAATATAATGATTTTGGAAAGAAAAATGAATAATATGTGTTTTTTTCTTCGGTATTGCACCCATAATTTCGATATAAAGTCTTATTTTTGCGCAAACAATGCATTTATGAAGAAGCCACTTTGCACATTGCTATTCCTCATTTCGGCCATCATCGTGTCGGGGCAAGACCTTCGTACCGCACCACAATATTTTACTGCGATGTTCTACAACTGTGAGAATGCTTTTGACACCATCCACGATGAGGGTAAGGACGACTATGAGTTTCTCCCATCAGGCACAAGGCATTGGAGTAGGTACCGCTTCTTCCAGAAATTGAAGGGCATAGGCAAGGTCATTGCAGCTGCCGACGAGCGCAGGGTGGTAGACCTGGTTGGACTTTGCGAGGTGGAGAACGATACGGTGCTGACCTATCTGACTCGCAACACATCGCTTGCCCGCTTAGGATACAAATATGTGATGACCGAGTCGGACGATCCGCGTGGAGTGGATGTGGCGTTGCTGTATTCGCCTTTCATGTTTCATCTGATAGGTCATGAATCCATTCGTCCCGATTATAAAGGAACGCCAACGCGCGACATCCTGCATGCTACGGGAGTGACGTTTACCAACGATACGCTGGATGTGTATGTGGTCCATCTTCCTTCGCGCCAGAATGGATATGAAGGCGAAAGGAAGGGAATGCAGGTTGCACAGGGATTGAAGCAGCACATAGACTCGGTGATGATGGTCCGCTCTTGTCCTTCGGTGATAGTCATGGGCGACTTCAATGCTGAGATAGGCGAACAGGTGCTCAAGCGCTCTTTGGGAGCTGTGCCAGCATTCGGGAAGAAGGAGCAGAGTAGGGAGCGTGATGCGGCAACGCTGTATGATGCGGCAAAGTTATATGATGTGGTGGCCAATCGCAAGGTGGAAAGCTATAAGTATCATGGCAAATGGTCTACAATCGATCATGTATTGGTGTCGGGCAATCTTCTGAACAAGGAGACTGGGGGTTCATTACCATCATCTTCTGCATCTGTACAAGGCAAGTGCACCAATATTTATACGGATATGGAAAACTCCGGAGTCTACAATCATCCATTTCTGTTGGAGAACGATGCTACTTATGGCGGCATTAAGCCTTTCCGTACGTTTGTAGGGTGGAAATACAACAAAGGTTTTAGCGATCATTTGCCAGTTTTTGCACGTTTCTTACTAAAAACGACAAGTAAGTGAAAAAGCGCTGTGCGGGCACACAATGCTGTGTTTTTAGGGTGTGTTCCCACACAATCTTTGATTTAAATCATAAAACCGTGATAAAATCTGCATTTTTTCATCATAATGCTTTGCTGATGATGCAAAACTCTATACCTTTGCAGCGTCTTAAGAAAACAAGACCACAAGAAAGAACAAAGTACTAAGGTATAAAGATTATGGATATCTCAACTAAGGTATTAGGTTCGAAGGTAAAAGATTGATACAGGAATTAAGGTATAAAAAGATATAGGATTCGGTAAGAAGATTATATAGGATAAGGTAAAAAGATTTGACTAATAAAGTTTAGGTAAAAGATTTGTTTGTTAGGTTAAAAATGTGTTGTGAAACACTTCTCTAAAGTCAAGGTATTAGTATTAAGGTAAATTAGATCGGGCGAAGGATAGCCCAAATAAGTATTAGGTAAATAAGTATTAACTAAAGGTAAAAGATTGATTATGGAAACTATGACAATCCTCATGGCTGCACTCGTAGCAGTTGTAGCCTTGGTAAGCAACTTCTCACTCCTTAAGTAATTAAGGCAGTTGATGAAAGTGAGCAGCTTCCTCAGGAAGCGTACTTACCTTCCGGTCGGTTCTCAATACGGCTGGTAAAATCAGGAAAAAGTAGAGACCTCAATTTGAGGCTCTACGATGCAGGGCGGAGGGACATGTCTCACCAATCTCATCTTCCTTGTTTTTAGAAATTAAAAACTACAAATAACAAATGACCGCAATATTCGCATGAATGTTGCGGTTTGTGTTTGTAAATAGGGTGGTGTGCTATGTTTTCTAGCGCTAATATATCGTTGTATAAGCATGAGCTATGTTTTCTAGCGCTAATATATCGTTGCGTAAGCGTGAGCTATGTTTTTCCTGTGCTAATATGTTGTTGTATAAGCATGAGCTATGTTTTCTAGCGCTAATATATCGTTGCGTAAGCGTGAGCTATGTTTTTCCTGTGCTAATATGTTGTTGTATAAGCATGAGCTATGTTTTCCCGATGCTTCAGTTCAAAGTCGTCCTCGCTTCTATATATGATGGCTATATAGTCGATTTGATATTTCATGTCGGTAATATATTTGTTCCACATATATTCTCTGATGGCGGTGACGATGTGCTTCATTTTCATACGGTCAATGGCTTCTTCCGGATCTCCATGCAGTCTTGAGCTTCGTGTCTTGACCTCAACAAAGTGCAGCTTGTTGTCTTTCTTTGCTATGATGTCCAATTCACACCCTTTATATAGGTTCCAGTTGCGATCCAGAATGCTGTAGCCGTTGTTTATTAAGTACAAAGCGGCCAGTTCTTCTCCGTTGGTTCCGAGACGCTTGGCCTCGTCCTTCTTTCTCTTGTGAGCTTGCTTGCCGGCTTCGATGGTATTGATAAGGTCCTGGTGACTTATGGTGTGCAATCTGTGGTCTATATGAACGACTTCGTACCCAAGTTCGAAAAGCGCTCTGCCAGCAAAGCCAAAGCGCAGGCTCCTTTCTATGTTAGCCGCATCACTATTGTCGAGCAGCATTATTCTGTAGCCCTTCTTGATGCCATTGCATATTCGTTCTATCCCTTCCTTGAAGACGTCTGTCTGGCACACCTTCTCATATATCAAATAACCGTTCCTATCCCTCTCTTCACCAAGAAATGCATCGAAATGCTTGCCGAAAGGCAGATAGTACACCCCTAATCCCTTGACAGTTTCTTCCGTTTGCTCCTGGGTATAACCATAGTCATAAAGGCTTCGGCCTTTGCTGCGCAGATCCACAACACAATTGATGGAATGTGTGCGTAGAAGTGTAGAGAATGTCTTGTTTGACACCCTGCAACAACTTAGCGTGTAGATTTGTGGATTCTTCATGTGGTTTTGTGAGTATTGGATGGAAAGAAAGGATGGCTTAACTTATGCAATGTCAGAAAATAAGAATCCGCTGCCCTACTAAAGTTGCAAGCGTCTTCAACGATACTTCAAAGCTTAAAACTAAAAAAGAGCAGCCTAAACAAGCTACTCTTCTATTTCATCTTTTACTTCCTGCGGAGAGAGGGATTCTTTCTTTCGAAAGCGTCGCAAGCGAACGATAACGAACCCTTGGATTCTCATCCCTAATTTCCTGCGGAGAGAGAGGGATTCGAACCCCCGGTACCTCTCAGTACGCCGGTTTTCAA
>JAKSLM010000061.1 GCA_024401225.1 Bacteroidaceae bacterium | reverse complement strand
CGGATGATGGCCATGGTGCTCTTGTCCTTAAGGAATACGGAGTTGAGACCTTGCTCTTCCTGTGCAGGATCGCCAGTGTAATCATCCCATCGCTGCCATATTTTATGCTTGACATCGGCACTTCCACCCCATCCCCAGAAGTTGCATCCTGCTATCTTATCGGTGTTGCAGATGAGGTTGAATACATACTCGAAGTATGCATCGCGACCTGTGGTAGGACTGCCTACGTTAAAAGTGAAACGGTCGCGAGGGTAGCCGAACTCTTCAAGCACGATAGGTCGGCGAGCCAGCGACATCATCTCGTAGGCTTCCTGGATGTAAGCGTAGGTGCTGTCGCATGCCAACTGTACGCAGGCTACTACAGGATCAACGGCTGCGGTGTCCTTCTTGGCATCGTAGTTCTGATTGTAAGTACCAAGCCAGCCCCAGTTGTATGGCCAGATGTGTACGCAGGCGTAGTCGATGTTGCGCAGGGTGTGGATGGCGCGGAACAGTTGCATGTCCTCTTCACATCCGTGCTTGCCTTCCGAACCAGTGGTGATGAGGTGGTTCTTGTCGATGCTGCGGATGATGGTAGATACCTCATCGATCCATTCCACAAACTTGGACTTGTGGAGCGAGTCGGTACCGAAGCAGCGAGGCTCGTTTGCTATTTCCCATGCCATGATGGCTGGGCATTCGGTGTATGGCTTGCCGGTGATGCTGTTGATGCGGCTCACCATGTTGCGCACGTGCTGGTTGGCAAGCGCTTTGGCTGAGTCGTTGAGTATGAAGTTACCCACGTAATTCATGTATTCGTGCCATCCGTCGAGGGTAGGTACAGGTGTCTGGGTGAAATGGCGAACCTCACCGTTGTCATCAATCACGTCGCCTTCGAATCCTACCCAGTCGAGGTAGGCTCCGTAACCACCGCTCCATTCCCATGCATTGTTGAAGTAGAGGATGGCACGCATGTCGCGCTTCTCAAGTTCGACAAGCAGATAGTCGAGTCCCTTGAGTATTGTATCGTTGTACACGCCTGGCTGAGTCTGAAGCTTAGGTGCTATGTGGCTTGGAATGCTATCGCGTCCATCGCCTCCGATGAGTACACGCACATTGTCGATTCCAATGTCCTTCATGTCGTCGAGTTCCTTAAGCAGGCGCTTGCGGTTGCCTCCCTGTCCCTCGCTGGCAAGGATGGCTCCATACCAGAAGTTGGTACCTACGTAGCGGTATTCCTTATCACCGATGAAGAAGCGTCCGTCTCTCACCTTCACGAAGTCGTGAGTGGAAGTAGTATCTGTGCTGCACGAACAGATAGCGAGCAGCGAAGCAATGATGCAATAAAACAGTTTTTTCATCTTTAATAAAAGTTGTTGTGTGATTGTTGTAATAGTATTGTTTTGGTTAGAAATTATCAGTACGGAATGGTACCACAGGCAGACCACGCATGCCGTGAAGCTTGCCTGGGATGAAGTTCTTGAAGCAGTAGCGCACATGCTTCACATCGGCTACCTTAGGGCATACAAGCTTGAGGAGGCATCCCTGCGAATCGCTGCCTGCCCACACTACTGCTGGGTAGAACTTGCCATCGGCACCAGCTGCCTCAAAGCCCTGGATGTTGTCGAGACGGGAGAATCCATCATTACCGTTCTTGAAGTAAAGGTAAGTCACCTTACCCTTAGATGGGCGCTTCTGGGCTACAGCAGTACCAGCTATGACCTCCAGCTCGCCCGAATTGGCATCAACCGTCTTCATGTGGTCGAACTCTGGTGCCTCGGCTGCTATGCCCTTGATGTTGTAGTCGCGAGTAGCCGCCATGTAGGCAAGGCGCTGGCCAATCTCGAGCTTCTTCGTGCCATGCACCTGTGTAGGCTCGTAGTCGTATATGAGGTCGGAAGTGCATACGCATCCGCTGTTCTCAAGTGTGTGAGCAATGGTGTGCTGAGCCTCGCGGAACTTTGCTCCCCAGTCGCCATTGATGTCACCGTAGTCGTAAGGTGGCAGTTCGACGGTGTACATAGGCAGCTTGTCACCAGGCTGATCCCACATCTTGCGCCATAGGTTGGTCATGGTGATGAAGCGATCGATGTACTCCTTCTCACGACCTACGTTGCTCTCACCCTGATTCCAAAGGAAGCCCTTGATGGTGTAGCCTGCAAGTGGATGGAGCATGCCGTTGTACATGATCATCTTCTTGTGGTAGTCGGCATCGTCCATTGGAGTGAGACCGTCAGGGTAGGTGAGGAGAATATCCTTTGGCAACCATCCCTCTACGCAGCTGCCGCCCCATGAGCAGTTGATGATGCCTACAGGCACATCGAGGATTTCGGTGAGGGTGCGAGCAAAGAAGTAGCCGCATGCAGAGAATGAAGATACATTGGCAGTATTGCATACCTTCCAACCGCCCTTTGCCTTCAGCTGAGGAGTGTCGGCTCCTGTGTGCTCGATGGTAGCACAGCGAATGCTTTTCTTATACTTGTTGGCAGTAGCGATGGCTTCGTTAGCTCCCTCTACAGGGCAGTTCCAGAATCCGCCGATAGGCATCTCCATGTTCGACTGGCCTGAGCAGAACCACACCTCACCGATGAGCACGTTCTTGATCACGCGTGTCTCACCGTCTCCCTTGATGGTGATGGAGTGAGTGTCGTAGCTTGCGTATGGAGTCTTGACCTTTACTTCCCATCGGCCATCAGAAGCCGCAGTGGCCTTGTATATCTTCATGTCCCACGAAGGTTGCACTTCAACGGTCGATCTCGCTTTTGCCCATCCCCAGATTTTTGCATCAGTGCGCTGCTGCAGCATCATGTCGGAACCGATGATGTCTGGAAGGTCGAGAGCAAGTGTGTGAAGACAGAAAAGTGATGCTTGAAGTATCACTGTAGCGATGATGGCGAATAGTCTTTTCATATAGAATAGGTGAGGTTTGGTTTGGTTGTTTAGATTTGCAATGTATAGTTTTTGTAATTTGTGGGCAAAGGTAGTCAATATTTTCTGTTCTTCGTTTGCATTTTTTGTCATTTTGTTGTGAAAAGTTTTATTGACACTTTTCTCCGGTGTGTTTGTACGAAAAAAAGTAATGGAGCCAGCCTGTTGAGAGGTGGTTCCATTACAATATAAATAGAGTGGAGACGATTAATGTACAGAGTAGAGACGATTATTTGTTCAGACCGTCCATGATACCCTTGAGGGCAATCTTTGCACGTGCTGGGAAGTTGCAGTTCTTACGATCGAGAATACCGAAGTTCTCGCCATTTCCCTCAAAACTGAAGTTATCCCAATAGAAACCAGGGATGTTCCACTGCTTTGCCTGACTAACTACGAATGTATGATAATCGGCACGAAGGTTGTCAAAGGTCGACTGCTTGTTCTTGTCAGAGTTGTCCTGGGTAGAACCGAACTCAGCCATGATGCAAGGTATGCCCTTAGCGACGAACTTGGAGTTGAGCTTGCTGAATGTGTTGGAGATAGCATTATAGTCGCTCGTTGATACATCGTGCTTGGTCTTGGCGATTGCATAGTTGTAAGGATCATAGCAGTGGTATTCGAGGATGAGACGACCTTCCTTGCTGTCTGTAGGCATGACAAACTTGTCGTTGAGAGCATTCGAAGGGTTGGCAGCCCAAGGCTGAACCATGAGGCAGCGCCATGCGTTGTTGCCTCCAGTAGCGCGGACTGTGTTCACGAAGAGCTGCATGAGATCGTTGGCGAACTTGATGTTTGCATCGTTAGGAGATCCCCAATCCTCTTCTCCATTAGCCTTGAGCTTGATGATCTCGTTAGCTCCTGCAAGGATGAGGTGCTCATCGTAGTCTTTGAAATATGTGGCAATCTGAGTCCACATGGTCTCAAACTTCTTTCGGATGTCTGCTTCATTGTAGCCTACAGGAAGACGGTCGTACCAGTTGTCGTGGTGTGAGTTGAGGATTACGTACATATCCTGCGATACGGCATAGTCCACAATCTCCTTCACACGAGCCATCCAGCGGTCGTTGATCTTCATGTCAGCATCGGCATGGAGGTACCAGCGGGTTGGGATGCGGATACCATTGAAACCTGCTTCCTTGAGTGCAGTAAACATCTCCTTCGATGTCTTTACCTTTGGAGAGAGCCAGTTAGTTTCGATGTTGAGGTCATCATCGTTCCATCCGTCCCAGATGCCAGCCTCGCAAGTGTTGCCGAGGTTCCATCCCACGTCTATCTTCTTTACAAGGCCCGATGCTGTGTACTGCATGCCAATAGGAGCATTGGTATCGATGTCGTTGCTTGGCTTTTCTACCATCGCTGGTTGATTGATGGTGATGTTGACCATAGGTTTTTCTCCCTTGATAGTCTTGATGACTATGTGGGCTGTACGTGCTTCCTTTGTGAGGTTGGCAGCAATGGAAATACTGATCTTCTTATCGTTGCCAGCAGTGCCTTGTGTAGGTGATACAGTACACCAGATGGCATCGCTTGTTACCTTCCAGTTCTCTACTGCATTGAAAGGAATTTCCATCGATCCTGCCTCTGAATCTTCAAGACCAAATGCCAAGTCCTTTGCCTGGATCTCAGGTTCCGGCTCAGGAGTAGGCTCTATTGCCGGATCATCGTTCTTGTCACCACATGCCGTGAACGCAAGCGCTGTGAATAGCATGGCAATGAGATATAAAAAACTTCTCTTCATAGTTCAAAAAATAATAAGGTGTTGCCGAATGTGGATTTCGGCATGGAGATAAATAAATATCGGCAAGGAGATAGCCGCATTGGAATTTCCTTGCCGATAAATTGATTAAGTATGAAGAATTACTTGAGAGTAATCTTTGTACACTTTACGTTGTCGCCGTTGAGGACGAACACACCGCCCCACCACTGCTGAGTATAAGCAGCATCGAGCATAGCCTGAGTGAGGGTAATAGTAACGTAACCATCAGCGAGTGAAGTCTCTTCAAACTTACCGCCTTCAGTATCGCTGCCAACTGCACACCATGCAGAGTAAGATGGTCCCCAGTGGCCTTCGAGGATCTCGAGTTTCCAGTCTGAATCAAGTGGAGTGAGGTAGAAGCAAACCTTCTGACCTACCTTAGCCTCTGCATCCTTGAGTTCCTGACCAGCATCCGAGAGTGCGTATGGCTGGTTAGCCCAGTCGTCAGCAACAAGTTCGCCTGACCAGAGAACCTTTTCGTCCGACTTCTGTACGAGAGCAAGTTCAGTTACGTAGCACTCCTGACCCTGAGCGAGAACGATACCACCCCAGCCCTGAGCTGTTGTGAATGTCTTGAGGTTCTCATCGTTGAGTGTGATAGTGTAGTAGCCACCCTCACCCTTGAGGTCGTAGTTCTCTGCCTTGATCTCATCAATCTGGTAGCCCCAGTGACCTTCCCAGATCTGAGCACACCATCCGTCGCTGATTGGCTCGAGAGCGATGCGGAGCTTGTCGCCAGCCTTAGCACCTGCGTCGATGAGTGAAGCACCACCATCGTCACCGAGGTAAATCTGACCAGGACCGTCCCATCCAAGTGCAGCCTTACCCTTCCAGAGTACCTTGACAGGACCAGCCTCAGCATACATTGCGATACGATCGGTCTCTACTGACCAGTTGTCGTGCTGAACGAGAGTGATCTTACCATCGCCCATGTCTTCAGGAACAATGAATGAGATTGAGTTGTTAGACTGAGTGAACTGACCCTGTTCGAGGATGATGTCGCCAGGGAGCTTCATCATAACTACACGGTTGAGGTTCTCACCCTTGAATGTTACCTTATCGCCAGCCTTGAGGTTCTTAGCAGGGTTGATTGAACCAGCCTCGTAAGCTACGAGTGGGAGAGTAACATCAATAGAAGTTGTAAGACCTGAAGCCGATGTGAGTACGATAGCACCTGAAGTAGCAGTTTCTGGAACAGTTACTGTGATTGACTTGCCATCCTGTGCAGTCTGGAACTTAACGTCAGCTACTGAAGGGAAATCGATCTTCTCTACGAGGTCGAGATTCTCTCCGAAGATGGTGATCTGATCATTGAAGTCAGGTGTTGGGTTTGAGAGGCTTGTAACAGAAGCCAAGTCAACAGTAAGGTTGCTTGTTACGAGGATTGGCTCAGCACCTTCGCTACCGTCGTTGCATGTTACTTCGCCTGAGATAGCAGCCTTTGGTACTACTACCTGAATCTCCTTACGAGTATTCTTTACGAAGTCCTCAGCCTCTACCTTCACGCCAGCTGAGAATACAACCTCAGCAACGTTCCATACGTATTCACCAGTGATTGTTACGATGTCGCCTGCGTGAACTGTAAGAGGTGCGATGCCTTCAACCTTGATCTCCTCAACGAATGTGATGTTGGAAGCAGAAACGATAGTGTCGTTCTCGGCTGTTACGAGACGCAGCTTACCTGGCACACAGAGGTCAGGGATAGTAACTGTCATTTCCTTTGCACTGCTCAAAGTGAAGTCACCCTTGATGTAAGTCTTTGAAGCTGTGAGCTTCTGGTTTCCTTCAGGGAAAAGCACTTCCTTAACCTTGTCGAGCTTAGTACCAGTGAGGCGCATTGTCTCGCCACGAGTAATAGGCATCGGACCGAAAGCAAGGATATTCACACCGCTCTTGTTGTACTGATTGGTGTCGAGTTCATCCTCGCTACACGCTGTAAGCGAGAGTCCTGAAAGGACTGCCGCAAACAGCATTATGTAATTGAATATCTTTTTCATTTTGTTTATTTCGACTTATTAGTTAATAGGAACGATACGTATGTTATCGTAGCGGATGATTGGATTACACTCAGTACCTGAGAGACCACCGTTTACAGGCCAGATAGTGAAGCTGTCGAAGCTCTCTGCGTCGATAGGAACAGTACCTGCTGTACCATCCATGTTGTAAGTGAAGTTCTTGATAGGCATTGTAACTGTTACCCACTTGCCTTGTGTGTCGTATGAACCAGTTGCACTCCATGGAGCATACAGACCACGGCAGAGACCAGTCTCAGCCTGGATGTATGTGTTGTTCTGCCAAGTATCGTTAGCAGCCACCTTGTAGTTCATGAAGAGAACCTGGAGCACACCAGCCTTCCATGCGTTGCCAGAAGGAATGCACATCTCGAACTTGAGCGCGAGCTTCTCTGGCTCAGCGAAGTATCCTGCAGGGAAGATGTTGCGAAGTGGAACACCTGCGCCCTCTGTGATGCTCATTGGGTCGCCTCCCCAGTTACCGCACCACCAAGAGATCTTGAAGCTCTCAGTCCAACCACCATCAGCTGGCATAGTCATCGAACCATCACCTACCTGAGCATAGTAGCCATCGAGACCCCCCTCAGTTGAGTAAGTCATAGCGAGGTTCCAACCCTGTGGGACGATACCCTTTGTACCAGAGTTTTCGCCGAAACCATCAGGATTGTCGAAGTTGGTGATCATACCGCGTGAATCCTTGTAGCGGAACGAAGCCTTCTGAGTACCGTAGACAGTAGTCACTTCAATTTCGCCTTCCGAAAGACCCTCAGGAACAACGAATTCGATGTGGCTGTCATTGAACTTTTCCTTGTTTAATGGTACATTCTTGCCAGCAATCTTAAGTGAGAGTGGCACGTTAGGGTCGTCGATGAAGTAGCTTCCGTAGAGAGTCTGAGTATCGCCGGCAGGAGCCCACTCATTGTCCATAGAGAGAATCTTTGGACCAGGTACGAGCACCTTGAATGGATATTCAGTCTTCTCACCCTTGTTGTTGACCATGAAGATCTTGTCGAATACCTCGCCAGGAATCTTACCAGGCACGGTTACGATCATGGTGTTGTTAGTGATGAGCGAAGGGATAAGTTCTGCCTTCTGGTCGTTGAAGTACATCTCAACGATGCTTCGGAGGTTTTCACCTACGATACAGATCTGGTTGTCCATATAAGCACCAGTGAGAAGCGAGTCAGCGCTTGCTATGTCTACTGGACGGACATAGTTGATGGTTGGAGTACCATCGGTAACCTTGTATTTGAATGGCTCGTCAGCACATGAAGTAAATCCTACAGCTGTGATGATAGCGGCAAACAAAATGAGTATTTTATATGCTTTCATTGTCTTATATTATTTTTTTGCTGAGTAGCTGTATTTCTCGCGAACATCCACGTGAATAGCTTCCTCTGAGAGGTGTGGATTGAAAGTGAGGTCTTCCATTGGGAATGGAATAGTGAAACTGTTCTCTGTAATGTTAGGTACAGGAGTCTGGTCGTCGTACATTGCAGTCTGGAGTTCACCATTGTCATCTGCGTTCTCAAGCTGCCACTGACCTGTCTGGTAGTAAGTCTTGAACATTGCAGGGAGGTTCCAGTATGTGTTACGGCGCTGTGACTTAAGTTCGTCGATAGCCTTCTGCTTGTTGTAGTAAGAGAGGCGAACGAAGTCGTACCAGCGGTCGCCCTCGAGAGCGAGCTCAAGACGGCGCTCCTTCCATACATCGTCGAATGTGATTGACTTCTTTGCTGCTGCACCTGGGAGAGCACGTTTGTGAACTGCGTTGAATGCTCCTACAGCCAATGTGTCAGATGTCTGTCCACCATCGATGAGGGCCTGAGCCTCTGCGTGTACAAGGTAAACGTCAGCAACACGAAGGATTGGAGTACAGAGCGAGCTTGCCATACGGCTTGCAGGTGTGCCGAGCACTGTGAGGTGGTCGTTGTTATTACCGTACATGTGCTTAACGCAGTTAGCACCTGTTGCACAGCGGTGTTCACCCCATGCAGCTTCGTTGTAATCCTTGTCGAACTCGAAGCGCATGTAGTCGAAACCACCCTTGTCGCGCCAGAGGTAAGGGATAACGTCGCCTACAGTCATGAATGTAGCCTTACGGCGAGTATCGGCAGAGATGCGCTTTGATGGATCCTCAAGCATGTTGAAGTTGAATGCATCCTGAAGGTCGACTGAAGGACCAGCCCATTCACCCCATACGTCACCGAACTCATCGATACCAGTCATACCGAGGTCGGACTGAAGAGTGTTCTGGGATGTCCACTGTGATGATACTACCCAGCGCCATGCGATCATGTTCTCCATCGACTTGTTTCCTTCAAGCTTGAAGCAAGTAGCATACTCTTGCTCAAGTTTGCGCTTTGAGTCGGCCTCCACTTCCTTTGCATATTTTACTGCCTGAGTAAGGTCATCGTTGTTGAGAGATCCTGTTACACCAGCCTTCTGGAGGTAAACCTTTGCGAGCAGACCCTTTGCACAAGTCTTGTCAAGACGGCCTTCTGCACAGTTTTCTGGGAGGAGATTGATAGCCTCTTCGAGTGTCATTACGATGTACTCGTAGACATCTGCCTTCTGTACCTTAGGCTGATCGTTGTAGTCGCCAGCTTCGAGCATTGTAGCATTGTCGTGAACGATTGGCACATCACCGAATGTACGTACGAGGTAGAAGTATGCTACTGCCTTCCAGAGCAGACATTCACCCATAGTCTGGTTCTTCACTGCCTGTGAAGCGCCACCGCCTTCGATGTACTTGCGAACAACGTTTGAGTGAGCGTTAACAGCCCAGAGTGAGTAGGACATGTTGCGGAGGTCCTCATCGTTGGCGTTGAGTGAGAAGTTGAGGTATGGAGATGATCCCCAGTAGTAGTTGCCTGAGAGCACCTCACCTACCTTGAAGAATCCACGCTGGAAATCGTACCAAGGCGAATTGTAGAGATAGTCGACAGCTGCAATACACTCAGCATCTGTCTTATAGTAGCTACCAGCTACGTAGCTGTCCTCAGTTGGACGGTCAAGGAACTTTTCGCATGAAGTCATTCCAAATCCGAGCACTGCGGCTGCAGCAATATATTTAAATGATTTTATTTTCATAATTATATTTATATCGAGATTGCGTGTTAAACTTTAGAATGACACATTAAGACCGAATGAGAATGTAGTTGGTGAAGGGTAGCGTCCGTTATCAAGACCGAACACGTATCCGTTAGCATCTGTTGTAGAAGCACCGACTTCTGGGTCATATCCCTTATAATTAGTCAGAGTCCAGAGGTTCTGAACGTTCGCGTACACGCGTAAATTAGTAAGGTAGAGCTTCTTGATCATGCTCTGTGGGAATGTGTAACCGAGAGAGATGTTCTTCAATCGGAGGTATGAACCATCCTCAATGTAACGATCTGAGATATTCTGGTTGTAAGTGTTACCGATAGCGACGCGTGGAGTCTTAGTGTCTGGGTTTGTTACCTGTACGTTAGCGATGTCGTCGTACCAGTACTTACCTGCCTCATATACCTTGCTAGGATCGATAGCAGCAAGCTGAGCGCGGTCTGCAATCTGGTTCTTGATCTGGTTGTTCCATGTAGAAGTCATGGAAGTGAGGCCGATTGAAGTGTAGTTCATGACCTTGTTGCCGATCGAACCGTTGATGAAGATAGAGAGGTCGAGATTCTTGTAGCGGAATGTGTTTGTCCATCCGAATGTGCACTTTGGAAGTGGTGAACCGATCTGAGTCTTATCGTTCTCGTTGATCACACCGTCACCGTTCACATCCTTGAACTTGAGGTCACCAGGCCATACAGTGTTGTTCTTGCTGTACTTGGTTGGATCAGTCTGATGCTCGTACCAGATAGTTCCGTTGTCGTTGTGCTCGATGCATGACTGTGCATAGAGAGCATTTACTGGCGACTTGAGGATATCGTCGAAATCCTTGTATACGCCTTCTACCTGATATCCGTAGAAGTCATACATTGGACGGCCTACCGATGACATAGCAACTACGTCCGACCACTGTCCGTAACCGATGATGGCAGCAGATGTAGTACCCTGGAGAGCAACGAGCTTGTTCTGGTTGAATGAGAACTGGATGTCGCTGTCCCAAGTGAAGTCCTTAGTCTGAACTGGGCGAGTCTTGAGCTCGATTTCAAAACCTGTGTTACGCATTGTACCGTAGTTGCCCGAAGGAGCAGCGAGTGCAGACGATGCGTTACCCTGAGTACCGAGGTAAGAAGGGAGCTGCATTACCATGAGCATATCCTTTGACTCCTTGCGGTACCAGTCGAGAGTGAGGTTGATGCGGTCGTTAAGGAATCCGAGGTCGAGACCGAGGTCGATCTGCTCCTGAGTCTCCCACTTGATTGACTCGTTAGGCAGACCTGTTGGCTTATACGACTGTCCGAGAGCGGAAGGCATTGTAGCGAGAGCCACACCCCACTTGTACGAACCGATGCTTGAGTTACCTGTCTGTCCCCAACCTGCACGGAGCTTACCGTTTGAGAGCCAAGTCGCGTTCTCGAGGAATGCCTCGTTCGAGAAGCGCCATGATGCTGCGAATGAGTGGAAACCTGCCCAACGGTTCTTTGGACCGAAGTTTGAAGATCCATCGTAGCGGTATGTGTAAGTAGCGTAGTAGCGGTTGTCGTAGTTGTAAGTCTCACGAGTGAAGAACGAAGCCATTGATGCGCTTCCGAAGCCTGATGAGAAGTCCTTGTTAGTCTTCTCTACGAGCGATGGGTTCTGCACGTCGTTGCGTGGAAGGCTTTCACCTGTGATGCCCTGGTACTTCCATGTTGACTCCCAGCACTCCTGACCGAGCATGGCTGTGAAGCTGTGCTTGTCGATGTTGCCATTATAAGTGAGGTAGTTCTTGAGCTGCCAGAATGCGTTGTTGTTGCTCTGCCAGTGGTCAGAGTTAGCAGGCTTCTTCCATCCACCGAGGTCAACTGAAGGCTCGAAAGTCTCAGCGTTTGAACCCGAGATGTCGTAACCGAGCTCTGTGTGGAGCACGAGGTTCTTCAGGAAGCTGATCTCTGTGAAGATGTTACCTGTGAGCTTGCGGCGGTTGAGGGTATAGCTGTTGAGCATAGCCATTGCGATAGGGTTAGGACTTGTGTAACCCTGGCGAGCCTCAGTATAGTAGTTGCCGAATACGTCGTAGATTGGAATGTCAGGGAGAGTAGTGAGTGAGTAGCGGATGATACCCTCTTCACCATCAGCACGCTTGAGGTCATCGAATGTGTCAGCGTAAGTTGCTGAGAGACCGAGCTTCAACCATGGCTTGAGCTGAGCATCGAGGTTGGCGCGTACTGAGTAGCGGTGGAACTCAGAACCGATGATTGTACCTTCCTGGTTCATGAAGTTACCTGATACGTAGTACTGTACTGCGTCCGAACCACCCTGAGCCGAAATCTGGTGCTGGTGCTGGATAGCTGTCTGGAAGATAGCGTCCTGCCAGTTTGTACCGTTACCGAGGATCGAAGGATCCGAGTAGCGCTTGTCTGCCTGGCTTGCGAGAATCCATCCGTTGTCAACGAAGTCCTGATAGTACTCAGCGTATTCGCGGAGGTTCATCATATTGAGACGTGCACCCTGGCGGTTGACAGCGAGCATGCCATCGTAGTTGAACTTAGCTTCACCTGCCTTACCACGCTTGGTTGTGATGAGCACAACACCGTTGGCACCCTGAGCACCGTAGATTGCAGTAGCGGAAGCATCCTTGAGGATTTCCATGCTTACGATGTCGGAAGGGTTGATAGTGGAAAGTGGAGATACAGTCGAAACCTTACCGTTACCGAGACGGTCACCAAGACCGAGGCTCTGTCCGTTCTGTGCTGATGACTGGAAGATCACACCATCCACAACGTAGAGAGGTTCCTGGTTAGAGTTGATGGAGCCGATACCACGCACGCGGATTGATGAAGCCGAACCAGGAGCACCTGAAGTTGTAACGGCTGTCACACCTGTTGCACGACCCTGAAGCGACTGGTCGATGTTGGTGATTACCGAACCCTTGATAGCGTCCTCACCTACAGTGACCGATGATCCCGAGAGGTCGGAGCGCTTCATTGTACCGTAACCTACGACTACGGTTTCGTTGAGCAGCTTGGCGTCTGCAACGAGCTTGATTGTTACTGTCTTCCTTCCAGCAAGCTTAACTTCCTGAGATTTGAAGCCTACACTCGAAACCTGCAATGTGGCATTTGCATTAGCGACCTTAAGGGTAAACTTACCGTTCATGTCGGTTGCAACGCCATTGCTTGTTCCTTTTTCACGGATTGCTGCACCGATAGCACCTTCGCCCATGTCATCAAGCACTGTACCTGTGATGGTAACCTGTGCAAAGATGTTTGCTGAGAACAGGGTGAATAATGCAATCAAAGCCAGTCTGATGTTAAAAGATTTTTTAGCCTTCATGGCAGTTTGATTTAAGTTTGTTATTAATATTAAGTTAATTATTTATTATCGCTTTTAAGCGTTCTTTTTAGGTCTGAATAGGTTTTAACGGTGCAAAGTTACGACATTTTTTTATAACTTATTAATATTATTTTGTCAAAAGTTGACACTTTTTGTCCGTGATAGTCCGTAGGACAATAAATGTTTGTAATTTGATAAAAAAGTATTGCCCTCAAGTGTGTTTTCCCTTTTTACTTTATATTATCTCTTTTTTCTTGTGGCTGTCGTCCTTTTCCTCAAGCGAACGCTGTGTTGCGGTGCCGTTCGTGATGTTGCGCTGATAGCCCTCACGGAAGGCACTTGGGGTGCATCCGCGCTTCTTCTTGAAGATGCGGTTGAAGTTGGACACGTTGTTGAATCCGCAGTCGTAGCATATCTCGACTATCGACATGGTGCTGTCGGCAAGTTTGCGGGCGGCGTGGCCCAGACGTACATCTATGATGTAGTCGCTGAGGTTCTTGCCTGTGCGAAGTTTGAAAAATCGGCTGAAGCTGGTGGCAGTCATGCCCACCAGGTCGGAGAGCGCTTGCAGGCGTATCTCGTTGCGATAGTTCTTGTTGATGTATTCCTCCACCTTGCGCACTCGGCGGCTGTCGGGCTCAACCCTTGCACGGGCAAATGCACCGCTGCTAAGGGTATGACATTCTTTCTGTTGTGATAGTTCGTAGAGTATCTCGTAGAGCTTGAGCACTCGGTAGAATCCTGGTTCTGCATCCATGATGGAGAGGAACTTGTCCTTCACTCTTTCTATGGCAACCTGATCGAACGAGATGCCACACTTGGCATCCTCCATCATCTTCTTCAGGCTGCTCATCTGGTTCTTCTGAAGCAGCGAGTGGCTAAGCAGGTCGCTTGGGAATTGTATCATCACCTCGTGCACATTCTCCATCTTGCACTGGTGCTGCTCCCAGCTGTGTTCCAGTCCTGCTCCTATCAGCACAAGGTCGTACTTGCCCAGCACCTCGATGCTGTCGCCCACTATGCGTCGGGCACCAGTTCCGTTTTCGATAAAATTCAGTTCCAGCTCCTCATGTTTGTGCAGGGGATAGTTGAAGCTGTCCTTGAGACGCTCTGCCAGGTAGAAGCAGTCGTTCTCCTGTAGGGGTGTTATTTCGTGTATTATATAGTTATTATCCATGGTCAAGGTAATATAGTATCGGTTTTTGTTAGGTTGTGCAAAGATAATACTATTTTTTTGAAAAAACAATTATAATTATCGTCTTTTTTTGAAAAAACATGAAAAAAAAGCACTTTATCGTTCATTATTCCAAAAATAACTCGTACCTTTGCACAGTCAAAACCGACATACCATGCGCTTGTGGTGAAATTGGTAGACACGCCAGACTTAGGATCTGGTACTTCACGGTGTGCAGGTTCGAGTCCTGTCAGGCGCACAACAATAAAACGCTAACAGCTGTCATCACAGCCCGTTAGCGTTTTTTTATCTATATCTCTAACCTATAACCTCTCAACTCTTCCCCTTACTCGCATTCACCAGATACACACCGGTGAACACCAG
>JAKSLM010000060.1 GCA_024401225.1 Bacteroidaceae bacterium | reverse complement strand
GTGTAAGCACCTGAAGCCTTGTTTGCACAGTTCTCAGCAGAAAGCTGGATGCAGCTTCCCTTGATAACCTCAGCAACGCTTGCAAGGTGAATGAATGGAGTACCGATGATAACATCACAGTTAGGAGTCTTTACTACCTCTGTGAGCTCCTTTGCAAGAGCAATACCTTCCTGGAGATTCTTGTTCATCTTCCAGTTACCAGCAACGATTTTCTTTGCCATAATAGTAATTTGTTTTAATAGTTAAACGTTATGTTGTTTTAATGTTTCCTTAAGTTCATTCAGGGTTGGCAGACTGTAGTTGCCCCACTTGCTGATGATCTTGCCATCCTTCAGCAGTACCAAGCCTGGAGATGCGCGGACCACGGTCTTCAGCACTCGCTCGTCCGATATGTAGAACGGATAGTCAGCACCCGTATGATCGTTCCAGTACACCTGCGACTCGCTATCGGCCGAAGCAGTAAGGCAGTAGAAAGCGAAGCCTTCCTCCTGAGTGTAGTCGTAGATTTCGTCAACCTTATCCACACAACTCTCATCCGCATTGTTGAGGTTAGGGATAACCAAGAGGAACACGAACGAGTCGTCGTAAAGCACATCCTCCGTTATCTCATCGCCCGATTCCGGATCGTTGATATAGAAACTCGAAGTCTGCAGAGCCTCGGAGTTGGTCAGCGTGCGCTTGGTCTCAACATACTGCCATGTAGAGTCGGGATCATCATCCTCAGGACTCAGTTCCAGCGTCTCCCCATTGCGCTCATATACAATCTTAATATCAAAGAGATCAGGATTGCTTGCAGCCTCGTGCAGAGCCCTCAGGTCAGTTCCTACCTTGAATGGGCGGAAGTCGATCAAAGGCAACTTGATGATGCACCAGATGGCAAACACCACGATGCCTGTCATGCTTGCTGTTGATACGAGCCATTTCACTCCGCTTCTCAGCAGTTCAAGCTGCATATCCTTGTTGCGCATCACATACACCGCCATAGCAAGCAGTACGATGTTCTTCAGCAGAGTGGCACCATTGCTCAGTATTATCGCATCACCAAAGCATCCGCAATCGCTGACTGGATTATATATATAAATGTATATAGTAATCAGAGTCATGACTGTCATAAAGGCTACCGTGAGCCATGATGAGCGCTTGCGGTCTATACCAAAGAGCAGATACACACCCATAGTGAATTCCACAAATGCCAGCATGATGGCAGCAATAATAACCAGATACTCAGGTGTGTCGTACATACCCACAGAAGCCAGATAGTCCTGCATCTTGTAGACCGTTCCGTAAGGATCGTTTGCCTTTACGAAACCAGAAAACAAGAACGTGCACGCGAGTATCATGCTGCACACGTTGACAAGTATCTTCGTTGTCTTCTGACTAATCTTCCGTGTCATGTCTGTTTGTATGATTGTTATGCTTTCGCGATGATTATCGCCTTTGTTCTTCTATGCCTCAGTAGCACCACCCTGCTCTGCCTGTTCTGTCAACTTGATAAGACCAAACACCGAGTAGTTGATCATGTCAAGATAGTTGGCGTCAATGCCCTCTGATATCAGAGTCTTGCCATCGTTGCCCTCTATCTGCTTAGTGCGGTTGAGTTTCATCAAGATGAGGTCTGTGTACGAACTGATACGCATAGAGCGCCATGCCTCATTGTAATCATGATTCTTGCGCAACATCAGTTCCAACGCAGTATGAGCATACTTATCGTAATACTCCATTGCCTCATCAGCCGTAAGGTCCTCCTGTTCTGCATATCCAAGTTCCAGCTGCACAAGGCCCACGATACCATAGTTAACTATGGCCTGAAACTCCGGAAAAATACCTTCTCCCACCCACGATTCACCTTTCACCTCGAGCGAGCGGATGCGACTAGCCTTGATGTATATCTGATCTGTCAGGGATGATGGACGCAGTATGCGCCATGCTGCTCCATAGTCGTGCAGTTTCTTGTAGAAGATGTCACGACATCCAGCCATCGCCTGTTTGAATTGTTGTTCCGTATTCATCTTTAAGTATACAAAACGCCAAGCAATGTTTGTTGCTTAGCGTTTTGCCTCTTATATGTTAATGTGCTGTATTCACTTATTAAGATGTTTTGATGACCTGTCCCTTGCGCAACAAACCTGACTCCTTGATGCCATTTATCTTGCATAACTTAGCAACGGTTGTGCCATGTTTCTTTGCGATATTGTAAAGAGTGTCACCATCCTTAACCTTGTACGATGCACTCTTCTGCTTCTGGTTGCGAGTCGACTTGCTCGACTTTGTAGCCTTAGGTGCTGGAGCTTCCTGCTTTACTGGTTCCTCAACCTCAGCAGCGTAAGCTACATCGTTTGTATTGTTTGACTCAATCGCCATGTCCATCTGCTTGATTGTAGCATCGGCAACTGCGCCTTTTGTCATAGCTGCGCCTTTCACTACATAGAAGTCGGAAGTGACATCCTGCTTCTCGAAGTCAAACATGAACGCTGGATTAATTGCTTTACCGAGAAGGCGAGTCTCGAAGTGAAGATGCGATCCTGTCGAGCGTCCGGTATTGCCACCGAGGCCAATAACCTCTCCTGCTCTCACTTCCATATTTTCTTTTGCGATAATCTTGCTGAGGTGGCCATAGAGAGTCTCAAGACCATTTGGATGACGAATCACCACGTAGTAACCATAGCCTCCAGCATTATATTTTGTGATACGTACCTTGCCATCAAATGCAGCACGGATAGTATCGCCTGTGTACACCTTGATGTCGAGTCCTTCATGGTTGCGTCCCCAACGGCGTCCGAAGTTAGAAGTTACCTGACGGCTTGGAGTTGGCATACAGAATCCACGGAGATCGACTTTAAAATTTGCAGGCACATGTCCTGACACGCTTGTCACATGATCATTCTTCCAGTCCACATAGATATCAGCAGCAGGCTGTGAGAGATCAGGAGCAGACATTGTGTTGTTAATTTTAATCGACTTCAAGTCCTTCAGGCGTCTATCCGATGGAGCCTGTCGGGCTATAATGTCTTGAGCCACACAATTCATGCTCATGAGCGACACGATTGCGATGCCAAGCGTTCTTTTTATTACATTCAGATTCACGATTCTTTCTGGTTTAGGTTTGTTAGGGTAAAATGATTTGTTTTTGCGAGATTAATACTCGTCGTTAGCGTAGAGATACTGGAATACGCCAGGAGTGTAATCGAAGATTTCTTCAGGCTTGAAGAATCGGTTAAGCTCGATGATTGCATTCTCAGGAGAATCGGAAGTGTGAATGATGTTTTCCTGGAAACTCATACCGAAATCGCCACGGATAGTTCCAGGGGCAGCCTTACGAGAGTTTGTAGGACCTGTCATACCACGTACTGTCTCCACAGCATCAACGCCTTCGTAACAACAACAAACAACTGGTGAAGCCATCATGGAATTCTTGATACGCTGGAAGAAAGGCTTACCTGCGAGGTGAGCGTAGTGCTCATCAAGCAGTTCGTCTGTAAGCTGCATCATTTTCATTCCGGCAAGACGCAAGCCCTTACGCTCGAATCTTGCTGTTACTTCTCCTACAAGTGCACGCTGTACTGCACCTGGTTTCAATATAACTAATGTCTTCTCCATTATCGTTCTTAATGTTGTTTATATAGAATCTGCCGCTTTCCAATAAGCGCAGATTATTCAATCTCCTTGCAAAGGTATGGAAATTATGATAAAAAAACAAGGATGCCTTGCCTTATTTACACAATTTTCACATATATGAAGGAAAAAGTCCTAGTCATCAAGGATTTTTTTTACATCTTTTTCGACTTTTGTCAACTTGTCTTTGCAAAATGTAATCAATTCCTTGGCATCTTTAAGATTGGATGCAAGCGAATCGATATCCATCTGTCCAGACTCAATCTTCTGTACTATCTGAGTCAGTTGGCTCATTGCCTGCTCGTAGGTTATGTCCTTTTTCATGTCGTCTTTTCTTGTACGATTGATATTATTTTTCCTTCTGCGAAGGTAGTCTCAAGCACGTCGTCTTTTTTCAATGTTACCACACTGCTGACTGCCTTTCCGTTCAGTCGGGTGATGCTGAATCCCATGTTGAGTATACGCTGCGGACTGGCACTTTCGAGTATTATCTCCATCTTCTCCAGGCTGTGCTTCTGAGCTGTGATGAGATTTGAAGTGGCGTTGTGGAGCTGCTGCTGTCGAGATTCAAGAATCATCTTTTGGCGCTCCGTACATTGTACGATACCGCTCTGGATGCTGTTCAACGCACGTTCCATGCGAGCCTCCTCCCTACTCTTTAGGGCGGAAAACAATGATGGCAATTTGCCAGTCAGAAGTTTGATGGCGTGCTCCTCCCGGAGTAGTATGTTACCCACCGAGCGTTCCAACTCGCTTGCCAGTTCCTCAACCGCATGCAGCTCTGCCTCCTGGTGATGAATGAGGAATTCCGCAGCTGCTGTTGGCGTCTTGACTCTTGTATGAGCCACCATGTCAAGCACGGTGTCATCTCGTTCATGTCCAATACCAGTAATCACAGGCAAAGGAAACTGAGCCACATTCTCGGCTAGTTCCAACGTATCGAAACCTGAAAGGTCGGAGGTTGCTCCTCCACCTCGTATGATGACCACCACATCCCACTCATCAACCATCTCTGCGATGGCATTGAGAGCACTAATGATGCTTCGTTCTGTGCCTTCGCCTTGCATGATGGCAGGAAACAGTTCCTTGTAGAACACAAGTCCGCTCCTGTTGTTTTCCAACTGATTACAGAAATCCCCATAACCTGCAGCCGAAGGCGATGAGATGACAGCTATTCGTTGCAGCAAGCGTGGCAACACCAATTCCTTGTTCATGCCATCCACGCCTTCTTCATGCAACTGGCGCATGATCTCCATGCGCTTCCTTGCCATGTCGCCCAGCGTGTAGGTAGGATCAATGTCGGTGATGTTCAACGAGTAGCCATACAGTTCGTGGAAGGTTACCCTGGCCAGTACAAGTACCTGCATGCCCGACTGCAATCGTTGTCCAGTCACGCTCTCGAAGCGGTTGCGGATGCCAATCCACTTGTTAGCCCACACCTGAGCACGGGCCTTAGCTACGATGTTATCGCTATACTTATCCTTTTGCACAAACTCAAGGTAGCAATGCCCACGTTCGGACACGCTGCTTATCTCCGTACGGATCCAATATTCATCACACATCGTAAGGTCCAATGTGCGCCGTACAAGCGAATTGAGTTCGTATAGGGTTAGAGATTCCATCATTCAGTAACGTTACTTAAGCTTCTTGCCAAGTTCCAATGCCTTCTGGAAGTCTGGGATGCCATGTCCGTAAATATTATCCGGATGCTCTGCGTTGTTTCCGCTCTTGCGAACGAGGTCCATAATCTGATAGGCATTGAGGTTTGGAAGTGCCTGCCAAAGGCATGCTACCATACCAGTGAGGATAGGAGAAGAGAACGAAGTACCGTTTGCCTTCGAAGTTTTTCCTGTCACACCCATCACGCCAGAAGCACCGCCCTGAGCGCACACGTCAGGCTTGATGCGACTGCCCATCACATTGCCTATAGATGAGAATACAGTGTTCTTGCCCGATTCATCGACTGCACCTACTGCAAGGATGTCGGAAGCATCGGCAGGAGTACCAATCAGCTTCCACTGATCGTTGCCCGAGTTGCCTGCACTATTGCACAGTATGATACCCTTGCTTGCAAGCATTGAAGCCGAGCGTGAGTTGATATGAGTCTTACCGTCCAACTGCCAGTACTCGATCTTATCAGCAGGATCATCAAATCCCACGTATCCCAGCGAAGCATTGATCACATCCACACCTACACTATCGGCAAACTCAACAGCAGAGCACCAGTAGTCTTCCTCTACTATCTGTTCCGAATTGGCATCCTCGCTGCGGAGCAACCAGAAGCTTGCCTCTGGAGCCGTACCCACCTGAATGCCCTGAGCCTTGGCACCGATGCATGAGAGCACCATCATGCCGTGGCTGTTCTCAGCATAGATATCATCGCTACCACCTACGAAGTCGTGCGTACCGAGGATATTGATGCCTGAAAGGTTTGGAATGATATCTGCATTGAAGAATCCGGCATCAACCACTGCAATAGTCATGCCTTCGCCCTTGAATCCCTGCTGATGCAACTTGTCACCATTGAGCTGTACTATCTGTGAAGTGGCATTTCCGTAAGGCAGTCCTTCTGCTATCGTATCCGACTTTGCAGAAAGGATAGTCTTGCGCACCGCAGCCATCTTATCCACTCTTGGAGGCTTGGTGTATGTTGCCACCTTGCGAGCAGAGCTAACGAAAGGCAATGCTGTCACGTTGCTGATGAGAGATGTGTCCGACACCTGCACGAGCACCGTATTGTTCCACTTGCTGGTGAGGAGCACCTTCACTCCCGTGTTGCTGATAGCCTCAACATAGGCCTTGGTCACAGGGAGGTCGGTCTGGTTGAGCTTTGCCTTGCACTTCTTGCGACGCTGCAAAGCCTTCTCCGAAAGGAACTCCTCTGGATGCTTGAGCGAATATTCGTTATTCTTCTTGTCTGTGAGCTGGATTCTGTACTTGTAATAAGGTTCAAACTCTTCGTTCTGAGCATTGGCACTCATGCACACTGAGGCCAACAGCATAAATAGATACTTCTTCATATTACATTAGTTTTATTTTATCTCATAAATCACAATTCATAAATTATAAATCACAAATCATAATTCATAAATCCTACACCTTCGGCTTCTTTCCCTCAAGAACATTCAGAAACGTCTGATAGTTCTTATCCACATAGTTGAGTTCGTAGGGCTGCAGCTGTAGCGAGAAACGGCTTGCAATGACATCGAGGTCGAAATATTCCTTCAGCAGGCACACCATATTGAAGGCCATGTCGTTCTGCCTTTTCATGATGAACTGACAGCACTTCACCGCCAGCGGTTTGCAGTCGTCCATCATCTTCAGGTTCTGAAACAACAGATAGTATGCCATAGGCGACTCCACCTTCAGAAGTATTGCCAATCGGCTGCGTGGACTATCCACTCCAAATGTAGCAAACGCACCCTCCATCTGTTGCAGGGTAGTCAGATGCGGCATCATGATGTCCACAATCTTTGTGCACATGTCCTGTTCCTTCTCCTTCATGTGTGCAGCCAACTGCTGAGCACTTGCGCCAAACGACAGGCTGCCATCCTTTGCCAAATGGCCCACCGCCCTCGCTCCTGCAAGAAACGCATGTCTATTATATATAATAAGGTGGCACAGCGCATCCCAGAACCTATCATTATTCAATCGTGGCAACACAACTTCGCACACAGTGTGCTCCACACGGCGAAACTCCCTATTGCTCAAGTGCGACAGTTGCATCTCGAATAGGCTCCACTGCGATGAATTGATAAGGTCTATGATCTGTTCGCTGTTCAGCATCGGTTATTATGATTTCTATGGTTGAGGTTAGTTGTTTGGTGTTGATTCCTGCTGCCTACATTCCGTACCGTTCATTATCTTGTCAACTTGAACTGCACACTCAGACCGAAGTCGGCCGAAGTGGTAGGATATGATGAGGTCGATACCAGAGGCACATTCTTATGCCACTCAAGATAGGCACTAAGTGTAAGCAGACGCGAGAATGTGTAGTCGCCTCGTGCAGCAATCTTGTAGGCTGTAGCACCGTTGGTTGCTGTAGTGATGGCAGTCTGGATGTTACGGTTGAGCGCATTCTTCATCTGGTACGAGAAGTCAGCACGAATGTTGAGATCGTGACTTATACCCGTCTTGTTGGTAGTCGTCTTCGATGACGAACTATTTGTCTTGCTATCCTTGCTACCCTTCTTCTTCGATGAATTGTCGCTCTGTATACGTTTAGCGCCAAACAGGTTGAGGTCCTTGATCTTGTAACCAAAACCTATCACGATGTCATTCGAGAAGTCTTCCGTCAGAGCAAGCGACGTCATCGAGAGGTTCAGCGTGCGTACCTTCTTATATTCCAGTTTGGCAGTCATGCCGCTGTTGAAGGTCATGTCCACACCGATCAGAGGCATGAACGTTTCTTTAATGCTCACCGTTGACATGTTGTACATCGAACTTGGTATCGGATTTCCCGACTTCACATCGGTCACAAAGCCCATGTCATCCATGAACTCCACATAGTTCGTATACGTATTGTATGCACCGACAGCGTATGTACTCGTATATGCATGATTGATATTGAAACTCTTGAAGTGATCGCTGAACCATGCCAGCTTACTCAGTCCTGCATACTTTATGCTCCAGTTAGGCAGGAGCGACAGCAGCTTAGGGAAGAGGTCGAGCGATGTGGTATGTGCATCGCGACCGCAGTAGGCAGAGAGGAATGCAGGTATCATCACATCGGCCGAGTACTTATCCACCTCACCATTCGCAGCATCGTAAGGCTTGCCTGCCCACGTTGGACCAAACTCTGATGGATAGTTCGTGCCGGCATATTTGCCCTCGATGCGATTCTTCACGATATCAAGATTCTTGAGGAACTTATCAAATGGCTTTGAGTGGTAGTTGTTAGCGATGTTGCCACCCGATGAGAATGCTGAAGATATCGAGATGATTGACATGGTGAACGATCCGCTTCTCGTCTCAGGCATTCCTGCATACATGAATCGGATGGAGCGCGATCTATTGACCGTGCGGCTTGCGTTGAGGTCTATCTTCACATCCCTCACAGGCTCGAGCGACATCTTGATCTGAAGGTCCTCAGAGCCGTTCGTTGTAGCAGGAGTGGTGATGGTGGAGTCATCCTGCATCAGCCATCCGTTGCGAGCAGCCTTGTCGATATAGTCCTCACCTACTGCGCCGAAAGCGAAGTCAAGTCCTGGCGAGAGCATTCCGTTGATGCTGCGCTGACCGAACGCATCGCCTACCTCAGTCCTGAATCCTGGAAGAGTGAGGGCATACGAATTCCTGTATATGATGCTTGCGTTGCGAATCGAGAGCAATGGACGCACCGCATACTGCAGCATGTCGTACCACTTCTCCTCGCTCAATGGCTTCTTTGCCACCACATTCACCTTCACAGATGCCGAATCGAGGTTGCGGATGATGATGGTGTTCTTATCCTTCTTCTTGTAGTCGAGGGCATAAGCCTTGCCATCCTTGGTCGTAGCACGCACTATGATGCGGTTGGAGTTCTGGCCGTGCTTGAGTTCCACAGCAGCGGTATCGTTGAGCATCACTTGCTTTGAGTAGCCCTTATCCTTCTTCTCATTGGCTGATGCAGTAGCCTTCTTCAATGCATTCTTGGCAGCATCGGCAGCCGTCTTCGGAGCGCTCTTATCCTGAGTTGTAGGCTTAGGCTTCGTAGTCTTGCTTGTTGTACTCTTCTTCGATCCCGAGAATCGGCTTTCCACATCGGCAAGGGCCTTCCACTTCTTATACAGTTTCTCGAAGTCGATTCTTCCATTCAGGTTTATCGTGCGCTGAGTAGTAGCCGTATGGCCCAGGCTGCGTCCGTCCTCAAGTTCCGTACCGCGGTTCCATCCGTAAGTTGAGTTGTACGATCCGTCGGCTGTCATCCAGTCAAGGATAGGAATCTTGTTGAGAGGCAGAGTGTACGAGCCCGTGAAGGTCGATGCATACTTAAGTGGGCGACCAAATCCTCCAAGACTACGCTTCACGGAGTCCTTCCATGCGCTGTACTCGTCCGGATATAGGCTCTTGTTGATCACCGTGTATGGCTCCTCAATCTCGGCATGCGTAGAACTTTTCCACGACAGCTTCAAGCTGCGGAATATGTCCCATCGCACGTTGAGGTCGCGGTTCCAGAGGAACTGCTCGGAGAATGTGACTGGCAACTTTGTACCTGCATCCACATCCCTCTGCTGGAACTCGTAGTAGTTACGCGAAATGTCCGTATTGAATGCAAAGGTCTGAGGCAGATAGTTGAGGTTCTGCGCCTTGAGGATGTCGAGCCACTTCGACTTGCCCTTGAGCTTCTTGAATGGCTCCCAAGTCTTATACTTAGGTGTATAGTTGTACGTGAGGTTCGCCTTCCAGTTCATCTCGTTCTCGTACATCGTTGTCTCGCCATACTTGTTGCGCTCCGAGTAGCTGTAGCTGAGCGAGAAGTTGGCTGGATCGTAAGGCATAGGCACACGGCTCTGGTAACCCGACTTCCAGTTTGAAAGCGAGAAGTTCTTATTCTTGGTTACCGACTCCGTCAGACTGCTGAGCGAATCGCGCAGAGCAGCCGTTGCACATTCGTTCATTGCGTCCTTGAGGAGCATATCCGAGTCGAACGGATTGTACTTAGGCGAAATCTTTTGCCATGAGTATGAATAGTAGAGAGGCAACTGCATCTTCCACTTCTCAGGGAACAGCTTACCCAACTGCAACTGAAGCGTAGCACTCCACTGGTACAGGTTATCATCCCTTCGTTCGGCCACACGTTCCTCCACGCCTCCGAAGCCTGCGGTCTCAACGTGTCCGGTGAGATTGACGGAACCGAGGTCCGAGAGCTGAAGGTTCATGTTACCCTGTGCAGCCCATCCGCCTTCGTTGGAGTAGTCCTGCATACGGAACTCATTGACCCACACTTCGACTCCATTGGTACGACGTCCATTATTGCGCACACCGATCATCAAGGTCTTTACCTCGCCGAGCGATGGGTTACCCATCACGCTCACCTTATTGCCTGGTTTGTCAGGATCGTACTGATAGAACAATTCGTTGTAGCTGGCACCGCCTGCAGCCTTGGCCACATTGCGCTCATGCTTCAGGTTGGTGAAGACATTGAGGTCGATGTCAAGCATGTTCTCCACAGGCCACACTGAGGTACAGCCCGAGATGGAATATGTGTCATAATATCCTTCCGGAGTCAGCACGAGCGGAATCTCATATTCGTAATAATTGCTCTTGTAGTCGGAGCCAAGACGCACGAACACGCTCATATCGTTGTCCTTTAGCATCTTGTCGCCTTCCATAGCATTAGCATGAACGAACATCTGCAGATGCTTGTAGTTGCGAAGGTCAAGATGGAGGGTCTTGTAGACAGCACGTGCATCGCCTGGAGCGAGGTTGTCAACCTCAACAGCGAGTGCCTGCTCATTGACCTGTGTGAGCTGATGCTGGTGTGGGTCGAGCACACGCGACACACCTGGTGGCAACACATAGTTGACCGGAGTCTTTTTATTATTCTCCTCGATATTGACCGATGCCACCTTCATGTTGCCGCTGATGCTTGGCTTATTGCCTGTATAGAGAGGCTGCTGATACTTGCGCCATTGACCATTCTCCACAAGATCAAGGCTGGCAAATCGGAGCACAACAGGTTCTTCAAAATCTGTAAGGTACATACGCATGAAGCGGATGCTTGAGAAGTCGTTGATCTGGCCTACCCTGCTTTCGTATGCCTCGATAGGGATGCGGAAGAGGTACCACTTGGCCTTCTCCTTCTTACCGTTACGAAGGTTGACCTCCGTATCGCGCATATCAACGATGAAGCGGTTTGACATGGTGAGATCCTCCGGACGCAGGCTGACCCTGTACTGGAAGAAGTTCTCATATTCGTTCATCGTATAGTCGCCATTCACATCCTCACAGTCAGGCTGCGCAGTGTAGGCTGTGGAGTAGCTCTCGCCCGATTCACTTGTGTTAGGCGAATTGCCATCGGTCTTATTGATATGCTTGTAGCGGTCGAGAATGCTGACTTCGTTGCGATCGTAATCTGTACCGCGGAAGTAGTGATAGTTGTCGCCTGCAGGGTCGTTCCAGATGGCATCGTAGGTCTGCTCATCCACCTTCGACTTCATGATGTCCAGATAGTTGCGGTAGATGCCGAATTCGCGCTCGTCCTTATCAGCAAGTCCATCGATACCGATGTCCTGCTTCTGGCGCGCACCGCTCTCGTTCGAGAATGAATATACGACCGACTTCTCCGATGGCACACGTCCCCACGTGGTCTCGGCATAAGTAGTAGCACCGCTTACCGGCATACCGCTCTCATAGGCCTTCTTTCCATCCTTCAGCACATCCTCGCTGATGTCGCCAAGGTTGAAATAGAGGTCACCACCAAGTCGCTTTGTACCATCATTGTAGATGAATGGGTCGAGCATCCAGAACTCGATGTACTGGACATTCGAAGTTTCGAAATCACTTTGACTGATTCGGCGCATCATACCTCCCCATCGTTTGCGAGGATCGTTCAGGCGTCCCTTCGTGTCCACATCAGTATCGAGGTTGTAAGGTCCGCGCTCGCTTGGATAGTACGCCACGTTCATCACGTGGAGCGTGTTGCTCTCGCCTGTGTTCACATCGCGGTTTGGATACACCTCTCGGGTGTAGACCTCACGCACATAGTGGTTGCTGAGCTGGTCGAGATCGCTCTTGATGTGGGAAGGAGTGAGCGAGCTCGAACGGCGAGTGAAGAGTCCGTCTATGTTGTACCACGACATGAGGGCGCGGTTGTATCCGTACTTCACATCGTTGGTCAAGTTGCCATACTCCAAATTGGCTGGTGTTGATGACATTACCCATTCGGAAGGATTGTTGATATTTATTGGTTTACGTGAGTCCTCAAAGTCATCGATATACGAAGCATTGGCCTGCACGTCTTGCGGTTCGCCGGCTATGAGCTGGGCAAACTCACCCGTGAACGATATGTTGGATGGTGCAGATACGTTGATGAGCGGAATCTTGTCGAGCATGTTGGTGAGCCACTGCGAGTTCTGCTTCCAGTTCACATTCAAGCCCCAGATGGCATTGTTGAGCGGTTCTGCTCCCATGGCAACCTTGGTTGTCAATGGACGCTCGCTCACGCGCATCAGCGTACCACCTATCTGGAAGTTCTTGGAGAAGTCGTACGACCAGTTCAGACCCATCATCGTCTTTCGCATCTGGGACGACTCGGACGCATCCTCCAGGCTCACGCTCACGCTGGTACCTGCATCAAGGATGCTCTGGTTGATGACGGTTACAATACCGGATGAATAGTCGACCGTATAGTCCACATTCTCAGTAAGGGTCACACCACCGGCCGTTACCGTTACAGAACCCGGAGCCACATTGATAGCACCCACAGAGATTTCACTTCCCGATGTTCCCTTGTATTCACCAGTCAAGGTGAACTTGTTCTTCTCGGCAATCTGCTTCGCTACAGTCTTGGTTGAATCGTAGAGAGCATCGTAGCAATACTTATCGGCAAGTTGGTTACCCACCTTGCTGCGCAACCAGTCACCGAATGGTTCTACTACCGGGAATATCACGACGCCAAGCGAAGAGTTGACCGTATAGCCTTCTATGTAGTCGAAGCGGCCGTTAGGATTGGTCTTTTGATTGTCGTCCAGGCGGTCGAGGTTCATCATGCTCAGCAACTTGGTCTGCTTGAACTGTTCCTCCGGCAAGTACGACAAAGCCACACCGGTGGTATCGCTCGTATACTTGATGTCAAAGCGGAACTTCTCCTTCTGCAGCGAAGTAGCCTTGAGCGAATACACATTCTTCATCATGAGGTCCCAGTTGCCCATCTTAGGCGAACCACTCGTATTCTTCAAGAGCTTCACGTACAGCGTCTTGTCGCCATCCTTAAGGTCGGAAGCAAACTCACCCACCTGATAGGTCTTGCCACCGTAGGTATACTCGTAGGCAACAGCCACCACCTGGTTGAATGTCAGCTGCGAGTTGAAGGAGATGTAGCCCAGGTGCGCATTGAGCTTATACTCTGATGACGACATGAGACGTGCATTCTCTATCTTCTCGTAGTCCACGCCTCCCACCAGCATTCCATCGAATGAAGCACTCACTTGATCCACATTGCGGGCATCAGGGTATGAGTTCACGATCGTCTCATATAGATTGTTCGATGCGTTCTCAGGCAGGTTGCCGCCCATTCCCCTCCATGTGCTGTTACTGATGTGGTTCTTCTCCGCCATATCCACAAAGCCCACGATGTTGCGTGTGTTTTCTGTTATGCCGGTAGTGTTGGTCACCCACACCTCCACGCGATTGATAGTCACACCACTTGTGATGTTAGGCAGCGTGGCGCAGGCCCTGTCGTATGCCTCGCGGAAATAGTGTGCGAGGAAGTAGTGGCGGTTCTCATCGTAGTCGTAGGCTTGTATCTCGAACGTGCTGAGCTGGCTACCGCCCTGCGACGATGCAGTCTTCGTCTGCGACTTCTTCTGGCTTATCACAGCCTGGAGGTTGAGTTTGCCGAACTGCAGGTCGGTACGGAAACCGAAGAGCGACGAAGCACCCTTCACGAGACTTGAGTTGGTAGGAAACGAAACGTAGCCGGCCTCGAGTTTCTTGACGATATCGTCTTCCTTGCCCTCGAATGCCAGCTTAATATTCTTCGTATCGATGTCGAATGTCGTTTCCGTATTATAGCCGAGGCGAAACTCCATCTTGTCGCCCACCTTGGCATTAACGTCGAGTACAATCTTCTCATCGAAGTCGAAATTAGTCTGTTTGCGGTTATGCTCAGCGAGCGATGGATTGTCGGTAAACTGATACTTGACACCCATCTTCAGCTCTGCGCTACCCGATGTCTTCACCTGTACGCCACCAGGACCGAAAATCTTCTCTGCCGGACCGAGGTCGAACTTCATGTCGGTAAAGTCGAACTTACTCTTACCTCTGGTCTTGATCAGCGAATCGTTGCGCTGCTTGAAGTACATATCCATCTGCTTGCGCTCGGTCCACTTAAGGTACTGCTGCGGAGTCATGAGCACCGGTGCACTCAGGAAGTTATCGCCCAGCTTCGTTCCTACGCGGTAGAGTCCTATCTTCGCATCGTACTCAGCCGTGTCAGGCTTCAGGTTATCAGGATCGTCCAGATCCATGGCAAACTCTTCCGGGTGTTCACCGTGTGGATAGTCTGTCTTCTTCACCTTCACCGAGTCGTCATCCACAGCCACCCCTTCAGTCTCAACCATACCCTCTGCAGAACCTTCCGCACCAGTCATCACTTCAGTCACAGCATCGACAGCAGCAACGACAAGTCCACCCTGTCCCACGAAAGGACGGGTAGCAGTTACTGCGCTGATGCTTATCAGCAGAAATACGATATATAATATTTTGCGGAAACTGAATTTCAAGATCCTCGTTCTATTCTTACACGTTACACATTCATGCACTACCACGCGTGCATTCTATGTTTAAAACGCAGTTTCCTTATTATTATTGTGTATTGG
>JAKSLM010000006.1 GCA_024401225.1 Bacteroidaceae bacterium | reverse complement strand
CAGCTGGCCTCGTAGCTTACGCTTCTTCAAGCTCAATGTCTAACTCTTCAAACACAGGCCTCGTAGCAGGTGGTAGCGAGAACACAGCAAGCCTCGTAGCTTACTCATACCGCAACGAACTTTCAAACAACACATACGCTGAGGGTACAGCTTCTTACAACCACATCGCTTGCAACGGTGTTAACGATCCTGAACTTGCTAGCAACAACGACATCGCAGGTCAGTACGAAGTTAATCCAGTACACAACATGCTCGCAGCATATTAATCCTAATTTGAAAGGAAAACTAAACATAAAAACAACTACACACATCGACTTAATCTAAGAATAATATATAAAGTTTTCAATAATTAATGTAAAGGGTTTGGTTAAGGGAAGCAGCGATGCTTCCCTTAATTTTTTTTGTATCTATGTATCAGGCATGCAACAATCAGCCTTACACCTTGCAATCATTAGCCAAAGTCCTTGCAAGGATTCGTCTTACTCCTTGCAAGGATTTACCCAAATCCTTGCAAGGACTCATTCATCTCCTTACTATGCTTTGAATATTTCCTTGCAATGTGGATGATGAACCTCATTTTTTTGCCGAAAGGTGTTGGAAAATTAATCTTTGAAAAAAACATGATGAAAAGATGGTGCATTAGAATAAAAATTACTATCTTTGCACAAAATTTCGAACAACAACGATGATGTATACTAATCATATATGGGATAAGATAGGCGTGAAAGCAGAGATTTCATCCTTCGAAACTGAAGGCGGAGTCGCTGAATTTCATGTCATGATGCATGTTGAAGCACGAGGCGAACAGTTCGCCGGTCAGATAGCCCGTTTATACGAAGCAGAGGATATTCTTGCAGAAATTGAAGAACTTAAGGGCGCTGACTGCGTATTCAAACGCTATTTCCTGTCAGACGCCACCAATCAGCAACCTCTGATGCGCAAAGAGGAGAAGTGCACCGTTTCGCTCATTCAGCAACCACCGCTCGATGGCAGCAAGGTGGCTGTATGGCTCTATATGCAACGCGGCACAGAAGTAAGCCTCGATGGTTGCACATCGGTGGTACGACACAATGGCTATGAGCACTTGTGGACCATGGGCATATGCGACACACAAAACACATCGTATATGCAGACCTGGCAGACACTATTCCAGTACATAGACATACTGAAGAAATACGATGCTACGCTTGAGGCCAACTGTATTCGCACATGGTTTTACGTACGCGATGTAGACACACAGTATGGCGGATTGGTCAAGGCGCGTCGTGAGTGCTTCATTGAGCAAGGATTGACTCCCGACACTCACTACATCTCATCGACCGGCATCGGAGGCAACCCTGTTGATCCAAAGGCTTTGGTGCAGCTCGGCGCATATGCCATGACAGGTTTTGATCCTAAGCAGCAGCGCTACCTCTATGCTCTCACTCACCTGAACCACACTATCGAGTATGGCGTGACCTTCGAACGCGGCACCCTTATGGAGTATGGCGATCGTGGACACATATACATCTCTGGTACAGCTTCTATCAACAACAAGGGCGAAGTGATGCATGTAGGCGACATCGTGAAGCAGACACAGCGCATGTGGGAGAACGTGACAGAGCTGCTTAAGGAAGGCGGAATGACATTTGACGATGTGATGCAGATTGTGGTATATTTGCGCGACAATGCTGACTACGACATCGTGAAGAAGATGTTTGACGCAAAACTGCCTAACATACCTGCCGTTATCACACTTGCACCAGTATGCCGTCCAACATGGCTCATAGAGATGGAGTGTGTAGCTGTGGATAAGCGCAACACAGAATTCAGAAACTTCTAACATAAAAGTAACCTACTCATTAACCTAATTATGAAAAAACTTAACATTGCAACTATCTTGTTGTTAGGGGCACGCGTATGCTATGCTCAGGTTGATGCTACATTAGCATCACCAAATGGATTGCTTAAGGTGGAGATACATGCCGACAAGGCACTTACATACACCGTAAAGGATGGTAGCGACATTCTGATGAAGGACAATGCTGCAGAACTGCAGATGGAAGGCACGAAAGCAAGCAAATACACCTCATCTACACCTATTAAATATATAAAGGAGGAAATAAAGGCACCAAACTACAAGTTGGCGACTATCAATTCGGAGTATAATTCGTGCACAATAAAGAACCGAAACGGCATCAATGTGGAGTTTCGCGTGTTCAACTCGGGCGTTGCATACCGATTTGTAAACACTTCGCTCAAGAAAGACTGGATAGTAAGCAATGAAGTGGCAGATTTCAACTTTACTGCCGACCATACAGCCTACCTTCCCTACTCCACAAACGAAGAAAAACCTAAGGCAATGGCTTTTCAGGCCACATACGACGTAGCACCACTTTCAAAATCAAAGCCTTTGGAGGCATTTCTGCCAGCCACAATCGATTGCGGTAAAGCAAAGGTTACTGTGCTTGAAACGGACGTACAGGGCTATCCAGGCATCTTCGTAAAGGGAAACAAGAATGGCTTGAAAGCAGAATGGGCAAAGTCTCCAAAGACATTCGACTATTACCCATGGCGCATGCAGAAGTATGTGACTGCCACAGAGGACTACATAGCTAAAGGCAAGGGAATGAAGAACTTCCCATGGCGTATCATGGCCATTACTCACAACGACACGGAGATGCCTGTCAACACACTCGCATACGAACTTGCCGAGCCTTCGAGAGTCAAGGGCGGCGAGTCATGGATTCGCCCAGGCAAGGTGGCTTGGGATTGGTGGAATGACTGGGGTGTGAGCGGAGTGGACTTCGTGGCTGGCATCAATCAGCAGACATACAAGTACTACATCGACTTTGCCTCAGCCAACGGATTGGAATACATCGTATTGGATGAGGGATGGTACAATCCGAAGAGCGGAGATATGCTCACGGTAATAGATGACATCAATCTGCCAGAACTTGTGGAGTACGGCAAGCAGAAGAACGTAGGCGTGATACTATGGACAGTATTCAATGTGCTTGACGCTCAGCTTGATGAGGCATGCAAGAAATATGGCGAGATGGGCATCAAGGGATTCAAGGTCGACTTCATGGACAGATACGATCAGGAAGGTGTAGATATGATATACCGTATAGCTGACCGTTGTGCAAAGAGTAAGCTCATGCTCGACTATCATGGCATCTTCGCTCCTCAGGGCATCAACCGTACTTACCCGAACGTCATCAATTTCGAATCCGTGTTTGGCATGGAGGAAGTGAAGTGGACCGCTCGCGAGAAAGGTACCGAGAACGGCAAAAGCTACGATCGCCCAAGCAAGGACATGCCAACGTACGATGTGACATTCCCATTCATCCGAGGAATGGCAGGATACGTGGATTACACTCCAGGAGGCATGCGCAATGCTACTGCTGCCGACTTCCAGCCAATGTACTACAACCCTATGACAATGGGTACTCGCTGCCATCAGTTGGCTTGCTACATAGTGCACGACTCACCGCTTACGATGCTGGCCGACAATCCTACCATCTACATGAAAGAAAAGGAATGTACCGACTTCATCGCGTCGCTCCCAACCGTCTACGACGAGATGCGCTGCATCGGTGGCAAGATGGGTGAATACATCATCATTGCAAGGCGAAATGGTAAGGACTGGTACGTAGGCGGACAGACCAACTGGGATGAGCGCAACGTGGATATCGATCTTTCGTTCCTTCCAAAGGGAAAGTACAACGTAACCCAATTTACCGACGGAATCAACGCCAACAAAGCTGCTACCGACTACCTTAAATCCACCCAAACCATCAATGCCGACCCAAACAACAACATGAAGATGGCTGTAAGAATGGCAAGTGGAGGCGGATTTGCGATGAAACTTACATTGGCGGAATAACAGAAGAACGCCGGTAAATAAATAACACAAAAGTAGAAATTGCAATGATAAACAAGAAAATTATCTTTTTTTAAGACTATTTATCAAAGAATAATTTGTACCTTTGTACGTTTTTAAGAATATAATATGTAAGAATACCGATGAAATCGACTACAAAACATTGTTTTGGTGGTCGCTTTTCGGTGTTTAGGCATGTATATAAATGAAGACAGAAAGAGATAATACAAACTATAATATTAACATCTATTTATGGCGAATGTAATTAAGCTAAAGAAAGGCTTGGACATCAACCTAAAGGGTAAAGCTGCTGCTGAGGTCACTCAAGCTCCTGCGTCGAAGGTCTACGGACTTATTCCTGACGGATTCTGGGGCATGAAGCCAAAGGTCGTAGTCAAGGAAGGTGACGTTGTCAAGGCCGGTGATGCATTGTTCGTGAACAAACTGCATCCAGAAATGAAGTTCGTCTCTCCAGTTGCGGGTACAGTAAAACTCGTAGAGAGAGGTGATCGTCGTAAAGTTTTAAGCGTTCAGGTAGAAGCCGCAGCTCAGCAGTACGTTGACTTTGGCAAAAAGGACGTAAAGTCGCTTAACGGTGAGCAGGTAAAGGCTGCCCTCCTCGAAAGCGGACTCTTCGCTTACTTCATCCAGCGCCCTTATGCTGTTGTTGCCAACCCAGACGACCAGCCTAAGGCAATCTTCGTATCAGCCATTCAGGACATGCCGCTCGCAGCCAACGTTGAGGTTCAGCTCAAGGGCAACGAGGCCGACTTCCAGACAGGTATCTCTGCACTTGCAAAGATTGCAAAGGTATACGTTGGCGTGAAGGCTGGTAGCATCGCTGCTAAGGTTCAGGATGCTGAGGTAACTGAGTTCCAGGGCAAGTGTCCAGCAGGTAACGTAGGCGTTCAGATCAACCACGTGAACCCAGTAAACAAGGGTGAAGTGGTATGGACCATCGGTGCTGAGGAAGTAGTATTCATCGGTCGTCTGTTCAATGCAGGCAAGGTGGATCTGACACGTACCATCGCTGTTGCAGGTTCTGAAATCAAGAACCCAGCATACGTTAAGGTACTCCCAGGTGCACAGATTGCTGACATCGTAGGCGCAAACGTAAACACAGACAAGAAGGTACGTCTCATCGACGGTAACCCACTCACAGGTCAGCAGACATGCAAGGAGTCATTCCTCCTCGCCCACTCTACAGAAGTGACAGCTATCCCTGAGGGTGACGATGCAGACGAACTCTTCGGTTGGATCGCTCCACGTCTCAACGAGTTCTCGGTAAGCCGTTCTTACTTCTCTTGGCTCATGCCAAAGAGCAAGGAGTATGTGCTCGATGCTCGTGTAAAGGGCGGTCACCGTCATATGATCTTCAGCGGCGAATACGATTCTGTATTCCCAATGGACATCTATCCAGAACAGCTCGTCAAGGCTATCATCGCCGGCGATATCGACCGCATGGAGGCACTCGGCATCTACGAGGTTGCTCCTGAGGACTTCGCTTTGGCTGAGTTTGTGGATAGTTCTAAGGTTGAACTCCAGCGCATAGTTCGAGAAGGTCTCGATATGCTGCGTAAAGAAAACGAATAAGCACTATGGGACTTAAGAAAATTCTCGACAACATGAAGCCTACCTTCTCAGAAGGAGGTAAGCTCAGCGCCTTTGGTTCTCTTTTTGACGCAATGGAGACATTCTTCTATGTGCCAAACGAGACAGCTAAGGCTCGTGGAGCTCAGATCCACGATGCTATCGACTCAAAGCGTTCTATCTTCTTTGTAGTCATCGCGCTCATCCCAGCTCTTCTTTTCGGTATGTACAACATCGGTCTTCAGCACTATCAGGCTACAGGCGAGGAAAGCACTCTCGTGTGCAACTTCGTTTACGGTCTCTTGGCAATGCTTCCAAAGATCATCGTATCATACCTTGTAGGTCTCGGCATTGAGGTCGCTATAGCTCAGTACAAGAAGGAAGAGGTACACGAAGGTTTCTTCGTAACTGGTATCCTCATCCCAATGATCGTTCCTGTCAACTGTCCACTCTGGATTCTTGCTATCGCTACTGCATTTGCAGTAATCTTCGCTAAGGAAGTATTCGGTGGTACAGGTATGAACATCTTCAACCCAGCACTCGTAACACGTGCATTCCTCTTCTTCGCTTATCCAGCCATGATGTCAGGCGACAAGGTTTGGGTAAACGAGAACTACATGGATTGCATCAACGGTACAATCGATGGCTACTCAGCAGCTACTCCACTCGGACAGCTCGCAGCAGGTGAGCCTGTATCATACAGCGCAATGGACACAATCATCGGTACCATCCCTGGTTCAATCGGTGAGACATCAGTAATCGCAATCCTCATCGGTGCTGCCATCCTCATCTGGGCTGGCATCGCAAGCTGGAAGATCATCGTATCTACATTCGTAGGTGGTGCCCTCATGGCATACCTCCTCCCTTATGCAGGTGCAGAGAACTTCGAGTGGTGGGAGCAGCTCACAGTCGGTGGTTTCTGCTTCGGTGCTGTATTCATGGCTACTGACCCTGTAACCTCTCCACGTACAGAGTGTGGTAAGTGGATATTCGGATTCCTTATCGGTGCGCTCGCAATCATCATCCGCGTCATGAACCCAGGTTACCCTGAGGGTATGATGCTCGCAATCCTCTTGATGAACGTATTTGCACCACTCTTCGACTACTTCTTCGTACAGTCAAACATCAACAAGCGCGCTAAGCGTGCTGCTAAATAACAGGAGGACATAAGATATGGCAAAATTGAATACAAATAGCAATGCATACACTATCATCTATGCATCTGTGCTCGTAATCATCGTAGCATTCCTCCTCGCATTTATCTCTTCAGCATTGAAGGATACTCAGGAGAAGAACGTTGCTCTCGACACAAAGAAGCAGATCCTCTCTGCACTCAACATCCGCGACTGCGCTGATCCAGAAGCAGAATGGTCAAAGGTACTTGGCGACCAGGACCAGAACGCTGAGATCCTGACTGCAGACGTCAATGGTGAGCAGAAGCTTGTGGTAAAGGTTAAGGGAGCTGGTCTTTGGGGTCCTATCTGGGGCTGGGTTTCAATCAACAAGGATGGAGAAACCGTATACGGTACATTCTTCAACCATGAAGGTGAAACTGCCGGTCTTGGTGCCCGCATCAAGGAGCAGTGGTTCCAGGAGTCGTTCCAGGGCAAGAAAATCTTTGCTGACGGCAATGTTGTGCTCAGCGTCTTCAAGGCAGGTAAGGCAGATCCAACATTATCTGCTGATAACTATGTAGATGCAGTAACTGGTGCAACTCTTACTTCAAATGGTGTTCACGATATGCTTCGTGCTGGTATCGCTGCAAAGCAGGCAGACATCGAAGCGTTTAAAAATAAATAAGGAGGACAAAGAATATGAGTTTATTTTCAAAAGAGAATGGCGAAATCTTCAAGGGTCCGCTTAATCTTAACAACCCTGTAGCGGTTCAGGTGCTCGGTATCTGTTCTGCTCTCGCCGTAACATCACAGCTCATGCCTGCGATCGTAATGGGTATCTCCGTTACAGCCATCACAGCATTTGCCAATGTTATCATTTCACTTCTTCGCAAGACAATTCCTAACCGTATTCGTATCATCGTACAGCTTGTAGTTGTTGCTGCCCTCGTAACTATCGTGAGCAACATCCTCAAGGCATATGTATACGACGTAAGCGTTGAGCTCTCAGTATACGTAGGTCTTATCATCACAAACTGTATCCTTATGGGACGCCTTGAGGCTTTCGCTATGCAGAACAGCCCATGGCCATCATTCCTTGATGGTATTGCCAACGGTCTCGGTTATGCATTCGTACTCGTAGTCGTAGGTTTCGTTCGCGAGCTCCTCGGCTTCGGTACAATACTCGGATTCCAGATTGTACCTGACTGCTGCTACATGGAGAACGGCGGTCTCTACATCAACAACGGTATGATGACTATGCCAGCTATGGCGCTCATCCTCGTTGCTTGCTTCATCTGGGTACACCGTATCGTAAACGAAGAAAAGAAGTAATTAACCCAAGTAAAAATAGAAAAAGAATATGGAACATTTCATTTCCCTCTTTGTCCGTTCAATCTTTGTGGACAACATGATTTTCGCTTTCTTCTTGGGTATGTGCTCTTATCTCGCAGTATCTAAGACAGTAAAGACTTCGCTCGGACTTGGTATCGCAGTTACATTCGTGCTCCTTATCACAGTACCAGTGGATTATATCCTTCAGACAAAGGTTCTTGCCGACGGCGCTCTCGCTGAAGGCGTTGACCTCACATTCCTCGCATTCATCCTCTTCATCGCAGTTATCGCAGGTATGGTACAGCTCGTTGAGATGGTAGTAGAGCGCTTCTCTCCATCACTCTATGCAGCACTCGGTATCTTCCTCCCACTCATCGCCGTTAACTGTGCAATCATGGGTGCATCTCTCTTTATGCAGCAGCGTATCAACATGGATCCTACTTCTACTCAGTACATCGGTGGTGTCAGCGACTGTATCGCATACGCTCTCGGTTCGGGTATCGGTTGGACACTCGCTATCGTTGGTCTCGCAGCAATCCGTGAAAAGATGGCTTACTCTGACGTTCCAAAGCCTCTTCAGGGCCTCGGAATCACATTCATTACAGTAGGTCTCATGGCTATGGCATTTATGTGTTTCTCTGGTCTCAAAATCTAAAAGAAAGGATATTGCAATATGGATATAAAATTTATCGGATTAAGCATCGCTGTGTTCTTGGTAATCATCCTCGTGTTGGTTGTCATCCTCCTCGTTGCTAAGAAATACCTTTCTCCAAGCGGACAGGTTACAATTACTATCAATGGTAAGGACAAGCTTACTGTAGATCAGGGATCAAGCGTCCTCGCTACTCTCGCTGCCAACGACGTTTACCTCCCATCAGCATGTGGTGGTAAGGGTTCGTGCGGACAGTGTAAGTGTCAGATTACTGAAGGCGGTGGCGAAATCCTCGATTCAGAAAAGGGTCACTTCACTCGTAAGCAGATTAAGGAAGGCTACCGCCTCGGCTGTCAGGCAAAGGTTAAGGGCGACCTTCAGGTTAAGGTTCCAGATTCAGTAATGGGTGTAAAGGAATGGGAATGTACAGTTATTGGCAACAAGAACGTGGCTACATTCATCAAGGAGTACAAGGTTGCTCTCCCTCCAGGCGAGCACATGGACTTCGAACCAGGTTCGTACGCTCAGATCAAGATTCCTGCATTCCAGATGGATTACGACAAGGATATCGACAAGAGCCTTGTCGGCGATACTTATCTCCCAGCATGGGAAAAGTTCGGTCTCTTCGGACTCAAGTGTGTCAACGACACTCCTACCATCCGTGCTTACTCTATGGCCAACTACCCAGACGAGGGCGATATCATCACTCTTAACGTACGTATCGCTACACCTCCATTCAAGCCAAAGGATCAGGGTCCTGGCTTCATGGATGTCAACCCAGGTATCGCATCTTCTTACATCTTCTCGCTCAAGCCAGGCGACAAGGTTATCATGTCAGGTCCTTACGGAGAGTTCCGTCCTAAGTATGGTACTGGCCGTGAAATGATCTGGGTCGGTGGTGGTGCCGGTATGGCTCCTCTCCGTGCACAGATTATGCACTGTCTCAAGACTCTCAACATCCGCGACCGCGAAATGCACTACTTCTACGGAGCTCGTGCACTCGAGGAGATTCCATTCCTCGACGACTTCCTCCAGCTCGAGAAGGATTTCGACAACTTCCACTTCCACCTTGCCCTCGACCGTCCAGATCCAAAGGCAGACGAAGCAGGAATTGCTTATACTCCAGGTTTCGTGGCTCCTGTTATGGGCGACACTTACCTCAAGCAGCATGAAAGCCCAGAAGACGTTGAGTACTACCTCTGTGGTCCTCCAATGATGGCTAAGACCGTACTTGACCTCCTCCACTCTCTTGGTGTAGAAGACGATATGATTGCATTCGACAACTTTGGTGGATAATACTCCCCGTTTTTAATAATTTATTATTAAATATACTAAATAAAAAAGGCAATTGCTTCGGCGGTTGCCTTTTTTTTTGTATCTTTGCACCCATATTATGCATTTAATGAAACGATTCATACTGATATTATTCCTGTTGATGCTCAATATTCTTGGAATTTCAGCACAGGAACCGACGCGCGATAGCCTTCGTGTGTCACTCATCACATGTACGCCAGGCCAGCATGCCTATGCACATTTTGGCCATACAGCCATACGCCTGACAAATATCACAAACGGCGAAGACATCGTGTTCAACTATGGATGCTTCGACTCTACAGTCAGCAACTTCGTTATGAAATTCATTAAGGGCGAAACTGACTATGTGGTCGATGCAGAAGAAGCCGAATACTTCTTTGCACGCTACGACTACATAGGCAGGGGAGTCACAGAGCAAGTGCTTAACCTCACTCAAGACGAATGTCAGAAACTCGCAGAGCTTTTATTCACGAACATACTGCCAACAAATCGCGGTTACCGCTACAACTGGTTATATGACAACTGCACCACACGTGCACGCGACGTGATTGAAAAAGCCATTAACGGAAAGGTCAGTTACACCAACGATCTTCCATCACTTACTGCTCGCAACGAGCTTCATGAATGTCTGTACAACGACAGTTGGCTTCGCTTGGGTGTCGACCTCTTGCTCGGCACAGAAATAGATAAACATGCACCTCGCAAGGTACAGCAGTTCATCCCTGCACATTATGAGAACGACCTCAACAATGCCGAAATCATCACTACCGATGGATTAGTACGTAAAATGGTTGCCGGTCAATACCCTATCCTCGGTGAGAAAGACTCCAACAAGGCTGGTGACACACCTTTCACACCTGTCATAGTTTTCTCACTTCTCTGCATTATCGCTTCGGCACTCAGTATTTACGATATTAGAAGAAAGATCATATCATATTGGTTTGATGCCCTACTCCACCTTCTTCAAGGCATAGCAGGAATCATCATTGCCTATCTCTTCTTCTTCTCTCTTCATCCTGCAGTAAGTACCAACTGGCAAGTAATCATATTCAATCCACTATATATTCTTTATGCAATATACATAATCTATTGTCATGTCAAAAACAAAAAAGACAGACTGATAAATGTCAATACGGCAGTACTTTGCATATTCGTTATCGTGGTATTAATAGCAAAACAAGACATTAACGTTTCGGTTTGGATTATGGCATTTACTTTGTGCATTAGAAATCTGACAAGATATCACATAATTCTAAAAACAAATAAAAATAGCAAATAAACTTCCCTGATTAGATGAAGAAGCAACTTCTCACCACACTCCTCGCATACGCTGCCATCTCGGCAACATTTGCACAGACACGACCATCTGTGCCACGACTTGTTGTGGGCATCACAATCGACAAGTTGCGTTCTGACTATCTTCAAGCCTTCTCCCCTCTTTATAGCGACGAGGGCTTTAAGAAACTCCTCAATGAGGGACAGGTTTACACCAACGTCCAGTATCCATTCACAGGCATCGATCGTGCATCGGCAGCTGCCACAGTCATCACAGGTACCGTGCCATACAACCACGGCATCATTAGTGAGAAATGGATGGACAGAACATCTCTTACGCCTATTTTCTGCGTCGATGACGACAAATTTGTAGGCGTAAACACCAAGGAATGCTCTTCGCCTAAGAACCTTCGCGTGTCAACCCTTGGCGACGAACTGAAGGTTGCGACCAATGGCAAGGCAAAGGTATTCTCCATTGCTCCATATCGTGAGACAGCCGTTCTCTCGGCTGGCCATGCTGCCGATTGGGCAATATGGATTGACAGCCAGACAGGTAAATGGGCAGGTACATCTTACTATGGCAAGGAACCATCATGGATGGTCAATGTGCATCAGAACAATAATGCCTTGAAGATTCCTCGCCTCACATGGGCACCTGACTACACTCTCGACTATAACTATTTCCTTGCCACAGAGCAGAAATCGTTCAGTCACACATTCAAGGGTGATGCAGCCTATCGTCAGTACAAAAACAGCGGTTTGGTCAACGAGAACGTTACCACAGCTGCCATGTACTGCATCAGTTCGGAGGACATAGCTCTCGACATTACTCCTGACTTCATTGCCATCAACTACTATGCTGGCAATTACGATGGCAAGTCGCAGTCCGAAACCACTACCGAACTTCAAGACACCTACATACGCCTCGATAAGGAGATTGCCAAGCTGTTGAAAGCCATCGATCGTGCCATTGGACTTGACAAGACACTTATATATGTTACTTCAACTGGTTATGACGACACTCCTGCCGACGACCTTACGAAGTATCGCATACCTTCAGGTAACTTCAAAATCAACCGCTGCGTAGCTCTGCTGAACATGTACCTCACAGCGATGTATGGACAAGGTCAGTATGTAGAGTCGTATTACGGCACTCAGATCTACCTCAACCATAAATTTATAGAGCAGAAGCAACTGAAGCTCAAGGAGGTTTTAGAGCATTGCGAAGACTTCCTTTTCCAATTCTCTGGCATTCGCGACGTTTTCACATCGCAACGATTGGTTCAGGGAGCATGGACGCCAGGTATCAGCAACATCCGCAATGGTTACAACCCTACATGCTCAGGCGACATCACCATTCAAGTAGCACCAGGATGGTCGCTCGTCAATGAAGATCGCGGCACAAGCCAACTTCAACGCGACTCATTCTTCGAATTCCCACTCATCTTCTACGGATTTGATTTAGAAGCAAAACAGATACATACACCGGTTACCGTCGATTGCATCGCGCCAACCATCGCACATCACATCCGCATAAGGGCACCAAATGCATGCAGCACCGCTCCGTTGTTCTAAATGCTTAGAAATAAGACAAGGACAATAATCAAGGTTATTACGACCGTTCATAATAAAGAAATCCATTCATAATAAAGAAAAATAAAAACAAATAAATATATGGCATTTAATTTAAACGCATTACTATCAAGCATCTTTGGCAACAAGGCTTCTCGCGATAGAAAAGAGATTCAGCCTATCGTAAACCAGGTGCTTGCTATCTACCCAGAGCTCAAGAATCTGTCGAACGACGAACTTCGTGCCAAGGTAGATGAAATCAAGGATTACCTTCAGGAATCCGTAAAAGACCTCCGTGCTCAGATAGCAGAGCTTAACGCAAAGATTGAAGAGACAGATATTGATAAGCGTCAGCCAATCTTCGATGAGATAGACAAGATCGAAGAGAAGGTACTTGACAAGTTTGAAGAGGGACTCACAGAAGTTCTCCCTACAGTTTTCGCAATCGTAAAAGATACTGCACGCCGATTCTCTGAGAGCGGCGACAATGGTGTAGAAGTATCTGCAACCGATTTCGACCGCACACTTGCTGGCCAGGGTCGCGACTTCGTTGAGATAGACGGCGACAAGGCCATCTGGCACAACCATTGGATTGCAGGAGGCAACGATACCATTTGGAACATGATCCACTACGATGTTCAGCTCTTCGGTGGTACCGTTCTTCATCAGGGTAAGATTGCCGAGATGGCTACCGGTGAAGGTAAGACACTTGTGGCTACCCTCCCAGTATTCCTCAACGCCCTCACACGCAATGGTGTACACGTCGTAACAGTCAACGACTACCTCGCAAAGCGTGACTCAGAGTGGATGGGACCTCTCTACATGTTCCATGGTCTCTCAGTCGACTGTATTGACAAGCATCAGCCTAATACCGCTGCTCGTCGTCGTGCTTACCAGGCCGACATCACCTTTGGTACAAATAATGAGTTTGGTTTCGACTACCTCCGCGACAACATGTGTATGAAGCCTGAGGAACTCGTACAGCGTCAGCATAATTTTGCCATCGTCGATGAGGTCGACTCCGTACTTGTCGATGATGCACGTACACCACTCATCATCAGTGGTCCTGTACCAAAGGGTGACGTACAGATGTTCGAACAGTACTGCCCTATCGTTGAACAGCTCGTCGAGGCTCAGCGTAAGCTCACTCAAAACTACCTCACCGAAGCAAAGAAACTCATTGAAAGCGACAACAAAGATGAGGTTACCGCCGGATTCCTTTCACTTTTCCGCGCATATAAGGGTATGCCTAAGAACAATGCCCTCGTCAAGTATCTCTCACAGCCAGGTATCAAGACTGGTTTGCTCCAGACAGAGGAAATCTACATGGAGAACAACAATCGCCGTATGCCTGAGGCTACAGAACCACTCTTCTTCGTAGTTGAGGAAAAGCAGAAGTCTGTAGAGATGACAGACAAGGGTAACCAACTCATTGCCAACATCGTCAACGACGACCAGTTCTTCGTACTCCCAGACATCACTACTCAGCTTTCTCTCCTTGAGAATGAGAAACTCACCGATGAGGAGCGCCTCGAAAAGAAGGATGCCCTCATGCAGGACTATGCACTCAAGAGCGAACGCGTACACACTATCCAGCAGCTTCTTAAGGCATATACAATGTTTGTTAAGGACGACGACTATGTCATCATGGATGGCGAGATAAAGATCGTTGACGAGCAGACAGGTCGTATCATGGAGGGACGCCGCTGGTCAGACGGTTTGCATCAGGCAGTTGAGGCAAAGGAGCGCGTACGTGTAGAAGCTGCTACACAGACATTCGCCACTATCACACTCCAGAACTACTTCCGTATGTACCACAAGCTTGCAGGTATGACCGGTACTGCCATCACAGAGGCAGGTGAGTTCTGGGACATCTATAAGCTCGATGTTGTTGAGATTCCAACCAACCGTCCTATCGCTCGTAACGATATGAACGACCGTGTTTACAAGACCAACCGCGAGAAGTACAAGGCTGTCATTGAAGAGATTGAGAAGATGGTTCAAGCAGGACGACCAGTACTCGTCGGTACTACATCGGTCGAGATCTCCGAGATGCTCAGCAAGATGCTTCAGCTTCGCCATATCGAGCACAACGTGCTCAACGCAAAGCTCCATCAGAAAGAGGCTGACATCGTAGCTCAAGCAGGTCAAAAGTCAATCGTTACCATCGCTACCAACATGGCTGGTCGTGGTACCGACATCAAGCTCTCTGACGATGTAAAGAATGCTGGTGGTCTTGCTATCATCGGTACTGAGCGCCATGAGAGCCGCCGCGTCGACCGCCAGCTTCGTGGTCGTGCCGGACGTCAGGGTGACCCAGGATCTTCTGTATTCTACGTATCGCTTGAGGACAAACTCATGCGCCTCTTCGGTTCTGAGCGTATTTCAAGCATTATGGACAAGCTCGGATTTGAGGATGGTGATATGATCGACCACCCATGGATCAACAAGTCCATCGAGCGTGCCCAGAAGAAGGTGGAGGAAAATAACTTTGGTATCCGTAAGCGCCTTCTCGAGTACGATGACGTCATGAACAAGCAGCGTAAGGTCATCTACGAGCGCCGTCGCCACGCTCTCATGGGACAGCGTATCGGTATGGATATCTCCAACATGATTTGGGACCGCGTGCTTCACATCCTCGCCAACCGCGACTATGCAAGCATTCAGGAAGATTTCCTCCGCACCTTTGCAATGGAAGTTCCATTCTCAGCCAAGGAATTTGAGAACACATCGCACACCAAGCTTGAGGACGAGACCTATGACAAGGTTATGACCAACTTCAAGGAGCGCACAGCACGCCTTGCAGCCGTTGCCTACCCTGTCATCAAGGATGTCTATGAGACACGTGGTCACATGTATGAGAACATTCTCATTCCTATCACCGATGGACGCCGCATGTATCAGATAAGCATTCCTCTAAAGGAGGCATACGAATCTGAAGGCAAGGCTATCCTCGTAGCATTCGAGAAAGCTATTCTCCTCCACACCATCGATGATGCATGGAAAGAGAACCTCCGTTCGCTCGACGAACTCAAGCACTCTGTTCAGAACGCATCGTACGAGCAAAAGGATCCACTCCTCATCTTCAAGCTTGAGTCTGTCACTCTCTTCGACAATATGGTCAACGAGATCAACGACAATACAATCTCTGTCCTCATGCGTTGCTCAATTCCTGTTCAGGAACCAGAAGAGGTTCAGGAAGCACCTGCCGAAATGCCAGAGCCACCAAAGCAGCGTACAGTTGAGACAAAGCAGAACCTTGATGAACCATCAGAAATGGCGCGTGCAGGTCAGCAGGACACCCGTGCTCCACAGCCAGTAGCACCAATCGTCAACAATGGTCCTAAGATTGGTCGCAATGATCCATGCCCATGCGGCAGCGGCAAGAAGTACAAGGCTTGTCACGGACGCGGATTGATTTAAAGTGAACAAATAGAAGAGTGAAGAGATGTATCTTCACTCTTCTCTATCCTTTAGCCATGAAAACCAACGAAAACATGCTTTCAGAAGAATCCATCAAGGACGATCTTCGTTACCTTCAACTCCTCTCACAATCATATCCCAACATTGCAGACGCCAGTGCTGAGATTATCAATCTTGAGGCCATACTCAACCTGCCAAAGCCTACCGAACATTTCATCAGCGATCCGCATGGTGAGAGTGAGGCCTTCAATCACGTGCTACGCAATGCCTCTGGCTATGTGAAGCGAAAAGTCGATGAAATATTTGGCAACACACTTCGCAATTATGAGAAGAAGGAACTTTGCACCCTCATATACTACCCTGAGCAAAAACTGCGTCTTATCAAGGCACAGGAGCCATACTTGCAGGATTTCTATGTCATTACGCTCAATCAGCTCATCAAGGTATGCCGCGAAGTCAGCAGCAAATATACCCGCTCCAAGATACGCAAAGTGCTCCCACCAGAGTTTGGGTACATAATCGAAGAACTCCTCCATGAGTCACCAAGCATATCCGACACAAAGTATCAGTACTACAACATGATTATCGACACGATAATCGAGACGCAGCGTGCCGACGAGTTCATCATAGCTATGGCTAACCTTATCCAGCGCCTTGCTATCGACCGTCTGCATCTACTTGGCGACATCTTCGACCGTGGACCTGGAGCGCACCTCATCATGCAAACCCTCCGCAACTATCACAACTTTGATATTGTGTGGGGTAATCACGATATTGATTGGTTTGGCGCAGCAGCTGGCAATCGTGCTTGCATTTGCAACGTACTTCGCCTATCCCTTCGCTATGGCAATATGGCTACTCTCGAGGATGGCTATGGCATCAGCCTTCTTCCTCTTGCTACCTTTGCAATGGAGACCTATGCCGATGATCCTTGTACAAACTTCTGCTTCCTTGATGTCAACGATCAAGAAAAGACCGACGCCAAGTTCAACCGTCTCGTAGCGCAAATGCACAAGGCCATCACCATCATCCAGTTCAAGGAAGAAGCTCGCATCATCAATCGCCGACCTGAATATCACATGGATCATCGAAAGCTTCTGGAAGGCATCGACCTTGCCTCGGGTACATGCACCATTGATGGTCAGCCTTATGAGATGACCGACACCTCACTTCCAACCCTCATCACATCCGATCCTAACGCACTCACCATGGAGGAAGAAGCCCTTATGCGCAAACTCGAGCACTCCTTCCTCACAAGCGAGAAGCTCCAGCGCGATGTCGACTGCCTCCTTGCCCATGGATGCATGTACTCCATTGCCAATTCCAACCTCATGTTCCATGCCTCCGTACCTCTCAATGAGGACGGCACACTCAAGGAAGTAGAGATTGATGGTAAAAAGTACAAAGGACTCGAACTCATGAAGAAGACAGGTCACCTCGTACGCAAAGCATTCAGCAACGATGTGAGCGATGAAGAACGCCTCTACGCCTCCGACTACATCTGGTACCTATGGTGCGGCAAGGACTCGCCACTCTTCGACAAAGATAAGATGACCACATTCGAGCGTTACTTCATAAAAGACAAAACAACGCATACAGAAGCAAAAGGTTACTACTATCTATATAACAACGATGAACGCGTCATCGACATGATCCTTGATGCCTTCGGAGTGACTGGAAAGGACCGTCACATCATCAACGGTCATGTGCCAGTTCGCACACTCAAAGGCGAGACACCAATCAAGGCCAACGGCAAACTCCTCGTCATCGATGGTGGATTCTCCAAGGCCTATCAACCCAAAACAGGCATTGCAGGCTACACCCTCACCTTCCACTCTCGTGGTCTCGAACTCGTAGCCCACCAGCCATTTCTATCATCAGAGGATGCCATTCAGACTGGTACCGACATCAAGAGCTCCACACAAATCGTCGAACTCAACAGCCAACGTCTCTACGTCAAGGACACCGACAAGGGCCAGATTCTAAAAGCAAAAGTCGAGAACCTCAAAAAACTTCTCTACGCCTACCGTAACGGTTTCTTAAAAGAGATCAATAAGTAACTTTGCAACTATCGATTCTCCTTTTTAACTTTCTATTGTTTATCCTCAACAACAAAGACGAAGCGGGCACCGTTGGTGTAGGTCTTGTCGAGATAGACTTCACCATCGAGTTTTTCGGCAATGGTCTGACAGATGTTGAGGCCAAGGCCTGAGCCTTGAATGTTGCTGTTGAGCTTGGTGAAACGATTGAAGATGAGGTCGGCTTTGTCCTTAGGAACTCCACGGCCTGTATCCTTAACTGAGAAGGTGATTTTGCCTGGATGCTCGGTCTTGGAGCAATGCAGATGAATCTCGCCCTTCTCTGTGTTCTTGCAGGCATTGGTGAGGTAGTTGATGAGGAGCTGCTGGATGCGACGCTTGTCCGATCGGATTACATATTCGTCGGAGAAGTCGGTGGTGAAGTTGAGCTGCACACCATCTGGCACACGGAACTCCACGAGCATCAGAGCTGCACGGGCAGCTTCGTTGACATTGACGGCTGAGAGCTCGATGCGGTAGTTGCCATGCTCGGAGTCGGCAATATCGAGAATGTCGTTGATGAGCATCTCGAGCATAACGTAGCTGTTGTAGATGTACTGGTTGTACTGCGTTTTTTCTTCGTCTGTCCATGATCCGTCAGGCATGCCTAGCAACTGCGAGAAACCGAACATGGCATTGAGCGGTGTACGTATCTCGTGACTCATGTTGTGAAGGAACTTGGTCTTGGCTTCGTTTGCTGCAATGTTGCGCTCGAGTTCAAGTTTCTGCTTGAGCATTTCGTCTATGTTGCGGAATCCGAGCGAGAATCGGTTTCTACCTCCATCTGTATTCACGTTGGCAAATGCCACCTGACAATAGTCGGTCGAACCGTCTTCCTTGAGGCGGGTGAAGTTGAGGGCATAGTAGTCGGATTCGCTGAGCTTCTGCAACACCACTTCCGGGCTTCCCAATTCGAGGAGGCGCTGACGGTCTTCTTCTGCCACATACTTATGGATGTACATCTTCATCACCTGGCTGTAGTCTGCATTCTGCAAGCCCATCTGCACGGCTCCTGCGCTGGCAGTCTTGTTGATGTCGCGCACGAGGCGAATCTTCATATCGTCCTTGTTGGCAAGCCAGATGGTGTGGAAGTCATGACTCAGTACGTCTATGATGCCAAAGGCTGATGCAATCTCGTCCTTCTGCCTGTGCAATTCGGATTGTTCGTTACGAAGTTCGATGTTGAGTTGTTCAATCCGTTTCATTTGTGCCATCTGTTCCTCATTATAGATGAATACCTTCACAATCAGGATACCAAGCAAGAGACCAATGGTATAGAGAGGCACGAATGGGAATATGGTTTGTAAGATGATGGCAGATGTCATGCACAAGGCGCACAGGAATATGTTCATGTTTCTACGCCTAACAACATTGATCGATCTAAGTGCCTTCACGAGGGACATGGCGGAAATGGTACCATACATGAGCACCTGTATTGCATGGGCAATATCACGGAACATGAATGCCTGATAAGCACCCGTTTCGTCAAACCAGAAGAAGATGTGGTGAAAATGGTTGATGATCAGAACTACTATCTCCATGAATGCGAAGGCAAGACCAAAGGTATTGATTATCTTGCCCGTACGATTGTTCAGCTTCAGGAAGGAGGTGATGTAACGGCAACAGCACACGACGGTAAACGCCATGGTGATGAAATAGAGTACAGTAGCACCATAGAGCAAGATGATGTTGTTCATCTCGCTGAATATTCCCCATAGTACATCGTTCACGAAATAGAGCAATACGACACGAAGGAAAGTCTTGTATTCCTTGTATTCCTCACGTACATCTTCATGTTTGAAATAGCTGTAGTTAATTATCAAGTAGATGCAAATTGCAAGAAGTCCTATGGCTGAATAGTAGTTTAAAAGCATAAGTTTGGTGTGTTTTTGTCAGATTTTTTGCAAATATACGATATCTTTTCATTACTTCCAAATAAAAATAGATAAAAGTTTCATCGAAATAAATTTTGTCTTTCAATATAATCGGCTTATCTTTGCACAAAATATTAATTAAACAAAGAAGAAAAATGCAGAAAAGAACACTTATTCTATGCTTGCTTGCCTCAGTCATGATGGCATTTACAGGCAACGCTTATGGACAGACAACCGTGATCAATACCACCGATATGGCATCGGACATTAAGGGCTTCAACGGCCCTGTGCCTTTGGAAATACACCTCAAGGACGGAAAGGTGCAGAAGGTGGTTGCGCTGAGGAATGGCGAGACATCATCATACTTCCAGAAGGCATCAAAGCTGCTCACAGCATGGAACGGAAAGACTGTGAAGGAGGCGAGCACCATGAAGGTGGATGGTGTGACTGGTGCTACCTACTCGTCGAATGCAATCATCAACACCATGCGCCGCGGATTGGCATCAGTACAGAATGGCAAAACGACTACAAAGGCTGCAACAGGCGCAAGCAAGAACGCATCGGCAAGGACAAAGTCAACAGCAAGCGCAAAGACTACTGAAGCAAACGCCAAGACTACTACCACAGCACCTGCCAAGGCTACACAACTGACAGTATGCAAGCCTGAGGAGGTGGTAGGCACAGATCCATTCCACTTCTTCAATCGCCGAGGCGGACTCGTGCTCTGCGCAGGCAACAAGGAGAAGAGCAATGCCATGGCCATCGGATGGGGCGACCTGGGCACCTTGTGGGGACAATCGGTTGCAACCGTTTATGTAGCTCAAGGACGCTACACTCACGAGTTTATGGAGAAGGCTGAGTACTTCACTATCATGTCGTTCGATGACATGAACGTGCTTGGCGTGATGGGAAGCAAGAGCGGACGCGACATGGACAAGGCTAAGGAATGTGGACTCACCATCCTCTACACCGAGAATGGCACTCCATACTATGCAGAAGCCACTTCGATGATAGAATGCAAGATCATGTACTCTGCCACATTCGATCCTTCACGCTTCAAGGACGATGTGCCAAAGAACATGTATTCCAACTTCCCTGCCGGCCTTCATACTGCCTACACGGGACGTATAGTAAAGGCGATGAAGAAATAAATGCAATTTTATTTGGCAGTTTGACAAAAATGCCGTACATTTGCAAGCAAACAAATTCTATTATACAACAACAAAACGGAAACGATAGATTATGAAGAAGATTTTACTCATTGCAGCATTGGCAGCTACATCGCTCTCGATGTCAGCTCAGTCGAAGCTTTCGCTTAGCACTTACAGCGGAACAGACATCGCAAAGTACGACGGTAAGGTGATGGACGTGACTGTGTCGCGCTACGTGTTCACAGGTTGGAACACCATCTCTCTGCCATTCGACGTGACTGAGGCACAGCTCAACGAAGTGTTCGGTCAGGACTGCCGACTCGAGACCCTCGTAGGCGTGGAGAACGATGGTGCCGACCTCAAGCTTAACTTCAAGGATGCAAAGGGTGAAGGACTGAAAGCCAATACACCTTATATATTATATTACACAGGCGAGAACGCAAGCAAGACTTTCGTTGCCAAGGAAGCAAAGGTGATCAAGGGCGACGCTAAGATTGCATTCACTTCGCAGAGCGGAGAGACCGTGACTTTCGCTACAGCTCACAAGCAGACTCAGTCGGCTGGCCTCTACGGCATTCTTGCAAAGGATAATGGCGAGGCTACATTCGTTAACGTCAACGACGCAACAAACGGATTCTACGCTACCCGCTGCTACATCGAACTGTCGAACGGCAATTCGCAGATGCTCAAGACCAACCACATCGGCGCTAACGACGTCACATCGATCAAGCAGATCGTGAAGGGCAACGAGAAGGTTGACGTGTACAGCATAGGCGGCACAAAGGTGGCATCGAAGGTTACTTCGGACGCTATCAATGCCCTCAACCCTGGTGTTTATGTCATAAAAGGAAAGAAAATACTTGTAAAATAACATTTTTTCTTCATTTTACTTGTCTATTTGCAATATTTGTCGTAATTTTGCAATCGATATGAAAAGAAACTATAATACATATTGGCGTTGGCAGAGCTTGGGATTCATAAAATCGTAAGTCAAATGCCTCTTGCCCCTATGCAAAGCCAATAGTAACATAGCATAGAAATAACAGAAGCCTGTCGTACTTACGATGGGCTTCTTACTTTTTTTAGATAATAACAAATACAACACAATATGACAACTTACAATGTAGACGAAAACGGCTTTTACGGCCAGTTTGGAGGAGCATACATTCCTGAGATCCTTTACAAGACTGTAGAGGACCTGAAGAAGGCTTACCTCCCTATCATAGAGAGTCAGGAATTTCATGACGAATACTACGCCCTCCTGAAGGACTATGTAGGACGCCCATCCCCACTCTACTATGCTAAACGCATGAGCGAGAAGTACGGATGCCAGCTCTACCTGAAGCGCGAAGACCTCAACCATACGGGTGCTCACAAGATCAACAACGCACTTGGACAAATCCTGCTTGCAAAGAAGATGGGCAAGAAGCGCATCATCGCAGAAACAGGAGCCGGACAGCATGGTGTTGCAACTGCTACAGCATGTGCGCTGATGAACATGCCTTGTACCGTATACCAAGGTGCACTCGACGTGAAGCGCCAGCACGTGAACGTGGAGCGCATGAAGATGCTTGGAGCTACCGTGGTGCCAGTAGAGTCAGGCAACAAGACTCTGAAGGACGCTACCAACGAAGCCATCCGCGATTGGTGCTGCCATCCAGCCGATACGTTCTACATCATCGGTTCAACCGTAGGTCCACACCCTTACCCTGACATGGTGGCTCGTCTCCAGAGCGTCATCTCGGAGGAAATCAAGTGGCAGCTCGAAGAGAAGATAGGTCGCAACTACCCTGACTATCTGATGGCATGCGTAGGCGGCGGAAGCAACGCAGCTGGCACCATCTATCACTTCATCGACGACGAGCGTGTGAAGATCATCCTCGGCGAGGCAGGTGGCCTTGGCATAGATACTGGCGAGACAGCAGCAAGCATGCAGATTGGTACCGTAGGCATCCTGCATGGCAGCCGCATCAAGCTCATGCAGACAGAAGATGGACAGATCATCGAGCCATACTCAATATCGGCAGGTCTTGACTACCCAGGCACAGGCCCTATCCATTGCAACCTCTACGAGACAGGACGCGCACAGGTACTCCCAGCCAATGATGATGAGGCACTCAAGGCTGCATTCGAGCTCACCCGACTCGAAGGCATCATCCCTGCACTTGAGAGTTCGCATGCCCTTGCTCTTCTTCCTAAGGTGTGCGACCAGTTCACAAAGGATACAGTAGTGGTTCTTACCGTTTCTGGTCGTGGAGACAAAGACCTCGACACTTACCTCAACAACAAACCAGAAGAATACAAATAAAGCCATGACTTTCAACTATCATACAGCATCGAAGACCATACTTGGCGACCTCGTCACTCCTGTATCGACCTACCTTCGCGTGCGCGATGCATATCCGCAGTCGGCTCTGATGGAGTCGAGCGACTACCATGGAGGCGAGAACTCCAAGTCGTTCATCGGCCTTCATCCGGTAGCAAGTGTGAGCATAGAGCACGGCATCGGAGTATTGAAATATCCTGATGGCACCATTATCGAGCATCCTATCACAAAGGAATATGGTTCGGCACAGCTCATCAACGAATTTATCGATTCGTTCAAGATTGAAGGTGAGAACGCCAACTATTGTGGTCTCTATGGCTATACATCGTTCAATGCTGTTCGCTACTTTGAGAACATCAATGTGAAGGATGAGACTCAGGCGGAGAATGATGCTCCCGACCTTATCTATATATTATATAAGGATGTAATCGTATTCGACCATTTCAACAATAGCCTTATCCTCATCGAACTCCTTTCGGAAGGTGAGGAAGACGACCTCGACCAACTTGAACGTGATTGTCGCAACCGTGCCTATCAGACATACGACTTCAAACCTGTAGGCGACTATTGGTCAACAATCACAGATGATGAGCATCGTGAGAACATACGCCGAGGCATCAAGCATTGCCTTCGTGGCGATGTGTTCCAGATCGTGTTGGCTCGTCGTTTCAAGCAGAGGTATGAGGGCGATGACTTCAAGCTCTATCGTGCTTTGCGAAGCATCAATCCAAGTCCTTACCTCTTCTACTTCGACTTTGGCGGTTTCCGCATCTTCGGTTCAAGTCCTGAGACACATTGTCGCATCTCTCATAAGGAGGACAATAGTTATCAGGCATTCATCGACCCAATCGCAGGTACTACTCCTCGAACAGGAAACAACGAGAAGGATAAGGTTCTCGCTCAATACCTGAAGGACGACCCTAAGGAGAACGCAGAACATGTGATGCTCGTTGACTTGGCTCGTAACGACCTCTCGCGCAATTGTCACGGAGTACACGTAGATTTCTACAAGGACATGCAGTTCTATTCTCATGTCATTCACCTCGTGAGTCGTGTGAGTGGTACTCTTGATGAGGGTGCAGACCCTATCAAGGCATTTATCGACACATTCCCAGCAGGTACTCTCTCTGGTGCTCCAAAGGTTCGTGCCATGCAACTCATCTCGGAATATGAACCACACAATCGTGGTGCATACGGTGGATGTATCGGTTTCATCGGTTTTGACAAGAGCTTGAACCAAGCCATCGTCATCCGCACATTCGTTTCACGAAACAACGAACTCTGGTTCCAGGCTGGTAGCGGTATCGTAGCAAAGAGCGATGTGGAGTATGAACTTCAGGAAGTGAATCATAAACTTGGCGCTTTAAGAAAGGCAATTAGTATTGCTGAAAAGCTTTAGCCCCCTCCCATCCTCCCCCATAAGGGGAGGGGATTATAGATACTGGGTCAAGCAAAGAAACTAAAATGATATAAAATTAGACGAAAACATGGAATTACATAATAACTCCCTTTATGATAGTAACCACAAGCCCTCCCCTAATGGGGGAGCTGGAGGGGGCTCCATAGTAATTATAGACAACTACGACTCGTTTACCTATAACTTGAGTCACCTCGTGAAAGAGTTGGGCGCTGAGGTTACTGTTTATCGTAATGATCAGTTTGAGATGTCGCAACTCGAAGCATTTGACAAGATTATCCTTTCTCCAGGACCTGGTATTCCAAGCGAGGCAGGACTACTTCTTGATGTCATCAAAGCATACGCTGGCAAGAAACCGATTCTTGGTGTTTGTCTTGGTCATCAGGCTATTGGAGAATCATTTGGTGGCAAGTTGACTAATATCGGCGAGGTGGTTCATGGTGTGGCAACTCCTTGTCATATCACAAAAGATGACTACCTCTTCGAAGGACTTCCAAAGGACATTGAGATTGGTCGTTATCATTCGTGGGTGGTTGACACGGAAGCATTCCCTGAATGTCTTGAAGTGACAAGTGTTTCCGATGAAGGTTTCATCATGTCACTCCGCCATAAAGAATATGATATTCGTGGCATTCAGTATCATCCAGAAAGTGTACTCACTCCTGATGGAAAGACTATAATTGGTAATTGGTTAAAACACTAAACAAAAATGAAACAATATCTCTTAAACCTCATAAACGGTGAGACACTTTCACAGGAAGACACTCACCAAATAATGCTCAACATCGTTGAGGAAAAATATAATGTCCAGCAGATTGCTGCACTCTTGATGGCTATGCAGACTCGTGGTGTCACAGTTGAGGAATTGCTTGGTTTCCGCCAAGGTCTTCTCGAGACAGGCAAGTATGTCAACTTTGAAGATTACAACACACTCGACATCGTGGGTACTGGTGGTGATGGAAAGAACACATTCAACATCTCTACTTGTTCTGCATTCGTGATTGCCGGTGCTGGATATAAGGTTACAAAGCACGGTAACGGCGGTTCTACTTCCGTTTCGGGTGCAAGCAACGTGCTTCAAGGTCATGGTGTGAAGTTTACTGACGATGTGGATATCTTGAAGAAAAGTCTCGACGAGGCTGGCATCTGCTACTTCCATGCCCCACTCTTTGCGTATGGTATGAAGTTCGTAGGTCCTACTCGTAAGGCACTTGCAGTTCCTACCTGCTTCAACCTTCTTGGTCCACTCGTGAATCCTTGTCACCCTAAGAACTCGCTCCATGGTACAGCAAACCAGAGCCAGCTCCGTCTTTACACCAATGTCCATCAGAAGATTGGTGACAATTATGGTGTCATCACTTCCTACGATGGCTATGATGAGATTTCACTCACATCAGGTTTCAAGATTTGCACCAACAACTTTGAGAAAGTCCTCACTCCTGTGGATATGGGACTCAAGTATGTCAAGCAAGAAGACATCTTCGGTGGCGACACAGCTGAGGATGCCATGAAGATCTTCGATGCCGTGCTCGAAGGTACTTCTACCGAGGCTCAGAAGAACGTGGTCATCGCCAATGCTGCCTGTGGTATATCAGTCATGGATGCCAACCTCTCAATGTCCGAATCAGTTGCTTTGGCTAAGGAATCGCTTGAGAGCGGAAAGGCACTTCAGGTGTTCAAGAAGTTTGTCGAACTCAATTCGTAAACTGACAACAATATACACTCAATTCGTAAACTGACAATAATACAAAGAAGAATAAAAGACAATATGAAACAAATCGTAGTAAGTGGCATTCGCCCTACAGGTAATCTCCACCTTGGAAACTATTATGGTGCTGTACAGAACTTCGTGAAGATGCAGGACGATTTCAACTGCATGTACTTCATCGCCGATTGGCATTCACTCACCACCCATCCTAACCCAGAGGACATTCAGCAGTCGGCTCGTACCATCCTTGCTGAGTACCTCGCTTGTGGCATCGATCCAGAGAAGTCAACCATCTACATACAGTCGGATGTACCTGAGACACTCGAGCTCTACCTTTACTTGAACATGAACTGCTATCTCGGCGAGCTTGAGCGCGTTACAACATTCAAGGAGAAGGCACGCAAGCAGCCAGACAATGTCAACGCAGGCCTTCTTACATACCCTACACTCATGGCAGCCGACATCCTTCAGCATCGTGCCGTAAAGGTGCCTGTGGGCAAAGATCAGGAGCAGAACATGGAGATGGCTCGCAAGTGTGCACGTCGCTTCAACAACATCTACGGAACCGAATTCTTCCCAGAGCCACAGAACTTCTACTTTGGCGATCATGCCATCAAGATCCCAGGACTCGACGGTTCGGGCAAGATGGGCAAGAGCGAGGGCAACTGCATCTACCTCTACGAGGATGCAAAGAGCATCGAGAAGAAGGTGAAGAAGGCCGTTACCGATTCGGGCCCAACAGAGCCTAACCAGCCAAAGCCAGAGGTGATTCAGAACCTCTTCACCCTCATGGAGATTGCATCATCGAAGGAGACTTACGACTACTTCGACGAGAAGTGGAACGACATGTCCATCCGCTATGGCGACTTCAAGAAGCAGCTCGCTCAGGACATCATCACCACCCTCACTCCTATCCGCGAGCGCATCGAGGAGTACAAGGCCAACAAGGACCTTCTCGACAAGGTAGCAAAGATGGGTGCTGAAAAGGCTCGTGAATCGGCAGCTGCCACACTCAATGAGGTTCGCAAAATCATTGGTTTCCGCGTATACTAACAACTGAACATGAAAGATATCCTAGAACAGATAGTAGCCGACAAGCGCATCGAGGTGGCTCAGCAGAAGGAGATGCTGCCAGCATCGGAACTCTACAGCCAGGTGGAGCGAATGATGGCCGATGGCAACTACTCGCGCCTCTCCATGCGTGCCTCGCTTGCTCAGTCGGCATCGGGCATCATAGCCGAATTCAAGCGTAAGAGTCCGTCGAAGGGATGGATCAAGGAGGAGGGACGTCCTGATGTCATTCCCCCATCCTATTCAGCCAATGGCGCCTCAGCCATCTCCATCCTTACCGACGAGAAGTACTTCGGCGGATCGATGGACTTCGTACGCATAGCCCGTCCTGATGTGGCATGCCCTATACTCCGCAAGGACTTCATCATCGATGAGTACCAGCTCTTTCAGGCACGCAGCATAGGTGCCAATGCCGTCCTTCTCATCGCAGCCGACCTCAGCAAGAGCGAATGCAGCCACTTGGCTCGCATGGCCCATGAGCTCGAACTTGAAACCCTGCTCGAAGTACATTCCGAGTCGGAACTGGAGTACGTAGGCGACAACATCGACATGGTGGGAGTCAACAACCGCAACCTTGGCACCTTCCACACCGACGTGGCCAACAGCTACCGCCTTGCTTCCCTCTTGCCTAAGGACTATCTGCTCGTGAGCGAGTCGGGCATCAGCAATCCGCAGACGGTACGCGAGTTGCGTGAGGCTGGATTCCGTGGTTTCCTCATCGGAGAGACATTCATGAAGACTCCCGACCCAGGAGAAGCGCTTAAAGAATTCATCAAGAATGTAGAGAGCCCCCTCTAACTCCAACTCGTTCCTCTTATGATAATCAAGGTGTGTGGAATGCGCGATGCTGACAATATCCGTCAGCTCGACGAGGCAAGGATAGCCGACTGGATGGGCTTCATCTTCTTCGAGAAGAGCAAGCGCCATGTAAGCGAAGTGCCTGCATATCTTCCTACGAACAGCAAGCGAGTCGGAGTATTCGTAAACTATTCCATCGAAGAGATTGCAGAGAAAGTAAGCGACTTCGGTTTCAATCTTGTACAACTTCATGGAAACGAAACTCCCAAATACTGTCACGAACTGAAGAAAAGGCTTGGAAGTGAGGTCAAAATCATCAAGATGTTTCAGATTTCATCTCCAAAAGATTTGGAACCAACAAGCAAATACGAGGCTTGGGTTGATTACTTCCTCTTCGAAACCAAATGCGAAAGCTATGGTGGAAGCGGCAAGAAGTTTGATTGGGATATTCTCGACTACTACCCTTGTTTCACTCCTTTCATCCTCACAGGAGGCATAGGACCCGACGATGTGGAAAAAGTCAAAGCATTCCAGCATCCACTATTCAAAGGCATCGATCTCAACAGCAAGTTTGAAACATCGCCTGCACTTAAAGACATAGACTTATTGAAGAACTTTATTAAACAATTAAGATAATGAACAGAATTAATCAATTATTCGCAGACAAAAACGAAAAGATTCTTTCTATCTACTTCTGTGCAGGCCATCCTACACTCGATGCCACAGCACAAACCATCAAGACCTTGCAGCAGAAGGGAGTCGACATGATCGAGGTCGGCGTACCATTCTCCGACCCAATGGCCGATGGCCCAGTCATCCAGGACGCAGCAACCAAGGCACTCCGAAACGGCATGACCCTTCGCACCCTCTTCGCTCAGCTCGAAGGCATACGAAACGAAGTGAGCATCCCACTCATCCTCATGGGCTACCTCAACCCAATCATGCAGTTCGGATTTGAAGCCTTCTGCAAGCGTTGCGTTGAGACAGGCATCGACGGAGTCATCATCCCCGACCTCCCATTCAAGGACTATCTCGAGGAGTACAAGCCTATTGCCGATCGCTACGACATACGCATCATCATGCTCATCACCCCTGAGACATCCGACGAGCGCATACGCTTCATCGACGACAACACCGACGGATTCATATACATGGTATCATCGGCAGCCATCACAGGTGCCCAGAAGGAGTTCAACGATGCCAAGCAGGCATACTTCTCGCGCATCAACGGCATGGGACTCAAGCACCCACGCATGATTGGATTCGGCATCTCAAACAAGCAGACACTCGAAGCAGCACAGAAGAACGCAGCCGGTGCCATCATCGGTTCCAAGTTCGTCAACCTCTACGAAGAGACAGGCGATGCATCCATCGCAATGGACAAGCTGCTTCAGGCTCTCAAGGAATAATTTCTTTACATCCAAAGAGGAAGAAGATTTTCAAATATTTACGCTAGATTGGCTTTGCCAAAGCGTTCTTTCTTCTTCCTCTTCGGAGGCATCAAACCATCATTCTGGCTCATGAAACGCATATCAGCCTTACTGCTCACCATCATGATATCCCTCTGCACCTTTGCCCAGGGATATTTGAGCAATCCACCATTGCCCTACCGCCCCGAGAAACTCGACATCCTCTTCGTCGGCAACTCCTTCTCCATCGATACATCAGTAGCGATGCAGTCACTCCTGTTCAACCTGGGCATCACGAACGTCAACATCTACGTACTCTATAAGGGAGGCTGCTCGATGAAGCAACACTACGAGTACTACCAGTCGGGCAAGAGCGTCTATGAGTTCTACCTATACAACTTCGCCTCGGGCGGACGTACCGACAAGTCGATAAGCATCAACGAGGCCATGCAGCGTCATGCATACGACATCGTCGTCTTCCAGCAGTATTCGCTCGAATCGGGCGATTACAACACCTACGAGCCATACCTCTCAAAGCTCATCCAGGCCTACAATCTGAACAAGAAGAGCCCCCGCACCACCTTCGCCTTCAATATGACATGGGCCTACTCGTCCAAAAACAAGGACATAAAGAAGTACGGCACACCCGAGAACATGTACACAAGCATCTGCAACAGTTGCAAGAAGCTGAAACAGAACTCCGGCATCGATGTCATCATACCAGGGGGTACAGCCGTTCAGAATGCGCGCAGCGTACCAGCCCTTCAGCTCGACAACGAGTTCACACGCGACAATCAGCACATCGACCTCTACATGGGTCGCTACCTGCTTGCCTGCACATTCTTCGAAGCCATCATAGCACCTACCCTCTGCCGCGACATCCGCGAGGACAACACCATACTCGGCAAGCCAGGCGACAAGAATCAGGTCAACTCCGCCAATCGCCGCCTCCTTCAGAACTGTGCTCGCCTCGCCGTGGCCCAGAACTTCGAAGTGTCAGAATTTGCCAACCAATAGTTTAATGGTTTTATACATCCAAAGAGGAAGAAGATTTCAAATATTTACGTTAGATTGGCTTCGCCAAAGCGTATAACTCATAGCTCTTTCTTCTTCCTCTTCGGAGGCCAAAATCAATCATACCCACATGGAATACTTGTCACAAGAATGCTACGACAGTCTTGTAGCCGAATTGAAGCAACTCATCGAGGTTGACCTTCCAAGAGTGAAAGGAGAAATCCAGGAAGCACGCGAGAAGGGAGACCTCAGCGAGAACTTTGAGTACCACGCAGCTAAGCGCTCCCAAGGCATCCTCCTCAGCCGCATACGCTTCAAGCAGCGCGTCCTCGAGCATGCACGAGTCATGGACACCTCCCAACTCGGCAGCGACACCGTGGGCCTCTTCCGCAAGGTGGAGATAACCAACCTCACCACCAACACCAAGATGGCATACACGATCGTCAATCCCCACGAGGCCAACCTCAAGGAAAGCAAGATCTCCATCAAGTCGCCCATCGCCGAAGCCCTCGTTGGCAAATCTGTCGGCGACACCGTGGAAGTCAAGGTTCCTGCCGGCATCCTTACACTCAGGATTGACAACATTACCGTATAGGACTCTCATAACCCGCATCACTCCTTGCACGGACTTCATCAACTCCTTGCAAGGACTAAGGCAACTCCTTGCAAGGATTTCATCGATTCCTTGCAAGGAGTTGGTTGTTTCTTTGCACACCCAAAGAGGTCATCGTGATTACGAATGTCGCGGCAATTGCCTCTACAAGATTGTACAAATTGCCCCTATTACAGCCCGAATCAGCAATCAAGTTGGACATAGTGCCCCGAAATGCCATCCAAATGAGTTCAAGGGTCATTCATTCCGAACCGCTGACGTGTGTGCCAAGTAAAGAAAAAAGCATCGAAACAAGGAGTTTATACACGATTTTATGCCTTCAATGGCATGATTTTGATGTTTTCGGTAACTTTTCGAGTGTTAGCATCTTAGGCACAGAAGGTCTTAAAACTTTGTATATTGTTGATATTATGCCTTTTAGATGAACAAATAATATACGAGCGTTCCAGTTCTTTTTGTTCCAATTATTTTTTTTGTAGTTCCTTTTTCCTTATTATACTATATAACTATATATATATTAATTAGTTATAAGATATTTATAGAGGATGTTTTGTCTCCGAAAAATTAATTGGAACAGGAACAATTGGAACACTCGACCAATAATTGTTAGTCAACACCCCTTTCCTTTACAAGGCCCTTGAGCGTATTGATGAAAAGTACGAGGAGTGCAGTTGTAAATGAATGTTAAATAATTCATTTTCTTGCACTAAAATTTGGTTTATAAAATAAACTATGCTAACTTTGCAGCCGAAATCATTAGTGTGAGAAGAGTATCATGCTAGCTTAAAGCAAGCGAGAACCGGACTCCTTGCTTCTCTTTTTACCTCGATGGTTTATAAAATAAACTAAGTAACGAACCTGACACATTATTATATTATAGCGTGTGTCAAAAAAAAGAAAAAGAAATGGAAGAAAAGAAGATTTCGGAGAAGGAGAGCCTTGAGCTCATCTCGCAAATGATACAGCAAACAAAGAAGGACTCGGCAATAGGTAATGGTAACATGTTCCTGGTATGGGGGTATTTGTGTACATTCATGTCGTTAGCAGTATTTGCCATGTCGCAAATACGTCAGGAAAGTGGATGGGGATGGCTTTACATGGCCATACCTGTGGTTGGGTTTATTGCCGCTGGCATCGTAGCTCGCTCGATGAAAAAGAAATACAACACGCCAAGCACCTATGCAAGTAGCAGTATCGGCAAGGTATGGTTTTGCTTGAGTTTTGTGTTTGTTTTCTATGCAGTCTATTGTTTTGCGTATTGGAATGAGCCACAGGGATGGACAGGCATGTTTCTGTTGGGACTGTTTTTGCCAAGCATTGGCACATACTGCACGGGGGCAATATTGAACGAAGATTGGGTGCAATGGTGTGGTATAATGGGAACAACAATCGGCTGTAAGTTTTTGCACGAAGTCTGTTGTGACGGCATGCACATCGAACTTAAATGGTGTATTCTCATGGCATTTGCTATGATTATATCCCTCGTCATTCCTGGTCACATACTCAACTATAAGGCAAAGAAAGCTAACGCAAAGTAACACGATATGCAAGAACTTGATCCTTTACTTCATAGCCAGCTACGCCTTGCCATCATGTCCATCTTGCTGAGCGTGGAGGAGGCCGACTTCGTCTACCTCAAGGAGAAGACGGAGGCAACGGCAGGCAACCTTAGCGTGCAGCTGGAAAAGCTGACTTCGGCTGGCTACATCACCAAGGAAACGGATGGATCGGGGGCAAAACCCCGAACCATCTGCCAAATGACCGACGCAGGACGTGAGGCGATGCAAAATTACGTCGAAGCATTAAAATCATATTTCACAGGGTTGTAAACTCGTAGATGCAAAGCTTTTCCATGACTTTTCGACTACATTAACATATTATAATATATAATGTTTTGTTTGTATAATAAAAGTAGTGTATATTTGCAGCGACAATCCACATTCAAGAACATCAAAAAAAACGGAAAGATTATGGCAACACGAATTCTGAAGACTTGCAATAGTTCGTTTGAGGCAGAAATCATCAAGGGGGCTTTGGCCGCTGAAGGCATACCATGCATTCTGCAAGGCAACAATATGTCGATACTGGAAGCAGGATTCTCCATGCGACCAGGATTTGCAGTCAATGTTCTTGTAGACGAAAAGGACATGGATGAGGCTTTGCAGATCGTTGATGCGAACGACGAGAATTGAGCCCGAAAACGGCAAGTTTCGTGCAATTGAATATCATTTTATAAGAATAATGGTATGAAATAGTCGTAAAATGGTAGGTATACGACAAAAAAAAGTGTTTTTATTTTGTAGTTACAAAAAGTCGTCGTACCTTTGCACTCGCAAAACGAAAGATATGTCTTTTTGATTGCAAACATGGTGGATGTAGTTCAGTTGGTTAGAGCGTCAGATTGTGGTTCTGAATGTCGTCGGTTCGAGCCCGACCCTCCACCCAGAAAGCCTCGCAAATTTGCGGGGCTTTTTATGTTTTTGTACAAAATTCAACGCTTCCTTCATTATGAGACCACTCCTTGCATTTACTCTCGCCCTACTCTGCTCCATCACCATCCATGCGCAGAGAAGCGGCAACATGAACATAGGCGACGCTGAGGCGACGTACGACACGCTCGTGCATCGTCACATCGCCCCGGGTGCCACATACACGCAGTTTCAGTTTGACAAGATAAAGGCAGGACAGTTTGCATACAAGATGAAGGTGCATCTCGTAACGATCGACATCACAAACCCTTACAATTCGTTCTCGCCTTATCTGGCAAAGGATGAGTATCATAATGTCAGCAAACAGCATACAGATGTGAAGCTGAAGAAGTCGCAAGGACTGAAGCCTGTAGCATCGATAACAGGAGGCGGATTCATTCAGTCAAACGCCGACCTTACCACGCATACCGCCTACGAAGTGGCAGGTGCGTTGGTGGAGAACGGCAAGATACTATATGAGAACTCGCAGGCAAAGCGTACACTCTACATCGACGACAAGGTGCACATAGGTACGCCTACATTCGCGGGAAGCGTAGCGTATGGCAGCAAGACGCATGCCATCGGCCAGATCAACCATCACAGGGATCACTACGACGTAGCCGGACAGATAAGCATGTTCTGCAACGGCATCGGCAAAAGCCTCTGTTCGGATGCCAAGGCAAGCAACGGCGTAGATGTCAAGGTGCGCCTCAGGAGCAAGGATTACATAGGTGTCGGGGATACCGAATGTGAGGTGACAGAAGTAATGGATGGCTGCTGCCACACGATGAACCAGGACGAAGCAATACTGTCGGGAGCAGGCGATGCAGAGGCATTCCTACGTGGCCTGAAGAAGGGCGACAACATCACCATCAGCTTAGGCTACAAGAATGAGATGGGCGAGAAGGTGGACGTGCAGCAGCAGGTCACACAACTGTTCCAGTACGGCATCTACGATGGGCAGATACAGCCATCGGACATGAGCAACTATGCCATCTGCGTGGTGGGTTGTTCGGAGGACGGCAAGACTCTGTATATGGGTGACTTGGAGATAAGCGATTCGTCCAACGCTCCAGTACAGTTGCTCCTCGAATTCCTGCACGAGATAGGCATCTACAACGTGTTGAGTCTGGACGGTGGTCCATCGGCCGAAATGACCATCGATGGCGAATACGTAACCACCAACTCCATCGGTCATGGATTCAACGGACGATACATCCCAGCAGGTCTGATGCTCTACTCTACCGCTCCTGACGATGACAATATCAGCAGCATAGAGTGTACCAACAATCATGCGCTTCTGCTCCGAAAGGGCGACACCTTCGAACCCGTAGTGTATGGGTACAATCAGTACTACGAAATGATAGACAACGATGCACGCACCTCAAGTGCCATCGAGATCACATGCTCCGAAAACATAGGCATGATGGATGAGGACGGCTACACATTCATAGCCACAAGCAACGGTACGGGCGAAATCACAATTCGTGTGAAATCAACCGGTTACTTCATCACCATTCCCGTAACCGTAACCGACAACAGGCAACTGAATATCACCCCCGACTTTGTGTTTACCGGCGAAGGCCGAGAGTGCCAGGTAGGTGTGGACATGACGGTGAACGGCACACGAACGCCAGTCAAGGCAGGCGATGTGGAATGGAGCACGAACAATGGCTATGTGATAAGCAGTTGCGAGGGAGGCCTCATCGTGCCTTATATTGACGGATATGCAGAACTCTATGCCGAATATGCAGGACTCAAGGACACCATCTTAGTATATGTGGAGAATCTTGATTATGACACAGATATGCTTGAACTCGCAAAGGATGCCGATGCAAGCACCATGACCGGTCTGCACATCCCAAGCGTTCCATACGCCTTCAGCATCGATCTCTACTCGAACGTTGACGATTCCATCTGCATCACCTACACCACGGGAACTGACACCTGCCAGGTAAGAAACGACAACGCAAGGAAAGGCGACGTGTGGCAATGTTACATCCCCCTTGACAGGGAGAAGATCAGCACCTATCCTGTAGACATTTGCCATGTGACAGGCAAGGGCGACATCACCATACAATCACTCAAGGCATACTATTCCATCACAGGCGACATAGACAAGGACGGACGCGTAGGCTATACCGACCTTGCCGAATTGATAGCCATCTACAATCGTCACGACGCTTCGCTCTATTCGCCAATCGCCGACCAGGACAAGGACGGAGCCATCACCATAGCCGACATCGTGATGCTGATAGACGTGATTCTATACAAGTGAAAAGTGCCGTTTGTATGGCAACATTTCACCTCCGCATCAGCACATCTTTTGCAATACGGATTTCGTACTTTCAACTTTTCACTTTTCACTTTTAACTTTTATTTTTCCCTAATACTGACATTTTGAAAGGGAAATGTTGGTAAATAATTGCAGAAAAGTACTTGTTTATAGTTATTGTTTGCCAAAATTTTACTAAATTTGCAGCGAAAATACACTATTTAGCACGGAAACACTCACATTTTCGGGCTAAATTAGTTTTTGACGGATTATAAATACCATTTGATGAAGGTAGCAATAGTAAAATACAACGCAGGCAATATATGCTCGGTAATCAATGCCATAAAGCGCATGGGTATTGAGCCAATACTGACCGACGACGCTGACGAACTCCGCGCAGCCGACAAGGTGATCTTCCCAGGACAGGGCGAGGCATCGTCGACCATGGAATATCTGAAGGCAAGAGGACTGGACGAGGTGATAAAGTCGCTCAAGCAACCTGTGCTCGGCATCTGCATAGGCATGCAGCTCATGTGCAAGCACTCGGAGGAAGGCGATACGGAATGCCTTGGCATTTTCGACACCGAAGTAAAGCGATTCATGCCTCAGCGACACGAAGACAAGGTGCCTCAGATGGGATGGAACACGGTATACGACACGAAGTCGAAGCTTTACGAGGGTTTCACCCAGCCGGAATTCGTGTATTTCGTACACAGCTATTACGTTCCGCTCTGCGAACATACTATAGCAACCACCGACTACATCCAGCCTTATTCTTCATCGCTCCATAAGGACAACTTCTACGCTACGCAGTTCCATCCGGAAAAGAGCGGCAGCGTAGGCGAAAGAATACTGAAGAACTTCCTGGAGATGTAATCCCCACATCAAAACCGAATAGAATCATACAAAAATGATAGAGATAATTCCCGCAATAGACATCATAGACGGCAAGTGCGTACGACTGACCAAAGGCGACTACGACACAAAGAAGGTCTACAACGAGGACCCCGTGGAGGTGGCAAAGATGTTCGAAGCCAATGGCGTTCGACGTTTGCATACAGTCGACCTGGACGGCGCAAAGTCACAGCACATAGTCAACTACAGGACCATAGAGCGCATAGCTGAATACACCAACCTGATCATCGACTTCGGCGGTGGCATCAAGAGCCACGACGACCTCGACATAGCCTTCGCAGCTGGTGCCAGCATGGTGACAATAGGCAGCGTGGCAGTAAAGCAGCCAGAGCTCTTTGACGAATGGCTGGAGAAGTATGGTGCCGATCGCATCATACTCGGTGCCGACGTGAAGAACGGACTCATCAGCATCAACGGATGGAAGGAAGAAGGTAGTGACAAGCTCATGCCATTCCTTGACCGATATGTAAGCAAGGGAGTTGAGAATGTGCTTTGTACCGACATCAGCAAGGACGGCATGCTGCAAGGTCCGGCAATCGACCTCTACAAGAGCATCATGAAGGTTCACCCCGACATGCATCTCATAGCAAGCGGTGGCGTAAGCAGCATCGAGGACATCATCGAACTTGACGAAGCAGGCATCCCAGCCGTAGTGTTTGGCAAGGCTATATATGAGGGCAGAATCAAGATGGACGAACTGCGACCATTCCTGCAGTAGCCCACCCCACTCTGCTATTCTTTATTATATATATAATGTATCAATAGAAAGGAACGTACGTGTTAGCAAAACGAATCATACCATGCCTTGACATCAAGGACGGCCAGACAGTAAAGGGTACAAACTTCGTAAACCTCCGACAGGCAGGCGACCCAATCGAACTGGGCAAGGCATACTCGCAGCAGGGAGCCGACGAACTGGTATATCTCGACATAACAGCAAGCCATGAGGGCAGAAAGACCTTCACCCAGCTCGTGACTCGCATAGCCGAGGAGATCAACATACCATTCACCGTAGGCGGAGGAATCAACGAGCTGAGCGATGTGGAACGTCTGCTCAACGCTGGAGCCGACAAAGTGAGCATCAATTCGGCCGCTCTTCGTCGTCCGGAACTCATAGACGAAATTGCGCGCAACTTCGGAAGTCAGGTGATCGTGGTAGCTATCGATGCAAAATGCATAGACGACACGATTCACCAAAATGGCGATCCTATGATAGACGGCACTTGGCGATGCTTCATGAATGGAGGACGCTTGCAGACCGAGCGCGACCTGTTCGAATGGGCAAAGGAGGCCAACGAGCGAGGTGCAGGCGAGATACTCTTCACATCCATGAACCATGACGGCGTGAAAGCAGGATTTGCCGACGTAGCCTTACGCCGACTGGCCGACACGCTGACCATCCCGGTCATAGCATCAGGAGGAGCTGGCACGAGAGAGCATTTCCGCGACACGTTCATCAACGGACATAGCGATGCTGCACTTGCCGCTTCCGTATTCCACTTCGGCGAGATCCCAATCCCGGAACTGAAGCAATACCTCATAGGCGAAGGCATTAACGTACGCCTGTAAACAATCAACATAAGACTACAAAAACAAACTCAATATAATGGAAATCGATTTCAATAAGATGAATGGTCTTGTGCCTGCCATTATCCAGGACGCAAAGACACTTAAGGTACTTATGCTTGGCTTCATGAACGAAGAAGCATACAAAAAGACTGTTGAGACAGGAAAAGTAACATTCTACAGCCGCACACGCAACACTCTCTGGACAAAGGGAGAGACATCAGGCAACTTCCTCAACGTTGTTGAGATTCTCAACGACTGCGATAAGGACACACTCCTCATCAAGGCCAACCCAGTAGGTCCTGTATGCCATACTGGTGCCGACACATGCTGGGACGAGAAGAACGACAACCCAATCATGTTCCTCGTTGAGCTTCAGCGATTCATAGAGAAGCGTCATGCCGAGATGCCTGAGGGATCATACACTACAAGCCTCTTCAAGGACGGATGCCATCGCATGGCTCAGAAGGTTGGCGAGGAAGCACTCGAAGCTGTAATCGAGGCCGTAGCAAACAATAACGAGCGCCTTGTGTACGAGGCTTCGGACATGCTCTACCACCTCATCGTGCTCCTCACATCCAAGGGACTCACCATCGAGAACCTTGCAGCCGAGCTTGCAGAGCGCCACGATCCTAACTGGCACAAGCATTAATCATCATCCATCAATACTCCACCGCACCAACACTCATGCTCATAGATTATAAGAACATCAATGTCTATCAAGACGAGCAACTAGTTCTGGAAAGCGTGAACTTCAGCGTCAACGAGGGCGAATTTATTTATGTCACCGGAAAGGTAGGTTCGGGCAAGAGTTCCCTGTTCAAGACCTTCTACGGCGAACTGCCAGTCAACGGCGATAAAAAGCAACGTAAGGCGATGGCGGGCATCCTTTCGGAAGCTACCGTCATGGATTACAACATGCTCGAGTTGAAGACCAAGCATCTGCCAGGGCTGAGACGCAAGCTCGGAGTCATATTCCAGGACTTCAAGCTCCTCATGGACCGCAACGTCAACCAGAACCTTCGCTTTGTGCTCAAGGCTACCGAGTGGAAGAACAAGAACGACATTGCACAACGTATCAGCGAAGTGCTCAAGTTGGTCGAGATGGAGGATAAGGGCGACAAGATGCCTAACGAACTGTCGGGAGGAGAAAAGCAACGCATAGCAATAGCACGCGCCATCCTCAACAAGCCAGCACTCATCCTGGCCGACGAGCCTACAGGCAATCTCGACCCACACACCTCACGCAATATCACGGAACTGCTGCAGAATCTCAGCAAGGCTGGTTCGACTGTCATCATGATCACTCACAACCTCTCTCTCCTCAAGGAGTTCCCGGGACGAGTATTCAGATGCAAGGATGGAAAGTTTGATGAGATCACAAACGATCCTTCTGCCATAAGCGAGATGGCTGCCAGCACATCAGCCGAGGAATGGCAGGAAGATTCAACTGAAGAATAAAAGTAAAAAGAAAATAAAGATAAAAATCACATAAGCGAAAAATGAAAGTACTTAAGTTTGGCGGTACATCCGTAGGAACGCCTCAGCGCATGAAGGATGTTGTAAAACTGATTACAGACGGCGAGAAGAAGATCGTAGTTCTCTCTGCTATGTCTGGCACTACCAACACCCTTGTCGAAATCTCCGACTATCTCTACAAGAAGAATCAGGAAGGAGCACAAGAAATCATCAACACCCTCGAAAACAAGTACAGGAAGCACGTTGACGAGCTCTACTCTACCGATGAAATGAAGAACAAGACAAAGGAATTCCTCAAGCAGGAGTTTGACTATCTTCGTTCATTCACAAAGGGCATCTTCACTATGTTTGAGGAGAAGATCATCGTAGGCCAGGGAGAAATCCTCTCTACCAACATGGTCACAAACTACCTCATCGAGCAGGGTTACAACGCAGCTCTCATCCCAGCATTGGAGTTCATGCGTACTGACAAGAACGCAGAGCCAGACCTTGAGTACATCAAGGACAAGATCAAGGTTCAGCTCGAGGCTGCAGGCGAGAAGGACATCTATATCACTCAGGGCTTCATCTGCCGCAACGCATACGGAGAAATCGACAACCTCCAGCGTGGTGGTTCCGACTATACAGCATCGCTCATTGGAGCTGCTATCAACGCCAGCGAGATTCAGATCTGGACCGACATCGACGGTATGCACAACAACGACCCACGATTCGTTGACAAGACATCGCCTGTAGGTCACCTTCATTTTGAAGAGGCTGCAGAACTGGCTTACTTCGGAGCCAAGATCCTCCACCCTACTTGCGTACAGCCAGCCAAGTTTGCAGGAATCCCTGTAAAGCTCCTCAACACTATGGACCCTACTGCTGCTGGTACCGTAATCAGCAACGAGACTGAGAAGAAGAAGATCAAGGCCGTAGCTGCAAAGGACAACATCACAGCCATCCGCATCACATCATCGCGTATGCTCCTCGCCTATGGGTTCCTTCGCAAGGTATTCGAGATCTTCGAGAGCTACAAGACAAGCATCGACATGATTGCAACATCGGAAGTTGGGGTAAGCGTATCGATCGACAACACCAACAACCTCAATGCTATCATCGACGAACTCAAGAAGTTCGGTCGTGTAGAAGTGGACCGCAACATGTGTATCATCTGCGTTGTAGGTGACCTTGAAAGCCAGAATGTAGGTTTCGAAAGCAAGGCAACAGAAGCACTTGCCAACATACCTGTACGAATGATTTCATACGGAGGCAGCAACCACAACATTTCATTCCTTATCAATGAGGAAAACAAGAAAGACGCTCTTCAGGCTCTTTCAGACCACTTGTTCAACAACTAAACAACAATATGACACAAATACTTCCTGTAGAAAGGTTTGCGAACGTACGCACACCTTTCTACTATTACAACACAAACATCTTGCGCCAGACTCTGGCCGCTATCAACGAAGAGACTGCCAAATATGGCAACTATTTCGTACACTATGCAGTAAAGGCAAATGCCAACCTCAAGGTACTTAAAGTCATCAACGAAGCAGGACTCGGCATCGACTGCGTAAGTGGCGGCGAGATTCAGCAGGTACTCAAGGCTGGATTCCCAGCCAACAAGATCGTGTTTGCTGGCGTAGGCAAGAGCGATTGGGAAATTGAGCTCGGACTTGACGAGGGCATCTTCTGCTTCAACGTTGAGTCAATCCCAGAACTTGAGGTTATCAACGAGATTGCTGGTCAGAAAGGCAAAAAGGCTGATGTATGTTTCCGCATCAATCCTAATGTTGGTGCTCACACTCATGCAAACATCACAACCGGACTTGCAGAGAACAAGTTTGGTATTGCGATGGAGGACATGGAGAAACTCATCAATCTTGCAAAGACACTCGACAACATCAACTTCCGTGGTCTTCACTTCCACATCGGCAGTCAGATTCTCGAGATGGATGACTTCGTAGCACTCTCAAACCGCATCAACGAACTTCAAGACAAGCTCGAAAGCGCCGGCATCAACATCGAGATCATCAATGTAGGTGGCGGACTCGGCATCGACTATGCTGATCCTGTAGCCAATCCTATACCAAACTTCAAGGACTACTTTGCAACCTACAACAAGCACCTCAAGCTTCGTCCAGGACAGACCGTTCACTTCGAGCTCGGACGTGCTGTGGTAGGACAATGCGGAGCTCTCATCACCAAGGTCAACTATGTAAAGAGCAACACATTGCAGAAGTTTGACAACGACGAGGAAGCTGGTGTTAAGAAGTTCGTAATCGTAGATGCTGGTATGACCGACCTCATCCGCCCTGCCCTCTACGATGCTCACCACAAGACATACAACATCTCGAGCGATGAGCCAGAAGAGACATACGACGTTGTTGGTCCGATTTGCGAATCGTCCGATGTATTCGACAAGGGCATCCAGCTCAACAAGACAAAGCGTGGCGACCTCATCGCTATGCTCTCAGCCGGAGCTTATGGCGAGATTATGGCTTCGCAGTACAACTGCCGTACTCTGCCAATCGGATACACTTCTGACGAATTGTAGAGACAAGATATCACGCTTTTGCGACACATTGTCATAAGATGTCAGCACATCTACGTGCTGGCATCTTTTTTGTAATAACAAAAAGGCAAATTAATACACTAAGATTATGAGCGAAAATAAAGAAAACGTAGAAGAAATGAAAGCCGAAACTTTGAATGATGTTCAGGCTAACAACTCAGAGAATACAGTAGAGGCAGACAACGTAGAGAATGCAGAAGAGACCACCGAAGAGGTGGCAGAACCAACGGTCGAAGAACAGCTTGAAGCTGCACTTGCAAAGATCGAGGAACTGAAGAACGAAGCTCTCTACAAGGCTGCAGAATTTGACAATTTCCGCAAGCGCGTCATCAAGGAAAAGGCTGAGCTCATCAAGGTGGGTGGCGAAAACGTGATGAAAGCCATACTCCCTATCATCGACGACTTCGAGCGTGCCGAACAGATGATGGACAAGGCAGAGGACGTGGCAGCTGTCAAGGAAGGCGTAATGCTTATCATCGACAAGTTCCTCAAGCAGCTTGCTACCGAAGGACTCCAGAAGATTGACTGCATCGGCAAAGAATTTGACACCGACTATCATGAGGCAATAGCAATGGTACCAGGACAACCTGAAGAAATGAAAAACAAGGTGATGGACTGCGTACAGGCTGGATATATGATGCACGACAAAGTGATACGCCACAGTAAGGTGGCTGTAGCCCAGTGAAGGTCAAAAAACATCGCATTGATCCTTAAAGGTTATTATTATTTATGGCAAAGAAAGATTACTATGAAGTTCTGGGCGTCGAAAAAAACGCAACAGACGAACAGATAAAGAAAGCGTATCGTAAACTCGCTGTCAAATACCACCCTGACCGCAATCCTGGTGATAAGGATGCAGAGGAGAAGTTCAAGGAGGTAGCTGAGGCATACGATGTGCTCCGTGACCCTCAAAAGCGCCAGCGATACGACCAGTTCGGTCCGGAAGGCGTAAATGGTGCAGGCGGATTCGGAGGTTTCAATGGTGCAAGCGCAGAGGACATCTTCAGCAGCATCTTCGGTAGCTTCCACGGCTTTTCCGACATCTTCGGAGATGGTTTCGATTCCGGATTTGGAGGAGGAGGTGGTGGTTATTCACGACCACGCTACCGTGGCAACGACCTTCGCCGTAAGGTAGAGCTTGACCTCAACGAGATAGTCAATGGTACTACCAAGAAGTTTAAGATAAAGAAAGACGTAGTATGTCACCATTGTAAGGGAAGTGGCTCTGAGGATGGACAAACAGAGACGTGTTCACAATGTCAGGGACGCGGTTTCATCGTCACACGCCGCCAGTCGCTATTCGGACTCATGCAGCAGCAGAGCGTCTGTCCAAGTTGTCAGGGCCAGGGTAAGATCATCAAGAACAAATGCCATTGCTGTAAGGGCACCGGCGTTGAGCAAGGCGAGGAAGTAGTTGAGGTAAAGTTCCCTGCTGGTCTTGTTGATGGTATGACTGTCAATGTGGAAGGTAAGGGAAATGCTGGTCCGATGAATGGCGAGAATGGAAATCTCCTTATCATCATCCAGGAGAAGCCACACGAAGAACTCATGCGCGACGGACTCAACATCGTATACAACCTTCTCATCTCTGTACCTCAGGCAGCACTCGGATGCGAGGTTGAGGTTCCTACCGTAGCTGGCAAGTCAAAATTCAAAATCGATGCAGGTACTCAGCCTGGCACGGTACTTCGCTTCCGTGGCAAAGGTGTGCCAAACATCAACCGTTCCTACGGCGAGCCTTCAGTCGGCGATCAGCTCATCAACATCAGCGTCTACATCCCAGAGAAACTTTCGAAGGATGAGAAGGAAACGATGGAAAAGATGGCATCATCTGACAATTTCAAGCCGTCTTTGAGTTTGAAGGAAAAAATCTTCAGAAACTTTAGAGCATTGTTCAATCGATAATAAATTTACACGTTCTCTATACAGTCAATAAACACCACATGAAATCGTCTCATGTGGTGTTTTTTACATCAATTTTGACAAAAATCAAAAGAAAATTCAGTTATTTTGCAAAATATTATGCAAAAATATTTGTAGATACGAAAATAACCCGTACATTTGCACAAATCATAAACTAAATATTAAATATATCAACCGACTATAAAAGAAATGCCAAGTCGTTTGGCATATTCTATCTAGATATAATTATGGACTCATTTCTCTTATGAGTGATGAATAAATAATAATTTGTCGTGTTTTATTTTGTGTTTGTGTTGTGGCTATTCTTGTGCGTGAGCACCGGGGTAGCCCATTTTTTTGATATAAAAAACAGACAGACAAACACATTTGTTCATCTGTCAGTCATACGATTCTATTGTTTTGTTATAGAAATGGATAATACAAGTGTTTCTGCATGTCTCAACTTGTAATACTTAGTATAATATCTCATGAAGCGAATGTCCATTCACAAACTTGCTCACATCAACGTGACCTCTTACTCCGTTTGCTCGTCCGCTTGAAGTATATTGCCACATTATGAAATCATTTCCATCCGACAATACCGGTTGCTGATCTATATAGGCGGCAATCATGAACTTATAGTTTGCGAAAACCGTGCCTTTGAAATGCTTTTCGTAGAAGTTTTTACCCGTATAAATAATAGGTTTCTTGCCATACTCTTTCTCTACAAGGCGAAGGAACTCCAGCAACGTAGCATCAAATTTACTCTTGTTCACGTTATTGGGCATGGTTTCCACATCAATCAAGGGTAAAATGTCCTGCTTTGAACGGTCTACGGTATTGGAAAAATTGCGGAACTGCTCACGTGCCGATATCTGTCCGCGGAAGAAGTGGTAACTACCCACCTTCAGTCCGGCATTTCGTGCCATACTGAGATTGTAAGTATACGTATTATCTACAATATTGTTACCTTCCGTAGCCTTCAAGTAAATATATCCAGCTTTAGGATCGGTAGCAACAGCCTCCCAATCTATACGGCCTTGATAATGACTCATATCAAAGCCTTCCACACCATACTTTTCCACGACATACGACAGGCGTGGCTGTTTCAGTTCTCTTGGCACTCGGTCAGGCTTCGCTTTATGCGCAATAGGGTCAGGTTCAACCAATCCTGTCACAACCTCCTTTTTTTTCTTGTCTCCCTTCACATCATTGCCAGCCCACATCGCAGGCGATCTCAGTACAAACGAGACAAGGATAAAAATATATAATAGGATACGATTCATCGAATATTAATGTGCAAAATGTTCCAAAATGTTTTGCAAAAATAGACTTTTTGGTTCATATTTGCAATAAAGAACGAAAGTCTTAACTTTTTTAAGGATTTTAAGGACATTTTGAAAACGATTTATCGCAAATTTTCCGTAAATTTGCAAACTAAATGAAGTATATCGTATAATTATAGCGTAAAATGCAGGAAAGACAGTCCACATATTGGTTCGTGATTTGCAGCGGATGCGTCCTACTTCGCAAGGATTCCGATGGCACTTATTCCGTACCATTATCCATCGATGCGCCAACCCCTCTCAAGGAGTGGACCACCATTCAGGAGCTTCCCGATATCGAAGGTCATCCTGCACGTGCATACGCCGTTAGCATACCTCCTGCCGACAATGAATTTGTCACCGTAGGATTGCGCGAGTCGTTCACAAAACTCCCGTTTGCATTTTACAATATGGCAGGCAAAGCGAGCGAACTCCTATTCTGGGACACAAACACACGCTATTGTGGCGTATGCGGAGCACCGATGAAGCGCAGCACCATCATCAGCAAGACCTGTACCAACTGCGGCAAGGAAGTGTGGCCTCAGGTAGCTCCAGCCATCATAGTACGCGTTCGCAAAGCCGCCGTACTCGATGAACAAGGACAAGAGGTGGAACCGGAGCAGATACTTCTTGTCAATGCAAAGACGTTCCGGCGCAGCGAGATGTACGGACTCGTGGCAGGATTTGTGGAGACTGGCGAAACGCTCGAGGAGTGCGTACGCCGCGAACTCAAGGAAGAAACAAACCTACAAGTCACAAACATACGCTACTTCGACTCGCAAGCATGGCCATACCCATGCGGCATCATGATAGGCTTTACGGCCGACTATGAGAGCGGCGAGATTAAGCTTCAAGAAGAGGAATTGCGACGTGCCGGCTGGTTCTCACGCAACAATCTGCCACCTATTCCTGACAAGCTTTCGATTGCTCGCAAACTTATAGACAATTGGTTAGAAACACAATAGACACTAACATATATGATAAAAATAAAAAGAATACTACTCTTAGCGTTGCTCATGCTAACGACCCTTGCTTCATCAGCCCAAAAATTCAAGGTAGTCCTTGATGCTGGACATGGAGGCAAGGATCCTGGTGCTGTAGGTTCGGTTAAAACTAACCGAGAGAAGGACATCAACCTTGCCATAGTCAAGGAGATAGGTCGTCTGCTCGCAGCCAATCAATCGGATATTGAGGTGCACTACACCCGACAAACCGACATCTTCGTTGAGTTGGGACGCCGTGCAGAAATAGCCAACAATCTCAATGCCGACCTTTTCGTTTCGGTACATACCAACGCCCTTCCAAAAACCTCACGCAAAGCTACCGGAGTACAATCATACACACTTACTCTACGCACAGCCGATGTCAATCTGGAAGTTGAGAAGCGAGAAAACTCCGTAATTCAGCTGGAGAGCAGCGGCGCTCAATCAAAGTACAAGTACAATGATACTGCCGAAGCGGAGATCATGTTCGAACTCATGCAGGACATACACATGCGTGAAAGTGTAAGTTTCGCCAAGATGGCACAAAACGAAATGATACGCACAGCAGGTCGAAACAACATGGGTGTCCAGCAAGCCAACCTTGCCGTATTACGCCTCACATATATGCCAAGCGTACTGCTCGAGGTGGGCTACATTTCCACACCATCAGAGGAACAATATCTCATGACCACCGACGGTCGCAACAAACTGGCGCGCAGCATCTACAACGCCATCGTAAGCTACAGAAAAACAAAAAAATAAAAGAATTATTCACAAACCTTACATAGCGTATGAAATACTTTACAAAGGAAATACGAATCGGTCTCGTGGCAATCCTCGCGGTAGCCATAATATACGTAGGCATGATATTTCTGAAGGGCATGAAACTCTTCAACAACGACACAACATACTATGTAGAGATGGACAATGTCAACGGACTCTCCATAGCTGGGCACGTTCTTGCCAACGGTATGCAGGTAGGACAAATAGACAACATAAGCTACAACCAGGAGACACAGAGCATGCTTGTAGCCATCAGCGTACATCCTGACTTCCGAATCCCTGAGGGAACCACAGTATTTACCACAAAGGAAATGCTCGGTTCGCCACGTATGAACCTCAAGCTCGGACCAGCCGACGCCCCTACCCTTGCCCCAGGTGGTAAGATGATAGGATCGACAGGTGGCGACCTCATGAACTCCGTTGGCGAAATGGTGCCACAGATACAGGCCCTCTTGCCAAAGCTCGACTCCATCCTCTCGGCGGTCAACACCCTTGTCAACCAACCAGCCCTCACAGCTTCGCTCAACAACCTTGAAGGCATCACCAGCAACCTCAAGACCACAACCACCGACATCAATCGCCTTCTCGGCAAGGATGTACCATCGCTCATGGCTCGTGCCAACACAACCCTGGGCAATGTTGAGTCCCTCACTAACAAACTCGTAGCACTCGATGTTGAAGGCTTAGCAAGCAATGCCAACAGCGCCCTTTCCAACGCCAACAGCATCACTCAGCAGCTTAATCAGTCGCTCCAGAGCAAGAACAACTCACTCGGCATGTTGCTCAACGACAACTCAATAGCGCTCCGCATTGATTCCACCATCGTAAATGCTTCACTCCTTCTCGAAGACATTCGTCTACATCCAAAGCGCTACGTCAACATCTCCGTCTTCGGACGCAAGGAAAAATAATTGCATCCACATCCCCTCACAACATAAAATATAAGGTTACTGACCCTGATCAGTAACCTTATATTTTTCGTTTCTTATTCTTCTTCAAACGCTCTGCTATAGCCCAATGAATTGCGGCTCCATCAAGGTCGGATAGCTGTTCGAGTACATCGCCATAGAGCTGGTGTGCAGGGATGCTATCCTTCTTGATGCTTGTGCAACGGTTGAGATCGTTGGCAGCTTGTTCGTAGTCCTCCATGCGGTAGAAGATCTTAGCACGAGTATAGAGGCCCTTGAAGTGGGTTGGAATGATGTCGAGAGCATCGTTGATGGAAGCCAAGGCATCGCGAAGACGACCAAGAGAAAGAAGTGTCTGCGCCTTCATGACATAAGCATCAACATGGCGCGGATTCATGGCTATAGCCTTATCGTAGTTCTTGATGGCCGATTGCGGTTCGTTCATGTCTAGACATTCCTGCGCCATAAGATAGTATTCTTCGGCATAGGTATCCATCGTTAGTTGTTTCTCCTCTAGCATGGCTTTGCTGTCTTGAAGCTGTTGCTTGAGCGATTCTATCTCCTGGTGCAGAATATTGACTATGCTGAGCTTGCGACGCAGATAACGCCACGCCCATGGTTTCTCAATATCGTAGCGCATATGGATGGCCTTGAAGAAGTGAATGAGTGCTTCGTTCATGTCGGCACGATCGAATGCCTTTACGGCTTCATGATATTCGATATCTGCCCCTGCACGCTTGAGAGCGAGGTCGACAGCCTTCTGATTATTGAACTGTTGTGAGAACTGCACAATGGAAGGATTTACAAACACGTCTTTCATGCCTATCTCACTCTTGAGTTGGAGACCATCAAGGCTTCGGCAACGGCTGAGCGCAACGTAGGTCATTCCGCCAGCAAATACACCTCCGGTGAAGTCGAGGGCAACACGACTAAAGGTCAGGCCTTGACTCTTGTGGATAGTAATGGCCCATGCCAAGCGAACGGGAAACTGGGTGAAAGTGCCAAGTTCATGTTCTTCAATCTTCTTCTCCTGTTCGTTGTAAGTATAATGTACATTAGCCCAGAGAGCACGCTCCACATCCAGTTCCTTGCCTTCATCGGTAAGGATGGTGAGATACTTACCCTCCTCTAAATCTATACCGATAATGGTGCCTATGGTTCCATTTACAAAACGCTTGTCCTGATCATTTTTGATGAAGATAATCTGCGCACCAACTTTCAATTCCAAATCGAGAAGCGTAGGAAGGGAGGTCTCAGGAAATTCACCTTTTATTTCACCATGGAAGTGTACAGGATCGCCTTCAATATCGTTGAGATTCTTCTGATTGATGGAATCAACCACATCACGACGCGTTGCAAGAGTGACAAATAGTCCATTCTCCGAACTTACATCCTGCCCGACGCAAGTATTGAGCAAATCGAGTTCGAGCGGAGTCACGGTATTGTTGCGCACATGGTCGAGCACATTTATAAATGCGGAATCCGTCTGGCGATAGACTTTGGTAAGCTCTATGCTGACAAGCTGCATCTCCTTGAACACACGTGCAGAGAAGAAATGGGGAGTCTCGTAGAACTTCTCAAGAATTTCGCGTTCATCGCGTGTAACGACAGGCTCAAGCTGAAACACATCGCCAACGAAAAGCATCTGCTTGCCTCCAAATGGTTGGCGGAAATTGCCCGAATAGACACGAAGCAAGCGGTCGATGAAGTCGATAACATCGGCACGCACCATCGAAATCTCATCGATTATGACCAGTTCGATGGACTTGATAAGCTTGACATGTTCTTTATTGTACTTAAGGAATTCCTTAAGGCGCCCTGGAGAAGAATAACGACTATCGTCGGGTACAAGAGGATGGAACGGAAGATGGAAGAAGCTATGCATGGTGCTTCCTCCTGCATTTATGGCTGCTATTCCCGTAGGTGCAAGAACCACATGTTTCTTCTTTGTGGTAGAGCAGATGTGGCGCAGGAAGGTGCTCTTGCCCGTACCTGCCTTACCTGTCAGGAATACGCTCTGAGATGTGAACTGTACCAGGTTAAGGGCATTTTTGAACTGAGGGTTCTCCGTGTCAATAACCTGTTCCATTAGAATTCATCGTCTATTGATTCCTCATCACCTGGCAGATCGTCCTCATCGAGGATACGATTTTCCAATAGTTCATCAACATCGATGCTATCGGTATCGCGACGTGCCACGTACTCGTACTTCTGCTGTATCTTGACAATCTCTTCCTTTGCCTTTGGATACATGGCATGATACTTCTTGAAGCGTGGATCAGGATCGGAAAGAACCTTATCAAGGAAGAGGCCAAACACAGGAAGTGCAGTCTTACCACCCTGACCAAGGGCACCCGTACGGAAATGAATGCTGCGGTACTCACCACCTACCCATGCACCACCAACAAGATTAGGCGTACAACCTACAAACCATGCATCAGAATGATTGCTGGAAGTACCTGTCTTTCCACCCATTTCTATGTCGTTATGGCGAACATAAGAACGAAGGGAAGATGATGTTCCACCACGATTTACGCCACCCCAAAGGAGTTGCTGCATGAAGTAGGCAGTACGGTACTTCATCACTTTCTTAGCTTCAGGAACGTCCTTCTCGCAATCGTAGATTACCTTGCCGTTGCGATCCACAATCTTTGTGACAAGGATAGGCTTGCGTTGCTTACCATCATTCATCACACAACTATAAGCATCTACAAGGTCTAGAAGCTTGACCTCCGATGAACCAAGCGAGAGTGATGGAGTCTCATCAAGCTTGGAGGTAATACCCATCTTGCGTGCCAAATCTGCAACCTTATCAACACCAGTAATGAGACCAAGCTTTGCAGCAACGGTATTGACTGACTTTGCAAATGCCACATTAAGAGGCATCCAAGCTCCGGAGTATCCTCCATCAGCATTATGAGGACGCCAATACTTGGTTCGGCCAGGATTGTTTGGATCTGGCACCTTGATATTAATGTTTACATCTGTGAGCTTATAGTCAGGATCTATAGTATCGTTATTCTCAAATGCGGCTGCATATACAAAGAGCTTAAACGTACTACCTGGTTGACGAGTAGATGTCACCTTATCATACTTCCACGAATCGAAGTCGATGTCACCAACCCATGCTTTTACATGCGAAGTTCCTGGTTCCATTACCACGAATCCACAATGCATAAAGCGTACCATGTGACGAATAGAGTCGAGCGTGCTCCACTCCTTCTCAACCAGTCCGTTCTTGTCTCCTGTGCCGTATGCAAAGAGTTTACACTTATGAGGGAGATTGAGGTAGAAGTCGATAGAATCCTTATTACCATCAAACTTCTTGTCAAGATATTTGTATTCCGCAGTCTGCTTAGCTATACGCTCCACGAACCCCTTAATCTCCTGTCCACGCTCATCACGCCAAGGAGCCATGCCTCGCCAATGGTCGTTGAACGAAGTCTGAATGCGCTTCATCTGCTTGTTAACCGCCCACTCTGCATATGCCTGCATCTTGCTGTCAAGAGTGGTATAAATCTTAAGTCCATCGCCATAGAGGTCGACATCATTGTCCTTACACCATTGACGCAGTTCCTCACGAACAGCCTCACGGAAATAAGTAGCCTTTCCATCGTAGTTGTTTTCCACATTGAACTTAAGGTCAATAGGTAAAGCGCAGAGAGAATCACACTCCTGACTGGTGAGCTTACCATGGCTAAGCATATTGTGAAGCACTACGTTACGACGTTCAAGACTATTCTTTGGATTGACCTTAGGATTGTAAGTCGTAGTAGCCTTGAGAAGACCCACGAGCACAGCTGCCTGTTCGGCAGTAAGATTCTGAGGCTCAGTCTTGAAATAAGTTTTAGCAGCAGTACGAATACCAAATGCGTTTGAACCGAAATCTACGGTATTGAGGTACAGAGTGAGGATGTCCTTCTTGCTGTACATATTCTCAATCTTGATGGCTGTTACCCACTCTTTCGACTTCATGATGAGAATCTTAAGACCAGGGATACTACCCAAAAGACCTGTGCTATACTGCGAACGCACCTTGAAAAGGTTCTTTACAAGCTGCTGAGTGATAGTACTGGCTCCACGTGCATTACCATGAGCCATATCCTTGAACGCAGCAAAAAGTCCCTGATAGTCGATGCCATGATGGAGATAGAAACGTTCGTCCTCTGTACTGATGAGCGCATCAATAACATAAGGTGAGATATTCTCGAACGCTACAGGAGTACGGTTTTCACTAAAGAACTTGCCAATAGGCACGGAATCGTTGTCACAACTGTAGATGTAGGAAGCCTCATTGCTGATAGGATTCTGAATGCAATCCATCGATGGAGAGAGCCCAAAAAGACCAAGGAAATTGATGTCTACAGCTCCAAGATAAAGGAAAAATGTGACGATGACGGTTGCTATCGGAGTTATGACTCTCTGATACCAAGCGCCTTTATATTGACTTGCATACCACTTGTTAGCATATACAATGCCATTCCAAATCTTTAGCAAATACTTTTTCATGACAAACACATTTATTTTACGAAGTCCACTAGCTATCTATCATCTGCCAACAGAACTGTCATCCGCTTCTTTTTCTAAACGTCTGCACAAGCAAGACCGACAATCTTAGCGACCGCTTCATCGACAGTCATTTTATCAACATCCACCCATTGGATTTCGTTATCTTTCTTATACCAAGTCATTTGTTTTTTAGCATAGACTCGTGTATTTTTCTTTATTCGTTCGGTGGCCATAGGAAGTTCCCATTCACCAGCAATCACATTAAACAACTCCTTGTAACCCACCGTATTGAGCGAATTGAGTTGACGTAAAGGATAAACTCTCTTTGCCTCGTCCATGAATCCTTCTTGCATCATCTTATCCACACGTTGGTTGATTCGGTTGAAGAGGTCCTCACGCTCGCGCCTTAGTCCAATCTTTATGATTGAGAATGGGCGGTGCTTGCGTTCGTTGACACGATAGGAAGTGAAAGTATTACCTGTCATGTAGCATATCTCAAGAGCATGAACGACACGCTTGTGATTCTTCTTGTCCACTATGTTGTAATATTCTGGATCGAGAAGCTTGAGTTCTGCGAGAAGCGGTTCGAGTCCTTCTTTCTCATAGCGCTGCTTTATCAACTGGCGTGTGTCATCATCGATGGTAGGGATGTCATCAATACCTTTGGTTACGGCATCAATATACATCATCGAACCTCCTGAGAGAACCACAACTTCATGCGTCTTAAAGAGTGTATTAAGCAGATTGAGCACATCCTCCTCATACTGTGCAGCACTATAGTATTCGTCGAGTTGCTTTGTATGAACGAAATAGTGCTCTACGCGCTTCATCTCCTCGGCCGTAGGTGCTGCTGTCCCTATTGCGATGTCGCGGTATATCTGGCGTGAGTCAGCATTGATGATGGGACACCGAAAATGTTCAGCAACCCTCAGACTCAGCTCCGTCTTTCCGACAGCTGTAGGACCCAATATGACTATCAGCTTAGGCAATGTGAGTACTATTTTTCTACGATACGAGTGCTACATTAATATATGAAGGACAATGATCAAATACGATGCATTAGAACTGACCGTCGCTGATTTCCAGACCTTCAAGGTCGATGTCTTCCTGATCAATACCGCTGCCATAGAAATCCTCATCATCGCTGAACGAAGAGTCACCTACGATAGGATTCATCTCAAACATCTGGTCGAAGTCAAGCATCTGCTTAGGTGCTTCACCCATCTTCTTGGTGATCTTGCCGCCCTTCATGCTCTTGCCTGTGATGATCTCGCTAAGTTCGATGAAGAACACGCGATCAGCGAGAGGATCGAAAGTGTAAAGCAAATGCTGCTTCTCGTCCTCGAGAAACTCAGAAAGCTCAGTCTCAGCCATGATGTAGCTGTCCTCGTAGGCTTCGGTATCCATGACCTCCATTGTAATCTCCTGGCCCTTCTCCCATCCATTTTCGCAGATGGTGAATGTAGTCAGCTGGTCGTCCGAATATCCGCAGCTCTCCACTATCAGTTTGTGGAAATCGAGAAACGTTGCATCGCTGTCGAGCTGAATCTCACGCATGAAGTCATCGACTTCATCGGAAATGACTGTAAATCTGTAAACCATATGATATTAACGGATTATACCTCTCTTAGAGTTGCCAACAAAATCTATGATATACTCAATCTCAGGACTCATAGGAACCTCCTGGCGTATCTGCTCGATGGCATCAGCTACCGTGAGATTGCAATTGTAGATGAGTCGGTACGCATGATGGATGTTGTCGATGAGCTGGTTGCTGAATCCACGACGACGAAGACCAACTATGTTAAGACCAAAGTATGAGATTGGTTCCTTGCCTGCCATGATAAATGGAGGAATATCCTTTGGAGTGCGGCTACCGCCCTGAACCATAGTGTAGCCTCCGATGCGGCAGAACTGATGAACAAGAACCACAGCTGAGATGATAGCATTATCATCCACAATCACTTCACCTGCAAGCTTGGTAGAGTTACCCATTATGATGCCCGAACCGAACTCGCAATCGTGAGCGATGTGGGCATTCTCCATGATGAGATTATTACTGCCTACCACGGTCTTTCCCTTGCTGGCAGTTCCACGATGGATTGTAACGTTCTCACGTATCTTGTTGTTGTCACCAATCTCGACAGTAGTTTCCTCACCACGGAACTTAAGGTCCTGAGGCACAGCACCTATCACAGCACCTGGGAAGAGCGTGTTGCCATTGCCCATACGAGTACCGCTGAGCAAGGTGACACTATTCATCAAAGTATTGTTGTCGCCTATAATTACATTCTTATCGATGAAGCAGAAAGGACCGATTTCACAATTCTCACCAATCTTTGCTTCTGGATCGATAAATGCTAATGGACTGATTTTTGACATTTTAATTTCTTTTCTATTCTTATGGAAACAACACATGGTTCTTACGGTTGCTGCCACAAAATGTATTTATTATAAACAAATTATGATTCTAAATATTGCTGAGGATGGCACGCGCAAACTTGTTGTTGATACCATGACCTGGCTTATAGGCTGTTACCTTGCCCTTGATAGGACGACCTACGAGTGCGAGGTCACCTATGATATCAAGCAACTTGTGTCGTGTACACTCATTGTCCCATGTCAGAGGCTTTGGGTTGAGGTAGCCGAGCTGCGAAGCATTCATGCGATCCACACCAAGCTTGTCGGTCAAAGCATCGAAACGCTCCTGAGGCAACTGGCGCTCATAGATCACGATGGCATTTCCGAGGTCGCCTCCTTTGATGAGTCCCATCTGAAGAAGAGGTTCTATCTCTCTTACAAATACGAAGGTGCGAGCTGACGAATAGTCTGTAGCAAATTGATCGAGCGAAGAAAGCGATGCTGTAGCGCGTCCGAGAATGCTATCGCCAAAGTCGGTTGTCACTTCTACCTCGAAATGGTCGGCAGGTTCGATACAAATCTTCTCTCCATTATCACCCTCTACTTCTATCACCTTATCTATTACGATATAATCCTTCTCAACGTCCTGCTCTTCAATGCCAACTTTGCTGATGTTTTGAGTCCAATAGTATGCACTACCATCGAGGATAGGCATCTCAGGTCCGTCAAGTTTAATGAGTACATTGTCGATACCTGCTGCAAGCAAAGCAGCCATGGCATGTTCGATGGTACTGATCTTTATATCTCCCTGAACGAGTACAGTTCCTCGCTGAGTGTCGCCAACGATGGTTGCGTCGCAAGGAATGACTGGCTGTCCTTCTATATCTGTTCGTTGTATTTTATATCCGAAATTTGCATCTGCGGGACAGAATGTTGCTGTGATAAAGGCACCAGTATGGAGACCTTTGCCCTGCATCGTGAAACTGTCCTTCAATGTAGTCTGTCTCATTATTACTTATTCTTTAGTTCTTCAAGTTCCTTCTTCAGCTGCTCAACCTCCTGTTGCAATGATGAGAGATTTCTGAGCACAGCTGCGTTGCGCGACCACTTCTTTGACTCAATTGCAGGCATACCCATAAGAGTGCAATCGCCTTTTCGTGCCAGATTGCCGCCTGTGATGCCTGTCTTCGCACCTACTCGAGTGCGATCGCCTACAGAGAGATGACCTGCTACACCTACCTGTCCGCCAAATACGCACCACTCGCCAATCTTAGCGCTTCCTGCCACACCTACCTGTGCCGACATTACTGTGTTCTGTCCCACTTCGCAGTTGTGAGCTATCTGCACAAGGTTGTCAAGCTTTACGCCCTTGCGAACGTATGTCGAGCCCATGGTCGAACGGTCAACACAAGTGTTTGCACCGATCTCCACGTTGTCCTCGATGGTTACGATACCAATCTGAGGAATCTTCTCGTATCCGTTGGCACTTGGAGCAAAACCGAATCCATCAGCACCAATCACACATCCTGCATGAAGAATGCAATTGTTGCCTACTACGCAATCGTGATAAATCACGGCGTTGCTGTAGATCTCCGTATTGCAGCCCACCTTTGCATTTGCGCCGATAGTGACATGTGGGTGGAATACGCATCCGTCGCCTACTTCAACATTCTCGCCAATGGCAACGAACGGACCGATGTAGCAATCCTTGCCAATCTTTGCCGTTGGATGGATGAACGCAAGCGAATCAATGCCCACTCGCTTCTGCTGCATCGACTGATAGAGCTGAAGAAGCTTTGCTACACTCTCGTAAGCGTTGTCAACACGAACCAAAGTAGTAGCAATATCTTGTTTTGGTTGAAAATCCTTGTTTACGAGCACCACACTTGACTTAGTCTCGTATATATAATTCTCGTACTGAAGATTTGCCAAAAAACTCAGCGCACCTTCCGTACCCTCTTCAATTTTCGCAAATGTAGTTACCTGCGCATCTGGGTTGCCCTCAACCGTTCCGCCACAGAATCCTGCTATTTGTTGTGCGGTAAATACCATTTTCTATAACAATAATTATTAATAATGACTGCAAATTTAGTAAAAGATTTTCATATATCTATCAAATATTACAAATTTTCACTACCTTTGCACAAAATTTAATACATAATAGATTAATTCGTATGGCAATTGACAACAAACAGCGCTACATGATGCGCGGTGTAAGTGCAGCCAAGGAGGACGTGCACAATGCTATTAAAAATATCGACAAGGGAATTTTCCCTCAGGCTTTCTGTAAAATCATACCTGACATTCTCGGTGGCGACCCTGAGTATTGCAACATCATGCATGCCGACGGAGCCGGTACAAAGTCAAGCCTTGCATACATGTACTGGAAGGAGACTGGCGACATCTCCGTATGGAAGGGAATAGCACAGGACGCACTCATCATGAACACCGACGACCTGCTCTGTGTAGGTGCTGTTGACAATATTCTTGTTTCATCCACTATCGGTCGCAACAAGATGCTCATCCCTGGCGAGGTTATCTCTGCCATCATCAACGGAACAGACGAACTCCTCCAGCAGATGCGCGACATGGGTGTCGGCATCTATGCAACTGGTGGTGAGACTGCCGATGTCGGCGACCTCGTACGTACCATCATCGTTGACTCTACCGTTACTTGCCGTATGAAGCGTAGTGACGTGATCGATAACGCGAACATACGTCCAGGCGATGTTATCGTAGGTCTTTCTTCAAGCGGACAGGCTACATACGAGAAGGAGTACAATGGTGGTATGGGTTCAAACGGACTCACTTCTGCCCGTCACGATGTGTTCAGCAAGTATCTTGCAGATAAGTATCCTGAATCATTCGACAAGGCTGTGCCAGAGGAACTCGTTTATTCTGGTTCATATAAGTTGACGGATGAGGTTGAAGGATCGCCTATCAACGCAGGCAAGCTTGTCCTCTCCCCTACCCGCACATACGCTCCTGTTGTAAAGAAGCTCCTCGACGAACTTCGTCCAAAGATTCACGGTATGGTACATTGTACAGGTGGAGCGCAGACAAAGGTTCTTCACTTCGTTGGCGACAACTGCCGCGTCATTAAGGACAACATGTTCCCAGTCCCTCCACTCTTCAAGGCTATCATCAAGGAGTCAGGTACCGACTATGCAGAAGCTTACAAGGTATTCAACATGGGACACCGTCTCGAAGTTTACCTCGCTCCAGAAGATGCTCAGAAGGTCATCGAAATCAGCAAGTCATTCAATATCGACGCTCAGATTATCGGTCGTATCGAAGAAGGTCCTAAGTCACTCACTATCAAGTCAGAATTCGGAGAATTTAACTACTAATGGCAGCAACAACTTCACTTTTAGAAAAGCTTGATGGTCTCGTAGCACGATTTGAGGAGGTGAGCACACTCATCACCGACCCAAACGTCATTGCGGACCAGAAACGATACGTCGCACTTACCAAGGACTACAAGAACCTTGAGGACATCATGAAGGCCCGCAAGGAATACATCAATTGCCTTAACGGACTCGAGGAGGCAAAGGAACTCTTCTCCATGGAGGATGATCCCGACATGAAGGAGATGGCTCGCGAGGAGATCGCTACCAACGAGAAGCGCATCCCAGAGCTCGAGGAGGAGATCAAGCTCCTGCTCATCCCTGCCGACCCTGAGGACTCGAAGAATGTCACACTCGAAATCCGTGGCGGTACGGGAGGCGACGAGGCTGCCCTATTTGCCGGCGACCTGTTCCGCATGTACTCAAAGTATTGCGAGGTGAAGGGATGGCACCTTACCATCAGTTCATTCTCCGAAGGTGCAAGCGGTGGATACAAGGAAATAGTATGCAACGTGACAGGCGAAAACGTGTACGGAACCATGAAGTACGAGTCGGGCGTACATCGCGTACAGCGAGTACCTGCCACCGAGACTCAGGGACGTGTCCACACTTCTGCTGCTACCGTAGCCGTACTGCCTGAAGCAGAAGCATTTGACGTAGTCATCAACGAAGGTGAAATCAAGTGGGACACATTCCGTTCATCGGGTGCCGGTGGACAGAATGTCAACAAGGTTGAGTCGGGCGTTCGTGCACGTTACATGTGGAAGAACCCTAATACTGGCGAGACCGAGGAGATCCTCATCGAATGTACAGAGACTCGCGACCAACCAAAGAATAAGGAACGCGCCCTCGCACGTCTGCGCACCTACATCTATGATAAGGAACACCAGAAGTACATCGACGACATCGCATCACGCCGTAAGACTCTCGTATCTACAGGCGACCGCTCGGCCAAGATCCGCACCTACAACTATCCTCAGGGACGCATCACCGACCATCGCATCAACTATACCATCTACAACCTCGCAGCCTTCATGGATGGCGACATCCAGGATTGCATCGACCACCTTATCGTTGCCGAGAATGCAGAACGACTCAAGGAGGCAGAGTTGTAATAGAATACTTTTCTCTACAATAGAGACTTGAAATAAGAAAAAGCAGTTGCAGAACCTATCTGCAACTGCTTTTTTATTTTCAAGCCCATCCCTACATAGAAGGTCGGGAAAGGGCGATGAGTTTTAACGCGTTTATCCTCTGAGCTTAGCGATGCTTTCTGTGAGCGATGCAATCTTCGACTCAGCATCGGCTTGCTTCTTCTTCTCAAGCTCTACTACCTGAGCAGGAGCATTGGCAACGAATCGCTCATTGCTGAGCTTCTTCTGTACGCCGACGAGGAATCCCTGCAGACGCTTCACCTCAGCCTCCATCTTGGCAATCTCTGCCTCAGTATCGATGAGGTTGCCAAGTGGTACGGCAAACTCTGTTGTACCAACCATGAATGCTGATGCAGTCTCGTCCTTGGTAGTCACGCTTTCGATGCCCGAGAGGTTTGCCATCTTCTGAATGAGGTCAGCATACTGTGCTGCTGGATTCTCGCCTACAATCTGCAGGGCAAGTGTCTCCTTTGGAGCGATATTCTTCGATGATCGTACGGCACGAACGCCTGCCACGATCTGCTTCATCAGTTCGATGTCAGCGATGATCTTTGCATCCTCATCAGTTGGTGCTGGGAGCTGCAATGGGTCGATCATGATCGATTCGCCATCCTTGCGCTCTGCGATGTGCTGATAGAGTTCCTCGGTGATGAATGGCATGAATGGGTGGATGATCTTCATGAGCTGCTCGAAGTATGCAAGTGTTGACTTCAATGTTGCAGCATCGATTGGTGCCTGGTAAGCAGGCTTGATCATCTCGAGGTACCATCCTGAGAATTCGTCGGTAAAGAGGTGGAACACAGCCATCAAAGCCTCGTTGAGACGATACTTTGAGTAGAGGTCGTTGATCTCCACTACGGCCGACTTGATCTTTGCTTCCATCCATGCGATGGCCTTCTTGTTTGCCTCTGGCTGAGCGATCGACTCGTCCACCTGCCATCCCTTTACGAGACGGAATGCGTTCCAAATCTTATTACAGAATGCAGCACCCTGCTGGCAGAGCTGTTCGTCGAAGAGGATATCGTTGCCTGCAGGAGCAGAGAGCAGCATACCCATACGTACGCCATCGGCACCATACTTCTCGATGAGACCGATTGGGTCAGGAGAGTTACCAAGCGACTTCGACATCTTACGGCCGAGGTTATCGCGTACGATACCTGTGAAATATACGTTGCGGAATGGAACATCCTTCATATACTCCTCACCTGCCATGATCATACGAGCCACCCAGAAGAAGATGATGTCCGGACCTGTTACGAGGTCAGCAGTTGGGTAGTAGTATTTGATCTCCTCGTTGCCAGGATTGTTGATACCATCGAAGAGCGATACTGGCCAGAGCCATGAAGAGAACCATGTGTCGAGCGCATCCTCATCACGAGTCAGCTGATCGATAGTGATGTTCTCATATCCAGCCACCTTCTTTGCCTCTTCGAGTGCCTCTTCGGCTGTGAGAGCTACTACGTACTTCTCCTCCTCGCCCTCGGCTGTAGGAAGGAAATATGCAGGGATGCGATGTCCCCACCAGAGCTGGCGCGAGATACACCAATCCTGGATGTTCTCCAACCAGTTGCGGTAAGTAGTAACGTACTTGGTTGGGTAGAACTTGATCTTGCCTTCAAGTACTGGTGGAAGAGCGATGTCGGCAAAGTGCTTCATCGAGAGGAACCATTGCTTACAGAGACGAGGTTCAACGGCTGTATCCTGATTGCGCTCAGAGTAGCCCACCTTGTTCTCATAGTCCTCAATCTTCTCCATGAGGTTGGCTGCCTGAAGGTCGATGGCAATCTGCTTGCGCACATCCATGCGATCCTGGCCTACATACATGCCAGCAGCCTCCGAGATGGTACCATCAGGGTTGAATATGTCGATAGTCTCGAGATTGTGAGTCTTACCGAGAGCATAGTCATTTACATCGTGAGCAGGAGTTACCTTCAGACATCCTGTACCAAACTCAATATCTACGTAACGGTCCTCGATGACAGGAATCACGCGACCTACGAGAGGTACAATCACCTTGTGTCCGCGGAGCCACTGGTTCTTAGGGTCCTTAGGGTTCACACACATGGCTGTATCGCCCATGATGGTCTCTGGACGAGTAGTGGCAACCACAGCATAGTAGCGGCCCTCAGCATCCTGATGCAGCACCTCGCCCTCTTCGCCTGTAGGCTTTACTGGGTTCACGTCGGCATCAGCCACATAGTAACGTAAGTGGTAGAGCTTCGACTTCTCATCGCGGTAGATTACCTCCTCGGTCGAGAGTACTGTCTGAGCCTTAGGATCCCAGTTTACCATGCGAAGACCGCGGTAGATGAGTCCCTTCTTGTAGAGGTCAACGAACACCTTGAGCACCGATTCGCTGCGTGGTTCGTCCATAGTGAAGGCAGTACGGTCCCAGTCGCACGAAGCACCGAGTCGGCGCAGCTGCTTGAGGATGATGCCACCATGTTCGTCGGTCCAATCCCATGCATGCTTAAGGAACTCCTCACGAGTCAGGTCACGCTTCTTGATGCCCTGCTCTGCGAGGCGGTTTACCACCTTAGCCTCAGTAGCGATCGAAGCATGGTCGGTACCAGGTACCCAGCATGCGTTCTTACCATCTATGCGTGCCTTACGTATCAGGATATCCTGAATAGTGTTGTTCAGCATGTGTCCCATGTGAAGCACACCTGTCACGTTTGGTGGTGGGATAACTATCGTGTATGGCTCACGGCCATCTGGCTTGCTTGCGAACAATTTGTGGTCCATCCAATACTGGTACCACTTGCTTTCCACATCCTGTGGACTGTATTTAGTTGCTAATTCCATATTGTATATGATATTTTTTCGTTTATTTCGCTAAAACCTTGCAAAGGTACGCATAATCGGCTGAATAAACAAAGATAATAGAAAAAAAATGGTTTATGCAAACAAAAACACCTTTCCACAATTGAAAAGACATAGGAAAACATCCTTTGCAGCAAATCAATTTGTCGTAAAGTAGTGCCTTATAAAGGAAGAGCAATCAATCATGACCAAGCGTTTCAGTTGTTTCAGTTTCAATTCCATTTTTAAGGGTATATCATACGCCCATTTCTCATATCTTATTCTTAATATTTAATTAATAATCAGTATATTATATATAAAAAGAAAAGAATGCACCCCCCTCAAAAAACAACTGAAACAACTGAAACTGAAACACCCGAACGGTACTTTTCCTTCTAAAAAGCAGCATATCAACAAAATACAACACTACAAACCTTAAGCGACCTGGAATACAAGTACTCAAAAACGGGACAAAACACCTTTAATTCCTCAAATCTCAGGTACCGAAAGACATTTATGACTCTCTCATTCCATCCTATTCCCTGCACTTACCACACATTTGTACGCTTCTGAATTTTCACATCTATGGCTCATTTGGATAGGAAAATGTGACTAAAACACATGATTTTATTGAAATCAAGCAACTCCTTGCAAGGAAACAGCCAACTCCTTGCAAGGAAATCATCAACTCCTTGCAAGGAAACTACCAACTCCTTGCAAGGACTTTCCCATTTCCTTACTATCCATCGACATGCCAACCATAGTTGGTAGGTCTATACATTACGAGTATGCAAGTAGTAGCGACTACCCACTTCGGCTAATCGCAATTGTTTTTCCGAACAATTCGTTCCAAAAAGCAGCCTTAAATAGTCATAATCCGTAAAATAATCATAAAATCATCCACATTTCACACAAATTGATGCTCTTCTTGTCATATTATAAAGAAATATTATTAACTTTGCAAGCATAAGAATAAACGATAACATTCCATGTCAAGAGAAGAACATAACAAAGTAGGCTATGTGGTGGCTCTCGTCAGCGAGTTTGCTACAAGATACGGCATAATGCCACGTCAGGCATACGCATACCTCACAAGATTCAAAGGCCTTGACCATCTGTTTAATCATTATAACATTCTGCATACATATTCGTTCGAAGATACAGTCGATGTGGTTTCTGAGGTGTGCAGACATAATGGAGGAAAGCTGCAATGCGACGCTATTGGGGAGGTGTAATCACGCTGCCAAGGTTGATTGAAGAACTCAAATATGCAAAGGGCATCACTTTCCAGTATTTTTTCGGTACGAAACGTGCCCTCAAAACCCTGAAAGCCTTATGACAAGATTGAACAAACAGCAGATACAAACAATGAAGGAAGAACTGTCAGTAGAATTGGCTGACTGGCTGATGGACACATATGGTTACACTCCACGAGAGGCTCTCGACATCCTCTACGCATCCGAGACATTTGATCGTTTGCAAGACACCAACACCAACTTCTATTTCCAGAGCGTCGGCTACGTTGCTTCGTTTCTGAAGAATGAGGTTGAAAATGCGGTATTCTGCTAAATTAATTAGAAACAAATAATAAAAGTATAAACATATCAGTCTTTGCTTTGAGCATTAACGACAAAAAGAGTATGAACACAACAATAAACCCCACAACGATGTAATGTTTAACCGTATGTACTGAGTCACAAAACCGGTGCATACATAACATTACAAAGCAATGGGAAAATCAAGAAAAAGAGTTTGCGCAGGCACTAATTGCTGCTGCAAATCACAGAAAAAAGGTAAACAACTCGCCTCTCGTCGTTTCAGGCGGAAAGAGCATCTTATGATTGAACAGGAGAGTTTTGACTCTCTACCCAAACGTTCCATCGAACTTACCAGCCCTTGGGATTTGGGAGGAGATGGCAAGAGGGTGTACAGTTGGAACCGTAATGAAGAATTCTACGCAAAGTGGATTAGGAAATAGATTGTTTACCAAAAGGATTAACAAGAGCGACTACTCGCTTAGGGTAATCGCTCTTGCTTGTTGTTAGTAGTTCATAATGATAAGATGCTCGGCTTTCTTGTCATTCCTGTTCATGAAGCTAACCAAATACTTCTTGTCGAAGGTCTTTATACGAATGCCTTCCTTATTATATAGGTCGTAGATGAAAGGCGTGTATTTGATAACCATCATCCATTTACCGCGACATTCGTTGATAAGATAATTGGCAAGTCGTTCCTGATCACTCTTGCCGAACTCGTTTTGTGCGTATGTGCTGAATTCCGTGTCATACGGAGGGTCAAGGAAAACGAAGTCATCCTCTGTCGGTGGACACTTGTGGAAGAACTCCTCAAAGTCGAGATTCTCAATCGTTGTCTTCTCAAAGTGTTGGAGTAAGGGTGCAGACATGTAGTAGGCGTGCTTCTTGCGCATCGTCTTGTGATTGTAGCCGATGCCTCCGTATGGAACATTGAACTCACCTCTGTCGTTGTAACGGAACATTCCGCTGTAGGCATAGTTACGAATGAAAACAAACATCGCTGTGCCAAGAGCATTATCAGAAGCCATAAGTTCTTTGTCGTTATACAATGCACGGAAGAACATGTAAAGCGCACTCATAAATGATGTTTCGATGTTGTCGTAAACATCACTATCAGGCATACGCTGCTTTTCTTGTTCTATCTTATGCATTCGCAGCGTCTTGCGTGTTAGGTTTTTGTCTAACTCCTTCCAATACGTTTTGTCGTGCCAAGGGAACTCCTTGACAACAGATGACAGGGATTCGTGAGCGTCCTTGATGTGTGCTCGCATATGAGTACAGATTTCCTCCTCGCTTATCTCGCCATCACGCAATAGCATGTACCACTCCACAAGTTCTGGGTGCGCTTTTACATGAGCAAGCATCGCATCCCATGCATCCATAATCCTGATCATCCAAGTGTGGAATGCATTGTCGTTCGTAGCAATACTACGATAGAGCGAAATCAACTCGTCACTTTTGTCATTGATGAAATAGTGCTCTGCTCGGAAAGCTGCAAATACAGAACCACCACCCACAAACGGCTCGTAATAATTCTTGAAGCGAGGAGTATTGGGGATTATAAACTTCAATTCTTTCTCCTTTCCGCCCGCCCACTTTATGATTGGCTGCAAACCTGTAGGGACGCATGTTCCAATAACTTCTTCCTTGCTTTCAGAAGGAAACAACTCGTCTAAATCGAAGAGCGTTGGTTGATACACAGGATTATCCTCGCACACCATGCCGTTCTGCTCATCCTCTGGTATATTGTATTTCTTTGAACTCATATTCTGAATGCTGGTAAATTGCATAAGTGCATCGTCTATTCTCTTCTTTCCGGCTTCAAAGTATGCCCTATCCAACTCTACACCAATAAACTTGCGTCCAAGTTCCATTGCTGCAACTCCAGTAGAACCAACTCCCATAAATGGGTCGAAGATGATGTCATCCTTGTTGCTGGCTATTTCTACCATCTTCTTCAAAATCGAGACAGGTTTCTGCGCAGGCTGCTTTGGATTGCTCAACCTTTCAGGACGCATACAGATAGGGCTTTCTATGAAATTGTGCATCTCTGCTTGTGAGATAAAGTTCCATGTGTGTTTTTTGTTCCAGCATGTAAAAATCATTTCACAACTATTCAGAAAGCCAGCCTTGAAGATCTTTGGAGCGGGATTTGTTTTGTGCCAAATCATAAAGTTCGAGGTATCAAACTTATGGTCAAGACAATTGTACCAACGTCCAAGTTGATTGTAGGAAGTGAAGATAAAGAGATTACCCGATGGCTTTAGGATGCGGATAAACTCGTCTGCCCATTCTTCTGGGTTAAAGTCAATCATGTCCCATTCCGCAACGTCATTATTCATAGCACTACGTCCTGGCAATGGAATGTTACCAGTAGAATGCTGACCAAGGTTGTACGGAGGGTCGGTCAGAATGAAGTCAATGGAGTTGTCAGGAATGCGTTTTATCACATCCCTACTATCTGCACAAAGGACACACTTACGCCAATTAGGGTCTTTCATTTATTCTTCGGGAAGGTAAGTGTTCTTTATCTTTGCCAATGCGTCTTTAATCTTGTAGGCGTTCTTCGTGTACTCATCAAGAACAATCTCGTATCCTCTGTCTGATTTGCATACAAGATTCCAAAAGTTGCTGCTAATAAGCAACTCGTCTTCCGCAAAGAACTGTAGCACTCGACCTTGTTTCCAAGGATTGCCTTCGCCATAGCGATTGTATGCTGTAGCAAAGCAAATTCTTACTTTCTCTTCAGAACCAAGGCTATTGGCAAGGATGCAATACTGCTCCAACAAAGCTTCTTTCTCCGAACGAGCTTTCTTGTTGTCAAGATCACCACCAATCTTCAACTCGATGAGATAGTGCATGCCTGTTTCTCTGTCTTTCAGATAGTAGTCGCTTTCATGGCGCTTACTATGTTTCGAAGTGGTGTTCTTCTGGCTTATTCCAAGATAATCCTTTACGGAAGGTTTCTTATGATTTGCTCCTCTTGTATTCTTGTACGATTCAAGAAGTTCTGCAATGTAATCCGTTTGCTCCTGATAGATAGGACCTTCTACATGCTGGCTGACGTCATAATGGAGTTCTGCAATTGTGATAGCCATCTTCTCTAGCATATTGCCAAGGCTACTATCAAGTGAACGCGCCAATGCTGAATAGTACTGAATGTCAGCACCAAGAGCGTGAATAAACACGTTGTGGATTTTCATATTGATGGTTCCTTCGGGATCATCAAACTCTTTTATGTGTCTGTCGGAGAAGCCTGAAGCATAGGATTCTACCGCCATCTTTACAACCGTGCGAATAGCACGTTCATTGTCAATTGCCATAATGATGTAGAACTTTTTACAGTTGTATGTCTTCAGATTCCCCGATGAAGACTAGTAATAGTTCCTTGGTTCACTACGGTACAAATAGAAAGCGTGGGAATCAACTGCTGTCTGTTACCACTTTAGGTCCTAGGAAAACCTGCACAAGTACAGACAGAGTGACACCCACGCGTGTTTGAGTATATAGTACACCCGAAAAGTGTGCGTGAGGATATAAAATACCCTCTGCACACTCCGGGAAATATACACTACACCCGTAGCATCAGCTTCTACCATGCTCTTGACTTGTGCGATGAATTTCCTAGGTTCAAAGTGGTCAAAAACAAAGCGAGCAAACGCTTCTATTATGTAAAGGCCTTGTAGTTTCTTTTCGCGCCTCCACGGAAGCGAACACTACTTGGTATTGCAAAATTAGCAAATTCTTTTGGATTTTAGTTCATTATTTCCATTAATTTTTCTGTATCTTAAAGATTCTGTACCAATAATTGTAGAAAATATAGTAATTTTGCAGTTAAAATTGCAAATTCACGCCATCTTATCGCACCTATACAATGCAACACAGCTCAATAAAAATAACATTCCCTAACGGCAGAATAAACAAATATCCTTACACATCCTTTGATTACTATGTCACAACAAATGAACTTGAGCATAAGGAAGAGAATATCATCATCTCACTTTGCGACATCTCAAAGTCATTTATTTACGAAGCGGATGAACTATCAGGAGAAATGGCAAACAAGGAATACATTTCAATAGAGTTTAGTTGATTAATCACAGACAGCCATTGTCATAATTATTCTATCCGCAAACACTCTATTTTTTGTGAGTTCACGACAACTCCAAGCATCTGATGTTTGCGGATGTTTTTGATTACTCACAGTAAGTTATTTCAATTATCCATTGCAGAGACCACGAATGTCTCTTCAAAAAGCATTAGATGATGACAAAAACAGCTACAAATAGACCAAACAAATTGGCCCTTTAGATAATGTGAAAGCTATATTTGGCGGAGTGAATATTATTTCGTTAATTTGCACCCGCAAATATCAAACGTTGCAATTTTTTAGCTTATAGAACACACCTAATAAAATTAACATTGCTTATGGACAACACTTCCACCATATCCTCATCGGTGTATGATAAATACAAAGATGAACAAGTACCTCAAGTGATAAAGTCACAAACAAACTGGGAAACTCTCCATTTCTACAAAAAATCGGATGTGTTATACCAGATGACATTCGTATTCTGTAACCGTTTCCTGCCACAATACGGCGACCGCACCGTTGACCAAATGGTACAGGCAGCTCGTTCTGGAAAACAGAATATCGTGGAAGGCTCTGCCGATGGTGCGACTTCAACAGAAATGGAACTAAAGCTTCTGAATGTGGCAAGAGCCAGCATACATGAATTGCGTGAGGACTACCGCGACTTCCTCATCAGTCGTCAGTTGCCTATATGGCAGCCAGGACATGCAAGATTCCAACCTATGCTGGACTTTTGTATTCCTCGCAATTCGTTGGAAGACTATCAGCCTTTCTTCAACCGATGGTCGAGCGAAGAGATGGCAAACATCGCCCTCACCCTCTGCCACATGATTGACTCCATGATGAACAAATACATCAAGGGTAAAGAGGTACAGTTTGTGAAAGAGGGGGGAATAAAGGAACGCATGTATGCCGCTCGTACTGGTTACAGAAAAGGACAAGACGAGCGCCTCGCCCAATTGGAGAAGGAAAATGCAGAGCTTAGAGCTGAGGTCAATAGGCTGAGAAAGATGATAGAAGATAAAAGTGAATAGGAGCTATAGGAACTATAGATACTATAGAAGCTATAGATACTATAGGTGTTATAGAAAACTACAGAAGCAACTAATACCATTACGGCTCCGATATCCAAGCTTGGATAACGGAGCCGTAATTATTATGCTTCTGCTTCAATTGGCGAAATATCACTCCTCCTTCTCAGCATTCTCTTCCCGTGTTGGGAAATGACCGAGCCATCGCATCTGCTGCAGGCACCAGCGCTGGCGGCGGTACATGTAGGATGAAGGGGAGGCGGAGTTGAACTTGCGAGGATTAGGGAGCGTGATGGCTATCATGGCACATTGGTTGCGGGAGAGGTCCTTGGCATGAACTCCGAAGTGCTCCTGCGCCACGGCTTCGGCTCCATAGATGCCATCGCCCATCTCGATGGTGTTGAGGTAGACTTCCATGATGCGCTGCTTGTCCCAGAAGAATTCGATAAGGACGGTGAAGTAGACTTCAAAGCCTTTACGAACCCATGTGGACGATGGCCAGAGGAACACGTTCTTGGCTGTCTGCTGTGAGATGGTGGACGCTCCACGCACCCTACCCCGATCTTTCTTTTCCTTCATGGCTTGCTCTATGGCTCCGATATCGAATCCGTTGTGATTTAGAAAGTTCTGGTCCTCACACGACCACACAGCCAAGGGAAGGTTGGGCGAGATTTCTTCGAGCGGTACCCAGTCGTGCTTGAGCTTAAGCGACACGCCTGCCTTGACCTGCTGGTAGCAGCGGATGAACATGAGAGGCGAACACGGCACGGGTACATATTTATATAAAACAACTGTGAGTATTGACGACCCAAAGAAGGCTATCAATACCCACATTATTGTCAGTTTAACCTTGTGGAAAAACTTGTGCATACCTGGTGAATCGAAGTATGTTGTAGTCTGGGTTTACTGAAGTGTACCAGCCTCTGCAGCCTCGATCATTGCCTTTGATGCATAGAGATACAATTCTACACGACGTGAAGCCTTTGCATCTTCTTTACCGTTAGCATCAAGGATGAGGTTTGTCTCGCCGTAGCCCTTAGCTTCCTTGATCTGGTTTGCATTAACGCTGCATGAACCTGTGAGGTAGTTCTTTACAGAGTTAGCACGATTCTGCGAGAGTGTGAGGTTAGTCTGGTCAGAACCATCAGATGAAGCATAACCCTGGATAGCAACGTCACAATCAGTATAAACGTTGAGAACCTCAGCAGCAAACTTCTTGAGCTCGTTCTGAGCAGCAGCCTGAAGGTTGTACTTACCTGTCTGGAAGAGGATACCATTGTCGAATGTAACCTTTACAGCATCGAGACCGTTAGCATCCTTTACCGACTCTACCTGAGCAGCAGCGGCAGCAGCAGCGGCAGCCTTCTTAGCCTTATCCATCTTCTTACCGATGAGGAGACCAGCACCTGTACCTACAGCAGCACCTACAGCAGCACCGATAGCAGCACCTTTGCCATTCTTACCAATGAGATAACCTACGCCAGCACCTGCAGCAGCACCAGCACCACCACCGATGAGACCACCCTTAGCTGTGTTGCTCATACCACAACCTGAAAGCACGATAAGGCCGCTCATGAATACAGCGGCAACTTTTACATTACGAAAATTGTTCATAACAGTTAGAATATTTGAAATGATTTATAATATTTGTTCTCTATTTAGTTATTGCATTTGCATTATCCTTGTTCTGAATCGAGTGCAAATATCGTAATTTTTTGTGACAAAAAAGGTCATGAAGATGAAAAATGTTCAGAAAAACAAGATAATTTCACAAATAAGTTGTAAATTTGCACCTTTGAAACTCTTTCACACAGCAGAATAAATAATAATTAACATATAAAATGGCAAAAGAACTTAAAGATTTGACAAAGCGTTCGGAGGACTACTCGAAGTGGTATAACGAACTTGTAGTGAAGGCAGACCTTGCCGAACAGGCAGACGTACGTGGATGTATGGTCATCAAACCATACGGATATGCAATATGGGAGAAGATGCAGCGCCAGCTCGACGACATGTTCAAGGAGACTGGAGTGCAGAATGCTTACTTCCCTCTCCTCATCCCTAAGAGCTTCCTCTCGAAGGAGGCTGAGCACGTGGAAGGCTTTGCAAAGGAGTGTGCCGTAGTGACTCACTACCGCCTCAAGACCAACGAGACTCACGACGGAGTGGTAGTTGACCCTGCAGCCAAGCTCGAGGAGGAACTCATCATCCGCCCTACTTCGGAGACCATCATCTGGAACACTTACAAGAACTGGATCAACTCCTACCGCGACCTCCCTATCCTCTGCAACCAGTGGTGTAACGTGATGCGTTGGGAGATGCGTACACGACTCTTCCTCCGCACATCTGAGTTCCTCTGGCAGGAAGGCCACACAGCTCACGCTACTCGTGAGGAGGCAGAAGAGCGCACTAAGCAGATGATCAACATCTATGCCAAGTTTGCTGAGGAGTACATGGCCGTACCTGTCATCCAGGGTGTGAAGAGCGAGACAGAGCGCTTTGCCGGTGCTCTCGACACTTACACAATCGAGGCTATGATGCAGGATGGTAAGGCTCTGCAGTCGGGTACATCACACTTCCTCGGACAGAACTTCGGTAAGGCATTCGACGTTCAGTTCCTTAATAAGGAGAACAAGCCTGAGTATGCATGGGCTACATCATGGGGTGTATCTACACGACTCATGGGTGCTCTCATCATGACTCACTCGGACGATAACGGACTCGTGCTTCCTCCAAAGCTCGCTCCAATACAGGTAGTTATCATCCCTATCGGCAAGGGCGACCAGATGGCTATGCTCGACGAGAAGGCTGAAGCAATCGTCAACAACCTCAAGGCTATGGGCATCAGCGTGAAGTACGACAACGCTGACAACAAGCGCCCTGGATTCAAGTTTGCAGACTACGAACTCAAGGGTGTGCCAGTACGCCTCGTGCTTGGTGCCCGCGACCTCGAGCAGGGACTCGTTGAGATCATGCGCCGCGACACACTTGAGAAGGAGTCGGTAAGCATCGACGGCATCGAGGAGTACATCAAGAACTTGCTTGACGACATCCAGCAGAACATCCTCAAGAAGGCTAAGGACTTCCGCGACTCACACATCTACGAGTGCGACAACTACGAGGAGTTCAAGGAGAAGGTGAAGGACGGCGGATTCTTCCTCTGCCATTGGGACGGCACCGAGGAGACCGAAGCCAAGATCAAGGAGGACACTCAGGCAACTATACGCTGCGTACCGTTCATGTTCGAACAGACAGAGGGCGTAGACATGGTGAGCGGCAAGCCAAGCAAGTGTCGCGTACTTATCGCAAGAGCGTACTAAATAAAATTAAGAATTAAGAATTTAGAATTAAGAATTGGCCATTTGGCTGATGATAATTTTGTAGAAAAGTGAAAAGACTTTTTTCAACTCTCATATTTGTGCTGGCAGTAAGTATGCTGTCAGCACAAACTGCTTCTTCGGAGTTTATGAAGAAGCTCTCTGCACTTTCGGGTGTAAGCAACGTGACAAAGATTGAAGCGGCTCCAAATACCGGCTTCAGCGAGAAATATGTGATTAAAGTAAAGCAGAACGTCGATGGCGACAATGCCGACAAGGGCACGTTCGACCAGAGAGTCATCGTGGGCTTTGTGGGCTACGACAAACCTACCGTACTCGTGACCGAAGGCTACTATGCCGACTACGCTCTCAACCCTCGCTACACAGAGGAGTTGTGCCAGATGTTCAAAGCCAACCTCGTGTTCTGCGAGTACCGCTACTTTGCCGAATCGACTCCGGTTCCTACCAATTGGGACTACATGACCGTCGACAACTCGCTCCGCGACTACCACCATGTGCGTCAATTGCTCGGACAGCTCTTCACAGGCAAGTGGGTAAGCACCGGCATTTCAAAGGGCGGACAGACCACCATGTTCTACCGTGCCACTTATCCTGACGATGTGGATGTGAGCGTAAGCTACGTGGCACCTCTCAACAAGGCAGTCGAGGATGGTCGCCACGAGAAGTTCCTTGCCAAGCAGGTAGGAACAGCCGAGGAACGCCAGGCCATACTTGAGGCACAGCAGGAGTTCATGAAGCGCAAGGAGGCTTGCATGCCTTTGTTCCGAGAGTACAACAAGAGCCACAACTACAAGTACTACATCTCGGAAGAGGACGTTTACGACTACTCCGTGCTCGAATATCCATTTGCCCTCTGGCAATGGGGCACAAGCGTGAGCGGCATTCCTTCAGCCGATGCTGACAATCAGACTTGGTTCAACTACCTCATGGAGATTGCAAGCCCTGACTACTTCGCCTACCCTAACCACTACATGCCATTCGATGTGCAGGCTGCACGCGAACTCGGCTACTACGGCTACGATCTCAAGCCTATCAAGAAGTGGACATCGCTGAAGAAGACAAAGGGATACCTGAAACAGATCATGCTTCCCGACTCGCTCCGCGACATCAAGTTCGACAAGGCCCTCTACAAGCGTACAGTCAAGTTCCTGAAGCAGAATGACCCTAAGCACATCTTTATCTACGGCGAGATCGACCCTTGGAGCGCAAGTGGCGTGTGCACATGGCTCGACTGCAAAAAGAAAGAGAACATGCGCGTGTACGTTCAGCCTCGCGGAAGCCACAAGGCTCGCATCAGCAATATGCCTGATGACATGAAAACGGAAATCATTGGCAGACTTATGGGCTGGATGGGCCTCGCGGACATGATGAAATAGTGTTGGCATGTAGTTTGCAGTAATAGTAAAACATGAACAATTATTCACCACGACTAACAGAAATCATTAAGTACAGCAAGGAGGAAGCACTCCGGCTGAACAACGACTACATAGGACCTGAGCACCTGATGCTTGGCTTGCTGCGCGAAGGCAACAGCCTCGGCGTCGAATTGCTTGCCAACAGGTTTCACATCGACCTTGAAAAGTTCAAGAAGAGCATCGAGAGCAGAGTCATCAACGAAGGACAGAAGTTGCTGTCGACCGACATCACATTCAACGAGAAGTCGTCGAGTGTGCTCCGTCTCTCCATCCTTGAGGCACGCATGCTGAAGCAGAAGCAGAGCGATGCCGACCACCTCCTGCTCGCCATCATGAAGCAGAAGGACAACCTGCCATCAAAGATGCTTATAGATAATAATGTACAATACGGAGAGCTGTTCGCATCGCTCTCGCAGACAGCCAGTACCCCTACTTCCGGATTCCATATCGATGAGGAAGACGATGAGGACATGGCTCCTCCTGCAAAGGGTGGCAGCGGAAGCCAGCAGCAAGCCAGCACCACTACCAAGGACCAACGTAAGAAGGGCAACTCCGACACACCAACCATCGACCAGTTCTCGTTCGACCTCACTCAAGCAGCCCTGGAAGGCAAGCTTGACCCGGTAGTGGGACGAGAGAAGGAGATAGAGCGTCTGGCACAGATCCTGTCACGCCGCAAGAAGAACAACCCTGTACTGATAGGCGACCCAGGCGTAGGCAAAAGTGCGATAGTTGAAGGACTTGCGATGCGTATAGCCGAAAGAAAGGTAAGCCGCATTCTGTTCAACAAGCGCGTGGTAAGCCTCGACATGACAAGCGTTGTGGCAGGAACAAAGTACCGCGGACAGTTTGAGGAACGCATGAAGAGCCTCATAAAGGAACTTCGTGCCAACCCTAACATCATCATCTTCATCGACGAGATCCATACCCTCGTAGGAGCAGGCAATCAGGCAGGTCAGATGGATGCAGCCAACATGATGAAGCCAGCCCTCGCACGAGGCGAATTGCAATGCATCGGAGCCACAACGCTCGATGAGTATCGCAAGTCGATCGAGAAGGATGGAGCCCTTGAGCGCAGATTCCAGAAGATCATCGTGTCGCAAACCACACCTGAGGAGACACTCGAGATACTCCACAACATCAAGGAGCGCTACGAGGACCACCACAACGTATCGTATAGCGACGATGCCCTCAAGGCATGCGTTACGCTTACGGAGCGCTACGTGACCGATCGTGCATTCCCTGACAAGGCTATCGATGTGCTCGATGAGGTTGGTTCGCGCGTACATATTAATAATATTTCCGTTCCAAAGGAAATTGAGAATCAGGAGAAGCTGATTGCCGAGGCTGAGAAGAACAAGATGGATGCTGTGCGCAAGGAGAATTTCGAACTTGCTGCCACATTCAAGGACCGTGTGCGCCAGCTCGAGAAGGAACTCGCAGAGATGAAGGCTAAGTTTGAGGCAAGCCAGGAAGACCAACGACAAACTGTCAGTGCTGACAAGGTGGCAGAAACGGTTAGTATGATGACCGGCATACCTGTGACTCGAATGGCTGGAGCCGAGGGAATACGCATGAAGGGCATGCGCCAGGAACTCAAGAGTAAGGTCATAGCTCAGGACAGCGCCATCGACAAGCTCGTAAGCGCCATACAGCGCAGCCGTGTAGGCCTTCAGGACCCTAACCGCCCTATCGGCACGTTCATGTTCCTTGGTCCTACTGGTGTAGGAAAGACATACCTCGCAAAGAAACTGGCCGAGTACATGTTTGGTTCGAGCGATGCCCTGATACGCATCGACATGAGCGAATACATGGAGAAGCATACCGTAAGCCGACTGGTAGGTGCGCCTCCTGGATATGTAGGATATGAGGAGGGCGGAATGCTTACCGAGAAGGTGCGTCGCAAGCCTTACAGCATCGTGTTGCTCGACGAGATCGAGAAGGCTCATACTGACGTATACAACATCCTGCTCCAGGTGATGGACGATGGACGCCTTACCGATACTCTTGGCAAGACTGTCGACTTCACCAACACCGTTATTATCATGACTTCTAACGTTGGTACACGCCAGCTGAAGGAGTTCGGACGAGGAGTGGGATTTGCATCGATGGCCGACAAGAGCGACCAGGAAGTGGGACGATCCGTTATACAAAAGGCACTCAACAAGCAGTTCTCGCCTGAGTTCCTCAACCGTATTGATGAGATCATCACCTTCGACCAACTTGAACTGGCATCTATTTTGCAGATCATCGACATCGAGCTCCAAGGTCTCTTCAAGCGTGTGAATGCTCTTGGCTACCAGCTTGAGATTACCGACGAAGCGAAGAAGTTCATCGCAGAGAAGGGCTACGACAAGCAGTTTGGAGCTCGTCCGTTGCGCCGCTCTATCCAGAGCAATCTCGAGGACATGATAAGCGAGATGATAGTCGAAGAGCAACTGAGCGAGGGCGACACCATCCTTGCCACACTCGAAGACGGAAAAGTGAAGATTGCCGTCAAGCAATAGGACCAAAGTCTTTTATCGAGTAGCAGACCTAATGGCTCATGCAGAAGGTCTCATGCAGAAGCACTACTTAAGTCATTTTATAGAAAGGAATTACAAAAACCAATAATAAACAATACATTACAAAAAAATGGCAAAAGGTAATATCGGGGTTACAACCGAGAACATATTCCCCGTCATCAAAAAGTTTCTCTATTCGGATCATGACATCTTCGTACGTGAGATAGTATCAAACGCAGTCGATGCTACACAGAAACTTCGTACACTTGCCAGCAAAGGTGAGTTGAAGGAAGAGGCTGGTGACCTTACAGTACATGTATCAGTTGACAAGGAAGCAGGCACCCTTACAGTCAGCGACCGTGGTATCGGTATGACTGAGGAGGAGATTGACAAGTACATCAATCAGATTGCCTTCTCAGGTGCTAACGAATTCCTTGAGCAGTATAAAGAAGACGCTAACTCCATCATCGGCCACTTCGGTCTTGGATTCTACTCATCGTTCATGGTGAGCAAGAAGGTGGAGATCGTAACCAAGAGTTGGAAGGAAGGCAGCAAGGCTGTGAAGTGGAGTTGCGACGGAAGTCCTTCGTTCGAGATTGAAGAGGTTGAAAAGGCCGATCGCGGTACAGATATCATCATGTACATCGACGACGACTGCAAGGAGTTCCTTGAGGAGTACACACTCTCCGACCTTCTCCGCAAGTATTGCCATTTCCTCCCTATCCAGATTGCTTTCGGCAAGAAGAAGGACTGGAAGGACGGCAAGCAGATTGAGCTCGATGAGGACAACATCATCAACGACACTACCCCACTCTGGACAAAGAAGCCAGCCGACCTAAAGGATGAGGACTACAAGCAGTTCTACAAGGATCTCTATCCAATGAGCGACGAGCCATTGTTCTGGATCCACCTTAACGTCGACTACCCATTCAACCTCACGGGTGTGCTCTACTTCCCTAAGATCAAGACCAACATGGACTTGCAGAAGAACAAGATTCAGCTCTACTGCAACCAGGTGTTCGTAACCGACAATGTAGAAGGCATCGTACCTGAGTTCCTTTGCCTCCTTCACGGTGTGATCGACTCGCCTGACATTCCACTCAACGTGAGCCGTTCGTACCTTCAGTCGGACAAGAATGTCAAGAAGATCGGCAGCTACATCTCAAAGAAGGTGAGCGACCGCCTTGCAAGCATCTTCAAGCAGGACCGCAAGGACTTCGAGGGCAAGTGGGACGACATCAAGATCTTCATCAACTACGGAATGCTCTCGCAGGATGACTTCTACGATAAGGCTAAGAGCTATGCACTCCTTAAGGATGTGGAAGGCAAGTACTTCACATTCGACGAGTACAAGACTCTCATCGAAGCTGAGCAGACCGACAAGGATGGCAACCTCGTGTACCTCTACGCCAACAATAAGGACGACCAGTACTCATACATCGAGGCTGCACAGGCCAAGGGCTACAGCGTGCTCATCATGGATGGCCAGCTCGATCCAGCTATGCTTGGCATGCTCGAGCAGAAGTTTGAGAAGGCACGCTTCGTACGCGTCGACTCTGACATCGTGGACAACCTTATCGTAAAGGACGACAAGAAGAAGGACGAAGTGAAGGAGGAGGACAAGAAGACTCTTACCGATGCCTTTACAGAGAAGATGCCTAAGCTCGATAAGATTGAGTTCATGTTTGACGTTAAGCCTCTCGGCGAGAACAGCGTGCCACTCATCATAACTCAGAGCGAGTACATGCGACGCATGAAGGACATGGCTCGCATCCAGCCAGGCATGGCATTCTATGGCGAGATGCCTGACACCATGAACGTGGTGCTCAACTGCGACCATAAGCTCATCAAGCAGATCCTTGCTGATGCAAAGGCTGAGAGCAGCGACAAGGTGGCTCACCAGCTCATCGACCTCGCACTCCTTCAGAACGGTATGCTCAAGGGTGAGGCGCTCAACAACTTCGTAAAGCGCTCTATCGACCTTATTTAATCCATAACCACTCCCCCTAACCTCCATCCTCTCCCCCTTCAGCTGGGGAGCAGGAGGAGGATTTTCTATAAGTACTACGAAGAAGACTGTAAAAATAAATTTGATTACCTACTTAAATGCCAAAAACGCTAAAAGTTTACAAAGCATCGGCAGGTAGCGGAAAGACATTTACTCTGGCTGTCGAATACATCAAGCTTCTGGTTCAGCGACCGGACGAATACAAATTCATCTTAGCAGTAACTTTCACCAACAAAGCTACAGCTGAGATGAAAAATCGTATTTTAAGCACACTCTATGGCATTGCGTACAATCTTGCCGAAACCAACGATTACCTCAATGCCATCAAGGAGGACGACGACATCAAGAAGCTGAACCTTACGGACGAGAAGATACGCGACAACTGTGCTCGTGCCCTTCACCTTATAGCTCACGATTACAGCCACTTCCGCATCGAGACCATCGACTCTTTCTTCCAGTCAGTCATTCGCGACCTGACTCGTGAGCTTGACCTTACTGCCAACCTTCGCATCGACCTTAGTGCCGACGAAGTGCTTCAGGATGCTGTAAACGGCATTATCGACGAAATCAAGGACAACAAGGAGCTGTTCACATCCATACTGCACTTCGTCGAGGACAAGATACAGGAGGGACTGGACTGGCAGATCAACCACGAGGTTTGTACCTTCGGCCAGAACATCTACAAGGAGGACTACCTGCGCAATCAGGAAGCCATCACCCGGAGCACGGAGAGCAGCACTCGTCTGCGCGAATATTCCAGGGCTCTGCTCAAGCTGAAGGAAGAAGCCAAGCAGCAGCTCATGCGTCTGGCAGAAGCCTTCGACACCATCACTACCGACCATCATCTGAATGCCGACAGCATCAAGTACTTCGGCAATCTGGACGGATGGATCAAGAAGTCGAAGCGAGGAGAGATTGTGCCTGTCAGCCAGCGCCTTGAGGACTTCATGGACAGCACCAAGAACTGGCTGAAGAAGGACAAGAGCGTCGAACCGCTCATCGAGGAGCAACTGCGTCCGCTTCTCAATCAGATGTATCGCAAGGCACAACCCGATGCATCATTCAAGATCAACACTATCAACGCTATAACGCACCACATCAATCACCTGATACTGCTCAACAGCATCAACATCAAGGTGCGTGAACTCAACAGGGAAGCCAATCGCTTCCTGCTTGCCGACTCGGCTCATTTTCTCAACGAGATTATAGATGGAAGCGACATACCGTTCGTATACGAAAAGAGCGGCACCTTCTTCCATCACATCATGATCGATGAGTTTCAGGACACCTCTGCCCTGCAATGGGAGAACTTCAAACCTCTCATCTCCAATAGCATGGCCAACCAGCAGAGTTGCCTTATCGTGGGCGATGTGAAGCAGAGCATCTACCGCTGGAGGGATTCCGACTGGCAGATTCTCAACAAGAAGATTGCTGACGATTACCGCAAGTACTACGAACCAAAGGATCTGGACACCAACTACCGAAGCACAGAGCGAGTGATCCGCTTCAACGACCAGTTCTTCCTCAACGCCAAGCAAGTGGTGAATGATGATTACAAGGCCAGCTACGGCGTGTACTCCGACGATCTCTCAAAGGCTTACGAGAAGGTGGAGCTGCAGAAGGTGGCAAAGAAGAATATGGGTAGCGGATACGTTAGCATTCAGAACTGCGAGTCGCAGGATTACATCATGCTGACGCCTCAGTTGGTGCTTGACACGGTCAAGGATCTTCATGCCAAGGGCGTAAGCTACAACGACATGACCATCCTCGTGCGAGTCAACAACCACATCCCAGTCCTCTGCCAGTACTTCAACGAGCATCAGGATGAGATAGGCACCAGCATCGTGAGCGACGAGGCGTTCCGCCTTGACAGTTCGGATGCTGTCAACCTCATCATCTATGCGCTTACGGCTATCGCAACGCCAACCAACCGATTCGCCCTCTGCAACCTTGCAGTCCACTATCAGATGGCACTTGCTGGCGATCCATCAATAAAGAACGATGTCAATCGCTTCTTCCTCTCATCGGACGATGAACTGGAGGCTTTGCTCCCTGATGGCTTCATGAAGAATACTGAAGCGTATTCCTACACCCCTCTGCTTGAGCTCATCGAGCAGCTTTACGAGGTGCTTCATCTCAGCAACATTCCCGACCAGGATGCCTACCTGTTCTTCTTCCACGATAAGATTACGGAGTATCTTGCCGACCATCATACCGACATCGACAACTTCCTTCAGTTCTGGAACGACAAGATGCATTCGATGACCATACCTAATGGTGCTTCGGATGGCATAAAGATCATGTCCATCCACAAGTCGAAGGGATTGGAATTCCACACCGTGATTGTGCCTTACTGCAACTGGGCCACTACTGGCAAGTACAGCAACCTGCTGTGGTGCGAGACCAACACATCGCCTTACGACGAGTTGCCTTACACTCCTGTCAACTTCGAGAAGTCGCTCGATGACAGCATCTTCCAAAGCCAGTATCGCGAGGAGGTGCTGAAGAACAATGTGGACAATCTCAACCTCATCTATGTGGCGTTCACACGCGCATCGAAGAATCTCGTCATTCTTACAGGAGGCCAGCAGAAGAAGAGCGACAGCATCAGCAACATACAGCAAGTCATACTCCGTTCCATCCCTACCGATCTCATGGAGCGTGAAGATGATGACACCCTTACCACATGGACGTGGGGCGAAGTGATTCCAAGCCAGGAGAAGCAGGACGAGGAGAAGGAGAACATCCTTGAACGACGATTCAAGGACATTACCACACAGTTCGTGCATAAGGAGTCGAACATCGAGTTCCGACAGTCCAACGACTCGTCACGGTTCATTCAGGAGGAGTCGGACGACGCCACGCCTGCCCCATCGACCGACTACATGGAGATAGGCAACCTCTACCATCTCGTGTTCTCTCGCATCAGGACCATCGATCAGGTCGATGACATAATCGACGACCTCGACTGCCGTGGATGCTTCGAGACCGTGCTTAGCGTTGACGAGGCCCGCGCCAACATCAAGAAGGCATTGGAGAATCCCGTTGCACGTGAGTGGTACGATGCGAAGTGGGAAGAATTCAACGAGTGCGAGATACTCAGCATCAAGGATGGAACTCTCCATGAGGATCGTCCCGACCGTGTGATAACCGATGGCAAGCAGACCATCGTTATCGACTATAAGTCAGGACAATTACATTCGAAGAAGTACGTTGCCCAGGTACGCAAATACATGAACCTGCTGCAGAGCATGGGCTACCCTGGCATCAAGGGTTACATCTGGTATTTCATGGAGGACAACATACAGGAAGTCAAGCAACAGAAAGGAGGCAAATCATGACGACACAACGCATGGACAGCGCATCAGCCGTTCCGTTCACACCATTCCTCAAGGTGGTGGCTGACGATCTCTGCTCGCGATTTGGCAGCGATCTGTCAAAGGTGACTATCATCGCACCTAACAAGCGTGCACGACTCTTCTTCAAGCAGTACCTCTCGTCCCACATCACCGACCGCCCTATCTGGTCGCCACGCTTTGTGACCATCGGCGAACTGTTTCAGGAGTTCTCATCCCTGCGTCTTGCCGATCCTATACAGCAGATCTGCACGCTCTACGAGGCCTACACAAAGGTGAGCCACAGCGATGAGACACTCGACAAGTTCTATTCGTGGGCCGACCTCATGAAGAACGACTTCGAGGACATCGACAACAACCTTGCCAATGCCGAGATGCTCTTTGCCAACATCAAGGACCTCGAAAGCATGAAGGACTTCTCCTTCCTCAGTCCGCAGCAGCAGGAAGCCATACGCCACTATTTCGAGAGCTTCAACGCCAGTCCTGATTCCAACCTCAAGAAGCGTTTCCTCGCCGTATGGAATTGGCTCTACCCTACTTATACCGAATATCGACGCTTGCTACGCTCCAAGGGCATGGCATATTCGGGCATGATGAAGCGCGACGTGGTCGAAAGCGGCAATCTGCATTTCGAAGGGGAGGTATATGCAGTAGTGGGATTCAACGTGCTTAATGCCACCGAGATGCGCCTCTTCAAGACCATACGCACTCAATGTCCCGACACCCTCTTCTATTGGGATTACGACCATTCGTACCGCGACTTCGAAGCAGGCCGTTTCATTCGCGACAACATTGAGGTGCTGGGCAATGCCTTGCCTTCATCATCGCCTCACTACGATTGTTTGCGCCACAAGTCGCAACTGCGCTTCATAGCCTCGCCTACCGAAAATGCGCAGACACGCTACGTCAGCACATGGATCGACAAGCGCATAGCCGACCATCCTCAGACCGAGTCAGCCATCGTGCTCTGCAACGAAAGCATTCTTCAGCCCGTCCTTCACTCCATCCCTGACAAGATTGGAGACGAACCGACAGAGCTGAACGTCACGATGGGTTATCCGCTCAGCGACACCCCGATATTCAGTTTCATCAGCGCCCTTATCAACCTTCAGACACGAGGCCTCATGCCTAATGGACGCTGGCGCTACACCTACGTTGCTGCCATCCTGAAGCATCCATACACCCGTACCATCATCGGCAACCGTACGCACAACATCCTCGCATACCTCAACAGCCATAATGCCAAGTATCCATACACTTATCAGGTGACGGATATCATCGAGTCGCTCGACGATGAGGGACAGCTCATCGTTCATCCTGAGGGCGAACGTGAGACTGTCGAATTCCTTGCCGACATCTTCGTGCCTCAGTACAGCAACATCTCATTGCTCGACTACCTGATCCATTTCACTCGCCAGCTTGGCAAGCATTACAAGAACATCCACCAGGACGACTTCCAGCAGCAGCTCTACGCTGAAAGCATCTTCACAACCTACAGCATACTCAACCGTCTGCATACCATAAAGGAGCGTGAACCGGTATTCAACGTCACCAATCTCACACTCAGCCGTCTCATCATCCAGATGCTGAGGCAGCAGGCCATTCCTTTCCATGGCGAACCAGCACACGGACTTCAGATCATGGGTATTCTCGAAACCCGTAACCTCGACTTCCGCAACGTACTCCTGCTCTCGTGCGGCGAGGGACAATTCCCGAAGAACGACCGCATGCCTTCGCTCATACCTTACTCATTGCGCGAAGCTTACGGCATGACCACCATCGAGAAGCAGATCTCGCTCTATGCCTACAACTTCTCCAACCTCCTGCAGCGTGCTGACAATGTTACCGTGATGTACAACAGCACGCCCAATGGACCTGCACGAGGCGAAATGTCACGATTCATGATGCAGCTCATGGTTGAAGCACAGCACATCTTCGGCACCACCGACATCATCGACCTCCGCAGCCTCACCTCATCATCCTTCGGCACCATGCGCACATCGGTCGAGGTGCAAAAGACGCCCGACGTGATGCAACGGCTCAACGACGTAAGCTACATATCCCCAAGCGCCATCAACACCTATCTCGACTGCCCGCTGAAGTTCTACTTCCAGCACGTGGCACGCCTCTACATTGATGATGAGATCAGCGAGGATGTCGACAATCGCCTCTTTGGCAACATCTTCCACAAAGCCATGGAACTGCTCTACAAGGGCTTCATAGGCCGCTGGGTGGATGCCAAGACGATGAACGACCTGGCACGCAACTTACATGCCATCCATGCTGCCGTCGATGCCGCATTTGCCATCGAGCTGTTCAAGGAACATGAGGAGGAAGGACGCACCTACCATCCGGAATACAACGGCGAACAGCTGCTCAACCGCCACGTCATCATCAAGTACATCGTCAATCAGCTGCACTACGATGCCCAGCTCTGCCCTATGCGCATCATAGGATTGGAGCAGAAGAAATACGTAGACCTCACCTTCACCGACAACCAGACAGGCCTCAAGCGCAGCATCTCCGTTGGAGGCACCATCGACCGACTCGAAGAGGCTACCGATGGCAATGGCCAACACTTCATACGCATCGTCGACTACAAGACAAGCGCCAAGGCACAAACGGCAAAGGACTATTCCGAGCTCTTTGACCCAGAGCACAAGCATAGGCCATACCACCTGCTCCAGGCGCTCTACTACTGCGAGGTACTTGACGAGAAGGAGCATCCATCCATGCCTATCGTCCCAATGCTCATGTACATCAAACTGCCAGCCGATAAGCGCCAGGACAGCATCTCCATCGGAAGCGACAACGCCATCCACAACTACGTGTGCCAAAGCAAGGGCGACTTCACCCCCCTCCTCTCCGACCTCCTTAGCGAAATCTTCCTTCGTCCCGGAGGATTCGCACAAAGGGAGCAGAAGACATGCAGCAACTGCAAATTCAAAACCTTCTGCAAGGTGTATACATAAGGTTAGAGGTTAAAGGTTAGAGGTTAGAGGTTAAAGGTTAGAGGTTAAACTCAAGAACTCAAAAACTTAAGAACTCAATAAATCATAAATCATAATTCATAATTCTTAATTCATAATTCATAATTCTTAATTCATAATTCATAATTCTTAATTCTTAATTCTTAATTCATATTCCCCATGAACTACGGATTTATCAAAGTTGCTTCAGCCATACCAAGCGTACGCGTTGCTGATTGCAGCTACAACGAGCAACAGATAGAGAGCCTCATACTCCAATCAGAAGGCAAGGGCGTGGAAATCATCGTATTTCCCGAACTTTGCATCACGGGCTATACCTGTGCCGACCTGTTCACCCAGCAGCACCTGCTCGACAACGCCGAACAGTCGCTCTTCAACATACTCGACATCACACGCTCACTCCAGATCATCTGCATCATCGGCATGCCGGTACAGTACCAGTCCACCCTGCTCAATGCAGCCGTAGTCATTCAGGGCGGAAAAATCCTTGGTGTGGTGCCAAAGACCTTCCTTCCCAACTATAAGGAATTCTACGAGCAGCGATGGTTTGCTTCTGCAAGCACCTTCACGGGCGGCACCATGCTCCTGTGCGGTCAGACAGTCAATGTAGGAGCCAAGATGATCTTCCACACCTCCGAGGTAGCCTTTGGCATCGAACTGTGTGAGGATGTGTGGGCACCTATCCCACCAAGCAGCCACCTTTCGTTGGCAGGTGCAGAGATCATCTTCAACCTCTCAGCATCCAACGAACTCATCTGCAAGCATCAGTACCTCTGCTCCCTGCTCTCACAGCAGTCGGCACGATGCATATCGGGCTATGTGTACAGCAGCTGTGGCTACGGCGAGAGCACACAGGACGTCGTCTTCGCCGGCAATGCCCTCATCTACGAAAACGGATCGTGCATCGCACGCAGCAACCGCTTCTCGCTCGACGAGCAGCTCATCATCAGCGAGATCGATGTGGAGCGTCTGCGTACCGAGCGTCGCATCAACACCTCGTTTGCCGAGAACATACGCTCCATCAACACCAGTGATTACCTTCACATCAACACCCTTCCTGTCAATCCTCAGTACGACTTCCAGCTCACCCGATGGGTCAATCCGCATCCTTTCGTGCCGGGCGGTACAGAACTCACCGAGCGTTGTGAGGAGATCTTTGCCATCCAGGTCGAAGGACTCGCAAAGCGCATTCAGCACACATGGGCAAAGACCGTAGTGCTGGGCATCAGCGGAGGTCTCGACAGCACCCTTGCCCTGCTCGTATGCGTCAAGACCATGGACAAGCTCAAGCGCAATCGCAAGGACATCATCGGAGTCACCATGCCAGGATTCGGCACCACCGACCGCACCTACCGCAATGCCATCTCGCTCATGCAGTCGCTTGGAGTGACGATTAAAGAGATCAGCATTAAGGACGCTTGTATTCAGCATTTTAAGGACATCGATCACGACATCAACATTCACGATGTTACCTACGAAAACGGACAGGCTCGCGAACGCACCCAGATCCTCATGGATGTAGCCAACCAGTATGGCGGCTTTGTGGTCGGAACGGGCGACATCAGCGAACTCGCACTCGGATGGTGTACCTACAATGCCGACCACATGTCCAACTACGGAGTCAACTGCTCCATCCCAAAGACACTCGTTCGTTACCTCACCTCATGGGTAGCCAACACATCCGTCGACCCAGCATCACGTGCCACACTCCTCGACATCATCGACACCCCAATCTCGCCCGAGCTCATACCAGCCGATGCCGATGGCAACATCAGCCAGAAGACCGAGGACCTCGTGGGCCCATACGAGCTGCACGACTTCTTCCTCTACAACTTCATGCGTTGTGGCTTCCGTCCTGCCAAGATCTTCTACCTTGCAAAGAAGGCATTCATGGAGCAGCGATACGAAGGCTCCGACCTCAATGCAGCATTCGAGGTAGGCACCTACGATGAGGACACCATCAAGAAGTGGCTCACCACCTTCTGCCGTCGCTTCTTCACCCAGCAGTTCAAGCGCAGCTGCTTGCCTGATGGACCAAAGGTCGGATCCGTGTCCCTCTCACCTCGTGGCGACTGGCGCATGCCAAGCGATGCAAGCTATGCCCAGTGGGTAAAGGAATGTGAAGCCCTGTAAACACTATGGTTACACGACAACTACTTGACCGTTACTACGCAGAGCAATTTGACCTCGAGCGCTTCAAGGCAGTCGATCCATGCGGAGTGGTCTACCAGCTCATGGAGCACACCGACTCCCAGCTCGACATCGAGCTTGGAGCCCTCTTCGTGGCAATGATCACATGGGGCTCACGCAAAGTCATCTACCCTACCGCCTTGCGGATGCTGCGCGACGAAATGCAATGGCACCCTGCGCAGTTCATCCGTATGGGCTGCTACGAACTCTCGTATGCCACAGCACGCAACCAATGCGTGTACCGCACGCTCAACGTACCCACTTTCAAGGCTGTGTGCCGCAATCTGCGCGCAGCCATCGAAGGCTACGACACCCTTGAGCAGATCTTTGCCGACCGCCCTACCAAGCAAGTCATAGACATCATCTCCACATGGCTTGCACCGGCACGCGTTGGAACGATGGACAAGAGCGCATGCAAACGCATCTGCATGTATCTGCGCTGGATGACCCGCCGCACATCGCCCGACCTTGGCATCTGGCGCCATCGCTCCCAGTCCGACCTCTATGCCGTGATGGACACCCATGTGTTGCAGCTCACGCAGTCCATCCTCACCTGCAGTCGCCCTACGTGGAAGGCATGCGAGCAGCTCACCTCCATCTTCCGTTCGTGGGATCCACTCGACCCACTCAAATACGACATTGCCTTGATGACATTGGCCGATCATCCCGAAGCCATCAAATAACATAAGCCTCCGAAAATTTTGTTCATTTCGTTAGCAAAAGATATATATACAAATGAATGGTTTGCAACGCGTATTGCAAACCATTCATTCGTTATGGGGAGAGGAGAAGCGATCCGTGTTATACTTGGGTCAACAGTACCTGTCCCTATGATTCTCTATAATCATTATCCTCTTCTTGACATCTTAGTATTCGTATTCTCTTTCTTATCACGAAGGACATAATGTTCATCATTCAATTTAATCGGTTGATATGACAACCACGATGCAAAGGTAAGGTAAATATGACGATCTTTCCAAATCTTTTAGCACTCTTTGTGTTTTTATTGGTTAAATTCACTTAAGTGATACATCTGTTGTTCCCAAACAGTTTCACTGGATTCACTTTGGGAACAGCAAACCCTCTGATAATCGGCATTTCTATTGAAAATCAGTGGGTCTGCTTGTTTTGTTGTCAATCTTGATAAGATGAACAATGCTTTTGTACTAATGTCCTTATAGATGAAAAAAAGATTATCTTATTGCAATATAGCCGCTTTCGTCTATCATATTTGCTCCAGATTTCGTGAATAGGAAATCGTAAAACTTGCATGCCTTGCTATTGGGTTCTTCAGATTCTCTAATTGCGGCATAGATGCTTGAAATAAAAGGATATGAGCCATTTCGCAAGGTCTCTTTACTTGGCATCACTCCATTAATTGAAAGCATATCCACCTTTAATAAATCACGAACCATGGCAGTGCAATAGAAAAATGGCGTATATCCAATGCCGTATTCATCATGTTCTATTTGCCAATATGGAGAAGCCATTTGCGACCCTATGATTTCTGGCATATACTTTCCGTCGATCATTGTAAGGCCTTTCATAACCATGGTTTCCATCTTCTCCTGACTTCCTGAGTCTGCATCTCTGATATATGGCGTGATAGCATGGTCTTCACCGCCGACTTCTTTCCAATTGGTTATCTCGCCTGTGTATATTTTTTGAACCTGTTCTACTGTCAGGTTCTTTACAGGATTCATCGGGCTAACGATAAATACAAGAGCATCTGTCGCCAATGGAGCAGTCTTCAGAGCAACACCTTTCTCGGAGGCAAGTTGCTGCTCGTTTCTCGATATGTCACGACTGGCTATAATAACATCCGTTTCACCATTAATCAGATTAACATACGCACCATGTGTTCCACTACATTGATTCTTTTCAATGTATTCCTTGCTCGAGATTTTTATATCACCATTCCAGTATTCGGGCTTGATAATATAAGTAGGACTGCCCATCCAGTCTTCTTGCCACTTATAAGGTATACCCAATAGATTGTACGCCACAAGATCTCTTACTGGTCGTGTACTGGTAGAACAATCTGTTCGTGGCCATTCCTCAAATGTAATATCTTTGAAATCTTTAAAAACAATATTCTCCTTATCGCATGAAGCGAAAAGTGCAAGAACGAGCGAACTGGCGAATATATATAATTTCTTCATTTTAAATCTTATTATTTGATATGGTTTCTTGCTTAATGGTAAAGTGGGGTTATATGCCGAACAATAACTCAAGTTTACATGCTTCTTCCACAAGTTTTTGCGGATTCTGTTTGGCAAGTTTTGCCAAATTAATCAGTTTCCACTTTACAGAAGGATAGTCTTTGAAATACTCGAACTCATAGCCATCCCATTGTGGTTCGCCTTTCTCGAAGCTGATGAGGAATCGTTTGTCTTCCTCTGTCATAAGTTGGTTGACATCAGCAATCAGTTTCGAACGTGTAGCTTCAAACTCCTCGTAAGTAAATGGAATATCGGTCATACCTTCAAACTGATTAGCCATAGCTTCACGCTGGTCAATAAGTCGCGGAGCAAAACTCTCATGGATAGGTCTGTCACTGCCAAGCAAGCAGAATATCAATCCTTCACGGCACTCTGCCAAAGGAAAATCCATGTACTTCACATCAAACAGGTCACGTGGATGTTGACGTGATAAGGCTGCAGCAATCTTACCACCATACAATTGCGTCAGTGGCACAATATTGGCTTCACAATAAAGCCCGAATTCATCTTGTGCCTTATTGCTCAATGGTACAGTCACAGCATCACCACCTACAAGTCCTCGTTTTGTTTGGTTCACCTCGACCTTCACCTGTT
>JAKSLM010000059.1 GCA_024401225.1 Bacteroidaceae bacterium | reverse complement strand
AATTATAAATCATAAATCATAAATCATGAATAACACTAACTTCAAGCCCTCCCCTCACAGGGGAGATGGAGGGGTCTGTCTCCCGACACGTTGATTGATGTGTCGGGAGCCTTTGCTGAATGGTATAATAATAAGGGGGGAGATTTCTGGGAGCGATTATATTATCCGCCATCAGTTGACAGGCTCATCCGTAGAGGGTGAGTCTGTTCGTTTTTTTTGTGAAACATTGCTATGTGAAGTGTCAAATAGTCAGTAAAAAGTGACGTTTTTTCAGTAGTGAGGGCGATGGTATGGGTTTTGATGGTGGGGGGAGTGAAAACGATGTTATTCACTTTTTAATAACTGTAGATTATGAATATGAACAATCCAAACAACAATGCACAGCAGGAGCAACGCGCACTTGAACGCTATGCTACAAATCTCATTGAGCTTGCCCGCAGTGGAAAACTTGATCCAGTGATTGGTCGTGATGATGAGATACGTAGAATACTCCAGATTCTTAGTCGCAGAACTAAGAATAATCCTATATTGATCGGTGAACCAGGTACGGGTAAGACTGCCATAGTGGAAGGGCTTGCTCACCGCATACTGCGAGGCGATGTGCCTGAGAATCTGAAGGACAAGAAACTGTTTAGCCTCGATATGGGGGCTCTGATAGCCGGAGCCAAGTATCAGGGTGAGTTTGAAGAGCGTCTGAAGGCTGTGATCAAGGAGGTGACGGAGAGTGCTGGTAGCATCATACTCTTCATCGATGAGATTCACACGCTGGTAGGCGCTGGACAGACGAGTGGCGCCATGGATGCTGCCAACATCCTTAAGCCTGCATTGGCTCGAGGCGAGTTGCGCAGTATTGGTGCTACGACTCTCGATGAGTATCAGAAGTATTTTGAAAAGGATAAGGCTCTGGAGCGTCGATTCCAGACCGTAATGGTGGACGAACCGGACGTGATGAGCAGCATCAGCATTCTACGCGGACTGAAGGAGCGCTATGAGAATCATCACAAGGTGCGCATCAAGGATGAGGCCATCATTGCTGCCGTGGAGCTTAGCAACCGCTACATCACGGAGCGTTTCCTTCCGGACAAGGCTATCGACCTGATGGATGAGGCTGCTGCCAAGCTGCGCATGGAGCGCGACTCGCTGCCTGAGGAACTCGACGAACTGACACGACGCCTGAAGCAGCTTGAGATAGAGCGCGAGGCGATAAAGCGTGAGGGCGATGCTGACAAGCTTGCCGAACTGAACAAGATCATCGATGCTCTGAAGGCTGACGAAGCGAAGAAGCGCCAGAAGTGGGAGAGCGAACGCGGACTGCTGAACAAGATTCAGGAGGGCAAGCAGCAGATTGAGCAGCTGAAGTTTGAGGCTGATCGCGCTGAGCGTGAGGGCGACTACGGACGTGTGGCTGAGATACGCTACGGCAAGCTTCAGCACCTGGAGGCTGACATAGAGAAGGTGCAGCAGCAGCTTTCCGAACAGCAGGGTGGCGAAGCGATGGTGAAGGAGGAGGTGACGAGCGATGATATCGCTGACGTAGTGAGCCGATGGACTGGCATACCTGTGAGCAAGATGCAGACGAGCGAGCGAGAGAAGCTGCTGCACCTCGAACAGGAGTTGCACAAGCGTGTGATAGGTCAGGATGAGGCCATTCAGGCTGTAAGCGATGCTGTGCGTCGCAGCCGTGCGGGACTGCAGGACCCAAAGCGTCCGATAGGCAGTTTCATATTCCTCGGTACCACGGGTGTGGGCAAGACGGAGCTGGCGAAGGCTCTTGCCGACTATCTGTTTGATGACGACTCGATGATGACTCGTATCGACATGAGCGAATACCAGGAGAAGTTCAGCGTGACTCGCCTCATCGGTGCGCCTCCGGGATACATCGGCTACGAGGAGGGTGGACAGCTTACGGAAGCGGTGCGTCGCAAGCCTTACAGCGTGGTGCTCTTCGATGAGATAGAGAAGGCGCATCCGGATGTGTTCAACACTCTGCTTCAGGTGCTGGATGATGGTAGACTGACTGACAACAAGGGTCGTGTGGTGAACTTCAAGAACACCATCATCATCATGACTTCGAATGCTAAGCGTGAACAGTTGCTCAGCATCTTCCGCCCTGAGTTCCTGAACCGTATCGACGATGTGATAACCTTCACTCCTCTCAGCGAGGATGAGATACGCCAGATAGTACGCCTGCAGATTGACAAGGTGGTAAGGATGGTGGCTCAGAATGGTATTGAGCTCAAGGTCGATCCTTCTGCTATTGCATTCATTGCAAAGGCTGGATATGATCCGCAGTTTGGTGCACGACCTGTGAAGCGTGCCATTCAGGACAATCTGCTCAACGAGCTCTCAAAGCAGATGCTCAGCGGACAGATAGACCGTGAACGACCTATTACGATCATGTCGGACATGCAGAAGATAATGTTTCAGAACTGATATTAATTAGTGAAGAGTGAAAAATCCGAGTTACACGGTAGATCAGCACATGATAAACCTTAGTAACTCGGATTTTTAAGTTTTAAATTACTTAAAGAATCCCTTGCGAGAAAGGAGATGGTCGAGGTTTGCGATGCCAAGCAGTTCGATGGCTGTGACCAGAGCTGTGCGCTGCATGTATTCGCCGTTCTGCTTGTTGAGGATGTCGCGCTCGGTGTGCCAAATCTCGCTGTAGGTGAAGTTGGTGCCAAGCACATCCTTGCAGTCGAAGTCGAGTGTAGGAACGCCTCGCATGGCAAATGCCGAGTAGTCGGAGTATTGGAGTCGCCAAGGCTTATCCATAGGCTTGCCCTTGCTGAGTGTGAATGGCCATGCGTCGGTCGATGACTGCACGAGTGGTTTGCTGACCTTCTCAATGTCGTCGTACATGCATTCAGGAACTGCAATGCCTACAGGAGGCTCGATGCCGTAGTCGCGGTTGAACACGCAACTGATCTTGTCGAGTTCCTTCTCGTGGCGCTTGCAATAGCCGTCAGCTCCCCAGATGCCGAACTCTTCGCCTGCGGTAGCAATGAATCGGATGGTGCGCTTTGGCTTTGCCCCTGATACTGCAAGCAGACGTGCCATCTCGAGGAGCGGAGCGATGCCTGTACCGCAGTCGACAGCACCTGTGCCAGCATCGAACGAATCAAGATGGCCGCATGCTATGACGCACTCGTCAGGATATTTTGTGCCTTTGATTTCGGCTACGAGATTGTAGTACTTGATAGGACCGACCTTGAAGTGATTGCGTATGTCGAACTCAAGCCAGAAACGGCGGCGCTGCTTTGCAAGTCGCTCTACAATCTCGAACTGTGCCTCATCGAGCTTGATGTCGGGCAGAGTAGGGAGGCTATCGAAGTCGGTGATGAGTCCCTGGTCGATCATGTTACGATCGTAAAGGGCGGTGAGAGGCACTTTTGCACTCTGGATAAATCCAAGCACGCCGGCTTCAGCCATCTCCTTGTAGTAGAGGGCTGGAATCTCGATGAGTGGTTCGGGAGTGAAAGTTGTGCCCTCCTCGTTGGCTTTTCGTCTGCCTTCCTGATTGCGCTGCCTTATTCTTGCGTTCTCTTCCTTCGCACTTTCACGCATTTTTTCTGACATATCGATAGGAAATCCATTGCTCTTGCCGCCTACCAGTACCCAGGCGCCTTTGAGTACGCCCTTCATGCGTTGCAGTTCTTCGTCCGATTTAGGTTCGCAGACCACATGGCCCATCTGCACTCCATGGGTACCGCTGGTGTAGGATGGAGTGACAAAATGAAGGTCGCGCAGACCAAACTCCTCTGCGCCCACAGCACGGCCGAACCATGCATCGCGGTTGAATCCGAATGGCAGTTCGCCCACCTCCTCAAGACGAACATCGACTCCATACTTCTTGAATTCGCGCATCATCCATTGCTGGGCATTCTCAAATGCGTCGGATCCGAGGATGCGTCCACCGAAGCGTCCTGTAAGGATGTCGATGTAATAAGGGGCACGAGGATTGCTCTCGCTCTCTGCCATCATCTTCTGCACAATGCTCGACTGTGCCATTGCTCCACCTATATATATACATAGGGCAGCAAGTGTCATTAATGTTTTCTTCATGTTGTAAGTTGTGAAATAATCTTATTTGCTATAGATACGGATGTTGTTGAGCTTCACCCACGACTTGGCATCGGAATAGGTGGTCTGATAGATGCCCAGGCGGAGTGGACCATCGGTACGAAGCTCGACTGGCGAACCAGGATTGTTGTTCCATGTCACACCATCGGCACTCGAACGTGCAAAGAGCTTGTTGCCCCGGCGCTCAAACTGTATGTAGCGGTCGTAGTCGTAGCCCTTGTAGTTCTGGTACTGAGGGCGTCCACGCGACGAGAGTACGGTAAGCATGTTGCCGCAGTTGTAGAGCGGGAAGGCACCGTACTGATAGTAGGTGTTGCCTTCGGTGGCGATGAGCAAGCCGCCCTCGTTGTAGCCCTTTACGGAGTGCGACTTAAGTCCCTCCATGTCGTCGATGGTACACATCATGACGAAGTCGCCCGAGATCTGCTTCAAGATCTGTCCTCCATTCTCAAGCGGAGCATCGTTGAATGCTGGGGATGAGGTGGAGAGGGTGATGGCTTCCTTCGATTCGTACTGCAGGCGGAAGTCGGGATTGAGCGTAAACTTGGAGTCGGGATCGATCTCCTCAAAGTCATCATCGCCAAGCGAAGCAACGTGCATGGCCTCGTACTGCTGGCTTGCCTTGAGGATGTCGGCCTCGGATGTGCTGTAAGGCATGATGCGCAGCGAACTGATGTAGCCCATGAAGTTGTTTGATTCGCTGCCATCAGCACCGATGGTGATGTGACCATCAGGGCGTACCATGATGAAGTTGTTCTGGCTGTGGATGAGCTTTCCGTCCATGTAGACGCGCTCCATCCATCCATCGTAGGTCACGGTCCAGAGGTGCCATTTGCCTGCCGACTCGCTGATGGCCTTAGGTGCTCCGCAACTCTCGAACGAACCGTTGTGGTTGATGAGACCTGCTGAAGGATCGGTGCCAAGTCGGAACTCTGTAGTGGCAAGATCGGCGCGTGAGGTGCTGAGCGAGGCAACGGTAGCTACAGCCGATGGCTTGGTGGAGAGCACATAGCCCATGATGGTGTAAGGAGCATTGTAGCGGTAGTTGTCAGGAAGGGCAACCTCGCTGCGGAGGCTCTGTGTACCATTGAAGAACATAGCCCACTTGCCGTCCTTCACGCGAACGTGGATAGGCTTGTTGGCCTTGAATCGGATGCCTGAGCTTGCATCGGCAGCAGTCGACTCGATGTCCGTGATGTCGAATGGTGCAGCCTTGCCAGCAGCAAGGTTCATCATGTCGATATTGATTGACGCATCAGTCACAGCGTTGCGCTTATCCTTCGCTACATCAAGAAGGTGCATGCCTGGGTAGGCATCGTTGCTCTCGGCATCGATGGCTGGGAGCTGAGGCGCCTTGTCCCACACCTTCACGTTCCAGATGGCAGGCAGGTGTCCATTCTTCTGGGTGTCGGTGATGGTGATGCGTATGTAGCGTGCCTTGCATCGTCCCTGATCGATCATTGGCGACCCCTGCATGGTGTTTGCCGTACGGTCGGCATAGAGAGTCCAGCTGTTGGCATCGATGGATGTCTCAATCTTGTATTGATAGAAGAATGTAGGGTATTCGAACTGTGTCCAGATCTCACGGAATGACTTCACCTTGCCCAAGTCGAGCATGAGCCATTGTGGAGCGCCTGCAGAAAGCTTCGTGTCCCATACGCCCTTGCGTGCCTTCCAGAGTGTGGCATTGTTGTCGTCAGCGGCATACTCCGGTTTGTGCATATCATCGTAGTAGGACGATGCTGTCACCTTTGCGCCAAAGGCGAGATTGACATAGCGTGCAGCCTTCTTCTGCATCGATGCTGAGAGTGGATTGACTCCATCGTGGGTAGGTACGATAGGGAGGATGTTGCCCTCGGCATCGAACTCAATCTTGTCGATACAGAGCTGGCGATTGAATCCATGCACCGACTTTGCGATGTTGTGGCGATGGTAGACGATGTAATACTGGCCGTCCTGCTCAAGGATGGAGTGATGGCCTGGACCATGCACGGTGCCGTCCTCGTTGGTGGTGAGCAGTTGGCCCTTGTACTGCCATGGCCCCATAGGTCCGGTGGTGCTTGTGGCATACTGTACGCGGTAGGTGTCGGTGTGGCACGAGCCGGACGAGTAGGTGAAGTAGTAGATGCCATTGCGCTTGAAGATGAATGGTGCCTCGAAGATGTCCTTCAGTTCGTCGTTGAGGATGAGCTTCTTCTCTGTGAAGAATTCATCGGCAGCGATAGGGAATGGGGAGTTCTCATTCCATCGGCGAGCATCGCGATACTTGGTGGATAGCGCCGAGAGGTCGTAGTCGCCGTCCCTGAGCTTTGCCACTCCGCATCCGAAGCCCTTGTAGATGCCCCATGTGGTGAAGTACAGATACTGCGATCCGTCATCGTCCTTGAACAGCATAGGGTCGAGGGTGATGACATTGTGGATGTAGCGGTCGGGAACCATCACGGCATCCTCCTTGCCAAGTATGTTGTGCCAAGGGCCTATAGGCGAGTCGCTCTCGCCGATGTTGACGTTGCATGGCTCGCAATAGTAGTAGCGATACTTGCCGTTAGGCTGCTGAACTACATCGGGTGCCCATACTACCTCGGTGGTAGGCCAGTTCATCACGAAGTTGCGCCAGTTGACAAAGTCGGTCGACATCCATACCTGTGCCGGACCGTAGCCATTGCCCGTACCATCGGTCGTAGCATATATATAATAGGTGTCGCCAAACTTGCGGATGGTAGGGTCGGCAAAGTAGCCTGGTATGATAGGATTGATGTTGGATGGAACGTTCCATGCCGATCCACTTACGGGCGATGGAGTATATTCCCTCCTTAACTGAGCATTGGCAGTTGTTGTAACTGCCAATGCTAATAGAGATATGATTGCTTTGTTCATCGAATGAATGTGCTTACTTTATATAGATCTTGTAGTCCTTGATGCTGCCAGGTGCGCCTTGTTCGGCACGTGGAAGGTATTCAATGCCCGAGATGGTCTGCTCGCCACCGAGATCGATGACAAGGAGGTGAGGGAAGGAAGCGCCCTTGCTGGTCTGCCAGTAGGTAGACTCCTGAAGGTCGTACACCTTGTCGCCTGTGTGGTTGCCACGCTCGTCCTCGCTGTCAGCATACTTGGTAGTCCAAGGTTCACGCGAGAGGCGCTTGCCATTAGCATCGAGAGCGTAGATCTCTGCGATGGCAACAATCTCATTGCCGCTCTGGGTTGATGCTGCCTCGATGCAGAGGAGGCGACCCTTCTTGTTGGCACCAAACTTGACTGTCTGCCATCCGTTGCCACCCTTGAACTGTCCCTGTGCTGCAGGAGTGTCAGAGTTGAGGTCAGGGCGATCGCCAGGGTTGTTGTGCTTGTTCGACTTCTCAAGCTGGAGCTTGTCGAGTTCAGGCTTGTCCTGTCCCCATACGGTAGTCTGCTGTGGGCCTACTACATCGAGCACGATGATCTCGTTCTTGCCCTTCTTCAACCAGCATCCAGGCACGTAGAGAGTCTGCTGAGGACCGATGCGCCAGATGCGTCCCATAGCGTGACCATTAACGTAAACCTGTCCCTTGCCCCAAGTCTCGAAGTTGAGGAATGTGTCGCCTACCTTCGACAGGTTGAAGTAGCCACGGTAGTAACCAGGCTTGCCAAAGCCTTCAGGAAGATTAGCTCTGAACATCTTTGATTTAGCTGTGAATGCATTCTTTGCAGTTTCGTAGTCGTCAGGAATAGTGCAGTTGCCCCAGTTCTTGATGTTGTAAGTCACTTCGTGGTCATCAACTTCTGCGCTGATAGTAACATCGCTTACGAGACCCTTGAAGTCCTTGATAGCACGACCGAAGTTAATACGTCCCATAGCTTCGAGAACGATAGTGAGCTGGTCGCCCTTCTTTGTTGCTGGTATAGAAACCGACTTGTCGTTCTTCACACGGTCAATCTTGCCAATATAATTGCCATTGATGAAAATCTGAGCATAGTCGTGAGCATCAACAGTAAGAGTACCTGCAGAAGGAATCTCAGGGAGTGATGCTGTGTAAATCATTGAACCCCAACCCATATCCATCTCTTCAAATGTCTTTATGTTGCGGTCAGCTACTATCTGGTCAATACCGTTAGCAAGTGGTGCATACTCATTAACCTCAAACTTAGGAACTGTGATGATGCCCATAGGAGCCTTAGGAACGGAAGGGAGAGCCTTACCATTATTATATTTAGCCATCATCTCGCGGAGCTTGTAGAACTTGTCGGTTGCAAGACCGTACTCGTTGATTGGGGCATCATAGTCGTAGGAAGTCACATCAGGTGCGAAACCTGGAGAGTTGGCACCAGCCCAGTGGCCGAACGATGTACCACCGTGAGTCATGTAGAGCGAGAATGAAATGTTCTTATCGAGCATCTCGCGCATACCGTCTACCATGTCCTTTGCATCACGAGTCTCGTGGCGTGCTCCCCACTTGTCAAACCAACCCGACCAGAACTCACTACACATCTTTGGTGCGTTAGGACGGAGCTCTCCAAGGCGGCGGAACTGCTGGTCGATATTTGCACCAGTACCGAAGTTCATAGTCCATGTAAGGTCAGGAAGACCATTCTGCTCAAAGTTGCTTGACCAGTCGCACTGGAAGAGTGCCACCTTATCGAATCCTACAGAGCGGAGACAGTCGCGAACCTCGCTAACGTAAGGCTTGTTGGTGCCGTACGAACCGTATTCGTTCTCCACCTGAACCATGATGATAGGACCACCATTCTGGATAGTGAGTGGAGCGAGCTGCTTGCCGACCTCAGTCTCGAACACCTTTACGCGCTCCATGAAGTAAGGATCCTGTTCGCGGAGCTTGATGTCCTTCTTCTTCAGGAGCCACCAAGGCAGACCACCCATTTCCCACTCAGCACAAACGTATGGACCAGGACGTACGATGACGTACATGCCATTCTTCTGTGCAAGGCGACAGAACTCAGCAACGTTGTTGTTGCCCGACCAGTCGAACTTGCCTTCCTGCTGCTCGTGGATGTTCCAGAAGATGTAGATACAGATGGTATTCATGCCAAGTGCCTTACACATCTTGATACGGTGATCCCAGTATTCGCGTGGGATACGAGGGTAGTGAATCTCTGCAGCCTTGACTACAAATGGTTTTCCATTGAGCATGAACGAACCTTCGCCTGCTTCAAATGTACCCGCCTTCTGAGCGCTCATTGGCAAGCAAGCCATGAGGGAGAAGATGAGGGTTAGAAATAAGATTTTTTTCATAAATAAATAGTATTGTTAGATTAGTATTGTTGTTTCTATTTGCTTACGAACTGGTCCCATGTGCAAGTCACCTTTCCATTGCCAGAATTGGTGACATGCTTCTCCTTCGCATATCCCGAAAGGGTGACAGTACCCGAGGTGGTGTTGATCACGTTGAGGAGCCCGCAGTCGATGTCGGCTTTGAAGGTGGATGAGGCACGATTGTAGATGAGCATATCGTTAGTCACGATGCGGCCGAACGATGCGCTGCCTGGCTGGCTGCATTCAAATCGCAATGCAGGAGCAATGATGGTGTCGCACACTATGTTTCCCTTGCCCATGAGTCCCATCTGGAAATTGTTGGAACGCAAGGTGCCTTTCTGGGTGAAATTGCCCGATCCGCATAGTGATACGCAGTCGAGATGTGGAGATGAGATGTAGAGCGTGATGTCCACCTTTCCTTCCAACAGGTTGAGGTCGGCATTAGCTTCCCCCTGTATGCTGAGCGTAAGGATCTGGCTATCGAAGTCAGTCCTCAGGTAGTTGATGAGGGCAGAGTCGCCTTCAGCTTCAATGTTGTAGTCGCCCTGAGTGTAGACGATGTTCATGCCGCTGAGGGAAGTGATGTAGGAGAATTCTTTAATGGTAGGAATGGTCTTGCGCACCCTTGGTCTTACAGCCTCAGTCTTGGGCTTATCGCTGGCAGGCTTTGCAGCTTTCTGCTGATTGCCGGAACATGATACCAAAAGTGCCAAAAGGGAGAATATGTACAGATTCTTTTTGTTCATTATATTAAGGTATTTGACTTATTTTGGTTCAAAGATACTGAAATATCCTTAAAGAACAAGTAAAAAACGATGGAATGTTCATGTTTTTTGAATTATTTTGCGTAAGTTTGCAAAAACAATTGGAAATAATAAACATTTTAAGTCAATAAAACTATGTCAGAAGAAAAGAATAAGTACATCACAGTTGCTTATAAATTATACACAAAGGATCAGGACGAGACTGAAGAGGTTTTGGTTGAGGAATGCAATACCGACCACCCATTCCAGTTCATCTCGGGCTACGGTTCGGTCCTTCCTGCCTTTGAGCAGAATCTCTCAGGAAAGCAGAGCGGCGAGAAGTTTGATTTCGTCATCCCTTGTGCCGATGCTTACGGAGAGTTTCAGGATGAGTTGATGTTTGATGTGGAGAAGAAGATCTTCGAACTGAATGGAAAGTTCGACACAGAGCATATCTACGAAGGCAACATTATCCCGCTTCAGGGCGAGGATGGCAGCCGATTCCTTGCCACAGTCATCGAAATCAAGGACGATGCCGTAACTATCGACCTCAATCATCCACGTGCTGGTCAGGACCTTCACTTCGTTGGTGAAGTAGTCACTTACCGCGAGGCTACAGGCGAAGAGATTACCGCCCTGCTCAACATGATGTCGGGCGAAGGTGGCTGCGGCGGTTGCGGAGGCCATTGTGGCGGAGGCTGCGGTGGTGGTGACTGCGAAGGCGGATGTGGAAACGGCTGCGGCGGTGGATGTTGTCATTAATCAGTTGAATAAAACATATTTATTGAAGATAAGCAAGTGAGAAATTCATTTGGAAACATATTCACCCTGACTACCTTTGGCGAAAGCCACGGAGCGGGTGTCGGAGGTGTAATAGATGGAATGCCTGCAGGAATAGATATCGACCTCGACTTCATTCAGTCGGAGCTTGATCGTCGCAAGCCTGGTCAGAGCGCCATCACTACAGGTCGTAAGGAAGGCGATGTGGTAGAGATTCTTTCAGGCGTGTTTGAGGGTAAGTCTACCGGTTGTCCGATTGGCTTCCTGGTACGAAACACGAATCAGCATTCGTCCGACTATGAGAACGTGCGCAACGTGTACCGTCCTTCTCATGCCGACTATACCTATACCCAGAAGTACGGCCTTCGCGATCATCGTGGAGGCGGTCGCAGTAGTGCTCGTGAGACCATCTCTCGATGTGTAGGCGGCGCTTTTGCCAAGATTGCACTTCGCCATCTGGGCATCGATGTCGTGGCTTACACTTCGCAGGTGGGTAATGTCGGTCTCGATCCAGACTACCGTAAGTACGACCTTACTGCCATCGAATCAAACAATGTGCGTTGTCCCGATGCCGAAAAGGCAAAGGAGATGGAGCAGCTCATCCTCGATGTGAAGGCTGATGGCGACACTATAGGTGGCATCATCACATGCGTTATCAAAGGATGCCCTGTAGGACTTGGCGAACCAGCCTTTGACAAGCTTCACGCTCAGCTTGGTGCAGCTATGCTTGGCATCAATGCCGTAAAGGGATTTGAGTATGGTGAAGGATTTGCTGGAGTAGGGCAGAGAGGTAGTGAACAGAACGACATATTCGTGCCTTCAGCCGATGGCATCACTACACTCACCAACCATTCGGGTGGTATACAAGGCGGAATCTCCAACGGTCAGGACATATATTTCCGTGTCCTCTTCAAGCCTGTGGCTACGCAGCTTCGTCCTCAGCCTACGGTCGATAAGGATGGCAAGGAGACTATGCTCGCAGTCAAGGGACGCCACGATCCATGCGTCCTGCCTCGTGCCGTACCGGTAGTCGAAGCTATGGCTGCAATGGTGGTGCTCGATGCTTATCTCGTAAACAAAACAGTCAGTCTTTAATCTTCAGTCTAAAACATATCTACTATGAATAAAGTGATGCTTATAGGAAATGTAGGTCAGGAACCCGAAGTGCGTTACCTTGACCAGGGTGTGTGTGTGGCTCAGATCCGTTTGGCTACTACCGAACGCGGCTACACGCTTCAGTCGGGTGCTCAGGTGCCAGATAAGACTGATTGGCATACGGTGATCTTCTGGCGCAAACTGGCTGAGACGGTGGAGAAATATGTGCATAAGGGCGACAAGCTCTACGTGGAGGGAAAGATTCAAAACCGCCAATGGGTAGACAAGAAGGGGGAGACTCATCGCACCTATGAAATCATGGCCGACAATATGGAGATGCTCACCAAGAAGACAGAGCCAGCTACTGCTGCCGAACCTCAACAGGAACAGCAGACTACGCCTCCAGCACCAGCACCAAACGAGCTTGGCGAGTATCCCTTTTAAGCATATTTAGACTTTACAAAATAACGATACACATAAACTTATGCAGACATTTATATGCGGTCCATGCGTCATCGAATCGATGGAATGCCTGGAAGCGGTAGCAGAGGAACTCGTTCGTCTGAACAATATTCTCGGTACCGACATCATCTTCAAGGCATCGTTCGATAAGGCCAACCGCACCAGCATCCATTCGTTCCGAGGACCAGGTCTTGAAAAGGGCATGCAGATGCTCGCCGACATCAAGGCAAAATATGGATTGCGCATACTAACCGACATTCATGAATCCCATCAGGCTGCACCAGTAGCTGAGGTGGCGGATATAATTCAGATACCAGCATTCCTTTGTCGCCAGACCGATCTCCTTGTATCGGCTGCACAAACGGGCAAGGTAGTCAACATCAAGAAGGCTCAGTTTCTTTCGGGCGACGACATGCAGTACCCAGTACAGAAAGTGCGTGAGAGCGGAAACGATAATGTATGGCTTACGGAGCGTGGCAACATCTATGGTTACAACAATCTTGCCGTCGACTTCCGCAACATAGCCGACATGAAGAAATACACCGATACGGTCATCATGGATTGCACCCATTCTGTTCAGCGACCAGGAGCAGCTGGTGGCAAGAGCGGTGGCAATCGTGAGTTCGTACCAGCCATGGCTCTTGCTGCAAAGGCATTCGGCGCCAACGGATTCTTCTTTGAGGTTCATCCTGATCCTGAGCATGCTTTGAGCGACGGACCGAATATGCTATACCTTAAGGATTTGGAGACTGTCATTAAATCATTACTCAACTAAGATTCCACTCTTTACTTATAATAGATATGAACGTATTGCACATAGCGGAAAAGTGTCTTCGCGACGAGGCCGAGGCGATGATGGAACTCATCCCTCAGCTTGATCATAACTTTGAGGACGCTGTCGAAACCATGTTCAAGTGTACTGGCCATGTAGTAGTGACAGGAGTGGGCAAGAGCGGACACGTAGCTGCCAAGCTCGCAGCAACGCTTTCATCCACAGGCACACCATCCATCTACATCAATGCTCTCGATGCCCTTCATGGCGACCTGGGCATGATCATGGACCACGATGTCGTGTTGTTCATCTCCAACAGCGGCAATACGGACGAATTGCTTCGCATCGTAGCTTCGCTTGAGAATCGCCATCTGTCCATCATCTCGATGACAGGCAACGCTGAGTCGCTCCTTGCGCGCCATTCCAACATTCATATCAGCGTAAAGGTGGAACGCGAAGCGTGTCCTCTCAACCTTGCACCTACATCGAGCGTTACCGCGGCCCTTGCTATGGGCGATGCACTTGCCATCGCATTGATGGAGATGCGTAAGTTCAAGGCCAACGACTTTGCAATGTTCCATCCAGGTGGATCGCTTGGACGCAAATTGCTCACACGAGTGAAGGATGTGATGTATACTGACAACTTCCCGATCATCTCGCCTCACATGCGACTGAGCGAAGCACTCCTCTTCATCTCGAACGGCAAACTCGGCCTTGGAATCGTCATGGATAAGGAAGAGAACATACTTGGCATCATTACCGATGGCGACATTCGCCGTGCAGTAGAAGGTGCTCAGCAGAACTTCCTCTCACTCTCCGTTTCGGAAGCTATGACAAGGAATCCAAAGACCATCGGCCCAAATGCCAAGCTTACCGAGATTCAGCGAATGTTCCGCACCCACAAGATTCACTCGCTTCTCGTGGTCAACGAACACAAGCGACTCATCGGTATCGTAGACTACTTCGCAATAATGAATTAAGACAGCTCTACGAAATTTCACGAATATAGACTATACTTCAATGGCAGCAAGTCGCAAAATTGTGCGAGGATGCTGCCATTAGTGTATAATAAATATTTGTGAATCATGACTTGTCCCTGTAATCCACTCGGGAGTGTCAAAGCTTTACTTTGAAAACTTTGTCCTTAGTCTTTATTATGTAGATAGCGTTGCGTGGGAGTGCGATAACCAATTCGTTCTCATACACTCTGCGCGATTCAAGCATTTCGCCTGTCTCTGAGTAGACGTATACTGTTGAGTTGAGTGGTGCATTCTCTATGTGGATAATGCCGTCTCTTATATAGAATGTGATGGTTTGTCCGTCTGGTGTGGAAATGTCAGAGCGAGAGTCATCGTAGATGTAGATAGTTTCAGTTTCTGTGACGTAAACGGTATCAATTTCTGTCACATAGATTGTGTCATGTGTCTCGACGAGTTTCTCTATTTCTACAGGAACTTCAACCTCGACAATCTTTTCCACTTCGATTGTGTCGTGGACTTCAACAGTAATGATTTCTGGCTCAGGTATTTTACCATCAAACTTTATTTGCTTTGTGGCAGTTTTTGATTGTGAATATCCATCAGCGGTAGCGTATGCTGTGATGGTGAATTCAGGATCGAATGCGCTTTCACCTTCAGAATATACTCCACTTATCGTACTGCTTGTTGTTACATCATAATGATAACTTGCATTTGGTGTGTCTGAATGGAATTTCAGTTTGCCATCTGCAAAGGAAATTACAGGAATTGTACATTCTTTTGTTTCTGGTTCTTCTGGAGTTCCTGAAATAATTGCGTCTTCAATTGCCTTTATAGACTCAAACTCTTTCCATTGGTCGGCAGCCTTATATTTGTCTATCGATGCTTTTGGCACATAGAGGGTGCAATACTCTACGTATGAATCTTTGAATACATCGGAATATGTATTGGGTACTTCCTCTGCATAGCAGTATACTTCTTCCATGTCTTTGCAACCAGAAAAAGCTGACTTGCCAATGCTTGTTACGGAATTAGGGATGGTGATTGATGTGAGAGAGGTACACGTTTTGTTTTTGCTACTTATTGATTATCAAATAAATGCACATATAAAGGTAGAAAAGTGATTTGGGGTATTGAAGAACATGAGTTTAGAAGTATGGATTTAACAATTTTAACTATATTTGGACGTAAATTGTAATGTCAACATTGCAAATGATATACTCTGAGGTCTATTACCGAAATTACAATTCTGATGAACGACTGAAACTTATCAGTAAAAGAGAAACACACCCACCAGTCTGTATGACTAGTGGGTGTCATCTAACTAATTATCAATCAAACACAATATGTGAGGATTGCGAGGTTACTTTTCATCGTCTTCTGGCTCTTCCTTATAGGAA
>JAKSLM010000058.1 GCA_024401225.1 Bacteroidaceae bacterium | reverse complement strand
GAACATGGCTAAGTCCTTGCAAGGAAACAACCAACTCCTTGCAAGGACTTTGCTGTTTCCTTGCAAGGAGTTGTGTAAATAGTTGCAGACTTGTGCCGACAGCCGCTTTAACCCTTGTTCTAATGGATGATGCTCTCGTAGATTAAACGATGAGTCAAAAGTAACTACTCTGGCATCTTTGTTTTGCCTTCGGCGTACGTGAATGCCCGAAAGTGAATTTGTTCTTAAATTGGTTTAACTTGTTGAACAAAAATAAAATTTATGGAATAATTTACGGAATAATTTACGGGCATTTACGTTATAAAAGAGGATATACAGGATTTCCTGTGTTTATCTTCTTTGAATCATTTTCTTGCCGTTCTTTATCACGATGCCCTTGTAGTTGTCATCGACTGGCATGCCGTAGAGGTTGTAGGTGCCGGAATATGGCGATTTGGTGTCGGGGGAAACATTGGTGATGCCTGTAGGGCTGAAGCTGGTATTCATGCCTACATGCTCAAAAGCTATGGCCATCGTCTCCTGCAGCTTTGCTATTGCGGCATTATCCTGCTGCGCAATGTCCTCAATGGCAACCATGAGGTTGTCGGCTATCTCGGTGTAGTTGCACATTGAACTGTTATAGAACACCATGGAATGGAATAAAATATCCTTCATTGCCTCCATACCTATGGCCTCGATGGTATGAGTCTGTCCCACTTCGTTGGTTATGTTATTTGCACCTTCGCAAAGGAGATAGAACAGGTAATTGAACACGCCGTTGTTCTTATGCATACCACCATTGTCAGTTTTTGGATCGGCATTATAGTCAAACCAGTAGCGTCCGTTATAGTATTTAGGCTGGGCACTCTCCTCGTTGATCTTGCCATCAGCGCTTCCTGAATACCAAGGATCCTTTAAGTCACGCATGTTTGCGTTGTAGATAGAAATCTGACCACCATTCTTCCATGAAGGCTTTCCAAGGGCAAAGTCCTCGACCACCATTGCCATACAGTCGGCAGTAGACTCGTTTAGTGCACCCGGTTCGTTCTGAGGCATCAGGCCACCTCCGCAACCAGCCGTAATGGTATGAGTGTATTCGTGAGCAATGATAGGTAGTTCAACATTAGGCTTAATGTCTGCTATAACGCCACCCATGCCATACAACATATAGAAGGTCTTGTTATTGTAAGGGTCAGGCAAAGGTACATTGAGAGCACAAGCATTGTAAGGAAAGTAAGTGTTGCCTATGAGAGGAAAGTTGTTTGTAGGGTTTACGATATTGACCAGTTGGCATCCCTCGCCATCACTGCCTTTAACACCGAAGTAGGTGTCATACATGTCGTATGCTTTCTGGACGCCCCAATGTATGTCAAGAGCTGGCTGCATGGCATCAGTGGCAACATCAATACGGTATCGCAGAGTTATTGGCGAGTCGTCAGGTGTCCTAATTTGATAGAGGCCATCATCGCCGGCAGCAATAATGTCAGTATCAACATATTTCTCGCCATCAATCGTAATCTCTACGGTATGATGAGTATGAAGCAAATCGATGCTGACAGACTCAGGAAAACTTACCATACATTCATACACTCCCAGATCCGTTTCCGTCCATGTAGCGTTGTTAACATTGAAGATTTCCCCAAGAGAATTGTGGTCTACATCAGAATAGTAGGCACGGATGGATGTTGATGAAGGCATTCCCTTAGCAGGGTCTGTAGGTATACATTTGAGGTAGATAGACTTGACAGCGGTAGCATACTGAGCGGTCTGCAACTGCTCCTCGTTGAAGAAAAAGTCGTCAGAGCCTGTGGCAAGCATCATGAGCTGCTCCGCTTCGCCAGGGATGTCTTTTACCGGCAGATCCTTGTACTTGTCGGTAGCATCGACTGTGATGATGTTACGGACAGGGTCACGCAGGATGTACCCACCGGCTGTCTGCATCACATCCATCGATTGCATGCCGTAGAACATCGTATTGCCCTGCACCTTCACATTGGTGCCCTGCACATCACTCCACGGAGCGAAGGATAGAAGATGCGGTATGGTATAGAGTATCTCGCCGCTGTAAACATCCACGTACACATCCTGAAGCGCTCCCGCATCCTTGACCTTATATACCTGGCGTGGCTCATCCTTGTAGGTCACGACAGTCTGCGACACCTCGCTTGTGGTATTGCCCGTAGCGATAAGCGAAGCATGCTCAGCAGGGATCTTCTTACCTGCGCTTTTACTCATTGCAGGAGCAGACTGATCAATGAGCGGCAGCACACCATTGATGTAGTACAGCGTTCCGTCTGGGCGGAAATGCAAGTACAGCTGATAGTAGGTCGCCTGACCTTCATCATTCTCTATGTAATATTTTGCATGGATATTGCCGTATTTATCAGGCCCCATAGCAAATAACTTTGGTGTCAACCCAGGCATGAGCGAACAGTTTCTGCCCATATTTCTAACTAAAAAGTCAATTACTTCCTCAGGAGAACTCGCCGGAGTAAGTTCTGTGCGGTTGACCTTGTGATGATAAGAGGCCTGAAACGCTCGTTGCGCTTTTGCTGTCTGCACAAAGATGCTGCAGAGCATCAGGAGTAAGGATAATGTCTTTGTCATTTCAAGTATGTTTATGTTTCAAGTAGGATCTTTCCTTGTGTGCTGCAAAGATAGTCATTCTTTGCGGAACTGGCAAGCAATGTACTACATTTTCTTTATTATGGGGTTGCGAACGATATTCATGTGGCACTTTTGGGGACGAAAAGCTTGGGCGCTTTTCTGACGGTTATCGTCCCCCAGGGACGCTCTCTTGAGAGAAACCGCCTACGGCTAAATTAACAGAAATTACTCACAAATCATCCATAAATTATAAATCATAGAACATGAATAACACCAGCATCAGCACCTCTCCCTGTGGCATGTAAAAAAACAAATACATTAGGTTCTTTTGTTTTCTTAATCGGCACTTGCGCATAAATCCGCACTAATTCCCGTTTTTGGGCAAAAAAAAATAAAGAAAATTATATAGGTGTGAAAAAAAGATGCTATCTTTGCCCCTAATTTAATAAGGAACGCGTATTAATTCAACACAAATATTATTTAAAAAGGAAAATTATGAAAAAGATCAGTTATTTATTTGCTATCGCAGCAGTAGCTCTTGTGTCAGCATTTGCATTTTCGTCATGTGGAAACGATGACGATGTGAAGGGCGAAAGCCAGAAGGAACCAAAACTTGAGTACCGCATTTTTGTCAGCGATGAGGTCCTCGCACTTGGTGAAGTGGAAGTTGGAGTTTCGTTCGCGGGTCAGACTGACGTTAAGAAGGTCAAGGCTAATGGTTCGGCTACTAAGGAGGATAAGGATGGTACTATGTTCAACGGCAAGGTGCTCCTCATCCAGGATATCAAGGATGGTTCGAAGGTAGCAGTTTCGTTCGTTCCAGATGAGAAGGCTGTAGCAGCTCTTCCTGCTGAAGGTTCCACAGCTTGGGCTATCAAAGTTGTTGCTAAGGACGTAGCAAGACCATTGACACTCAAGAACCATAGCGTAGGATCGGGTGAAAAGCCTGTTCCAAATGGGGAACTTATACAGACTATCATCAAGGGCATTAAGGACCTTGGTTACGAATTTAAGTAGCAGAGCCGCTTTTCCATGATAATTGAAAAAGCGACACCAGTATAGCAAAGGCTCTCGGCATCAACGTGTCGGGAGCCTAATTCTTTAGAGGACAATATACAATTAGGCATTAATACATGTGTAAATAAACTAATACATGTGTAAAATAAAAATAAAGCCTGCGGCGCAACAAAAATTATGAAAAAGATATTATCATCTATCCTTTCTGCCATTCTGCTCAGCAACATGGCGGGATTGTCTGCCTACGGGCAGAGCAAACTCAATCTGCATTCGAAGGCTATGCTCAGGGAACTGCAGACTGAGCAGCATGCCAGCAACGGCGCGAAATCACGTGCCAACGCACAGCCCCAGACGCACATCGATGCATTCATACGCATTGCCAATCAGGATGTGATTCCTCAACTTGAGGCGTTGGGAGTAAAGGTTGTGACTAATCTGAAGACCATCATCACCTGCCGCCTTCCTATCAACAAGCTCGATGAGATCTCTGCCCTCGAAGGTGTGCAGACCATCAATTTCGGCGAGAAGCCTCAGTTGCATAACGACAGGGCGCGCAGCGTGTCGCACGTCGATGAGGTGCACGCCATGGTCGATAGACAGGGACTGAGCTATACCGGCAAGGGAGTTATCTATGGTACCGTAGATCAGGGATTCGAATACTATAATCCTTCATTCCTGAACGAAGATGGCACTTCGCGAATCCTCTATGTCTATCAGGCAGACGAAGGAGATCCGCACGTAGGAAAAGAGAAGTATGGCGACTACCCTGGATATCTGTATAGAGGCGAGGCTATCAAAAGCCTGATTGTCGATTTCAGAAGTATGCATGGCACTCACACTATGACTACTGGTGCTGGAGGCCGCTATGGTAGCGACACATACTATGGCATGGCTCCTGAGACAGACATCATCGTCGGTACTTTCTTCACTAGTAAAACTGACGTCGAAATGGTCAATTGTGCCAAGGTGATTACCGAAAAGGCGAAGGAACAGGGTAAGCCAATCTCTATCAATATGTCGTTAGGTTATGAGACAGGTCCTCACGACGGCACATCGGATATGGCGACTGCTCTTGATGCTCTTGCTGGGCCGGGTGTGATTTTCTCCCTTTCTGCAGGCAATGAAGGAGAAAGAGATATGTACCTGCATAAACCTGCGGGCAAGAAGATAGCGTCCATACTTTATAGCCCCAATAGGCGGGATTTTGGAATGTTCGAAGACTTCAAAATTGATGCATGGAGCCGTGATAACGAACACTCGTTCACACTACAAATTGCTGTTGTCGATTTAAAAACCGGCGAGATTCTGAGTACCTCGCCCGTGATAGAAGCAGATGGCAGAAAGGATGAGGAGATGAAAGAATTCATAGACCCTGTTTATTTCATGCCAGACAGTAAATCTATCTTGCTTGGAGCTGACTATAGTCCTGTCACAGGACGACGCGAGGTAATAGTCATGAGAAGCCAAGATGTTGGAGTGGAAAAGACCAACCATGGATTAGCTATTATTCTGGATGGCGATGCCGAGGTCGATGTTTATGGTAGGAATGCAAATTTCACCAGCGGTGACCTTCCAGAACTTTACGTGAGCGGAGACGCATCGGGCTCTTTCAACGATATGGCTTCCGGACACAACACTATCTGTGTAGGTTCGTATGCCGTGAGATCTGAATGGACAAGTTCCAAGGGTGAGGACATCAAGCAAGACTGTAAAATAGGCGATTATTCCGCTTTTTCTGGTTATGGTACAAGCAAAGATGGACGTACCTTCCCTACAATATCTGCGCCTGGCGAGTATCTCATCTCGACTTTGAACAGATATGCGACAGATGTACGTGACTACGAAATCATCAAGAACGATGACCCAGAACACAGCCTTGCAGTAGCATCGGGCACCTCGATGGCATGTCCAGTAGTGGCTGGTACCATTGCTCTATGGTTGCAGGCTGACCCTACGCTTGATGCGGAAGGCGTGCGCGACATTATGCGCCACACCGCCATGCACGATGAGTTTACGGATGCCAATCCTATCCGCTTCGGCTATGGAAAGATTGATGCCAAGGCTGGTCTGGACTATATCTTAAGTAAGCAGTCCGATGGCATCACCGATGTGCACGGTGCTGATAAGGCACCTGCCAAGGTGTTTGACAAGCAACATCAGCGCATAGTGATAAGGAAGGATGGACAGCTCTATAGCGTGATGGGCGCAAGGCTGCAGTAAGAAAAGAGAAATGGATAATCAAGGGTTCCTTTGATTATCCATTTTTCATTAGTTTTTATGCTAGATTGGCTTCGCCAAAGCGGACGAAAGAAAAACATTTGATTTGCGATTGTTTTTATTTATTTTTTCTTCGTCCGCCGAAGGCGTATAACTTAAAGCTCGATTATTTTAAGAGCTTGAGTGTGAGGAGTGAGGTGTTGTTATTACGTACAACCTCTTCGAACTTGCTACCCTTGGCTGTGTTAGTAAAGGTGTTATCATCCGTATTTGTTCTGCCAAGTCCGTAGTTCTGTGTGATTACGCCTGTGACTTCATACGTGTACTTTACGTCATCGCTGAGCTGAATACCGCTCTTTACCTTGAGGTTAGGAGTGATTGTTACTTCCTTTTCGCTGGCGTCGCATACAATCTTCAAGGTAGCCTTCTTGGCTTTCGATGTGAATACTGTTGTGTAAGCTTTGTCGGCTGCTGAAGTGGCATCGAAGGCGAAGATAATGTTGTTGACGTTGATCTCTGACTTCTGGCCGCTTGGCATGCTCTGAACTACGAACGAGCCTTCTACTACATTGAGGGTCTCCGATCCCATATAGACTGTAACCTCGACAGTTGATGGACCAGATACTGGTTCTTGCTTTTTCTCATCGTTGCTTGTGCATGAAGTGAACATACACAGCAGGGCGGACATCATCAGTCCTGACAGTTTCATAATCTTTTTCATAAAGTTGTTGTTAATAGTTGTTTGGAAATATTGTTAGCAAATGGATAATCAAGGGGGCAGACCTAGGCTGTCAAGTTTGGCACACTTTTCGGTCTCAAATCGTTATAGATTTTTTCTCGTGTTTTTTATATTTTGACCTTACTGTCCCTGTTGCAAATTATACACCTCCGTCGAGAGCACTTCTTCACGTGATGGGTTGGAGAATACGGATGGCTGAACGTTGATGAGGCTCAGGATGCGGCTCCATCCCACCTTCTTGTCGAATGTGGTGCTCTGGTAGATGCTCAGCGCCTCCTCAACAGTCTTGATGTCCTTAAGGTTGTAGTGGTTGAAGTCCTCCACGTAGTAGAGATTGTTGAGCGGCACAATCTGTATGCCTGGCGAGCAGAGCTCGTATGCCTGGTCGAGGCCTGGTATCTTGACAGGCTCGGTGCTACGGATGTATGCCACGGTCTTGAGGGCAGCGATGAGTTCGTCATGCAGCTTAGCGAATGTGTCGTCCACTCCGTATGCATACATTATGCCTCCGAGGAAGCGAAGCATGTCGGTGAGGGAGAAAGATGTGGCAGTTGATTGAATGATAGTCTGACGGAGTTGCTTCCATTCGCCTTCGTAGTTGGCGTATGCTTCGTGTGCATGGTTGTTAGGGGCATTCCACATCCAGGCGATGATGTTTCGGGTGTGTACAAACGTGTTGCCACCGAATTCCTCGAATTTGATACTGTCAGCCTGCATGTATGGCAGAAGCACCGAAGGAATGTTTTTGCCCTTCATCCATGAGCTGCCTTCTGCTATCTCACACTGGTTGATGGCATTGTTGATGTAGGTGCGGTAGCTGTCGCCGAAAGGCAGGGTTGGGGATGTTGGCGATACGAGTTTCTCGTCGCTTGTGATCTTCTCTACCAGCTTATCGGTGATCTGCTTCAGCACGGGTGTGAGGTTGTCGATCTTCGTGAGGTCGTAGAAGCCTATGTCGGCGAATCGGGTTGAGAGCTTTGGGTTGTCCCACCATTCAGGCGAGATGAGGTAGTCCATGTACTTGTGCATGACATCCACAAGTCCCGCCTCGGTGTTGTTGGCGCTCTTCAGCAGGCTCAACAGCTTGGTGTAGTTGCCACCCACGCCCATTGTGATCTCCATTGGAGACAGCATGTACTTGAAAGTGCTGGAATACTCGTAGAGGTTCTCGTACATAGCCATGAGGCATGCATCGGTGTAGAACAGTTCGATGCCTCCGGCTGCCTTCACGGCATTGTTGATCTCGGTAGCGCTCAGCGACTTATCGTTGAGGTTGTCGTCAGGTTGGATGGCACGGGTTGCAGCCTTGCCATCCAGGGCAAACTTCCATCCATTACCGTGACCGCTGATCACGAGGATGGTGTGCTTGGCATCTGGGTACAGTTCCTTGCTCCACTTGATGAAGCTTGCGAGTGCATCGGTACTCGACATGTCGTACTTGTTGTCGCCTATCTTTTCGGTCTTCAGGTTCTCGACAAGGTATTTCGTTGCGCCAGCATCGTTCTCTGGATACTTTGCGCTGTTGTCCTTGTATGTGCCGATGAACTGCTTGTTGTCATCGAGGGTGAAGCGGCGTGTGCCGTTGAACTCAGCGTACTTATCGTGCAAGGCTGCCGATAGCTTGTACTGGAAGGTCATCTTCACCTTGTCGCTACTGCCCTCGTCGAGTGCCTGGTACACGTTGCCGAGTATGCACTCATCGAGGGTTTCGCCTCCCTGTGCGTAGAACATCACGAGGTAGTCCACACCCTCTGACTTTGGTTCCTCCTTTGGATCGTCAGGAACATTCTCAGTCTTTGAGTCGGAGCATGCGAACAGGGTCAGCATGCAGATGGCCGAAGCTGTAATGAATTTCAGGACTTTCATGCTTTGCTTTTATTTTTTAAACGTTTAACCGTTTAGTCGTTTAGCCGTTTAATCGTTTAGCCGTTTATTCGTTTTAATCGATCATCCGTCATATTTTTAAGGCTACGGCGTGCGGAACTCGCTGAATTTGATAGTCTGCAGGTTGCCGAAGTTTACATTGTTGTAGATCATCGGGTGGGAGGCGGTAGTGAGGTTGTAGAGACTGTTGTGCAGACTGTTGAACGTGATTTCTGGGTTCTGCTCCACGAGGTTGACAAAGCTGGCAGAGTAGCGGTCGAACATGAATATTCTGCGGGCTACGCCTTGGTCTTTTGTTTTTATATCTATGTAGGAGTCGTCTGTCCACGAGCTCTCCTCACCCTCGGCAGCTGCCATGTAGAGCATGCCTTCGAGTGCTGGCATGGAGCTGATGAACTTGCCGCTGTAGCAGGATTCGAGTATAAAGAGGAGGCGGCGGTACTTGTATTTGTTGTTTTCGCCCGCTCCCTTATAGTCGCACAGCTGTGTGAGTGCGGCCTGCATGTGGTAAGGTGCAAACATCTGACTGAGTCTTGTGCCTGCTTCTGAGTCCTTTCCGTCCCAGCGCAGTTCGCCTTCTGGGTTGCCGTGTCCGCTCCAGTAGATGAGGATGTTGTCGGCATCGGTCGACTTGATGACGCGAGGCAGATGCTTGCTCTCCTTGCCTGTGATGATGTCGATGATGTCCTGCTGGGTGATATCGCTCAGTTTGTAGTGCGCTTTTCCTATATCTTCGTACAGGTTTACTGTAGAATCGTTAGGGTGTATCACTACATTATTTTCCGGAAAATCCGTGAATATCTTTGGCTCGAAGATGTCGTCCTCGGTAACCACGATGATGTGATCTTCGGCATATCCGTGATGGCGCAGCAGGTGGAACATGTTCCACACGTCGCCCTGATGGCGGTAGTTCTCACCCCATTTCTCTCCTTCGTTCGCCTTGGTGCCTGCTATGAGGAGTGCCCATCGATCCTTAAGGTCAGCAAATGGGCGGCTGATGTTGGTCAGGGCAGTCTCGATGACACATGTGTCTGGTACCCATGCAGTCTTGACGGTGTTGTCGTACCACACATAGTTGTCCTGGTCGGACGATGCCCATCCGTCAGGGATGTCCTTCTGGTTTTTCTCTTCCTCATCGAGGTAGTTTATACTGTAGAAGGTATTCTGCGCGCTGGTCTTTCCATCGACATCGACGAAGGTCCAGTCGGACGATGCTCCGCGCAACTTGACCTGCTGCCTGTTGAGATAGCCTTCGAGCGCCTTGCGTATGCCTTCGCTCTTCCAGCTGGCTCCCACTTCTTCCTTACCGTCCAGGGTGAATTGGAGTGCGATGCTTCCGGTCCATGCAGTCTCACCCTCTTCGAGGCTGTTGTTCTGCAGCTTGCGGTTGAATTCGGCATAGAGCGACATCAGCACAGCATCGTAGAAGTGTGCCTCGCCCTGTACCGGGTAGCGGCCGAAGCGCTTGAAGAATTCATCGGCAAAGTCCTTGTTGTCAGGCGCTGCTGAGAGCGACATCGAGGTGGCGTCGTGATAGCGTTCGGCACGTGCCAGCGCCTTCTGGCCGTTGAGCAGTATTATCTCCGGCAGTCCGAAGCGTGGGTCCTTCTGTGACTTTTCATGTCTCATGCTGTCAAGCAGCAGTCCATGCTCGGGATTATTAGTTGCCACTATGAAATTGAAGAAGCGGCATGAGTCGCCCTTGTTAGGCAGCTGCTCGCAGAAGTCAGCGTAGGCGCTGTCGATCTTCGCTTCAAGCTCCGTGCGGCTTATGTCAGGGAGTACGTTGATCAGTCCGTGCTGCCCGCGCCAGTCGGACTTGCCGCTCCACTCGAATCCGTCGTTCGGTGCATAGTTGGCAAAGAAGCGGCTATAGGTGCGCTCCGTATCGTCGTCCGAGCAAAGCAGGAAGACGTAGGGCGACATGGTGGCGTAGGAGGCGGCCTTGAGTGCTGCCGATAGCATGAATTGTCCAGAGGCCGTTAGCACATGTACGTTAGGCATGGTCTGTGCCGTTTTCATGACGTCGATCGACATCATGGATGGCAGCAGTATGCCTGGCGATTTGTTGGGGTCGTGGAAGCAGTTGGAAGCCGTGGCGAGCAGCCCCTTGGCTTTCGTTGTGTAGCTCTCATCAGGACCGATGATGTATGGGTACTTGCCACTCGCCAGATAGTTGGATGCTGCACCAAGGAATCTCTCTTCGTTCACATCAACGTAGCGGAACGAGATGTCCACATGATGCGACAGTCCCTGCTGCGCCTCGTTGAACTGCTCGAGTGCAAAGTCTGCCACCTCATGCTTCATCTTGCTCTCTGCCTCATCGCTGTATACCAGGATGCATGCGTCCGATGTCGTCTCTGGTCCGGGATCGGGAGTTGGGGAATCGATACCATTATCACGACACGCTGAAAACGCAAGAACCAACGACACCAGCCAGTATGCTGGTGACGTTGGTATTATTCGCCTAATTGACGACTTTATGGTCATAATTATTTATTTTCCTTTGGATATTCGAATATTGGCTGACGATATATTACAAATGGAGGATCGATGAGGTTCTTTGTTTGGAACGACAACTTCTCATAGAGCCATTCGCTTACGTCCTTGAGAGGTGGGAATCCGATGGCTCCCGATCCACGCATTTCGCCCCAGTTAATAGTGACTGTTATTTTGCCATCCGCATCCCAATCTTTATCCTTCTCCTTGAAGACATCGGCATTTGCCTTAAAATTGGCTGAGAATCCGAAGTCAAGCACAGGACCTGCTATGCCATACAGCTCGCACGACAGGCGGAAGTAAGGGCCCATGGATGCTGTGACTTCGCCCTTCACACCTAATTTATTGAACTCCAATTCGAACGGTTTGCAGATCGTGTCATTGACAACTGGCTTGAATTCTGGTATGAACTGAATGCCGGCATCATAATTGAAATAAGCCTTGGCGTCAAAATCCATATAGGCGAGGACCTCACCAGAAACCTGGTTGTTCAAAATAATCTCAGGGTATACGACGATAACCACAGGGACAGGACCAATGTCAAACATTATCTTCTCTGGAGTAAAGCGGTGGAGTGAGAGAGGACGTGTGATTTGTATCTTTTTGCCTATCTCAAATAAAATGTTGGCATCCAAATCAAAGAGGGCATACGCGTCCAACTCAAACTTCTCGACCTTCATTGGCTTAAAATCCAGAATCATGCGCATACCTGCATTGGCTTTGACGTGTCCGTTAAGTGTGACATAAGCTTTGGTCATGACCGAATCCTTCCACTGAGCCTTGGTATATCGAGGCTTGTTCATGGTGTTGAAATCAAAATCATTGACCGAGGCAGCCTTACCCTCTGTGAGATCCCAGCGATGACCAGTGAATTTGTGTTCGAAGTCTATGATACGGTAGTCCTTATTTACGCTACCACCTACAGCCAGCTTGGCAAGTATCTCGCCACAGTCTACCGCACACTTGACTGCGTCTGTAACAATTTTAACAGGAGTGATGACAACCTTGCCAACATCTGATAAAACGTTGAGGACAGAACTGAACCAGCCGTTGGCAACCTCGATGTTGTCAGCCTGACCGACGTAGCAACCAGCGAAAGCTCCTGGTATGACAGCTCCCATCTCGCCGTTGGCACCCGCTTCGAAGGCTGGAGTGAGAACAGCCATAGGATGAATGACGGTATTGCCCTGGGCATCAGTATCAATGTATGCCTTCGAGTTGATGAGTCCGTCTGCATCAGCCTGACCGCCGTTGTTCACGCGCTTAGGCAGACTCTGGTCGAAGTAGATATCTGTGCTCAACTGCACGTTTGACATGTTGATGTTCAGCACGCCGAGAACCTCGGTCAGACTTACTTTCTTTACATCGATCGACATGTAGTTACCGTTATCTGCTACGTGACTAACCTGAAGGTATGCGAGGTTACCGTGTGTGAACAGGGAGATGATGTCGCCCTCTGCTACCTGTTCCTTGCCTTTGAGCTTAGTGATATAAGCCTTGCTGACATTGATGTTGGTTGTGTCGTTATCCGACACTATTACATCCTCAGGTGTAATAAAGTCACCATCATACATTTTCCAACTCTTGGCATTTCCTGCTTTTGCAGGACCATCCTTTGAGTCGTCGTTCGAACATGATACGAACGTGATTACTGCTAAGAGCAGCATCAAAAAAATACTCGTTTTTTTCATAAATATATTAATTAATAAAGTGTATTTCAAATTCATTAAGTTTTACGCTAGATTGGCCTCTTCCAACTTCTTCTTATACTCTCCAGCCGTCATGCCGTAAGTGGCCTTGAACTGGCGCCGGAAGGTGGACTGGTCCTTGTAGCCGCATCGCATCATCAGCACATCGATAGGCTCGTCGGGATTCGCCTTCAGCATCTGATCAAAGAGCGAAAGCCTGTACTCCGCGAGCCACTGGCGGAACGGCTTGCCCGTAGTGCTGTTGATGCATGTCGACACTACCGATCGGCTTGAGTTTGCAGCCTCAGCCACCATCTTGATGTCGAGGTCGGGCTTGAGGTACAGGCTCTGCTCGCTCATCACCCTTCCTATGCGCTCGTACAGAGCCTTCATGTTGGTGGCAGCCTTCTCGGCCTTCGTGTCCTCAAGCTGCTGCTCCAGTTCGATGATCTCCTCCTTCGTCTCGTTGAGGTCATGCTGGGTGGTCTCGATGATCATCCTGCTCTCCTTGTTCTTTCTCACCAGGTAGGTGATGACTGCACCCGATATGATGATGATGGCCAGCAATGTCCATTGCAGCAGTATGATCAGCTTGTGGCGTGCCAGCTGCTGCTCGGCATCCTCTCGTGCCAGCTTCTGCTCCTGCACCATGTTGATCGACATCTGTTCCGACAGCACTCGCATCGTCTCGTGCTGGCTTATGCTATCGCCTATGGCAAGGGCGCGCTTCAGGTATTCGTTGCTCGCCTTGAGGTCGAGGCGCGATGCTGCATCCTCAGCCATCAGCTTCAGGTAGTCGGCGTATTCGGCTACGATGCTGTCGCCCTGGTACAGCTGCTCCACTATGCCCTTGGCTTCGGCAAACTGGTCCATCATGCCTACAAAGTACAGCTCGCGGATCGAGTTGGCCATGTTATCGGGCGATTGTGCCCCGTCCGTTGCGCTCCACCTCTCCATATATGTCCTTACGGAGTCGGTGTCGGCTTGTGCATTGGCCGAGAGTCCGTTCTCCACCTTCATTCGGTATAGGCGTGCTATGTGGCCGTACATCTGGCTATGGTAGAAGCCGGCAAAGTGGTGAGTGGCATCTCCCGACTTCTGCATCGTCTCCGGGCGTTGCTCAACGAACGATGGGTCCTGATCGAACCTCTCCACCACGTTCAGTATCTCGTGGCAGATGGCTATCGCCTTGTCGTACTCCTTTTGCTCCTGGCACAGGCTTGCCTGCTTCTTCTGCAGGGAGATGCGGGCTATGAGGTCGGCAAACGATGCATTGTCGTTCAGCAGTTGCGATGCCCTCTCGTACGTCTCGCGTGCCTGTTCCATTCTTCCTAGTTCCTGCTCGGCTGCTCCTACGCGAGCCATGAGTGTTGCCTCATCGCTTCGCATCAGCTCGTTGCCGTGGCATATCTCAATGCCTCGCTTTGCGTATCGCAGGGTAGCGAGGTTACGCTTGTTGGCAATGGTGATGTCCGATGCCAGCACACATATCTCCTCCTCAAGGAAGCGGTCGTCTCCATACTCGCCTCCCTCCAGCAGTCGGTCGCATATCGCGAGTGCGCCGTCCAGACTGTCCTCTCCGCAGAAGGCTACCATCGCGTGATAGTATTCGCATCGCTGCTCGGTCATCAGTTTCGCGCTCCGTAGCGAGTCCAGCATCGTGTGAGCCCTCTTCGGGTCGGAGTGCATATAGCCCATGCAGCGGTCTATGGCGTCGAAGGTCTCTTTGCTTGGATAGTCGCGCCCCTTGCCATCGTTCTCAGGGCTGCCTGCGCATCGGCACATAAGCAGCCATGATAGGGCTATAAGGAGAATCGTTGAGGGCTTGTTCATTGCGTTATTTTTATTTTTACCCTACAAATATAGGGCGAAAAAGTCAAAAACGAGCTTGCAAAACGTCTTTTTTTGCGATGCGACCCTAAAATCAGGACGTTTTGCAAGACGAAAACACATAAACACTACCTCAATTCAAAAATCGTCAAAAAAAAGCGTCCGTTTCTATTGCGAGTTCGATAATTGTTCCTAACTTTGTCCTCGTAACCCTTTACTTTTACATGTACTGTTGCGATTCTTATAAAATAATTAACAAATACCCCCTAATAATTTTTAATTTATGAAGAAGTTTTTCTACGTTTTGCTCCCTGTAATGGTAGCATTGTTCACACTCAGTTCATGTTTGAATGAATCAAAGACTGACATCATCATCGAGTTCCGTACCACTAGTTTGGACATTTTCATTGGTAGCACTCCTGGTTACGATGCCGACGTGAAGAAGATCAAGGATGCATACTTTGCAGAGTTCAAGAAGAGCGGCCTTGAGCAGATGAGCACTGATGATTTCGTGCTTCGTAATCAGACCGGCAAGGACAATGCCAAGAGCATCATTAAGAAGTGTGCCAAGGCAGCTGAGGCTACACTCGCCAATTTCTCATCGCAAACTGCTACAGGAATCAGTGTAAAGATCTCACTCTTCTGTCCTGAACTCGGCAATGAGGAAGTCTACACTCAGGTATATTAACCAATCAATTATGGAGATCTAATCATTTTTCCCCCTTTACATCTCTATATTATGTTGCCTCCCTGCACATTCTGCAAGGGAGGCATTTTTTTATTATGAACCATTATTTACCTATCGCATGTAAAAAACAAATACATAAAATACCGCATTAATCAGATGGAGGCTACGCCCCTGATGCTTTGCACTTGAAATTTTTGCTGATAAGCCAGCTTATCCTCCAAAATTCCAATCACAAACCATCATCCTCTGCCGAGGACTTTATCTGCTTAATGCCAAAAAACAGGAAAAAACATTTGATTTGCGATTGTTTTTTTTGTTTTGTGTTTTGAGAGAACGGAATCCCCTTCAGGGGTGATGAAAGAGATTCGGCTTGGGCGTTGAAAGCCATGCTTTCATAAGAACAAGGTGAAGCGCTTTCATCAGTGGATCGGAGAGACACCGTACTCTCAAAACGGTATTTAATGTATTTGTTAAAATAAAATGCTGTCGATTTGTTGTTAGCGATTACTTAACCGTGTACTTCATTAATGCAAGTCGTCGGTTGATGTATTCAACCACCTTCTCGTT
>JAKSLM010000057.1 GCA_024401225.1 Bacteroidaceae bacterium | reverse complement strand
GTTTTACGCTAGATTGGCTGCGCCAAAGCGGACGAAAGAAAAACAAATAAAAATACAGAAAAACAATAAAAACAGCTCTTTCGTAACAGTATCGAGCAAGAAGAAAATATTTTTAATGTTTTATAATATTTTTACTTGTTTTTTCTTCGTCCGCCGAAGGCGTATAAATCTTCTTCTATCTTCTTCCTACATCCGTCGTGAGCGTGCAGAGCTCGAAATGCTCAAGACCCATAGCGTCAACCATGCCGACATCTTCCCACTCCGATGCCACCGAAACGCTCGAACCCATCACCGACCCCACCGAAGCCCCATCCGAGACCTAATTCTTTTGCCTAATCTCACTCCGCATTGCCTGAAGAACAAAAAAAATCACCCCCAATGGCATTGTTTTTCAAAAAAATGCGTATCTTTGCACCGAAATGAGGGATTTGTGCTGTAATTCAACGAAGTGCCCGATGTGGAAATCTACGAGTCGTCACTCTCAACAAAGGAAAATGATTCGAAAACATGTCGCGTGTGTATTCCGTAAAGGACGTACTCAACTATAACATGGTTCAGCAGTAATACACCAATCGTGTAAAAATCCCAAAAATCAAACTAACGATAAATAACATACCACTATGCCAGAGATAGTAATCACCAAACTTCCACCACTATGATACCACGCATTAAAACCCTCAGAGCAATGGATGACTTCCTCCTTGCTGTTGAGTTCGACGATGGTCACAAGGTGATCTACGACGTAAAGGAAGACATAGAGACGTTGCCAACATTCCGTGCGCTCAAGGAAGTGTACGGTCTGTTCCGTCAAGTGCAACTGGACAGCAGCCGCACTTGTGTATATTGGAATGATGAGATAGACCTTGCCAGTGACAGCATCTATGAGTATGGCAAGGCTGCCTAATCCCCTCGCTCAAACTAATGATAAACAATATACCGCTATGCATACATTTCTTGAAATAACAAAGGCTGAGTACATTGACGGATACCGTCTGCGACTCTATTTCAATACAGGCGAGGTGCGCATTGCCGACCTTGAATCTTCGCTTGTAGGTGAGGTGTTCTTGCCTCTTCGCGACATCGAGATGTTCAAGCGCTTCACCATCAAGTTTGACACAGTAACGTGGGAGAACGAAGCAGACCTTGCTCCTGAATACCTCTACGACATCAGCACGGCAGCCTAATCCCCCTAATCGCAAATGCCTATCTTCCCTACATATCACAACACGATTAGCACCAACGTTGGTGCTAATGCGCTGATACCCACTATTTTAGGGGGGGGGTAATGCGTGTGGCGTAACTCATTGCATTATAGATATATACAGGGAGAATCATAGGGACAGGTACTGTTGACCCAAGTATAACACGGACCGTTTCTCCTCTCCCCATAACGAATGAATGGTTTGCAACGCGTATTGCAAACCATTCATTTGTTTATATTCCATCAGAAATTGAGTCCGAAGTTGAGCATGACGGAGTTGTTGTGGGCTGAGTCGAAGCCGTCGCGAGTGATGTTGGACAGTCCGAGGTCGTAGGCTACATCGAAATAGAGATGGTGGAATTCGAGACCGCAACCAAAGCGCAGGCCTGCATCGCCACGACGGAAGGAGTCGGAGCTTGAGGATGAGAAGGAACTGTAGGCGGTGCGATTATGGAAGTCCTTGATCTTACCACCCACGCCTACGGCTGCATAGCCTCCGGCATATGGCTGCAGGGAGAAGCCCGGAGCAAGGTGAGCCTTGTACTTGAAGACGAATGGCAGTTCGAGGTAGTTGAGACGATAGGAGAATTTGCCCGATGATGCCTTACCCGTACCACCCTTCTCGGTGTAGGTCAAGCCTGTCTCGAAGTAGAGCGGGGTGAATGGGGATACTGGAAATCCTGCTGCTATGCCTACGTTGACTCCTGTGCGGATGCCGCTGCCATCGAGGAATCCATCCTCGCTGCGTACGTTGGTGAACGCTGGACCGATGCGCAGGCCGAAATATGGGCGGATGATGTGGTCGTAGCCGAAGTAGTGGCCTGCACGATCGTGATAGTAAGGTGACGCTGGTACTATGTTACGGGTGCCGCGACGGTATGACTGTGCGCTGACTGAGATGAGTGCCATGAAGATAGCAAGGGCGAGAGTGATGGTTCGTTTCATATCCTTAATGCGTGGTTTAAGATGGTTGAACATTCGTAGTTGTTACGTTTCACGCTGCAAAGATATGCGAATTATCACTCCCGCCAAGGTAGGAAATGTATATTTTGATTGGGATTTACCCTATGGTCGGGGGATATTCCCCCACCCTGTGAGGCGCATCAGGCTTCAACGTACTCCTTGTCCTGCTTGCGTGCGTATGCCCAAACGACAAGGAAGGCGATGAGGGTGATGAAGAATGGCGCTACGTAGCCAAACTGGTCGGCAACAAGGCCTACGAGCACGAAGGCGCATCCACCCACAGGGGTCATCATGAGTATGGATGAGGCTGACTTGGTAAGGTTGCCAAGTCCCTTGATGGCAAGGGAGAAGATGGTTGGGAACATGATGGCCTCGCACATGTAGTTGGACACCACGAACACTAATGGTGCATACTTGAGCCATGTGATGCCCTGAAGGAAGAGGAATGACGAGATGATGATGCCCACGATGCTGATGATGGTGCCTGTAGCACATGCGTAGAGTGTCTTCTCAGCTGGGATGCCCTGCATCACCCATGAGCCGACGAAGCGGCCTACCATGAAGAATATGAGTCCGAAGCCGAGGAACTGCGAGGCGCTCTTGGCTGTGAAGATGTGGAGTTCGGATGCGAAGGTGACGAAGTAGCTATTGACGCTGATCTCTGCAACTTCGTAGGCAAGGAGCGCAAAGGCTCCGAAGATGAACATCTTGTTCTTGAAGAGCTGTGAGTATGGGTTGCGTACCTGTTCTACCGTTTCGGTAGCTGAGGCATCGTCGTGCTTGATCTCTGGAAGCTTGGAGAAAGCGAAGATGATAGCTACGACTACGACCACGACGCCCATGATGGCGTAAGGGATGCTGACATCAGCACTCTCACCCTCGGAGAAGAGGAAGGTACCCACGGTGATAGGTGCCAGGCATGCTCCAAGACCATTGAACGACTGTGCGAAGTTGAGTCGTGAGGCGCTGGTCTCCTTTGCTCCCAGTTCGGCAGCATAAGGATTGGCTGAGGTCTCAAGGATGGCAAGTCCGCAGGCGATGACGAACAGGCATACGAGGAACGGATAGAGGGTGCCCATGTGACTGCCTGGTATGAACATGAAGGCTCCGGCTGCATAGAGAAGGAGTCCGAGTACGACACCTTTCTTGTAGCCAAAGCGGTTGATGAACATGCCCGCAGGGACTGCCATGAGGAAGTAGCCAAGGTAGGTCGTGACCTGCACAAGGGCTGCCTCAGTGTTGCTGATCTCGAGCGAGTCGTGGAAGTGCTTGTTGAGCACATCGAGTATGTTGCGTGCAAAGCCCCAAAGGAAGAAGAGCGACGTGATGAGCGCAAATGGCACTACGTATTGCTTCGATGTCAGTGTTTCGCGTTTGAGTGGCATAATGTCTGAGTGTTGTTAGTGATACGTTATGATTGAATGATTTGTTTTTTTTATTTCTTCTTTTTCTTTTTGTCCTTCTTCTTGTCCGTCTCCGTGCTTGCCTTTGGCTTTACGCCTCGGTTGATGAGCTGCGACACGCTGATGTCGGATGGAAGGGTGACGCCATCGTAGTATTCCTGAACGGGCTGGCTCTCGTTGCCATAGCGATCGGACGATGTGACGGCGTAGTAGTGCATCTTCAAGGCGCGACCCGAGATGGAATAGGAGGTCGGCTGGCAACGGGCGAAGAGGAGGTTCTCGGCCTTGCTGCAATCGACTGGATAGGTGTTGGAACCATACACGTTGTAGTAAGGCGCATCGCCGTTCCAGATGAGGCGTCCCTCCTGATAGTGCAGATCGGTAGGAGCAGCAGGAGGTGTGTGATGGCCCATCCATGTCATGACTGGAGTGAGGGCTGGATAAGGGAAGAACTCCTGGCGGCACGCATCGTAGATGCCACGACTATTCTTTGTGAGGAACTCGCCTCGGTAGAAGGCTATACCGCCTATGCCGCTGTCGCGACTGGCATGCATCTCGGCACGCACGTCGTTGAGTTGCCATTTGCCTTCACGCGGATCAAGGAAATAGATGCCCAATCCCGGTGCGATAGGATGACCATAGCTGTGTTCGCACCAGTCGTATAGGAATGGATAGAAATGGTTGCCCTGGAAGTACATCATAGGGAAGAGCATGTCCTGGAGGTTCTCGCGAAGCCATAACTGCGGATCCTGCCATACGGCGTTGTAGCAGTTCCATCCCTGGGCACTATAGCGCGACAGATCCTTGTACTTTCCGATAGGCGACGAACTGAGCTTAACCCATGGTTTCACAGCCTTGACTGCATCGTGTACCTTGCGCACGATGCGTGTGATGTTGCTACGCTTCCATTCTGCCTTGTCCGTACCTTTAGGGCAAAGGTTGTCGTCCGAGAATCGGTACACGCTCTCTGGGTAGCGTATGTAGTCGAGCGATATGCCATCGATGTCGTAGCATTCGGCTATCTCACGGCAGATGCTGGCGATGTAGTCGGCTGTGCCGGGAGCACCAGGCACCATGAACCACTCATTGCCAGCACGCTTCACGAGCTGCGGCTGGCGCTTCACGATGCTCTGCGTGCCATGCGACTTCTGACGGGCAAGGTCGCCCAGAGGGATGCAGACCACCCATGCATGGAGTTCCATGCCTCGCTTATGGCACTCGTCGATGCAGTATTTCAAGGGGTCGTACGAGGGTGCCTGGTTTGCCTTGCCTGTAATGACGTTTGCCCATGGCTCTATCTTCGATGGGTAGATGACGCTACCACGAACACGCGTCTGAAAGATGACTGTGTTGATGTTGATACGCTGGTAACTGTCGAGTATGCGGCACAGTTCCTGCTTCTGGCGCTCCGTGCTTGCAGCATCGGTGGCTGCTATGCGAGGCCAGTCAAGACCGCCTATGGTGGTAAGCCACACGGCTCGCACCTCATGGAGTGGCTGTGGGGCTTCGTATGTGAAACTTTGTTGCTGAGCGCTTACATTTGTGAAAAGTCCGACTAACATTGTCACAAATAGCGCCACCTTATATATATATTTCATTATAAAATCTTAATTTGTTTGCAAAGGTAAGGAAAAATTACTACTTTTGCAGTCAAAATAAGTTAAAAGACAACAAAAGGCTAAAATAACGACAAAAATGATAACATTAATAACTGCTTTTTTGCTCCTCATACTGGGCTATATGCTTTACGGTGCATTCGTAGAGCGCACCTTTGGAGCTGACACAAACCGACCTACCCCATGCAAGACCCGCTTTGACGGAGTGGACTACATTCCTATGCCAACCTGGAAGGTGTTTCTCATACAGTTTCTCAACATTGCCGGCACGGGTCCTATATTCGGAGCCATACTCGGCATCATGTTCGGACCTGCAGCCTACCTGTGGATTGTGCTGGGATGCATCTTCGGTGGTGCAGTTCACGACTACCTCGCTGGTATGATCTCGCTCCGTAAGGATGGCGCAAGCCTGCCTGAGATTGTGGGCGACGAACTGGGCAGCGTGGCACGAATTGCGATGCGCGTGTTCTCGCTGATACTTATGATCCTGGTAGGAACGGTGTTTGCGCAGACTCCAGCCACCCTCCTGTCCAACATGACTCAGGATTGGGGCGCAATGGGGACGGCTACCACATGGACCATCATCATCTTCGCTTACTACATCCTGGCTACGCTGCTCCCTATCGACAAACTGATAGGCAAGATATACCCTGTGTTCGGACTTGCGCTGCTCGTGATGGCGGTGGGTGTAGGCTTCGGAATATTCACTCACGATGGCAGTCTGCCTGAGATCACCTCAGCATTCACCAACCATCACCCATCGAGCAACATGCCGCTCTTCCCTGGCATCTGCATTACCATAGCCTGTGGTGCCGTGAGCGGATTTCACGCTACGCAGAGCCCTATGATGGCACGCTGCATGCAGAACGAGAAGTATGGCCGCCCTATCTTCTACGGCGCCATGATAACAGAGGGACTGGTAGCCCTGATATGGGCTGCTGCAGCCATCAAGTTTGCCGATTCGCTTGATGTAGCAGGCAACACTCCATACGAGAAGCTTCTTGCTGCGATGACTGTAAATGGCAAGTCAAACCCTGCTGTAATAGTAAACGCCATCTGCCACTCATGGCTCGGCAGCATAGGTGCATTGCTCGCCATACTCGGTGTAGTGGCTGCTCCTATCACCAGCGGCGATACTGCCCTGCGATGCGCACGACTCATAGCTGCCGACTTCATGCACTACAAGCAGAACAAGATATACAAGCGCCTGCTACTGTCGCTCCCAATCTTTGTGATCTGCATACTGCTCATGTTTGTCGATTTCCAGGTGATATGGCGCTACTTCGCATGGGTGAACCAGAGTCTTGCGGTGTTCACTCTCTGGACCATCAGCGTATGGCTGGTACGCCAGCACAAATGCTACTGGATAAGCGCTGTGCCTGCAACATGGATGACCATGGTATGCTCGACCTACATCATGATTGCACCTGAGGGATTCCAGTTCAAGCCTGAGATTTCATATTCCATCGGTCTGATCATTACTGCCAGCGTGGTGGCGCTCTTCTTCTACTGGAAGACAAAGATGAATAAGGTGGTGAGTGAGGCATAAAAAAAAACATACGGCAATGAAGAAATACGTTTGGGTGCCCATCGCATTTTTCAGCGTAGGATGCGCCTTCTATATATATTATGGTGTAACATGGAACGCGTGGATGAAGAATCTGCCAAACATGCTCATCTACCTCGCAATAGTATGCGTCCTCTCATGGGCCTTGAAAAGGAAGGAACAACTGAAGCAGCACGACTGGAACGAGGAAAGCACCAACATCAAGTAACAAAACGAAACAAAAGAATAACCAAGTAAAAAACAAAGTAACATTATGAAGAAAGTATTAATGACTCTTGTGCTTGCTGTCATGGGATTTGCAAGTGCATCCGCACAGTTCGAAAGTGACAAACTGTATCTTGGTTCTACACTCAACGGAATCAACCTGTCATATAGCGACAGCAAGAATCTCAGCCTTGGATTCGGTGCTCAGGCAGGTTACATGTTCGAGCAGGACTGGCTGGCTATCGGTGAAGTAGGATTCGACTTCCACAGCAAGGATCTGCAGAGCACATTCATTGGTGCTAAGTGCCGCTACTTCATCGAGCAGAACGGCATCTTCCTCCAGGCTGGTGCAAAGTACGTACACGCTGCAAAGAGCTATAACGATGTAGTCCTCACTCCTGAGGTAGGATACTGCTTCTTCCTCAACGGACACCTCACAGTGGAGCCAAGCATATATTTCGACATGTCGGTAACTGACTTCTCGAAGAAGAGCGAGTTTGGCCTTAAGATTGGCCTCGGATGGTACTTCTAATCCTTGTCAAGCCAAGCAACAGCGTCGATAACACACAATTCAAAAGTAAAGATTATGCTAAGCGTAGAAGAACTAAACGATAGACTCATCGACCTTGCCTTTGCAGAAGACATAGGCGATGGCGACCATACAACCCTCTGCTGCATCCCAGCAGATTCGTACGGCGAGAGCAAGCTCCTCATCAAGGAGGAGGGCATCTTTGCCGGAGTAGAGATAGCAAAGCAGGTGTTCCGCCGCTTCGATCCAACACTCGAAGTGGAGGTATACATCGAAGATGGAGCGCACGTGAAGCCAGGCGACATCGTAATGTCGGTAAAGGGTAAGGAGCAGTCGTTGCTCCAGACTGAGCGCCTGATGCTCAACATCCTCCAGCGCATGTCGGGTATCGCTACCATGACTCACAAGTATCAGCAGGCTCTCATCGATGCAGGCACAAAGACTCATGTGCTCGACACCCGCAAGACCACTCCTGGCATGCGTATGCTGGAGAAGGAGGCTGTAAAGATAGGTGGAGGTATGAACCACCGCATCGGCCTGTTTGACATGATCCTTCTGAAGGACAATCACATCGACTTCTGCGGAGGCGTTCACAATGCCATCAGCCGTGCAAAGCAGTACTGCAAGGACAACGGCAAGGATCTGAAGATAGAATGTGAGGTGCGCAACTGGAAGGAACTCGACGAGGCACTTGCTGAAGGATGCGACCGCATCATGTTCGACAACTTCACTCCTGAGGACACAAAGAAGGCGGTTGAGATTGTAGCAGGACGCGCAGAGACCGAATCATCGGGCGGCATCACGTTCGACACTATGATTCCTTATGCAAAGGCTGGCGTAGACTTCATCTCATTTGGTGCTCTTACGCATTCAGTCAAAGGACTCGACATGAGTTTCAAGGCTGCCGGATCAGATAAGCTTATAATCAAATAACAAACAACCAAATCACTCCCGGCGGTTTTCCGTCGGGTTTTTATTATGTCATGAAAAGAATATTCTTTGCACTTTTTGCTTTTAGCTCCTACCTTTTAGCTTCCCAGGCTTGTACCAACATCATCGTAGGCAAGAACGCTTCGGCCGACGGAAGTGTGATGGTAAGCTACAATGCCGACTCGTACGGAATGTACGGCAACATGCATCGACACATAGGCAGCACACATCAGCCTGGAGAGATGCGCAAGATCTATGATTGGGACACTAATCGATACTGCGGAGAGATTCCACAGGCAGCCGTCACATACAACGTAGTTGGACAGATGAATGCCAATCAGGTGAGCATCACCGAGACCACATTTGGCGGACGCGAGGAACTTGTTGACCCTAAGGGCATCATGGACTACGGTTCGCTTATATATGTCACACTCGAACGTGCCACTTCAGCTCGCGATGCCATCAAGATCATGACCGACCTCGTTGCCCAGTACGGATACTGCTCGGAGGGTGAGACCTTCTCCATCTGCGACAAGGATGAGGCATGGATCATGGAGATGATAGGCAAGGGACCAAACAACAAGGGTGCCAACTGGGTTGCAATCCGCATTCCTGACGATTGCGTCTGCACTCACGCCAATCAGAGCCGCATCACCACCTTCAACCAGAAGGACAAGCGCGATGTGATGTTCTCAAAGGATATGATCAAGTTTGCACGCGAGAAGGGATTCTTCACAAGCAAGGTTGATGCCGACTTCTCATTCCGCGACGCATTTGCTCCAAACGATTTCGGTGCTGTGCGCTACTGCGATGCTCGAGCATGGAGCATCTTCAACCTCCTCTGCGATGGCATGGAGCAGTATCTTGACTATGCGAAGGGCAACGACCTCAAGGGCCGCATGCCTCTCTATATGCGCCCTAACCACAAGGTGACTCTGCAGGACGTGATGCGCGGCATGCGCGATCACTACGAAGGCACGGCACTCGACATTCAGAACGAGATTGGTGCAGGCCCTTACAACATGCCTTACCGCCCTACTCCATTGTCGTTCGATGTGGATGGCAAGAAGTATTTCAACGAACGCCCTGTAAGCACCCAGCAGACCAGCTTCTGCTTCATAGGTCAGATGCGTGGATGGTTGCCAAATGAGATTGGCGGACTCGTATGGTGGACAAACGACGATTCCAACATGGCGCCTTTCACTCCTCTCTACTGCTGCGTGACTGACATTCCTAAGTGCTACCAGCGCATCGACGGCATTCAGGATGATGTGACTTTCAGTTGGGAGTCGGCTTTCTGGCTTCAGAACACAGTGAGCAACATGGTCTACCCATACTACTCAAAGATGTATCCAGACCTCTCGGCCAAGAAGCTTGCACTTGAGCAAAGCTACTACGATGCTCAGATTCGCATCGAGACTGAGGCACGCACCCAGTACGATACTGATCCAAAGCTTGCCGTAAGCACCCTGACAGAATATACACTCAAGTCGGCAGAGCGAATGATGACAGAATGGGATCGCCTCATGAAGTTCATCATCGTAAAGCACAACGACATGGCAGAGAAGAAGACTGATGAGCGCGGACGCTTCACAAAGACTGAGCACGGATATGTAGAAGCACCTGCACGCCCTGGCTACCCAGAGGCTTTCCGCAAGCAAATCGTAAAGGAAACTGGCGATAAATACTTAATGAAGTGATAAAGAATATCATCCTCGATCTTGGCGGCGTGCTGATAGACATCAGTATGCAGAACACATTGACGGAGTTTGCACGACTCGGTATCGATGTGCAAGGATTTATGGACAGGATGAAGAACGGACACTCGGCAAAGACATGCCCTGGCGCTACTATGTGCGAGGGCGTGTCTGCTTTCGGCCCTATGGACGAATACATGGTGGGCAATATCAGTACCGATGAGTTCATGAGTCTATGGATGAAACTTAGTCGTCCGGGGACCACACGGGAAGAAGTGGAACGCGCTTGGGACTCATGCTTGTTCTCCATTCCTCAGCGACGCCTCGATGCAATTGCCGAACTGCGCGCCCAAGGCTATCGCATCTATATGCTGTCAAACACCAACGAGGCCCATTGGCAGCATATTATCCAAGAGTGCCCTACCCTTCCAAGCCTGTTCGATGGCATTTTCCTTTCGCAGGAACTTCATCTTGCCAAGCCACACGCGGACATTTTCAAGGAAGTGCTGCGACTGATAGATGCTCCTGCTGATGAATGCCTGTTCGTTGACGACTCATCCAAGAACACGGAAGCAGCAGCAGAATTAGGCATCCACACCTTTACAGCCGACATCTCGCGCCTACAGCCAGACGGCACATTTATTCCGCCACAAAAGGAATGGTACCAAGCCATAAACCTTAATGACAAAAAGAACAAAACAACCACACAAACAAACCAAAATGACATACATTGAAAAAATGTATAGCGTTGCGCAACAAAAAACGAACATTTTGTTTGTTTATTTGAAAAAAGTGTGTACATTTGCAACGTAAATCATTACCTAAAAACAAAAACATTATGGATATTACTAAAATCCCTTACAAAATCTACCTTGAAGAAAACGAAGTACCAACAAAATGGTACAACGTACGTGCTGACATGAAAGTGAAGCCAGCTCCACTTCTCAACCCTGGTACTGGTCAGCCACTCACAATTGAAGACATGAACCCAATCTTCTGCGAAGAACTCAACAAGCAGGAGCTTGACAACGATACTCGCTGGTTCGACATCCCAGAAGAAGTTCAGAACTTCTACCGCATGTTCCGTCCATCTCCATTGGTACATGCCGAATTTCTCGAAAAGGCTCTCGACACTCCTGCGAAGATTTTCTATAAGTTCGAAGGTAACAACACATCTGGTTCACACAAGCTCAACTCTGCAGTTGCTCAGGCTTACTATGCTAAGGCTCAGGGCTTGAAGGGTGTTACTACAGAGACTGGTGCTGGCCAGTGGGGTACTGCCCTCTCTATGGCAACTCAGTTCTTCGGCATCGACTGTAAGGTTTACATGGTTAAGTGCTCATACGAGCAGAAGCCATTCCGTCGTGAAGTGATCCGTACTTATGGTGCAGAGATCATTCCTTCACCATCTATGACTACTGAAGTTGGTAAGAAGATCAACGCAGAGCATCCTGGCACTACTGGCTCACTTGGTTGCGCTATTTCTGAGGCTGTTGAAGTTGCTGTTAAGAGCGAAGGCTATCGCTATGTACTTGGTTCGGTACTCAACCAGGTTCTTCTCCATCAGACAATCATCGGTCTTGAAGCACAGGCAGCTCTTAAGAAGTACAACATCAAGCCAGACATCCTCATCGGTTGTACAGGTGGTGGTTCGAACCTCGGTGGTTTCGCTTCTCCATTCATCGGTGAAATGCTTCGTGGCGAGGCTAACTACAAGATTATCGGTGCAGAGCCAGCTTCTTGTCCTTCATTCACTCGTGGTAAGTATGCTTACGACTTCTGCGATACAGGTATGATCTGTCCACTTGCCAAGATGTACACAGTTGGTTCGCAGTTCATCCCAAGTGCTAACCACGCTGGTGGTCTTCGTTTCCACGGTATGTCTCCAATCCTTTCTGAGCTCTATCATCAGGGCGTGTTTGAAGCACGTGCTTACGAGCAGACTCAGGTATTCGAAGCTGCAGAAATCTTCGCAAAGGCAGAAGGTATCCTCCCAGCTCCAGAGTCATCACACGCTATCCGTGCTGCAATCGACGAGGCTCTCAAGTGCAAGGAGACAGGCGAAGAGAAGGTTATCGTATTCAACCTCTCAGGTACAGGATACTTCGACCTCTATGCTTATTCACAGTTCAATGATGGTACAATGACTGACGTTATCCCATCTGACTCTGTCATCGAAGAAGCGCTCAGCAAGTTGCCAAAGGTTCCAGGAATGGAGTAAAAACAGTATTTTTACACAACGAACATAAAAAAAGTCCGAAAGCATGCCATTGCTTTCGGATTTTTGTTTTATATTTGCAAAATCTATAGAAACTATAAGCAACCACTAACATTAAATACTCAATACAATGGATCAAGAACTTATTAAGAAATGTGAGGCAGAAGCACAGAAGTGGCTCTCTCCTGCATTCGATGCCGAAACACAGGCAGAAGTAAAGGCTATGCTTGAAGCAGAGGACAAGACTGCCCTCATCGATGCCTTCTATCAGAATCTCGAATTCGGTACAGGCGGTTTGCGCGGTATCATGGGCGCTGGAACTAACCGTATGAACAAGTATATCGTAGGTATGGCTACTCAGGGATTTGCCAACTACATCAACAAGGCATTCCCTGGCATCCAGCCTGCAGTAGTAGTAGGTCACGACTGCCGTAACAACGGACGCATGTTCGCTGAGACAGTTGCAGCCATCTTCTCTGCAAATGGTATCAAGGCTTATCTCTTCGAGAGCCTCCGCCCTACACCAGAGATTTCGTTTGCCATCCGCCAGCTCGGTGCTCAGGCAGGTGTGAACGTTACTGCATCTCACAATCCACGTGAATACAATGGCTACAAGGCATACTGGGCAGACGGTGCACAGGTGCTTGCTCCACACGATACAGGTATCATCGATGAGGTAAACAAGGTAACTATCGATCAGGTTAAGTTCGAGCCTAACCCAGACCTCATCCAGATCATCGGTGGTGAGATGGACTACGACTATATGCAGGCTGTTCACGAGGCACTCGTAGATCAGGAAGTGATCAACAAGCAGAAGGACCTCAACATCGTTTACTCTGCTATGCACGGCACAGGACGCGTCATCGTTCCTCTCTGTCTCCGTTCGTGGGGCTTCCAGAACATCAACGTTGTTCCTGAGCAGATGGTAGTCGATGGCGACTTCCCAACAGTAGTATCTCCAAACCCAGAGAATGCTGAAGCAATGACCCTCGGTATGAAGCTCGGTACAAAGCTCAATGCCGACCTCGTTGTAGCAACCGACCCTGATGCAGACCGTCTTGCTATTGTTTGCCGCGACAACAAGGGCGAGTGGGTTATCATCAACGGAAACCAGACTGCAATGATGTTCTCTTACTACATCATCGAGAACAAGAAGAAGCTCGGTCAGCTCCAGCCTACCGACTTCATGGTTAAGACTATCGTAACTACAGAGGCTATCGCTGAGATTGCCAAGAAGAACAACGTTGAGATCCGCGACTGCTACACAGGATTCAAGTGGATTGCACGCGAGATAGCAATCTCTGAAGGCAAGCAGAAGTACATCGGTGGTGGTGAGGAGTCGTTCGGTTACCTCCCATACGATAAGGTTCGCGATAAGGATGCTCCAGCATCAATCTGTCTTATCTGTGAGATCGCAGCATGGGCAAAGGAGCAGGGCATGACTCTCTATGACCTCCTCATGAAGATCTACCTCCAGTACGGCTTCTCATACAACACAACTATCAATGTTGTTAAGCCAGGAAAGTCAGGTGCTGACGAAATCAAGAAGATGATGGAAGACTTCCGTGCTTGTCCTCCTAAGTCGCTCGGCGGTTCGCCTGTTGTACTCGTTAAGGACTATAAGACTCTCAAGGCTACTGCAGCCGATGGCACAGTATCTGATCTTGATATGCCAACCACAAGCAACGTGCTCCAGTGGTTCACTGCCGATGGTACAAAGATCTCCGTACGTCCTTCTGGTACAGAGCCTAAGATCAAGTTCTACACAGAGGTTAAGGGCGAGATGGGATGCGCTAACTGCTATGCAAGCGCAGTAGCAGAGGCAGAGAAGAAGTGTGCTGCTATCAAGGCAGACCTCGGTTTGTAATATTCCCCATCCAGTTCTTTTACCCTTAAGGGTTGAGCAGGATATCTTACAATAGAAGAAGAAAAAAGGTTAGGAACGCTTGTTCCTAACCTTTTACTTTTTCCTTCTGCTGAGAACCATCCGAAAGGGCGGTTCCAATTATATGCATATAGTCGCAACTTGTTTTCGACGGGCAATGAGCGTAAATCTCCGTCAGCACACACTCTTTCCCGTTTATGGTAGCCAAGGCAACCCATTTGCCTTCTCGTTTGCAAATGTGTACCTCACGCTTATTGTAAGCCTTCAGCTTTATCCACACCTCATTCTGTCCCTTACGGGTTACGGAATATCCATATGCCATCTTACGTTGAATAAAATTCAACTCGTTGGTAGTTACCGGATTATTTTCTTGATTATACCAATACACATGGAGCGGGTTTTCCACATCCAGTGCACCATTCTTCATCTGCAAGTCATACACGATGATGTTACGATTCAAGTTGCGCGATACGAAAAACATTCGGTCTGCACCAATAGCCATTGAGCACACCATCATTGCTGCAACAATCGTCATTAAAAGTCTCTTCATATTTCCACATTATCATAAAAAAGCATGCAAAGGTACAAATAATTATATATTACTACCCACGAATTATGAATATTTTTGTATCTTTGCACAAAGAAACACGACCAAAAGGACAAAACACCTTCGCTCCACGCACCTGTAGTTCAATGGATAGAATAACGGATTCCGGTTCCGTTGATTTGGGTTCGATTCCCAACAGGTGTACTACCTATAACATTCTATAAAGAAACTCATAATTCTATAATTGTAATAACACGCTCATAAAAAACAAGCTACAGCGCCTTCAGTGCGAAAGCTTCGCTGAATGGTACCAATAACTTTGTGTCGTGCCTATATTTCAACCAGGCATCTTCTGCATGGTTTGTTTCCGACAACGCAGTACTTGCTTGCTTTGCCATCTTCTCAGCCACATATTCAAGTACTCTCACTTCATTCTCATTGAATACGCTCAAATCACATACCGCAAGAGGTTTGAAGTAAGGCTTTTCGTCATCAACTTCATCTACTTCATCAAAGATACCGTACAGAACCTTGAAGTTGTTAGGTACGTTGCCATAAGGAAGTGCGCTATAGGACAAACCACTAATTCCAACGCAATGTTCCTTGTACATCAGAAAGTCTGCATAGAACATTAACTTGTTCAATGCAGTCTTATAACCAACATTCATGTGACCAAGGAAATACAGAATCATCTGCCTTACCTTATTCACGTTTGTTATGGCATAGCCATTATAGATGCTACGCTTTACCGGGAATAGAAGGTTGAAGATAACACTATCCTCATTCTCCTTTGCCGTCAGTTTATTTAACGCCAACAGAGCCTTCTCTTTGTTACTCTCTTTTATTGAACTTTCCTTGATTGCGCAAACAAGAGCCTCCCTATTATCTATAAGCGTGCGCATCAGCCTACCGTTAGAAGGAGAAGGAACTTCGCCCAACTCATAACGGTAATACTGATTCTCGCCAAAGCCTAACAGACGTCCCATATCAGCCTTTGACAACTGACAATCCTCGCGAAGCTTCACAATCTCATTTACAAATGGAATGTTATTCTCTTCGCGATATTGATTATACACCTGGGCAAAATTGATCTCACCCGTTGCTTCATCCGTAAACTCTTCACCACTCTCATCACACACATAATAGTGATTCAAGAAGTGATAGGTTTTGCCACGGAACTCCATTGTGTCTGGTACTCTCTTCAGATGTGCCTCACAATTTCTGAATGGACTCAAAATAACTTCTTTCATTTGAATGGATATTGAATTGGAAAATCTGCT
>JAKSLM010000056.1 GCA_024401225.1 Bacteroidaceae bacterium | reverse complement strand
ATATTATATAGGTGTGCTGCCTTGTCTATAGTAGTTGCAGTCTGTCAAAGATCTAATTTTTCCATGCCCTAGGGAAGCGTTCTTCCCGAAAGCGAGTGCAAAGGTACGCCGACTTTTTGAACTGGCAAAATATTTTAAGGAAAAAGTGCGAAATAATTTTAAAAAACATACATTTTTACCTAATTAAAGCACAAAATATATTAAATTAAGAGATAAATACGGTTAGTTTTACGTTTTGTACGAGTATTTGTATTACATTTGCAGTCAATACACATCGCATAGGCCGACGCGGCATGAAAAATGACGTATTTTTGCTATATAGCAACATAAATAATTTCGCTATATTACTAATATTAATAATAAAGAAAAAGACATGAAGAAGATTTTTACCTTATTGGCCGTAGTGCTTTTTGCAGCATCAAGCTTCGCACAGAACCAGAACTCAGGTTCGAAGATGTCGCAGAATGAAATTATCCAGGCTATCGGCCCACTTATCCAGAAGATGAAGGCTGCTCCTCAGACCGAAGAGGGACGTGCTTCAGTAACAAACCTCGTGATGGACTATGCCAACAGCAACAAGAATGAGGTTGGCGTATACGTAGTTCGTCAGATACTCGCATCCTTGATGGCTCCAAAGGAACTGGCAAACTACATCGAAAACGATGATTTCTACAAGAACCAGCCTGCACTTCAGGAAATAGTAAAGTCAAAACTGAATCTCGAGGAGACTGCCGAGGGCAAGATGTTCAAGGATTTCGAGGCTGAATACGAAGGCAAGGTAAGCAAGCTTAGCGACTGGGTAGGCAAGGGCAAGTATGTGCTTGTAGACTTCTGGGCAAGCTGGTGCGGCCCATGCAAGGCTGAGATTCCTAACATCATCAACGTGTACAACAAGTACAAGGGTGACAAGTTTGAGGTGCTCGGCGTAACCGTAAACGATAAGCCAGAAGAGACATTAAAGTCGATCGAGAAGCTCGGCATCAACTATCCACAGATGATCAACGCTCAGAGAGCTGGTAGCACAGCCTACGGCATCCAGGGCATCCCTCACATCATCCTGTTCGGTCCTGACGGCACCATCCTGAAGAGAAACCTTCGCGGCGAAAACATCGAGAAGGCCGTAAGCGAGTACCTCAGCAAGTAATACTCTCCGACACAGACGTACTCTTATAGCTTTGGTACAAGCGACGCATACCGTAGTAGCTCGCTATGCCAAAGACGAAGATGAGTGCAACCTCGCCCGGCTTAGTTATATAATCATAATAGTGGCTCTGATCATCCCCTGTCTGCAAGATGATCAGGGCCACTGCTATAGAATTGTTTATGATATGGAGGATACTGCTGAGCACAACATTGCCCGTACGGCAGTATAACACTCCCAGAATGATGCCTATGACGGAGGCGACAAAGATCTGTACAGGGTTGAGATGAACGATACCAAACAACAAGGACGAGATGATGATAGCCGTGCGATGGTTCACTCCAACACGCAGAAGGTTGCCAAGTATGCCTTCACGGTACACAAGTTCCTCGGCGACTGGTCCAACAACAGCAATACACAGTATTCCCCACCATGAGGAACTGATCGACTGGAAAGTCTCGGTCATGGTGTCAGTAATGTTGAGCAATTCGGAAGTCATGTCGGTTGCAAAGATTCCGAGATAAGCAGGCAGGAGCATGAGAAGTCCGTGACGCCAATCTATGCCGTCGCAATTGAATACCGTGGAACGGTTGAAGCATTTGCACATGAAACCCAATGCGATAGCAATAACATTGATAGCCATGAGGGCAAGCGACATAGCCATTGGGGAATCTTCATCACCAGTAATGGCACTATAGATAAACAATAAGAAGGCACCTAAGACCTGACTGATCACGAAAACGAGCAGCGAAAGGCACGCGTATTTGTATTTTACCATATCGACATGTAGTATTTCTATAACTGGAGACAAAGGTAGCAACTATTTTGCAAAAGACCAAACCACAGGCGCACGAAAGACTCAAAAAAGTATAAAATGAGGATGGATTGAGTTAAAAAATGCATCATCAGACTTTATATATAATAAATAATGTGTACCTTTGGCGCAAGAACATAAAAAAACGATGAGAATTACGAAAGCATTAGTCAGCATATTATTCTGCTTCGCTACCCTTTCTGCTTCGGCACAGGTGGAACGACAGGCGACTCTCGACACGCACATGGAAAGCGAGGCCGAGGGACAGTCAACCTATGCCACAGCACCTGCCAAACTGGAGGACTACAAGGACATGGAGCAGGCTAACCTGGCAAGCGAGGACAGCACCAGATACAGAATCAGCCTGCCTTACTACATGGCAAGCTACCCTACCCTCTTCACTTCGTGGGCGATGACCTCGCCTTTCGGATGGGGAATGCCATGGGACCTGCATGAAGGCATGAATGTGCAGATCGACCTTGGCGTGATGGTAGGATTCGGCAAGAACAACCCATTCCACGGAGCATCGTTCTTCACCGACCTCTCGCTGGCATACGCAAAATCGATAGGCACACATTGGACCCTCGTGGCAGGCGGCACGCTTTCGCGATTCAGATTCCTCGACAAGAACGTGTTTGCCGGAAATGCATTCACCATGGCAAACTATAAGTTCAACGACCATTGGAGCGCAAGCGTATTTGCCTCGTACAACAAGATGCCAGAAGGCACAAGCATATACTGCTACGGGCCGCTCAACGAGCAAAGCATACGCATAGGCGGAGAGGTGACCTACAAGTTCAACGAAAAAACCTCGGTAAGCCTCGGTGTAAGCCACGAGATACCTGTGGGCAACAACGATGCACGCCCATGGCGACCAATGCGCCAGACCAACATCAACAGCATGAAATAGGAGTCATACCAAGAAAACATGCGCTTTTATTTGGCAATTAAATTTATTCTTTCTATCTTTGCATCGAAATTCAGGGGTGCTGATTATGTCGGCTGAGATTATACCCATCGAACCTGAACAGGTAATGCTGCATCAGGGATTATCATTTCTCTCATCAACGAGCCGTTGCACATACTCTTCACTCCAAAATCGACAATAACATTGTAACGGCATGAAAATAACAATCAACAACAAGGAGAATGACACACAGAGTGTCAATCTGAGCCAGTTGGCAGACGAGCTTGCACTACCTGCCAACGGAGTCGCTGTAGCCATCAACAACAAGATGGTGCCTCGCACAGACTGGGAATCCACTACCCTGGCAGAGAATGACAGTATCGTAATAATCAAAGCTGCATGCGGAGGATGATACAGTTCATAAGCCACTATACCGACAGATACTCATACCTGGACAGCATCAGTATGGCCCTTCAAGGAGGCTGCAAATGGATACAGATGAGAATGAAGGACGCAACGCCCGATGAAATAAGGCCTATTGCCATAGAGGCCAAGGCTATGTGCAAAACTGCGGGTGCCACATTCATCATTGACGATCATGTAGAACTTGTCAAGGAAGTGAATGCCGATGGTGTTCACCTTGGCAAAAACGACATGCCTATCAGCGAAGCAAGAGCGCTGCTCGGACCAGACTTCATCATTGGCGGCACAGCCAACACATTTGAGGACGTCGTACACCATTACCAATCCGGAGCTAACTATATAGGCTGCGGACCATTCCGCTTTACTACCACCAAGCAAGGCCTGTCGCCCATCCTTGGACTCGAGGGATACACCGCAATCGTCAACAAGATGAAGGACAACGGCATCAATCTCCCTATCGTCGCTATCGGTGGTATAACGGCCGACGATATTCCTGCCATCATGAAGACGGGAGTAACGGGAATCGCGCTCAGCGGTACTGTGCTAAGGGCAGAAGATCCCGTAGCAGAAATGAAGAAACTGATTAATTTACTATAATATTGAATAATTATGAGCAAACTTGTAATTGCAGGACGTGAGTTCAACTCTCGTCTGTTCCTGGGAACAGGAAAATTCAACAACAATGAGCTCATGGCAAAGGCTATTGAGGCATCGCAGACTGAGATGGTGACCGTTGCCATGAAACGTATTGAGTTGGAAGACAAGCAGGACGACCTGCTTACACATATCATCCAGAACCCAAACATCCAATTGTTGCCAAACACCAGCGGCGTGCGCAATGCGGAAGAGGCTGTATTCGCTGCCCAGATGGCTCGCGAAGCCTTCGGCACAAACTGGCTGAAGCTCGAGATCCATCCTGACCCTCGCTACCTCCTGCCAGATTCAGTAGAGACATTGAAGGCAACTGAGCAGCTGGTGAAGCTCGGGTTCGTGGTACTCCCTTACTGCCAGGCTGACCCTACCCTCTGCAAGCATCTTGAGGAAGCAGGTGCTGCAACCGTGATGCCTCTTGCTGCTCCTATCGGCACAAACAAGGGACTGAGGATGAAAGACTTTCTCCAGATCATCATCGAGCAGGCATCGGTGCCAGTAGTGATTGATGCCGGTATCGGTGCACCAAGCCATGCTGCCGAAGCCATGGAGATGGGTGCTGACTGCTGCCTCGTTAACACAGCCATCGCAGTAGCTGGCGATCCAGTACAGATGGCCGATGCATTCCGCCAGGCTGTAATAGCAGGCAGACAGGCATACGAGGCTGGACTCGGTGCTATAGCCGACTGCGCAGAGGCTTCAAGTCCGTTAACAGCATTCCTCAACTAAATAACAGACAAACGTAAAAATAACATCATTCAATGCTGACGGATTTTCGGACACCCCATTATCCAACACGCCAGCATGAACAGCAACAATTACAGAAACCAATATGCCACAAGACAATAAAGCTTACGCAAAAAGGGAAAAAGCATATATGCAGGGGCGTCTTTTTCCTAACATCAAGGTGGGTATGACAAAGGTCAATCTCACGCCTACCGTAGTAAAGGACAAGAAGGGCATTCCTCACACAGAGGAGAATGCACCTGTCTACATATACGACACAAGCGGTCCGTTCTCCGATCCAAACATAGAGGTCGACCTTAAGAAGGGTCTGCCACGTGTACGCGAGCAATGGATATTAGACCGCAACGACACCGAGCAGCTCAAAGAGGTGACAAGCGAGTATGGAAAGATGCGCCTTGCCGACAAGTCGCTCGATTCGCTCCGCTTCGAGCATATCCAGCTGCCTCGCCGCGCAATGGAGGGAAAGGCCATCACACAGATGGCTTACGCAAAGGCCGGCATCATCACTCCTGAGATGGAGTATGTCGCTATACGCGAGAACATGAACTGCGAGGAACTGGGCATCAAATCGCACATCACCCCAGAATTTGTACGCGATGAGATAGCACGCGGTCGTGCCGTATTGCCAGCAAACATCAACCACCCTGAGGCTGAGCCAATGATCATCGGACGCAACTTCCTTGTGAAGATCAACACCAACATCGGAAACTCTGCCACTACTTCAAGCATTGAGGAAGAGGTTGACAAGGCTGTGTGGAGTTGCAAGTGGGGAGGCGATACCCTGATGGACCTCTCGACTGGTGCCAACATTCACGAGACCCGCGAATGGATTGTACGCAACTGCCCTGTACCAGTAGGCACCGTGCCTATCTATCAGGCTCTGGAAAAGGTGAACGGACGCGTTGAGGACCTCAACTGGGAAGTTTACAAGGACACGCTCATCGAGCAATGTGAGCAGGGTGTGGACTACTTCACTATCCATGCCGGCATCCGCCTCCACAACGTGCATCTTGCCGACTCCCGCCTTTGCGGCATCGTGAGCCGTGGCGGAAGCATCATGTCAAAGTGGTGCTTGATCCACAATCAGGAATCATTCCTCTATGAGCATTTCGATGATATATGCGACATCGTGGCACAGTACGACGTGGCACTCTCGCTTGGAGATGGACTGCGCCCTGGATGTACAGCCGATGCCAACGATGCTGCCCAGTTTGCAGAACTTGACACGATGGGTGAACTCGTACTTCGTGCATGGGACAAGAATGTACAGGCATTTATCGAAGGACCAGGCCACGTGCCAATGCACAAGATCCGTGAAAACATGGACCGCCAGCTCGACCACTGCCACGAGGCACCATTCTACACTCTCGGTCCTATCGTTACGGACATTGCACCGGGCTACGACCACATCACCTCAGCCATTGGTGGAGCACAGATCGCATGGTTCGGAACTGCTATGCTCTGCTATGTGACTCCAAAGGAGCACCTTGCACTTCCTAACAAGGAGGATGTACGCGTAGGTGTGGTTACATACAAGATTGCGGCTCATGCCGCCGACCTCGCAAAGGGACACCCTGGAGCCCAGATACGAGACAACGCCCTTTCGAAGGCTCGCTTCGACTTCCGCTGGCGCGACCAGTTCCACTTGTCGCTCGACCCGGAGCGTTCGCTTCAGTACTTCGAGGAGGCAGGCCACACAGATGGCGAATACTGCACCATGTGCGGTCCAAACTTCTGTGCAGCCAAGCTGACTCATGACTTAAGAAAACTGTAATGGAAAGATACGCAAGACAACTGATACTTGACGAGATAGGCATCGAGGGACAGAAGAAACTCTCCGAAGCGCGTGTACTGATAGTCGGTGTAGGCGGATTGGGCTCGCCCATAGCCACCTACCTGGCTGGTGCAGGTGTAGGGACTATCGGTCTCATTGATGCTGATGTGGTAAGCGTCAGCAACTTGCAACGACAGGTACTCTATGAAGAGTCACAAGTAGGTCAGCCGAAGGTTACATGCGCAAAGCAAAGACTCCTGGCACTCAACAGCACCATCAGGATCAACACCTATGAGTGCTGGATGACAAAGGACAACGCACACGACATCATCACCGACTACGACATTGTCGTGGATGGTACGGATAATTTTGATGTGCGATTCATCATCAGCGACGAATGCGAACGGCAGAAGAAGCCATACGTCTATGGTGCCATATGCGGACTGGAAGGACAGGTGAGCATACTCTGCTGCGGCAGAACCACATACCGCACGCTATTCCCCGATGAGACATTCGTAGGCACTACACACCCTGGAAAGCAGGTGGTAGGTGTCACTCCTGCCGTGGTAGGAAGCATCGAAGCAAGTCAGGTTCTTGAATTGATATGCGGATATGGACAACCACTCATCGACCGATTATGGACCATCGACCTGCGCACGCTGCAGACCTTCATCATCGACTTGTGAAAAAGACTTATTAAAACTATGTTTTCAGACGAAATAAAAAACATCTCCTGGGACGAGATTACCGAGAAGATTAAGAACAAGACCGACATGGATGTCCGTCGCGCACTTGCCAAACAGCATTGTGATGTAGAGGACTTCATGGCACTCATCTCTCCTGCCGCCGAGCCATACCTTGAGGTTATGGCACGCCTCTCGCAGAAATACACGAGGGAACGATTTGGCAAGACGATGTCGATGTTCATTCCTCTCTACATCACCAACTCCTGTTCCAACTCATGCGTGTATTGCGGTTTCCATAGGGAGAACCCAATGGCGCGCACCATCCTTACTGTCGACCAGTGTGAGGATGAATACAAGGCTATAAAGAAACTCGGTCCGTTCGAGAACCTGCTTATCGTCACAGGCGAGAACCCTGCAAAGGCTGGTCCTAAGTATCTTGCTGATGTTCTTGATCGTGCCAAGCCTTATTTCTCCAACCTGAAGATAGAGGTTATGCCACTCTCGACCGAAGACTACGAAATGCTCACGCATCACGGGCTGAACGGAGTGATCTGTTTTCAGGAGACATACAATGCGGCCAACTACAAGAACTATCATCCACGCGGCATGAAGTCAAAATTCGAATGGCGACTTGATGGTTTCGACCGCATGGGCATGGCAGGTGTCCACTCTATCGGTATGGGAGCGCTGCTCGGACTGGAGAAAGAGTGGAAGACCGATGTCACCATGCTTGCATACCATCTGCGCTACCTCCAGAAGAAGTACTGGCGTACGAAGTATTCGGTCAACTTCCCTCGTATGCGCCCTGCAAACAACGAAGGATTCCAGCCTAACTGCTTTGTCAACGATCGCGAACTGGCACAAGTCACATTTGCCATGCGCATCTTCGACCACGATGTGGACATCTCGTATTCCACTCGCGAGCCAGAACTCATACGCAACAACATGTGTACGCTTGGCGTGACTACAATGTCGGCAGCAAGCCGTGTGAACCCTGGTGGCTACTACACTTATCCGGAGGCTCTTGAGCAGTTCACGGTAAGCGACGACCGTACGGTCGAAGAGATTGCTTCAGCCCTCAAGAAGCAGGGCATCGAACCTGTGTGGAAGGACTGGGATGCAAGTTTCGACCTCTATCGCAAATAGTCATGACGATAGTTATCACCCTACCCTATTTCCTTGATGGAGAGGGCGAGCTGATAGTCCGCCACCTTCATCAGATAGAGTACGTTCACATCCGCAAACCTGAGTCCACAGAAAGAGAGCTTGAGAACCTGATAATGCAGATTCCTCAGGAATACCATCCACGCCTTGTGCTGCACGACCATCATGGCCTCGCTGCCAAGCATGGCATTGGAGGCATCCATCTCAACAGCCGCAATCCTCTGCCCCCTGCAGGATGGACAGGCAGGGTGAGCCGAAGCTGCCACTCCATCGAGGAGGTGAAGGAGTGGAAGGCGAAATGCGACTACGTATCCCTGTCACCGATATTCGACAGCATCTCAAAATCCGGCTACAACTCAGCATTCAGCAAGGAGGAACTGCTCACCTACAGCAGCCAGGGCATCATCGATACGAAGGTCATGGCACTCGGTGGCGTCACGTTCGACCGTCTGGACGAGGTCAAGTCGCTCGGATTCGGTGGGGCAATGATCCTCGGCGATGCATGGAGAAACAACCGATAAAAAACAACGAAACAATCATGAACGTGGTATTAAGCATAGCAGGCAGCGACACCTCTGCCGGCGCCGGCATACAGCAGGATCTGAAGACCATGACTGCCTTTGGCCATTATGGGGCAACAGTCATCACAGCCATCACATCGCAGAACACGATGGGAGTGCAAGGAGTGATGCCTCTGCCCGATGATGTCGTAACATCGCAGATACACTCCGTACTGGACGACCTCGATGTAAAAGCCATCAAGATAGGCCAGATACCCAATGCTGAAGTCGCCCACGCTATTGCACACAGCCTTGATGAGCATTTCCATGCCACACATACAAGGATTCCCATCGTGTACGACCCGGTGATGATATCAACAAGCGGCAAGCGACTCATGACTGCCGACAGCATATCCACCATTCAGAGCGAACTGTTTCCACTATGCACGCTCATCACGCCCAACATTCCCGAAGCGGAACACCTCACAGGGCGCCGATTGCTGTGCAAGGATGACATAATGGATGCAGGCAAGCTACTGGTCGCACGCTTCGGGACAAACATCCTGATCAAGGGCGGCCACGCTGAAGGCGATACGATGACGGACATATTGTTTACGGCAGATGGCGAGTACGAGGAATATCATACTCAGAAGGTTGAAACGAAAAACCTCCACGGCACAGGATGCACGCTGTCCTCCGCCATAGCCTGCAAGCTGGCTGAAGGCACGGCGCTTTCACAGTCGGTACAGGAGGCAAAGGACTTTGTCACCAAAGCAATAATAGGGGGAAAAGACCTATGCATAGGTCACGGCAACGGTCCCCTTTGGAATTTCTAAACTTACCACTATCCTATCCCCCCAACAGATGCATTACCTTGACAAATTCAAATACTGCCCTGCCTGCGGTTCCAACCGCTTTGAGGAGAACGACTTCAAGTCCAAGCGATGCGAGGACTGCGGATTCACCTTCTACTTCAATTCGGCTTCTGCCACCGCCGTGATCATCACCAACGAGCGAGGCGAACTACTGCTGTGCCGCAGGGCATTCGACCCAGCAAAGGGCACGCTCGACATCATAGGCGGATTTGTCGACCCAGGCGAGTCGGCACTCGAAGCCATCGTGCGCGAGATAAAAGAAGAAACAGGAATACAAGTTCCTCCATCAGAACTTACATTCCTGTTTTCATTGCCGAACACATATATGTACTCAGGCCTGCTGCTACACACATGCGATTCGATATTCTCCGTTCAGATACCTTCTGCCACCACCATCCACGCATCGGACGATGTTGCCGAATGCTTCTGGGTGTCGCCAGCCGACGTCCGCCTTGCTGACATAGGCCTCGACTCCATCAGGGAGGCAGTACGCAGATACCTGTCTGACCGTTACTTCTGCTTGAAGTAAGGAGTCTTATAGTTGAGACGAAGGCCCTGGCTTGTCTGCGAGAGCGTGAGCGTAGTGCCATCCTCATCCACCAGGTAAGTGTTGCCCTCAGCGCTTGAGCCTGTGAGGTGATAGATGACGTTGAAGAGCTGGGTAGCGTTGATGAAGGCAGTAGCAGGTGCATTCATAGGGATGTCAACTGTGAGCTGGCCTACCTTACCATTGGTCGACACATTCTTGTAGTCGAGGTTGAGGAAGATCTCAGTACCCTGGCACACGCCCTTGAGGCATCCGAGTCCTGCATCGTACACATAACCCTTCTTACTGATTTCTGCTGCAATCTGATTCTGATTAGCGTTGAGGTCAATACCATCAAACTTGAATGCATTTGCATTGACGCAAAGCACCATTGCCAACAAGGCAAACATGATTTTCTTCATAGATAGATAGTTTTTAATAATTATTGTAGACTAATATACTTGTTACTTTCTTTTATTGATATGCAAATATAGACGATATAATTCTCTCCAACAAATATTTTTGAAGAAAAATTCAAAAAAATGTCATTTTGTCACCATTTTTCCTCTCATACTGCTGTAAATAGGGACTGACGATAACAAAAAAGCGAAATAAAGGTAATAATAGTATCAGATAATTATCGTACCTTTGCACACCAGAAAATGAAACCAACCAAAGATACTCTGCTACAGATGATACGTGACGGGCACGACATGACCCGCCAGGACATGCTCCGACTCACGTTCTTTCTCTCAGCTCCAGCCATGCTGGCACAGCTGAGCGACATCATCATGCAATACATCGATGCCAGCATGGTAGGAAGCCTCGGTGCTGAGGCAAGTGCCAGCATCGGCATAGTCAGCACATCAATATGGCTGATGGGAGGCCTGTGTGGAGCCGCAGCCGTGGGATTTTCCGTGCAGGTGGCACATGCCATCGGAGCAAAGGACTTTGAAGGTGCGCGCAGCGTGGTAAGGCAGTCCATACTTGCCTGCCTCATCTGGGGATGCGTGCTTGCCGCCATCGGATGCTCCATATCTCCCTACCTTCCCGTATGGCTGGGAGGCAACGAGAGCATCCACCACGACGCATCGCTCTACTTCTGCACCTTCGCCCTCATGCTGCCTGTACTCCTGCTGGGGCGCATGGCAGGTGCCGTGCTCCGATGCTCGGGCGAGATGCGCATTCCGAGCTACATCAATGTGATGGCATGCGTGCTTGATGTGCTATTCAACATGGTATTCATATTCAAGATGCACATGGGCGTGTTTGGCGCCGCATTGGGAACGGCTGCCGCTCAGCTTGCTTCGTGCATACTGATGACCTACTTCCTATTTATAAAGAATAAAGAACTGAACCTGCTCGACCATAAGGGATCCTATCGCCTCAAGAAGATCACGATGCTGAAGGGACTGAAGATAGGCGGACCGATAGGCATAGAGCACCTCATCATGTGCGGTGCACAGATCATGTCGACCATCATCGTGGCTCCTCTCGGCACCATAGCCATTGCTGCCAACTCGTTCGGCATCACCATCGAGAGCCTCTGCTACATGCCAGGCTACGGCATTTCGGAAGCAGCCACCACGCTGGTAGGCCAAAGCCTTGGAGCCAAGCGCAGAGAACTGGCCCACCGCTTCGGATGGATCACCATCACCATGGGCATAGCCATCATGTCGTTCATGGGAGTGATAATGTACATCTTTGCTCCCGACCTTATGAGCATCATGTCGCCCGACATCAACGTGCAGCGACTGGCAAGCGAGGTGCTGCGCATCGAGGCATTTGCCGAACCGATGTTTGCAGCATCGATCGTAGCCTACGGAGTCTTCGTTGGAGCAGGCGACACCATCATACCTTGCACCATGAATCTTGCCAGCATCTGGGCAGTCCGCATCACCCTTGCATGGTCGCTTGCCAGCAAGTACGGTTTGCACGGCGTATGGTTTGCAATGGCTATCGAGCTCTGCTTCCGAGGCATGATATTCCTCTGGAGAATGAAAAGCAATAAATGGAATAAGATTAAACAGCAATAATACTACACAATCATGAACATCATTAAAAATGCAGAATACGGTGGCGAGCGTCCACTCTACGCTTCGCACAATCTCCGACTGGAGAACGTAACCATCCACGTAGGCGAGTCGTCCATCAAGGAGTCGAGCAACATTGAGGCTGAAGGGTGCACGTTCGAGGGCAAATACGTGTTCTGGGAGACCGATGGATTCTCAGTCAACAACTGCTACTTTGCCGAAAGCGCACGTTCATCGCTCTGGTACAGCCGCAACTGCCGCATGACCAACTGCAAGGTCGATGCCCCTAAGCTGTTCCGCCGCATGGACGGGATATGCGTGGAGGACACCAACTTCCCTAACGGCGAACAGTTCCTCTGGGACTGCAAGAACATACAGATGAAGAATGTGCGCATAGACAATTGCGACTATGCATTCATGCACTCGGAAAACATCAAGCTGGAGAACTATCATCAGGAGGGCAACTACGGATTCCAATATGCCAAGAACGTTGAGATTCGCAACGCCATCATCAACTCAAAGGATGCCTTCTGGGAGGCAGAGAACGTGACCATCTACGACTCGGAAGTCAACGGAGAGTACCTCGCATGGTACGGCAAGAACATACGCCTCGTGCGTTGTCATCTTACTGGTGAGCAGTTGCTCTGCTACGTTGACGGACTCATCCTTGAGGACTGCACCTTCGGTCCCGATGCCAATCTTCTCTTCGAGTATTCAAAGGTCGATGGCAACATCAAGGGCGATGTGACAAGCATAAAAAATCCTTCCAGCGGCACGCTTACCGTGGAAGGGAATATAGGTGAACTGATCTTTGACGAGAATCAGAAACAGCCAAGGGACTTCAAGCTCCGCACCTAACGAAAATATGCCTTCGGACAGCACATCCGAAGGCATATTTTGTATAATGAATACCCATTGATCAGATCGACAGCTCATCAAGCACGCGGATGAGGTCCTGATTGATGCCCTTATCGCTGCGGATGGCATCCTTGAATGGCACGTATACCACCTCATTGTTGCGAATACCCACCATCACGTTGCGCTGATCGTCGAGGATGGCATCGATGGCACCAGCACCAAGGCGTGCTGCAAGGATGCGGTCGCGTGCTGAAGGCGAACCTCCACGCTGCAAGTGTCCAAGGATCGATACACGCACATCGTACTCTGGATACTCCTTCTTCACACGGTCGGCATAGTACATAGCACCGCACTTAGGGCTCTCGCTTACTATCACGATACTTGAGTTCTTCGACTTACGTATGCCTCGTCCGATGAAGTGTCCCAACTGGTCCTCCTCCATCAGTTCCTCTGGGATGATGGCAGCCTCTGCACCGCAAGCGATGGCGCTATTGAGAGCAAGGAAACCGGCATCACGTCCCATCACTTCGATGAAGAAGATGCGCTCGTGGCTGTTGGCTGTGTCCTTGATCTTATCCACACAGTCCATGATAGTGTTGAGTGTAGTGTCGTAGCCAATGGTCAGGTCTGTACCGTAAAGGTCGTTATCGATAGTACCTGGCAAACCGATGCAAGGCACGTCAAACTCCTTTGCAAAGATTCGTGCACCAGTCAGCGAACCGTTACCGCCTATCACCACAAGAGCATCAATGCCCTGCTTCTTCATGTTCTCGTATGCCTTCTGTCGTCCCTCTGGAGTCTGGAAATCCTTCGAGCGGGCAGTCTTGAGGATAGTTCCTCCTCGCGATATGATGTTACTTACGCTTTCGGTTGTGAAAGGCACAATCTCATTATTGATCAGTCCTTCATAACCACGCATGATTCCCTTTACCGTAAATCCCTTGCAGATAGCCGAACGAGTCACGGCACGTATTGCCGCATTCATTCCCGGTGCATCGCCTCCTGAAGTCAGGATGCCTATACATTTTATTTCTACCATTGTCGTATCCTAATTATTATATTTATTCAACTTTCGCAAGTTTCCAACTTGCTCTCGTCGCAAGTGAAGAGTGAAGAACGAAGAGTGAAGAATGCAAATTGCACGGCTTATAATTCTCCTCTAAATGAAGAGTAATGAGTGTGCGTATTCCCATTCTTCACTCTTCACTCTTCGTTCTTCACTTACAAGTTGAGCATGTAAAACTTGTATATTTTTACCTTAATTTCTCTGCAAAGATATGAAATAATCATCAATTTGCAGTAACATTTGTACCAAAAACAACAGGTATATCCTGTATTTTGACAGAATATACCCATATTTTGTTTACTTTATTTGTCAAACAAAGCATTTTTGCTTACAATTCGTAGAACTTTGCAAACGCCTTGATGCAGTACAGATGATCCATCACGTTGCCCGTCTCGCGTACCGAATGCATGGCCCAGATTGGGTTTCCCATATCCACGCCGCGCATAGGAAGCGAAGAGGCGAGAATGTTGCCGAGAGTTGAACCGCCAGCACAGTCGCTATGGTTCACAAACTTCTGGCATGGCACACCTGCTTCCTTGCAGATGCTGGCAAACACAGCCGACGATACGGCATCGCTTGCGTACTTCTGCGCAGCATTGAACTTGATCACCGGACCTCCGCCCATCACAGGGTGGTTCGTAGGGTCGTACTTCTCGCTATAGTTTGGATGCCATGCGTGTGCATTATCGGCCGATACCATGAAGGCATGCTCCACAGCGCGGTAGAAGTCGTCCATCGTGCCTCCCTGTGCCATCACTATGCGCTGCAGTATGCTGGCAAGGAATGGAGAACCTGCGCCTTGCTTGGTCTGGCTGCCAGTCTCCTCGTTGTCGAATATGGCAAGCACCTTTGTGGTCTGTGGCACAGCGTCGGAAGCAAGCATAGCCTCCAGTCCGGCATGCACCATCGAGAGGTCGTCGAGTCTGCCAGCCGAGATGAACTCATCGTTCAGTCCAAACAGGCATGCAGGAGTGGTATCGTAGAGGTAGAGGTCGAAGTCGAGTATGTCAGCAGCCTCAACCTTCAGTTCCTTTGCAATGGTGTTGATCAGCAGATTGCCAGCCTCAAGTGCGCTGCTTACTATGCCGAGCACAGGCAGCATGTCCTTCTGCTTCGAGAGCGCCACGCCATCGTTCACCTGACGGTTGAAGTGTATGGCGAGGTTAGGAATCTGCAACAGCGGACGCTTGATGTGCAGCAGCTGAGTCACAGGATGGAGCGCATCGCTTCCCTTCAGTATCACACGTCCTGCAAGCGAGAGCGGACGGTCAAACCATGTTGACATGATGGCGCCTCCGTACAGCTCGGTGTTGAGTTTCACCACACCTCCCTGACACAGCATCTCGGCGTTAGGCTTGATGCGGAAGGTAGGTGAGTCGCAATGGGCACATACGATGTGGAATCCCGCATCGGCCATTGGCTTGCTGCCAATCTCAAATGCGTAGATGCTTGAGTCGTTCTTTGTAACGTAAAACTTATCGCCAGCCTTCACTTGCTGCATCGCATCCGTAGCTTCCATGCGCTTGTAGCCTGCCTCATCGAGTCGGCGTGCCACGCTTGCTGTTGCCAGGAAGTTCACTGGCGAATCGTTCAGGAATTGTAATAGTCGTTGTATCATCGTTATCTTATATTATTCAACTTTAGCAAGTTTCCAACTTGCTCTCGTTGAAAGTGAAGAGTGAAGAACGAAGAGTGAAGAATGCAAATTGCACGGCTTATAATTCTCCTCTAAATGAAGAGTAATGAGTGTGCGTATTCCCATTCTTCACTCTTCACTCTTCGTTCTTCACTTACAAGTTGAGCATGCGAAACTTGTATTATATTATTTATGTTCGCCACCAGGCATTCCGCCTCCGAATGGGAAACCGCCGAAGCCGCCGAAGCCACCGAAGCCACCGAAGCCACCGCTCTCGCCTACAGTCGTGAAGGTGCTCTCGA
>JAKSLM010000055.1 GCA_024401225.1 Bacteroidaceae bacterium | reverse complement strand
GAACCTGGACGGCTATTGCTTTTTCATAGGGTCTGCAAACGCGGACGGTTATACCTCAGGGCAATGTATTCCTCTCATAATTTATGTGTGTATGGATGGGTCGGTAACCTATCCGTGCTGATTATTTATTCAAAAAACAATAGGTTTTCGTCGTCGAAATTGAAATCCTTTGCGTGCATGTCTTCTGTTTCGCCCGAACCGAAACCGGCACTTGCACAAATGATATCAGAAGAGTCGATATCGATGATCATTATCTCTGGTGCTGTATATTGCTTTTTCATTGTCATAAGAGTTTTTTTTGTTTGACTTTGTCTTTGTTTTTCTATTACTTGATTACCTGACCGGCTACGTTGTATTTCATTCCGTTCTTGATGATTACGACTTTGCCGTTCTCCATGATCTTTCCGCTGCGTACAGAGGTCATGCCTGTTACGCTGTCAATACCTGTTGCTTCGTCAGCAAAGACCATGTTTATTGCCTTAGCACCAACGGCCTTCTCGTGAACAAGGTATGCGCGGTTGTGTTTGTAAGTAGTGCCTTTGAATGAGAGGAACTGATTTCCGTTGCCGAGAGCCCATGAGTTTGCTTCCAGTGTAGCAAGAGAGCCGTTTGACTTTGTTGTAGCCTTTAGGGCGTTGCCTGTCACATCAGCAGCAGAACCAGAGGTGGCAATTGAGAAATTGACCTTGCTTGCAGGTGTGTCACCATAGAGTATTACGCCTGTTCCGGCTGGGATGTAGCCTGTGAGTTCGGTAAGGGTGATGGCTTCTTCCGATACTGATGCCTTATATGCTTTTACACCCGCGGTTTCGATGCTCGTGTTTGTGTTGCATGAGAATGTGGCATAGCCAGCATCGTTCAGGTCTACAGAAATACCATCTTCAATGCGAACTATGAATTCTTCTATGTCACTATAAGGAACAGTGATAGATCCAAAAATAAGTTCAGATCCGTCTTCTGTTCTACATCCCCAAGGGCCAGGTGCAGAAAGAACTTTAACAGTAGATCCATGTCCATATACTTCTACTTCTTTTACTGTTTCGCTTCCGGCATCAACTGATATTGTTATATTCTCATATTCACCGAAACCGAAATTTCCGCTCATTGTTGGTGCTGTGTCGGAACCTGTCAATGTAATAGTAACACCATCTTTAGTGCAGTATAGGCTTTTGCTGGTTTCATTCTGAGTCCATGTGTCAATTGTGGAAAAGTGAATGTCGCGTGCCATGGCAGAGGTGGTAGCCATCATAAGGATGGCAAAAAAGGTAAATAGTTTCTTCATAAAAAGTGTTTTTAAGGAGTTAATAATATTTCAGTTTAAGCATATTCAAGCAAAAATACGTGTGCAAAGATATATAAATTTTCCTATAATGGCCAATGTAAACCAAAAAAAATTCACTAGTGTCATGTTTTTTCCGTAACTTTGCACCTACAATTTATGCATTTTTACGATTATGGATGAAAACCGTGGTCTGGACGAACTGGACAGAAAGATAATACAAATGATTGCAAGGGATGCGCGAATCCCATTCCTTGAGGTGGCGAGAGCTTGCAATGTGAGTGGTGCCGCCATTCATCAGCGCATACAGAGGATGCAGAAGATGGGGGCGATACGTGGCACTCAGTTTGTGTTCGACCCAAAGGCATTGGGTTATGACACTTGTGCCTTTGTTGGCTTGCACCTGAAGGATCCTGCATGCTTTGATGATGTGGTGGAGGGATTGCGCAACATTCCCGAAGTGGTGGAATGCCATTATACCACGGGCGTGTATGATATGTTCGTAAAGGTCTATGCTCACAATAATAGCGACCTGCTCTCCATCATACACGACAAACTGCAGCCTCTTGGCCTCTCGCGCACCGAGACCATTATGTCGTTCGCCACGGTTATAGAGCGCCAGTTTGATGTGGGCAGATGATGCCTCTTCTCCCACTTTTTACTGCCTTGCAAGGATACGCCCAACTCCTTGCAAGGAAATAGTAAAGTCCTTGCAAGGAGTTGGCATTCTCCTTGCAAGGACTTTTTGTTGTGTCAGTAAGACGTATATCCTTATTCGATTACTCCTTCGAAAGCAGTAGCTGCAGGACCAGTCATGTAGATGTGATTGTCCGACTCGCGCCACTCAATGTGGAGTGTGCCTCCATCCATCTCGATGTCTGACTCGCGACCGGTCAATCCACGCACGCAAGCAGCAACAGCTGTAGCGCATGCTCCTGTGCCGCAAGCCATTGTGATGCCGCTACCTCGTTCCCAAACTCGCATTCGTATGCTGCCATCCGGACGTATGGTCGCAAACTCAATGTTGCATCGCTCAGGGAAGAGTGGATCGAACTCGAGTTTCTTTCCCTCGCCTGTTACATCGCTCTTGGTGCTGTCCTCAACGAAGGTTACAAAGTGCGGATTGCCCATGCACACGTATGTTCCTTGCTCGTTGTTGAGGCTACCATCGGGTGTGGCACATTGCTGCGTATTGTTGAGCAGGGGCTCACCCATGTCGACTGTGGCACCTGTGCAGATGCCATCCTCGATGCGCAGAGTGATGATTTTGATGCCCGAGAGGGTGTCGATAGCTATTGTAGTCTTATCGGTGAGGTGGTGATCATAGACGAATTTGCCTACGCATCGCACACCGTTGCCACACATCATGGCTTCCGAACCATCGTTGTTGTATATGTTCATTGTGAAGTCCGCTTCTGGCTTCTCGCTCTTGCCTATGAGGATAAGTCCATCGCTGCCAACTCCGAAGTGTGGGCGGCTCCATTCGATGCTCTTGGCTGATGGGTCGGCTATCGGATTGTCGGGTGTGTAGACATAGATGTAGTCGTTGCCTGCACCATGCATTTTTGTGAACTTTGTCATTCTGTGTTTTTGAATTAATACGCCTGTTCGTGTACACCTGCTACTGCGCGACCTGAAGGGTCGTTCATGTTCTTCCATGCTGCATCCCATTCGAGTGCGATGGCTGTAGAACAAGCTACGGAAGCCTCGTGTGGCACGCTCTTTGCAGCGCTCTCGCTTGGGAAGTGCTCCTCGAAGATGCAACGGTAGTAGTATTCCTCCTTGCAGAGAGGTGTGTTGATAGGGAAGCGTTCTGCTGCGTGAGCCATCTGCTCGTCTGTCACAGCTTCGCTTGTGATCTTCTTGAGAGTGTCGATCCAACTGTAGCCTACACCATCCGAGAACTGCTCCTTCTGGCGCCAAGCCACGCTTGCTGGAAGCATATCCTGGAATGCCTCACGCACGATTTTCTTCTCCATCACAGAGCCTGGGCACATCTTCGACTCTGGGTTGAGGCGCATAGCAACGTCGAGGAACTCCTTATCGAGGAATGGCACACGACCTTCTACGCCCCATGCTGAGAGCGACTTGTTGGCACGCAGACAGTCGTAGAGATAGAGTTTGCCGAGCTTGCGCACGGTCTCCTTGTGGAATTCCTCTGCCGATGGTGCCTTGTGGAAGTAGAGATAACCTCCGAACACCTCGTCTGCACCTTCGCCCGAGAGTACCATCTTGATACCCATCGACTTGATGACACGTGCCAGCAGATACATTGGAGTACTTGCACGTACGGTAGTAACGTCGTATGTCTCAATATAGTAGATTACATCGCGGATGGCATCAAGGCCTTCCTGTACGGTGTAGTTGATTTCATGATGTACGGTACCGATAAAGTCGGCCACTTCCTTAGCCTTAGCCAAGTCAGGTGCTCCCTTCAGTCCTACTGCAAATGAGTGAAGCTGAGGCCACCAAGCATCCTTCTGCAGGTCTTCCTCCACACGCTTGCGGGCATACTTCATTGCTACGGCACTCGTTACCGAAGAGTCGAGACCACCTGAGAGAAGAACTCCGTAAGGCACGTCGGACATGAGCTGGCGCTTTACTGCCTCCTCGAGCGAAATCTTGATGTCGGTGCTTGATGCTCCGTTATCCTTCACAGCTTCGTATTCCGACCAGTCGCGTACGTACCATTTCTTCATCTCTCCATCCTTGCTGTAGAAGTAGTGGCCTGGGAGGAATGGCTCGTACTCGTCGCAGAAACCTTCGAGCGACTTCAACTCGCTGCCGATATAGATTTTTCCATCAGCATCGTGACCTATATAAAGAGGTATCACGCCTATTGGGTCGCGGCCGATGAGGAATGTATCCTGCTCTTCATCGTAAAGACCAAAAGCAAAGATACCGCTCAGGTTCTCGAAAAGGCCTGTGATAAGTTCGTGCGACTTCTCTGGATGAGCAGCCAGGTCGGCAGCAATGTCCTGATAGAGCGAAAGGATGCTCTCACAGTCGCTACCTGTCTTGAACTCGTAGTCCGAACGGCGACGAATGTCCTTGTGATTGTATATCTCACCGTTGACACATAATATGTGCTTGCCATCAGGCGAGATGAGAGGCTGACCACCCGATAGAGGGTCAACGATGCTCAATCGTTCGTGAGCAAGGATTGCTGTTTTTCCACTATAGATACCTGACCAGTCTGGTCCACGATGGCGCAACTTCTGCGACATCTTCAAAGCTTTGGTGCGAAGTTCAGAACTCTGCTGCTTTATGTTGAATATACCTACTATTCCACACATAAATACTTACTATTTTGTCCGTTTGTGTTATATTAATTGTTTTATCGGCTGCAAAGGTAACACATTTCTTTTAATCTGCAAAGAAATTTAGTAAAAATGTTAGTAGAAGATGATATATTGCTTACATAATGTATGCAACATTGAATAATGTGTGTCCAAATTGATATGCAAAAAGGCGGTTACCATATATAATTTACAGTCCAAAATATTGCAACAAATTCCGCCATCGTAATCTCTTTGTCGATCCCGAACAGGACATCGTTGCTGTAGGATGAGTTGCCACGATAGACTTTGCCGTTCTTGATGTTGGCAATGATGTCGCTTGAATAAGTGGAGTTTCCCTTGTATACCTTGGAGTCCTTGATTGTGAAGACCACGTCAGAGGAGTAAATGGATGCCCCTCTGTAGATTTTGTTGTCCTTCAAGGTGCATACTATATCGCTGCTGTATCTCGACGCCCCTTTGTATATACGATTGCCATAGATGTTCAAAACGATATCGCTACTATATCTGGATGCTCCCTGGTAAACCTTACCGTCTTGAAGGTTGCAGATAATGTCGGATGAATATGTTGAGTTGCCCTTGAATACTCTTTGAGCAGACAACGGAAGGGAAATCGCAATAGTGATGATGGTTAGCAGGAATTTATTCATAGGAGTCGTATATGTTTAATAATTATCTGGGCGCAAAGATACGTAATAATTTGAAAGTTCAGTTCCTTTCCTTATCTTTTTGTGCTTGGCAAATGCTACTTCATCCATTTTTATGTACGAACAAGGGTTGGTGAAAGGCAATGTGAACCTTCTACCAACCCTTGAGTATGCAGGAATAGAATGATGTCTTACTTCTTCAAGAACTTGTCGATCTCCTCGGCAGTCTTGCGTCCGCTTGCGATGGCACGTACTACGAGGCTTGCTCCCGATGCGGCATCGCCGGCTACGAATACATTGGCAGGGAACTCAGGCTGCTGTGGCTTGATGAATCCCATAGCGAGGAATACGATGTCGGCCTTGATAACCTCAACCTCGCCAGCCTCGACCATGATAGGACGTCCGCCCTCTGGGTTTGGTTTCCAGTCGATAGGCTGGACCTTTACGCCGGTGAGTTTTCCGTCCTTACCGAGGAACTCAAGCGAGTTGATGTTCCAACGGCGTGTACAGCCTTCTTCGTGGCTTGATGTGGTCTTGAGGATGACTGGCCAGTTTGGCCAAGGTGTGTTTGGGTTGTGGCCTACAGGAGGTTTTGGCATGATTTCGATCTGAGTGACGCTCTTTGCCCCCTGACGATGGCTGGTACCGATACAGTCGGAACCTGTATCACCACCACCGATCACGAGTACGTCCTTGCCCTTTGCCGTTACGCGGTCGGCCTTGCTGAACTCCATGCCTGCGAGAACACGGTTTTGCTGTGAGAGGAGCTCGAGTGCAAGATGTACGCCCTTGAGTTCACGTCCTGGGATGTTGAGGTCGCGAGCCTGTGGAGTACCTGTGCTGACTACGTATGCGTCGAAAGACCCACCCTGGCCCTCCCTGATAGGGAGGGAACCTGTGCTGGCAAGTTCTTCCAGATCTACAGGGAAGTTGTATACGAACTTCACACCTTCCTGCTCCATGACGTTGATGCGGCGATCGATGATCTTCTTATTGAGTTTGAAGTTTGGAATACCGTAGCGGAGGAGTCCGCCGGCAGCTTCGTTCTTGTCGAATACTGTTACTTCGTATCCCTTATAGTTGAGCTGGTTGGCTGCTGCAAGTCCGGCAGGTCCTGCACCGATGACAGCAACCTTCTTGCCGTTGCGCTCTGGGTGCTCGATGGTCACATAGCCCTCGAGGAATGCACGCTCAGCGATGGCGCACTCGTTCTCGCGGTTTGTGACAGCCTCGCCTGTGGTGTGGTAGAGGATGCATGACTTCTCGCAGAGTGCAGGGCAGATGCGGCCTGTGAACTCAGGGAAGTCGTTGGTCTTCTTCAGAATCTTGTATGCTGTCTCCCATTCGCCATGATAGAGAGCATCGTTCCACTCTGGATCCTTGTTGCCAAGCGGACATGCCCAGTGGCAGAATGGTACGCCGCAATCCATACAGCGGCTTGCTTGTTCCTGACGGTCTTTTGTATTTAGAGTCTGTTCCACCTCACCAAAATCGTGAATACGGTCGTGAACAGGACGATATCCAGCCTCCTTACGAGGTACAGTTAAAAATGCTTTTGGATTACCCATTTTGAGACCCACCCCAACCCTCCCTGTGAGGGAGGGAGTCCTTACCGCTGTGGGATCACGGTTTTATTTATTTCTATTGTAACCTTCCCCCTCCCTCCAGGGAGGGCTGGGGAGGGTCTTTGATTAATAGTCTCTCTGCATGTCTGCAATCTTCTGCTGAAGCTTCTGCATCTTCTCTTCTTCAAGAACTCGCTTGTACTCGATTGGTACAACCTGGATGAATTCCTCAACGTAGTGAGACCAGTTGTCGAGCATCTTGCCGGCAAGAGGGCTGCCTGTGTAGAGGTAGTGCTTGCGGATGAGTTCCTTGAGTTCCTTACGGTAGCTTGCTTCCTCTACGAGGTTGATCTCTACCATATCCATGTTACAGAAGTAGTCGAAGTTGTGGTTCTTGTCCCAAACGTAAGCCACACCACCTGACATACCTGCAGCGAAGTTGCGTCCGGTCTCACCGAGTACTACAACGCGTCCGCCTGTCATGTATTCGCAGCAGTGGTCGCCTGCACCTTCGATTACGGCTGTAGCACCAGAGTTGCGCACACCGAAGCGCTCACCTACGCGGCCGTTGACATAAAGTTCACCGGTAGTTGCTCCGTAGAGACCTGTGTTACCAGCTATGATGTTGTCCTCTGGGATGAAGTCGGCGCCTGAGCGTGCAGGAGGCAGGATGCAGATGCGACCGCCCGAGAGTCCCTTTCCGAAGTAGTCGTTGGTCTCACCTTCGAGCTTGAGGCTTACGCCCTTGACTGCAAATGCTCCGAACGACTGACCTGCAGAGCCCTTGAACTTGATGTTGATAGTAGAATCAGGAAGTCCTTCCTCGCCATACTTCTTAGCGATGACGCCTGAGAGCATTGTACCTACGGCACGGTCTGTATTCTTGATTGCGAAGTCGAGGTTGACCTCTTCCTGGCTTTCGATTGCCTTTTCACATGCCTTGATGATTTCCTCGTCCTTTACACCCTCGACAGTTGTGAACGAACCGCGATCCCAGTAGAGTGGGCTGTCAGTCTCTGGCTTGTAGAGGAGACGTGAGAAGTCGATTGTACCTTGCTTGGTTGAAGGATCAGCTGCGTGAACATCGATAAGGTCTGTGCGACCGATGATGTCCTTCAGGCTCTTGGCTCCAATCTCTGAGAGGTATTCGCGTACCTGCTCTGCAAGGAATGTGAAGTAGTTGATTACGTATTCAGCCTTACCTGTGAAGCGTGCACGGAGTCGCTCATCCTGAGTGGCAACACCTACAGGACATGTGTTGGTGTTACACTTACGCATCATGACACATCCGAGAACGATGAGTGGAAGAGTACCGAACGAGAACTCATCAGCACCAAGCATAGCCATGATGATAACGTCCTTTGCTGTCTTCAACTGACCATCGGTCTGGAGGCGAACCTGTCCGCGGAGGCCATTGATAACGAGTGTCTGCTGAGTCTCTGCAAGACCGATTTCAGGACTGATACCTGCGAATCGCATTGAACTTGCAGGACTTGCTCCTGTACCACCCTCGGCACCAGAGATGACGATGAGGTCGGCCTTTGCCTTAGCTACACCGGCAGCGATAGTACCTACACCGCTCTCAGCAACGAGCTTGACGCTTACGGCAGCTGTTGGGTTGATATTCTTGAGGTCGAAGATGAGCTGTGCAAGGTCTTCGATCGAATAGATGTCGTGATGAGGTGGAGGAGAGATGAGCGAGATGCCTGGGATGGCATTACGGGTCTTGGCAATGATCTTATTGACCTTGAATCCTGGCAACTGACCACCTTCACCTGGCTTGGCACCCTGTGCTACCTTGATCTGTATCTCTTCTGCATTCACGAGGTATTCGGCTGTGACACCGAAACGTCCTGATGCAATCTGCTTTGTCTTTGATGACAGGCTTACACCATCCACCTCTGTGTGGTAGCGCTCGTTGTCCTCACCACCTTCACCGGTGTTGCTTCGTGCGCCGAGCTTGTTCATTGCTATGGCGAGTGCCTCGTGAGCCTCGATTGAGAGTGCTCCGAACGACATGGCACCAGTCACGAAGTGCTTGACGATGCTTTCTACAGGCTCTACCTCGTCGATTGGAGTAGGTGTTGCAGCCTTCTTCCATCCCATGAAGTCGCGGATGAAGATAGGACTCTCCTTCTCGTCAACCATAGCTGCCCATTCCTTGAACTTCTTGTACGAACCAAGGCGAGTGGCAATCTGGAGGTTGGCAATAGTGTCTGGGTTCCAAGCATGCTTGATACCATCGCGACGGTAACTGAAGAGACCATTGTTTGGAAGGAACTCATTGATCTCAGCAGGTTTGAACGCCTCATCGTGAAGTTTGATGGCATCAGCTGCGACGTCGCGAAGACCAATACCGCCGATGGTTGAGATCTCTGTTCCGAAGTAACGCTTGAGCAGATCCTCTGACAGACCGATGCTCTCGAATATCTTTGCACCACGGTAAGAACGGATGGTTGAGATACCCATCTTACTCATGATCTTCTTGAGTCCCTTGTCGACTGCCTTGATGTAGTTGCTCTCGGCAGTAGAATATTCCTCCTGAATCTTATGCTTCTTTACAAGGTCATCGAGCACGGCAAATGTCATGTAAGGACAGATGGCGCTTGCTCCGTAGCCGAGGAGAAGGGCTGCGTGCATTACCTCGCGGATTTCACCCGACTCAACGATGAGGGCAGTCTGCACACGCTTCTGAACGTTGATGAGGTAGTGGTGAACTGCCGATACGGCGAGAAGCGAAGGTATAGCTGCATGCTTCTCATCGATGTCGCGGTCCGAGAGGATGATGTAGTTTACACCTTCATCAACGCTCTGTTCTGCCTTCTTGCAGAGGTCCTCGATAGCCTGGCGGAGTCCGCTTGCTCCCTTCTCGATGTCGAAGAGCATAGGAAGCTTGGTGGTCTTGAAACCTTTGTATCGAATGTTACAGAGGATGTCGAGCTGAGTGTTGGTAAGTACTGGCTGTGGCAGACGAACCATCTTGCAGTTGCTCTCGTCAGGAGTAAGGATGTTGGTTCCTACTGCACCGATGTACTCTGTGAGCGACATTACGAGTTCCTCACGGATAGGGTCGATGGCAGGGTTGGTGACCTGAGCAAACTGCTGACGGAAGTAGTTGAAGAATATCTGTGGCTTGTCGCTGATCACAGCAAGCGGAGTGTCATTACCCATGGCTGCTACAGGCTCCTGGCCCTGAGTACACATAGGGATGACGGTCTTGTCGATATCTTCCTGGCCGAAGCCGAAGTTGATGAGCTTGCGCTCGTAGTTCTCTACGCTATTGTCAACGTGGCGTCCGCTCTTGAGCTTTTCGAGCTGAATGCGGTTGGTAGAGAGCCACTGGCGATAAGGATGCTCGCTTGCGAGCTTCTCCTTGATTTCGCCATCGTAGTATATCTTGCCTTCCTGAGTATCGATGAGAAGGATCTTACCTGGCTGGAGTCGGCCCTTCGAGATGACGTTGCCTGGCTCGAAGTCCATAACGCCAACCTCGCTGGCTACTACCATCATACCATTCTTTGTAATGGTGTAGCGAGAAGGACGCAGACCGTTGCGGTCGAGCATACCTCCGGCGAAACGTCCATCGGAGAACATGAGGGCAGCAGGTCCATCCCAAGGCTCCATAAGGATAGAGTAGTACTCGTAGAATGCCTTCAGATCCTCTGAGATTGGGTTCTTGTCGTTGAATGACTCTGGAACGAGGATTGCCATGGCCTGAGGGAGCGAAAGGCCGCTCATTACGAAAAACTCAAACACATTGTCAAGGCTGGCAGAGTCGGACATGTCCTCCTGAAGGATAGGGCGAATGTCCTTGATGTCGCCAAGTGCTGGTGATGACAACACGCTCTCACGTGCCTTCATCCATCCGCGGTTGCCTCGTACGGTGTTGATCTCACCATTGTGGCAGAGGAAACGGAATGGCTGCGCGAGCTTCCACTTAGGGAAGGTGTTGGTCGAGAATCGTGAGTGAACGAGTGCAAGACCCGATGTGAAGTAGTTGTTGCTCAAGTCAGGGAAGTAGCGGCGAAGCTGACCCGATGTGAGCATACCTTTATATATAATATCCTTGCTTGAGAGCGAACAGATGTAGAAATCCTCGTCCTCAATGCGGTTTTCAATCTTCTTGCGGATGCGATACAGTATGCGCTCTATCTGAGGAGCGTTGTCCTCGCTCACGCCTGTGACGAATATCTGCTTGATGTCTGGCTCCGCATCGCGAGCACCCTCGCCAAGCACCTCCGGACATGTTGGTACTGAACGTAGGTGCATGAGGTTGAGTCCTTCGCGCTCAATCTCCTCAATCATGATGGACAGAATCTCGCTCTGTCGCTTCTCTTCCTTTGGAAGGAACACGAGACCTGTACCGTACATGCCCTTTTCAGGAACAGGGATACCCTGAAGCAGGATGAACTCGTGAGGGATCTGCAACAGGATGCCGGCACCATCACCAGTCTTGTCGCGTGTCTCCGCTCCACGATGCTCCATGTTCTCCAACACACGTAGTGCATTGTCTACCAAGTCATGGCTTTTTCCACCATGAATGTTTACCACCATACCGACGCCACATGCGTCATGTTCGTATTCAGAACTGTATAAACCTTTATTCATGTTTCAATGCTTTTATTTTCAATCTTTTACCTTAACCTACAATGCGGTTCATTGCTTCGATGCAATCTTCCCTCTTTCCAAATGCTGTCAGACGTACAAAGCCTTCGCCCGAAGGACCGAATCCTACGCCTGGGGTGCATACCACTCCCGAGGAGTAGAGCAGTTCGTCAAAGAATTGCCATGATGTCTTGCCTTCCGGAGTCTTTACCCAAAGGTAAGGGGCGTTGGTGCCTCCGTACACGGTAAGCCCCTTCTGCTGCAAGTGTTCGCGCATGATTGCCGCGTTCTGCATGTAGTATGATATTGTCTCGCGAATCTGTTGTTTGCCTTCTGGAGTGTAGATGGCAGCAGCAGCTCTTTGTGATATGTAGCTTGCTCCGTTGAACTTGGTAGCCTGGCGGCGTTCCCAAAGACGATTGAGCTCCACGTGCTGAGTGCCATCGAAAGTTGTGGCAGTAACCTCCTTCGGAATGACTGTGTATCCGCATCGGATGCCTGTGAATCCTGCAGTCTTCGAATACGAGCGGAACTCGATGGCGCACTTCTTTGCTCCTCTGATCTCGTAGATGGAGTGTGGGATGTCGTCGTCCTGAATGTACGACTCGTATGCAGAGTCGAAGAGGATGAGCGAATCGTTCTTCAATGCGTAGTCAACCCATCGCTTCAGCTGCTTCTTTGTGAGCACGGTTCCTGTAGGGTTGTTAGGGTAGCAGAGGTATATCATGTCTACTCTGTGATCAGGAAGCTCAGGGTCAAAACCGTTGGCTTCGGTCGTAGGCATGTATGTGATGTTGCTCCACTTGCCGTCTGCAAATGTTCCTGCTCGGCCTATCATTGCGTTCGAGTCGATGTATACTGGGTATACTGGGTCGGTAAGGCCTACCGAATTGTCCCAGCGTACTATGTCGCCAATGTTGCCGAGGTCGCTCTTTGCTCCATCGTTGATGAACACCTCCGATGGGTCGATATGTACTCCTCTTGAAAGATAGTCATGCTTTACAATGGCCTCTCGAAGAAAATCATATCCGTGTTCAGGACCATAACCGTGGAAATGTGCTGATGTGGCCATCTCTTCGACTGCCTCATGCATGGCTTTGATGACAGCTGGGCACAAAGGCTGTGTCACGTCGCCTATTCCAAGACTGATCACGTTGCCTTTTGGATGTGTCAGTTTGTAAGCGTTTACCTTCTTTGCAATGTCTGAGAAGAGGTAGCTTTCTGTCAATCGTAGGAAATATTCGTTTACTAATGCCATGTATTGTTATGTTTTTGGTTTCTTTTTGTTATAATTTGGGTGCAAAGTTACGACTTTTTGACAAAATATCGAGTATGGTGCCAGCATAAAGTGTGATTCGTGGAGCCATTGCTAACATATTAAAACAAAAAATACGGCAATTGCTTACGAATTAATACTTATTGGTATGTAAAATGCTATTGATTGTTATCATAATTAAAATCTAACAATCAAATAATGTGGAGGCTGCTTCGTATTGCTGTAAAAAGTCGTACCTTTGCAGCCGAATTCGAAAACAATAAGAATGTCACAATACAAACACAAAAGCACTTTCATGGTTATGAAAGTGCCTTTTTTTTGCCTTCGGCGAACGGTAATTCGCGTAAAAATATTTCGTGAGATGCCTTAGTGCGATAGGAAATCGACTATCTGTGGGAGCAATTCAGTTGCCTTGTTGATACCCATGGAGTGCATGCGGCGCAACTTTTGCTCGTTCAGCTCCGTGCGACCAATGTCCAGCTTTGTGTCAGGGAAGATGAGCATGGTGTTGCCCTTTTGCTCTTCTTGAAGTATGTAGTCCAGTTGCTTGTTGTACATCTCGTATCGGCGAGCCATGATGTCGGCAACCTTAGGATACTTGCGGCAGAACATGCGGAAAAGGGGAGTGAGCTTCGTCGGCTTTTTACGATAGCCTCGTGGCTGACTGAGTATTACTATGTTGCGCTCGTAGCCCATGTCTTGGAATGCCTTCAATGGGATGGAGTCTATCATGCCTCCATCAAGGAGAGTGTAGCCATCGATCTCTACCGGAACCGACACGAGCGGCATCGAAGCCGAGGCCCTCATCCAGTCAAGGTTAGGGTGGGTCACCTTCTCCATCTTGTGGTATACGGGTTTGGCATTGATGATGTCGGTGCATGTGATCCAGAACTCAGTCGGACTGCTATCGAACGTGTCGATATCAATCTTGTCTATCTCGAATGGCACTATGTGGTATGCAAACTCGCTGCTGATGATGCTGCCAGTCTTCAGAAGCGTCATCAGTCCCATGTAACGAGGGTCGTCCTTCAGCATGATGTTGTAACGCAAGGCGCGTCCTGGCTGCTTGGATATGTAGTTGCAACCGAACAGCGCGCCGGCCGAAACGCCGATCACACCATCAACGTTGATGTCGTGCTCCATCATTACATCCAGGATTCCGGAGGTGAACATGCATCGCATACCTCCTCCTTCAAGTATAAGTCCGTGTTTCATGCTGCAAATGTACGAAAAAAAGCGCATCGAACAATGCGTTCGATGCGACTTTTTTTATTTATTCAACTTTCGCCTGTGCTTAAGTTGTATGTTTTATTAGATAACACCCTGTGCCATCATAGCGGAATGAACGTTGGCTTCGCTACGCTTCGCCTAAGTCCCTTCGGCTATTAGATAACACCCTGTGCCATCATAGCCTTGGCAACTTTCATGAAGCCGGCAACGTTAGCACCCTTAACGTAGTTTACATAACCGTCAGGCTCTGTACCGTACTTAACACAGTTCTCGTGGATGTTCTCCATGATCCAGAGGAGCTTAGCGTCAACCTCTTCTGAAGTCCAGTTGAGGCGCTGTGAGTTCTGAGCCATTTCGAGACCTGATACTGATACACCACCAGCGTTTGAAGCCTTACCTGGGCAGTAGAGGATCTTAGCATCCTGGAATACCTTGATAGCCTCTGGAGTAGTAGGCATGTTAGCACCTTCAGCAACAGCGATTACACCGTTAGCAACGAGAGCCTTAGCAGCCTCTTCGTTGAGCTCGTTCTGAGTTGCACATGGGAGAGCAATCTGAGCGCCCTTCTCGAACCAAGGCTTAGCACCTTCTACATACTTAGCAGTTGGGTACTTGTCAACATACTCCTTGATACGTCCACGGTAAACGTTCTTGAGCTCCATGATGTAGTCGAGCTTCTCGCGAGTGATACCGTCTGGATCGTAGATGTAACCGTTAGAGTCAGACATAGTCATTGGAGTACCACCGAGCTGAAGAACCTTCTCTGCAGCGTACTGAGCAACGTTACCAGCACCTGAGATGAGCACCTTCTTGCCTTCAACTGAGTCGCCCTTAGTCTTAAGCATAGCGCGGAGGAAATATACTGTACCGTAACCAGTAGCTTCAGGACGGATGAGGGAACCACCGAATTCGAGACCCTTACCTGTGAGAACGCCCTGGAACTGACGGCAATACTTCTTGTAAGCACCGAACATGTAACCTACCTCACGGCCACCAACACCGATGTCACCTGCAGGAACGTCGCAGTCAGGACCGATGTGACGATAGAGCTCGAGCATGAAGGCCTGGCAGAAACGCATAACCTCAGCGCTTGACTTGCCACGTGGAGAGAAGTCAGAACCACCCTTAGCACCACCCATAGCGAGTGTAGTGAGAGAGTTCTTGAATGTCTGCTCGAATGCGAGGAACTTGAGGATACCGAGGTTTACAGAGCTGTGGAAACGGATACCGCCCTTGTAAGGACCGATAGCGTTGTTGTGCTGGATACGGTAACCCATGTTAGTCTGGATGTTACCCTTGTCGTCCATCCAAGTAACGCGGAACTGATATACGCGCTCTGGAATGCAAAGACGCTCGATGAGGTTTACCTTATCGAACTCTGGGTGCTTGTTGTACTCTTCCTCGATTGTACCGAGAACTTCTTCTACTGCCTGATGATACTCTGGCTCATTTGGAAAGCGACGCTTGAGGTCTTCCAATACTTTTTTTGCGTCCATTTGTTAAAATGTTGGGTTTAAATGTTTATGTTGTTTATTGTTTTGTCCTACTTTCACTTTGGAATGCGGTGCAAAGTTATGCAATTCAAATGAAACTACCAAGCATTGTTGACAAAAATCAATCAAAATCATCGAAAAATGATTAAAAATGGTATGGATTTACCTTTTTCCAAGTAAAAACGTTACAGAAAGTAGGGAAAAACTCTACATTTGTGGCATGAAAATATGGAGTGCGCAAAACAAAAAGTAAGTTTATTCGTGATAGATGTGATAAAAAGATAGTGGACTGCCGCCGTTCTCAAGACAATTGCATGCTCCCGTTACTCTGCCGCTCCCATATTTATTTTTCTATATATAAATAAGGTGAAAGCAGCGCAATGAATCTCATACCCTAACAGCTTTAGCAAATGCAATAGCTGAGCAGCTACCACATAGTAAGGCTCCCGGCATCAACGTGTCGGGAGCCTTATGCGTACTATCATTATTATTAATAAGATGGTTAGTAGTGCTGCGGCGAGTAGGTTGAATTTGCCCGTGCTGGGCAGATAGTCGCGTGCTTTGTGGGCAGAGTACTCAGCCCTTGTGAAGTCCTCACAGCGGGCATCTGTGATGCGGTTTTCGCCTTGCTGCAACACTCCGCCCTTTATCCTTATGTGGCGTAAAGGTGTGGATGGCGGCAGCGCAGCACTATCAATGCTATCCGCAGGAGGAGCAAACCAATAATCCAACTCATCAAAACGTAAGTCCATAGTACGAACCACGCTGTCGTGACGAGCCACGAATGCAGCAGTTGTCGCTGACGCATTCTCTTCCACCGTAGTCTTTGTCTTGCATGAGCAAACCAAGAGCAGAGCGGCACTTGTGAGGAGTAATCGTATGGCATAGGTCATCCTTCTACTCCTTTCACCGCCAACTTATACCCTTCTCTGATCGAGTCGCTCATGACGATGCGTCCGTTCTCCACGTACGCCATAGCCTGGACGAGGGCAATCATTTCGGCCTCGTTCTGCCAATGGAGCATGGCATCGCGCTTTATGCCCGACATCTCGCTGACGGTGCGGATGTAGGCAGCGGTGTTGTTCTCCGATGGAGGTGCCCATCGGCGTATGATCTGCTCGATGGAGAGCAATCCGTACTTGCGCATGTATGTCCTGATGAGCAGGAACGCTGCGCGATATCCATAGGCGAGAGTCTTGAACTGCACGAAGTGCTTGTCCGTCTGCGTCTCGCTCATGCCCTGCCATTTTGTGGCTGAGCGGATAATGTTGAGGGGGTTGTTATTCCTCAACCCCCTCGGGAGTGTCTTGTCTTTCATGGTGATTGAATTTAGAAATTAAAGAACGTGATACAATTGCGCTGACTCCGAAGAGTGATGT
>JAKSLM010000054.1 GCA_024401225.1 Bacteroidaceae bacterium | reverse complement strand
TTCTTCCCGAAAGCGAGTGCAAAGGTACGCCGACTTTTTCAACTGACAAAATATTCAAGAAGAAAAGTGTGCATTTTTCAATCAAAACACACACTTTTGCTTATTTAAATTTCAATAAAGTCAAGTTGCCTGGGTAAAAACCGGTATTTTACTGTAAAAGATGGCTGTCGAGATAGCGTTCGATACGACGGAAGATATGAATACGGGTATTACCGCCATAGATGCTATGATTTCGGTTTGTATAAGTAGCCATATCGAATGGGATATCAGCTTGCGTAAGCGCTTCTGCAAGCTCAGCTGTATTTTGGAAGTGAACATTGTCGTCAGCCAATCCATGGATGATAAGCACATCACCATGCATATTGGTGTAACGATGGAGAGGCGAACAGTCGTAGCCGGAAGCATTCTCCTGAGGAGTACGCATGAAGCGCTCAGTATAGACACTATCGTAGAATCGCCAATCGGTGACAGGAGCTACAGCAACGCCACAATTGAAGACAGCCCTACCCTCGCATAGTGACATAAGAGTATTGAAACCGCCAAAGCTCCATCCCCAGATAGCGATACGATCCTTGTTGACATAAGGAAGAGAAGAAAGATAGAGAGCCGTCTCGACCTGATCCTTTGACTCGAGGTCGCCAAGCTTAAGATAGGTGCACTTGCGGAAGTCTACGCCTCGGCCACCTGTGCCTCGTCCATCGACACAAACTACTATGTATCCCTTCTCAGCCATGTGCTGCTCCCAGATCAAACCACCCATGAATCCATTGGCAAATGAATTATGTACCTCCTGACTGCCAGGACCGCTATACTGATACATAAGAACTGGATACTTATTGCTGGCAGAGAAATTGCGAGGTTTAACCATCCATCCGTTGAGTTGGGTGCCTTGGGACGTAGTGAAAGAGAATATCTCTGCACTACCCATGGAAAGATATGAAAGTGCTGACTTAAGAGCAGTATTATCCTCAAGAACCTTGAGTTGCTTACCAGAGTTATTACATATATTATATATATAAGGTGTATTGATATCGGAGAAGGTATTGATATAGTAGTTACATCCTTTGCTGAAGACCGCCTTGTTGAATCCTTTGTTTGAGGAAAGCTTTGTCTTCTTGCCTGTAGCATCAACCTTATAAATATATTGCTCAAGAGGCGAACCCTCATTGCTTGCATAATAGAATGTGCGTCCAATAGCATCAGTTCCATAATACGATGTAACCTCATAGTTGCCCGATTCGAGCTGACGAACAAGCTGACCGCCTATAGTATAAAGATAAAGGTGCTTGTAGCCATCGCGCTCGCTTGGTAGAACAAACTGACTGCCAGAAAAGTCAAGATGAGAGTAGACACTCTCGTCAACGTACTTATCGGACTGTTCGCGAAGAATCATCTGGGAAGTAGTGCTTCGTGCATTAACAGCATAGAAGTCGAGACGATCCTGATGACGGTTGAGTGTAAGAACCATGAGTTTATCTTTTTCACCTGTGAACTGGATGCGAGGAATGTAACCATCTGCCTCTACTGGCACCTGAAGAGTGCGAGTCACACGACTCTTAATGTCGTAGCTGAGGACGGAAACCGAGGAATTCTTCTCGCCTGGCTTTGGATATTTATATTCGTAGTTGCCTGGATAGAGAGCATACTCAGACATGGAAGGGTTGCTGCCCTTGTACCAAGGGAAAGTAAAGGTGCGAACCTCAGACTCGTCAAAACGAATCCATGCAAGCATCTCGCTATCGGCAGAGAAATCGAAGGCACAGTTGAAGCCAAATTCTTCCTCATAAACCCAGTCTGGCTTTCCATTTATAACACTATTCACCTTACCGTCCTTTGTAATCTGGCTCTCAGAATTATTGAAGAGCAGTTTGATGAGGAAAATGTTGTTGTCGCGCACGAAAGCAATCATATTACCATCTGGCGAGAACTTTGGACACTCTTGAGGTCCATTGGCCGAGAGAGGCGTAAGAGTCTTGTTGCGTATGTTGTAAATATAATAGTCAGACGTTGCCGAATGGCGGTAGATTGGGGTACGATGAGTCTCGATAAGCATGTTCTGCCCGTTAGGTGACATGATGTAACCATCGATCGAATTAATCCTTGGTCCACGTGCAGTTGAAGCATCGAAGAGCGTCTCCACCTGTTCACCCGTACGGAAAGAACAACGAACGATGGACTGTCCATCAGGACCCATGCATGCGTAGCTCTCGCCATCGGCCAGCGGAGTGATGCTTGCAACAGACTTAGGATAATACTTGTAATTCATCACATCCTCAAGCGTGATTTGCTGAGCAGATAGCACAAAAAAGGTAAAAAATGCAAATGTAAGCGTAAAAAACTTTTTCATATAATTTATTTTTCGTAATTTCGCCGACGAAAGTACAAAAAATCTTTTAAACAAAGATGAATAATAGAAGATTATTTACATATTTTGCCTTTTCGACATTGATTTTTGCATTATTTAGTTGTAACGGCAAACAAACTGGCAGCAATAATGTGGTGTATGACAGCATTGAGGCAAGGCACACTCTGCCTGGCACAAGCGAGATACTCTCACGGCTGCAAAAAAGCGCAGACCTTGTGACCACCGAGGTCAAGATAAGGAAAGTAGCCATCTACGATTCGAGCAAAAGCGAGAAGTTTGCGTGGAAGGATCCATCCACATGGAAATATGGCGACAAGAAGTGCGTCATCCCTGTCGAAGTGACCATCAAATACGGTTACGACCTCAGCGAACTGACTAACGACAAGATAAAGCTTACCGACGACAGCACAGCGGTAATCGTAATCTTGCCAAAGCCTAAGATTATCGATGCCGGCTACAACGCAAAGATAGACGAAGGAAGCATCATAAGCATCTCAACAGGATTGCGATCGAAGATTGGTCACGAACTGCAGGAAGAGATAAGACGCAAAGGTTATGAGTCAATCCTAAAGGAGGATTTCTCGTCGGTGATCGACAAGGACATCGAAAACAACGCCAAGACCATATACGAAAGTTTAATCAAAAGCTTAGGCTGGAAAAATGTTCAAATCATTACAACACATAATAAATAAATGGTGGAAAGCCACCAAGTTTCAAGCAAAAGGGACGGTATACATTGCCGTCTTGGTGGCCGCCGTACTTATCATCTTCGTTATCGTGCGATTCCTGATGGCAGAAGCCACGGAACATCGCGAAATAGTGCTTGAGGACAGTCCGATAGAGATAGAAGACGTCAGACTGAAGGGCGAAATGTACGTATGCTCAGCGATCATCGAAGACTACGTAACTGTGCAGAAGACAGAAAAGCACCTGGGCGTCATTCCTGAGAACCACTCGTGCATACAGATAATGAGGCAGAAGTGCAGTTACATGATCGACCTCGACAAGGTGGTGTACACTCCCGACAGCAACCGAGTGGTATACGTCCGTATTCCAAAACCAGAATACGTAGCTTCGACGCAAAACACACCCTTCATAAGCGATGACGAAGAGTACTGGATAAAGGAAATGCCAAGTACCAATAAGTTGAAGCAGAAGGTGGAATGGAAGATCCGCGCACGCTTTGAAACGCCGGAGAACAAGAGAAAGGCTATGCGGTATGCAGAAGATGCAATTGCCAATATGCTCGAGAAACTAGGTTACCATGCCGAATTCATTTCTACGATAGATACGCACAAAGAATCCCCCTTGAAAGACTGAAAAGTTCCGAAAGAAGCATTCCAAAGTTTCAAGGGGAATATAAGGAAAACGAAAAGGGAGAGTTCGCACGAGCACTCCCTTTAATATTTATTTCTTATAAATCAACGGCAAAGCATAGTAAAGATATTCATTGATGTGGCCATAGAAATGCTGACCACCCTGCTTCATCGAGAAGCGAAGGTTTGCATCAGAAGTAGCATAACGGAAGAGAGGAGCATACTTATGGAGTGCCTCGATAGTTGCTTTCTCAGGATTGCCAGCCACATCGTCAGTACCTGTATATGCATAAACCTCGAAATCGTTTGCGAACGGAGTCTTTGCCAACTGTTCATTCATCCATTCTGCTGCAGCCTTTGGCTCCTGCTTCTGTCCTTTTTCGTCGAAGTACCAGATATCACCACTCAGAGGAAGGAAATGCTTCACGGCATTCACGCCATAAGCAAGCTGATACCAAGTGGATAGGGCACCCATTGAGAAACCGCCATAAGCACGATGGTCGCGCGACTTGGTTACGGCGATACTGTCTTTACCTTCGAGATATGTGTTGTAGGCATTCTCAACGGCAGGAATAAGGTCGTTCTGCAACTCTACATGGAAATTGCGAGTCTGGGCTGTGGCATCCTCCATGCGGTTAGCACCGATATTCTCATCGTCGTCATAGAAAGTTGGAGTTACGACAATGATAGGACGCATCTTGCCTTCTGCAATGAGATTGTCAAGGATGTTACAGAGTGGAAGCCAGTCCTGTGGAGGAGTGAGGAACGAAGTTGTCTTGTCGCCACCACCATGCATAAGGTAGAGGACATCATACTTAGTCTTTTTATCCTTTGCCTTATATCCGTATGGGAGATAAACGCGAGCATGCTTCTGAATCGTCTTGCCATTCTTATGTGCAGTATACTTGAATTCCTCAATCTTACCCTGGCGTGCAGCTGGCTTGCGGACAGCATCAGGAATAGGCATGATAGGCTGGATGGTAGACTCGAAATTGAATGCATCGCGCACTTTCCACACCTTCAGGGCGATACCGCCGTCCATGAATCCACCCGGTTTGCACACGTAGATGGCATTGTTGAGCCATGCATATTTGCTGTCGAGAGGAGCTTCAAACTTAGGAGTACAATAGAAATAGTTTCCTGCTATGATACCCGTGTTGCGAACATGAATGCTCACGCCGTCGTCAGTACGAATGCAATAGATCGCCTCAAGGTCTGTACGGCCCTTGTCCATATTCTGAAGCTGATAGTCTGCACCGCCGTTGAGTACTTCACCCTTGATGCGTGGGCCTTCAAAAGTTCCGCCTGTGATTGGGATGACAAAACGGTTGCCATGAACTGTCTGGCCAACGCCAAAAGCCTGGCCCAACTTCACTTTGAGTTCCAGAACGAACTCGAGTTCCGGATCTGCATTCTGAGCCATACATGCTGAAGTAACAGCAAGCACAGCTACGATTGATGTTAAAAGTCTTTTGATCATAAAGTAATTAATTATAAGAGTTTATTGATTATTGCGATACAAAGCACCCTGCCAGGCGTCACGCTCGTCCATGCGTTTCCTTACCTTATCTACAAATTCGTAGTTCTTTAGTCCCCACCCCGGCACGGCAAGAAGCGACGCAGGCGACTGGGAAACAAACCTCTCCAAGACCACATCCTTTCGGAGATGTTGTACGAAATCGATGACAAGATCGATGTATTCGTCGGCTGTAAAATGATGGAAAACTGACGGATCTGCAAAGTATTCATCCGCCATACGGGTTCCTTTTATGAGTTGTAGCTGATGAAGCTTCAATGTGGTCAACGGCAATTCTGACAAAATCTCAGCCTCGGCAACCATATTCTCGCGGCTTTCTCCCGGCAATCCCAAGATCACATGACCACCTACGCGAATGCCCCTTTCGGCAGTTCGACAAACAGCATCGATTGTTGTCACATGAGTGTGTCCGCGATTGATGCTTCGAAGGGTGTCATCATATACAGATTCGATGCCGTATTCCACAACCAAAAATGTACGTTGATTCACCTCTTCAAGATAATCAAGCAATACATCTGGCATGCAGTCGGGCCGAGTACCAATGACGAGCCCCACCACATCGTCCACACGCAAAGCCTCTTCGTATTTTGCCACCACATCATCGATCTGGCCATAAGTGTTAGTGTACGCTTGGAAATATGCCAGATACTTCATGTCCGGATACTTTCGACCGAAGAACGACTTGCCTTCCTCGAGCTGCTGAGTGATGGATTTCTCCGTTTGACAATATGCAGGATTGAACGTCTGATTGTTGCAGTAAGTACATCCTCCCACTCCTACCTTCCCATCACGGTTGGGACAGGTGAATCCTGCATTCAGGCTTATCTTCTGTACCTTCATCTTCAACTGCTCCTTGAGCCACTTGCCATATTCGTTGTATCTATCCATTACTGTACTCTTTTACTTTGCAAATATACGTATCTTTCGTCAAGTAGCAAAGGAAAACGAGGGGAAAAGAGCATGAAAACGCTTTTTTTATCAAAAAAGAACAAAAATATTTTGTCAAACCAGCTAAAAGCCGTACATTTGCACGCCGATTATTATCGGGAGACCATAAAAGTCTCCCAAATCAGTGTGTGAATAGTGCAATCCTATTAGCCGGGAACACGGTTCGTTAAGCACTGAAAGCGTGATGGACAAGAAGCCGTCTCGCTATTAAAACTACAGTCGGATGAATCTCATGAAGACTGTAGACAGAGTAATAATTTTTATAAACATTTTCAAAACTAAATGAACACTTTAAGTTTCAAGACAAGCTACGTGACTCCAGAAGCTGCCAACAAGCAGTGGGTTGTTGTAGACGCTCAGGGCCAGACTCTCGGTCGTCTCGCTTCTAAGGTCGCAAAGATTCTTCGTGGCAAGTACAAGCCAGTCTTCACTCCAAACATGGATTGTGGTGACAATGTAATCATCATCAATGCTAGCCAGATCGTTCTTTCTGGTAACAAGATGAATTCTAAGATTTACCTTACTTATTCTGGTTATCCAGGCGGTCAGCACAAGGCTACTGCACTCGAGATGACTAAGCGCGTTAACGGTTACGAGAAGATCGTACGTCACGCTGTCAAGGGTATGCTTCCAAAGGGTATCCTCGGTGCAAAGGTCCTCAAGAACCTCTACATCTATGAAGGTGCAGAGCACAAGCAGCAGGCTCAGAACCCAACTGCTATTGATATTAACCTCCTGAAATAATAAATAAGGTATATGGCAAAAGAATATGTAAATGCACTCGGCCGTCGTAAGAGCGCCGTTGCACGCGTGTACCTTTCAGAAGGTACAGGTAAGATCACTATCAACAAGCGTGATCTCAAGGATTACTTCCCATCAGAACTCATTCAGTTTGTAGTAAAGCAGCCACTCAACCTTCTCGGTGTTGCTGAGAAGTACGATGTACTCGTAAACCTCAAGGGTGGTGGTTACACTGGTCAGTCACAGGCTCTTCGCCTTGGTATCGCTCGTGCTCTCGTTAAGATCAACGCAGACGACAAGAAGGCTCTTCGTGCAGAAGGCTTCATCACTCGTGATCCACGTGAGGTTGAGCGTAAGAAACCAGGACGTCCAAAGGCACGTCGTCGCTTCCAGTTCTCTAAGCGTTAATATATTTTCATGGGGCATCCCTGCCCCTTTGAACATAATAGCTTAAAGAACAGTTTAGCATCTAAACCAACGAGATCAATCATGTGTTGCTACCCGTTGGTTGGTTAAAAACAAATCATTAACTAAAAAGAAAGTAAACTATTCTGGAATCTGTGTACCAGAATCCAGTAAAAACAAAAACCATTATGGCAAGAACATCATTTGATTCTCTTCTCGCTGCAGGTGCACACTTCGGTCACCTCAAGCGCAAGTGGAACCCAGCTATGGCTCCTTACATCTTCATGGAGCGCAACGGCATCCACATCATCGACCTTCACAAGACAGTTGCTAAGACTGAAATCGCAGCTGACGCTCTCAAGCAGATTGCAAAGAGCGGCAAGCGTATCCTTTTCGTAGCTACAAAGAAGCAGGCTAAGGACGTTGTAGCAGAAAAGGCAGCAGCTATCGGTATGCCATACGTAATCGAGCGCTGGCCAGGTGGTATGCTCACTAACTTCCCAACTATCCGCAAGGCAGTTAAGAAGATGGCTAACATCGATAAGCTCATGGCTGATGGTACTTATGACAAGCTCTCTAAGCGTGAGAACCTCCAGATCCGTCGTAAGCGCGCTAAGCTCGAGAAGAACCTCGGTTCAATCGCTGACCTTACTCGTCTCCCATCTGCACTCTTCGTTGTAGACGTAATGAAGGAGCACATCGCAGTAAGCGAGGCAAACCGTCTTGGCATCCCAGTATTCGCTATCGTCGATACTAACTCAAATCCTGACAACATCGACTTCGTTATCCCAGCAAACGATGACGCTAGCAAGTCTGTAGAGGTTATCCTCGATGCAGTATGCGGTGCTATCGCTGAAGGTCTCGAAGAGCGTAAGGCTGAGAAGGTTGACACTGAGGCTGCTGGCGAGAAGAAGGCAGAGGCTCCAGCAGAAGAAGCTCCAGCTGAGGCTGCTGAATAATCATTCAAAAGACAATTGTGACCTGCGCACGTTAAACGTCGCAGGACACATTTTTTTCACAACAAACAACAAAAGAATACTATGGCTATTACATTAGCAGATATCAATAAGCTTCGTCAGAAGACTCAGGCTGGTCTTATGGACTGTAAGAAGGCTCTTACTGAGGCTAACGGCGACTTCGAGGCAGCTATGGACATCCTTCGCAAGAAGGGCCAGATGATTGCTGCAAAGCGTTCTGACCGTGAGGCATCAGAGGGTTGCGTACTCGTTAAGGTTGATGGCAACTTCGGTGCTATCGTAGCTCTTAAGTGCGAAACAGACTTCGTTGCTAAGAATGCTGACTTCGTAGGTCTTACTCAGCAGATCCTCGACGCTGCAGTTGCTGCACGTTGCAAGACTGCAGAAGAAGTACTTGCACTCAACATCGACGGCGTTTCAGCTGCAGATGCAATCACAAACCGTTCAGGTGTAACAGGTGAGAAGATGGAACTCGGTGGCTACTGCGTAGCTGAGGGTGAGTCAATCATTTCTTACAACCACATGAACAAGAACTCTCTCTGTACACTCGTTGTCCTCAACAAGCAGGGCTTCGAAGAGGTTGGTAAGGGTGTAGCTATGCAGGCTGCAGCTATGTCGCCAATCGCTCTCGACGAGTCAGGTGTATCTGAGGAGGTTAAGGCTGCTGAGCTCAAGAACTCAGTTGAGAAGGCTAAGCAGAACCAGATCGGTAAGGCTGTTGAGAACGCTCTCAAGAAGGCAGGCATCAACCCAGCACACGTTGACTCTGAGGATCACATCGAGTCTAACATCGGTAAGGGTTGGATCACAGCTGAGGACGCAGCTAAGGCTCGCGAAATCAAGACTACTGTTGCTGCTGAGGCTGAGGCTAACCTCAAGCCAGCTATGATCGAGAACATCGCAAAGGGTATGGTCAACAAGTTCTTCAAGGAGAACTGTCTTCTCGACCAGGCTTACATTGATGACAACAAGATCTCAGTTGCTCAGTACGTTAAGAATGCTGACAAGGACCTCGCTGTTGTTGACTTCAAGCGTTTCACTCTCAGCGCTGAGTAATCAAGACTTTCGATACTCAAACATAAAAAGGCAGCTCTTAACGAGTTGCCTTTTCTTTTTATCGCTTATCACTTTTATTACTTACCGCTGTTGCTGTTCTCTTGAATCTTACGCTCGTAGAACTTGATCTTCATTGCAAACTTTTCTTCGGCTTCTGTCGCTTCCTTTACATCCTTAAAGAGTTTTGCCAAAGCGTAGCATTGATTGAAGGCAGACATATCAACCGAAGAAAAACCAGCAGGATAAACCCCTTCAAAGGAGTCGCCATTAACATCAATCTCGGTAGGATAATACTTTCGTTGAGCATCGACAGACACAAGCATCATCGTACCTTGTTCGTTAACCTCGGAGAAATATTTGAATCTACTCTTATCGCCAGCTTGCTCTGGTGTGACATAGTTGCCTACGGACTGATACTTCGCATCCTTTTCAAGGACAAACTTGCTCTTCAAGTCGGCCAATTCAAACACCTTAAAGCTTTTGACGCTATCGGCTACCTGCCAATCGTGCTTGGCTTGTACCAACTCAATGCTATCGGCAAATGCCAAAGCCTCACGACGTGCATTAACAGCCTTTGGGTATGCGGTACGCAGAGAGTCAATCAATGCACGTGCCTCATCAAAATCACTCTGGGCTAATGCACTCCTTGCTTCTGTAAGCAATTGGTGCGCTGGTGTTTCGACATCGTCGGCACATGCTATAAGCAGCAAGGTGCTAATAAGATAAAAAAATCGTTTCATGCTATATTATTTCTTTTTATTGACTGGATTGATAGTTTTTACTACAGATAACTATTTCACAAAACATCTTCTTACTTCACATAGTTTCAACCATTTATTACTATAACATCTAGCATCTATTACAATAATATCTACCATTTATTACCATAGTTTCAACCATTTATTTCAGATAATATCTTCCATCTACTACCTTCACAGAATCATCATCGATCCTACGGCCCATGTAGTACATGTGTTTTGAGTCGCGAATCCATTCTTCATCGTAATCATGGAGAGTATTTTCTATCTTAACGAAGTACTCTGCAGTTGCGACGTCCACTCCATCCTCCACAGGTCTGTATTCAGAAATACCCTTGCCATCACGATACCAATAGTAAACATGCTTGGCATCTTTAGGCGTGCCATTCTTTCCAAGATGGAAAGTAGCAGGATCAACATGCTTCATCAACTTCTCTTGATACCACACGTGCCTGTCATCCTTTGCAAAGTTATTACTGAGCACCTGCAAGGCATCAAGGTTTACCCCACCAAGATAGTCCATAGTAAATTCATGAGGATGATGCTCGAGTAATGTGAAATAAACACCTTTATCTGTCTTATAATAACCATAGTAACGAGCATCAACAGGAGTACCACGCCAGGTGTCGTACTTTACGTTGATACGAACAAGACCAAAAAGAAGAAGGAGCGAGACGATGACACCTGCAGCATTGATGGTCTTATTCCAAGAGCCATTCTTGCTACTTTTAGCTTTCTGCAACAGAATTCCCCAAAACAGTACAAAGTAGCTTAATGACCAGATATAACATGCATAGTTAGGATAGTCGATACTTTCTGTAAAGAAGTTTACGTAGATGTAGATAACCGTTATCAAGAAAGAAACAAACGACAAGTAAAATGCACGTTCAGGTCGCCATCCCCTGTAAGTCAGGCTCAATGCAGACATGTACATGAAATTCGACACCCAACATAGAAGGTAAGGAGGCCACATGAAAGTTAGCCAACCCAAAAGCACACACATATACCCTTTAAGGTTTTCGCTGCCCGTTTCCACACCGATGCCTGTAGGCATCATGCAGGATATAGCATAAAGAACTGCACTTACTATGCAAAATATACGCGTTGTATTCGATTTCATAAAAGTAATTTTTGCAAAGGTAAGGTTTATTTACTCAAAAAACACACAAATTAAGGTAAAATTTTAGACTTTGACTCAATTATGTCATATAGATTTTATATCTTTGCACGTTTATTATAGGAAAGAATGAAACAATTGTCATACGAAGATATACTCAATGCACTCTCGCACCCAATATTCAAACTGATTGGAGAAACAGCAGACGAGCTTGGACTCGAATGCTATGTGATAGGAGGATGGGTGCGCGATCTGTTCCTTCAGCGACCATCGAAGGACATCGATGTCGTAGTTGTGGGAGGAGGTATAGAACGTCCTGGAATTGTTATTGCAGAGGCGCTGAAGAAAAAACTTGGCAGAGCTCACATAGCCATATATCGCAACTTTGGCACGGCTCAACTCAAGTACAAGAACATGGAGGTCGAATTCGTTGGTGCACGCAGAGAGAGCTACGACCGCAACTCACGTAAGCCAATTACAGAGGATGGCACGCTGGAAGAGGACCAGAACCGCCGCGACTTCACAATCAATGCAATGGCGCTTTGCCTCAATCAGGGTCCAACACCAAAGTCCGAAGGCAGCAGCGATGCTGAGGAAGAGCGCGAGCTCTACTTCGGAAAGCTCGTAGACCCATTCGACGGACTGTACGACCTTGAGGATGGAATCATTGCTACCCCACTCGATCCAGACATCACATTCAGCGACGACCCACTTCGCATGATGCGCTGCATACGTTTTGCCACTCAGCTCAACTTCTACATTGAGGAAGAAACATTCGACGCCCTTGAACGCAACAAGGAGCGAATCAAGATAATCTCGGGCGAGAGAATAGCTGACGAACTGAACAAAATCATGCTATCCCCTATCCCATCCAAGGGATTCATTGACCTCGACCGATGCGGTCTGCTAGAACTCATCTTCCCTGAGTTGGCGCAGCTTCAGGGAGTGGAAAAGCGAAACGGACGCGCTCACAAAGACAACTTCTACCACACGCTCGAGGTGCTTGACAATGTAGCCAAAGCTACCAGCAACCGAGACTGGTGTACCGATGATGGACGATTCGAGGACCTTCGCGAGCACACATTATGGCTCCGCTGGGCAGCATTGATGCACGACATAGGCAAACCGAAGTCGAAGCGATGGGATAATACTTTGGGATGGACCTTCCACAATCACAACGACATTGGAGAGCGCATGATACCAAACATCTTCCGCAAGATGAAGCTGCCAATGAACGAGAAGATGAAGTATGTACAGAAACTCGTTGGCCTCCACATGCGCCCGATAGTCATCGCAGATGAAGAAGTGACCGACTCTGCAGTCCGACGCCTCCTCTTTGAAGCTGGAGACGACATCGACGACCTGATGATACTCTGTACGGCCGATATCACTTCCAAGAATGAAGAGAAGAAAGCACGCTTCCGCGAGAACTTCCAACTCGTTCGTCAGAAGCTCATCGACATCGAAGAGAAGGACAGAATACGCAACTTCCAGCCACCTGTATCGGGCGAAGAGATTATGGCGATGTTCAATCTAAAGCCAAGTCGCGAGGTCGGCATACTGAAATCAGCAATCAAGGATGCCATTCTGGACGGCAAGATTCCAAACGAATACGAGCCTGCCCGCGAACTCCTTATGGAAGAAGCCGCCAAACTTGGACTGACAATGATACAATAGCACAAAGCCATTTCCACAAGATCACAAGTCTTCACAGAATTGGCCGAAACAAGAATACTAACCAAACATCATAGACTTTAAATGAGACTACTACCTACACTTATGCTCGGTGCAACATTGTTTGCCCATACTGCCATGGCGCAGACAAAGCAAGACATTATCTCCACGATAGAGAAAGTAAACGACTATTGGCAGGCAAACAACAAGGCACAATGCCGTGGCTTTTGGGATAATGCCGCCTACTTCACAGGCAATCAAGCTGTATACGAGCTGACAGGCAAGAAGGCATACCTCGACTATGCTATTGACTGGGCTGAGTACAACCATTGGAAGGGTGCCACTCAGACCGACAAGAAGAAGTGGAAGTACGAGACTTACGGCGAGGGCATGGATCACGTCCTCTTTGCCGACTGGCAGATATGTTTCCAGGTTTACATTGATCTCTACAAGCTTGAGCACCGTGCTGAGCGCATCGAACGTGCACTCGAAGTGATGTGCTATCAGGCATCAACCGACAAGAATGACTACTGGTGGTGGGCCGATGCCCTTTACATGGGTCTGCCTATCTTCACCAAACTCTATACCGTAACTGGCGACCAGTCGCTCCTCGACAAGCAGTACGAATGCTTCAAGTGGACCGACGACCTCCTCTTCGACAAGGAGGACCAGCTCTACTACCGCGATGGCAAGTACATCTACCCAAAGGTAAAGACTGCATGCAACGAAGGCAAGAGCTTCTGGGCTCGCGGTGCTGGATGGGTATGCGCCGGACTCGCAAAGGTGCTTCAGGACCTTCCAAAGGACAGCAAGTACCGCCCTCTCTACCTCGATCGCTTCAAGCAGCTTTGCAACGGCGTAGCCAAGACTCAGCAGGAGGAAGGCTACTGGACCCGTTCCATCCTTTGTCCTGACGATGCTCCTGGCTACGAGACCTCGGGTACAGCATTCTTCACATACGGCATCCTCTGGGGCGTGAACAATGGCATTCTCCCTGCAAAGCAGTATGCACCAGTCATCGATAAGGCATGGAAGTACCTCTCAACCATCGCTCTCCAGCCTAACGGAAGCATCGGCTACGTACAGCCAATCGGCGAAAAGCCCGACCCAACACGCACAGTCGATGCTCGCAGCCAGGCACCATTCGGTACAGGAGCATGGCTTCTTGCTGCAACTGAATACTATAAGTACATAAAGTAAATGCCACAAGTATATTCAATAACAATCAGAAATAAATCAAGGAACAATGAAGCAGTTTCTAAAGTATGTCCTTGCGACTATCGTAGGCGTAATAATCGTAGGTCTCATCATGGCCTTCTTTTCAGTCATGACCCTTGTGGGCATGGCAAGCATGTCATCTTCTGGTGGCTCAGTATCCGACAACTCCGTGCTCGTCCTCAAGCTTGAGGGTGCAATACAGGAGCGTGCTGAAGCCAATCCATTCGCCAAGCTCTTTGGCTCTTCGTTCGATGAGCAGGGACTTGACAAGATCCTCACAGCCATCAAGCATGCAGAGACTGAGGATAAGGTGAAGGGTATCTACATCGAGGCAGGAACACTCGAAGGTGCAGAACCAGCAACCCTCCAGGCCATTCGCGACCAGCTTGAGGCATTCAAGAAGAGCGGCAAGTTCATCGTATCGTATGGCGACACATATTCACAGGGTGCCTACTACCTTTCAAGCGTGGCCGACTCAGTCATCATCAACCCACAGGGTATGATCGAATGGTCAGGTCTCGGTTCGGAAGTAATGTACTACAAGGATCTCCTTGACAAGATCGGCGTGAAGATGCAGGTCTTCAAGGTTGGTACTTACAAGAGTGCGGTTGAACCATACATCCTCTCGGAGATGAGCGAGGCTAACCGCGAGCAGATCACTACCTACCTCGGTGAGGTATGGAAGGAGATGCTCGATGACGTAAGCAAGAGCCGCAAGATCAGCAATGATGCCCTCAACGCTTATGCCGACTCAATGATCATGCTCAACGATCCTTCGGTCTACAAGAAATATAAGCTCGTAGACAAGTACGCATACTCGGACGAGGTGCCACAGATCATTGCCAACATGATGAAGGTAGACAGCAAGAAGGACTACAACACCGTAGACGTCAACACACTTGCAACCATCGTGAACAGCGAGCCTAAGGGCACAAGTGGCAACATCGTAGCAGTCTACTACGCTTACGGCGAAATCGTTGAAGCCCCATCGACAACATCCTTCTCGCAGGAGCATAGCATCATCGGCAAGGAAGCTATCAAGGACCTCGAGCGTCTGGCTAATGATGATGACATCAAGGCCGTAGTGCTCCGTGTCAATTCCCCTGGTGGAAGCGCATACGCCAGCGAGCAGATCTGGCATCAGGTCATGAACATCAAGAGCAAGAAGCCTATCATCGTCAGCATGGGTGGCCTTGCAGCCAGCGGTGGTTACTACATCTCGTGTGCAGCCGACTGGATCGTAGCCGAGCCTACTACCCTTACAGGTTCGATCGGTATCTTCGGCATGATAACTGATGCAAGCGAACTCATCAACAACAAGCTCGGTGTACACTTGCACAACGTTGGCACTAACCTCCACTCCGACTTCGGCACTATGAGCCGTCCATTCAATGCAAGCGAATCAGCCCTCATGCAGAACTACGTAAACCGTGGCTACGAACTCTTCACAAAGCGTTGTGCCGATGGTCGAAAGATGAAGCAGGACGACATCAAGAAGATTGCAGAAGGCCGCGTATGGACTGGTGTTCACGCTAAGCAGCTTGGTCTTGTCGATCAGCTCGGAAGTCTTGATGATGCTATCAGCGTAGCAAAGAAGAAGGCTAAGATCGATGAGTGCACTATCGTCAACTACCCAGGCGAGTCAAGCATGTTCGAAAACCTCATGAACGAGGTAGGCGGCGACTCGTACGCAGATGCCAAGCTCAAGGAAGCACTTGGCGACTACTACGGCATCTTCACCAGCGCAAAGGACATCAACCGCAAGACTGGCATTCAGGCAAGCTTGCCTTACTACATCATGTTCAATCTCTAAACCAACACGATAGGCATCACATCTCATGGAAGGTGACCACATAAAGATATACGACTGGCTATTGCCGCTGTCATGGCTTTATGGCTTTGGCGTGTTCGTACGCAACACATTGTATGACATAGGTTTCTTCAAATCGAAGTCATACAATGTGCCTATCATCTGTGTGGGCAACATCACGGTAGGAGGAACGGGCAAGACACCTCACACCGAGTACATCATCGACCTGCTCAAGGACAACCATCAGGTAGCCATCCTGTCGCGAGGCTACAAGCGCAAGTCGCGCGGCTACATCCTGGCAAGCGATGACACTACCATGCAGCAGATAGGCGACGAGCCCTTCCAGATGAAATGCAAGTACCCTTCAGCCCTCATCGCTGTCGACAAGAACCGTCAGCACGGCATCGAACGGCTGATAAGCAAGGAGGTGAAGCCCGAAGTCGATGTGATCATACTCGATGACGCCTACCAGCACCGGCGTGTCACTCCAGGCATCAACATCCTCCTCATGGACTACCACCGCCTCATCTACTACGACCGCCTTCTGCCTGCAGGCCGCCTGCGTGAGCCTGTGGAGGGAATGAACCGAGCCGACATCGTCATCATCACAAAGTGCCCGACCTACATCACTCCGATGGACAAGCGAGGCATCGAGCGCTCACTCGGTTTGAAAAACTGGCAGCAGCTCTTCTTCTCCACCCTCATCTACGGCACTCCGTACAGCCTGTTCGACCACAAGGCCATGCCGCTCGACCAGTTTAAGGAGAAGGACATCGTACTGCTCTCGGGTATAGCATCGCCCGAACAGCTCATCTACGACCTGAAGAAGATCATACCTGAGTTTGACGTCATCAGCTACCCCGACCATCATGCCTTCACTCCTCACGACTTAAAGGACATCAACGCTCGCTCAGAGGGTAAGATCATACTCACTACCGAGAAGGATGCATCGCGACTCGAAGCACTCGGCGAGAGCGCACTTGGGCCTCACATCTGCCAGGACATGTATGTGCTGCCTATCAAGGTGGAGTTCATGGGCAAC
>JAKSLM010000053.1 GCA_024401225.1 Bacteroidaceae bacterium | reverse complement strand
CGTACTCTCAAAACGGTATTTAATGTATTTGTTTTTTACACATACTATTCAAAAACATGCCCAAAACACGGACATTTCGTGAAAGAAACGTACACTATGTGAAGTTCACAATTTGTACGTTTGGTTTTCACAACGAACACGCCGCACCCTGCGAAAAGTCCGTACCTTTGCAGCGTCAAACAGAGGAACAGCGAGCGCAGAGCTAAAGCCTCAAGGATTTAAGCTATGCCGAGTCGTGACGATGTAAGACGAAAGTCAAAAGAAAAAAAGACCCCCAGCGACCCACCCCGCCCTCCCTGTGAGGGAGGGAGCGCCATTCGGGGAGGAGAGGGTCTCCTATTACAAACTTAAAAACAAACAACAACAATTATGAAAAAGATTAATTTCCTCGCAATCGCTGCAGTAGCAGTAGCATCAGTATTCGGTCTTTCATCGTGTGACCAGAACGATGATATTGATATCCCAGAGACAAACAAGCCAACACAAATGCAAGGCAACTTCAATCCTGATCTCGAAGGTATCTGGTTTCAGACTGCCAAAGGTGTGATAGACGGAAATGAGAATCCAGTTGCCATTGAGAATTCCAACTTATGGGTACTCGACCCTGCCAATGGTATCGGCGCATTCTTTAGCAACCAGAAGGGCAGCGAATACTTCGAGCTCGGTGTATATGCCGAGGCCGACACCCTGACAATGATAGAAGGCAATTTCCTCAAAAAATATGAAGAGTCATTTGGAAAGAAAGCTAATTACAAGGACATTATCGCTTCAGAAGAAAACTCACAGCGGTATGGCAAGATGAGCTATAAGCTGATCAATAAGGACTCGCTCATCATCATCTCCGAGAGTGCTGATGGCATGACAAACTATAGCAGCTACTCACGTCTGAAGGAGGCTGAGGCACAGGCCAAGAACCATACAAGAGCCCGTGGTTCGTGGGGATCATTGGAGGACAAGGTAGTTTCTGGTATAACAGCTCTCACTAATAGGATGGAAGAGAATACCAAGGGGATAATCATAAATACAAGAGCAGCATCGCAAGACGCGAGTGATGCCTTGACAATCTCCATGAACGAGCTGAACAGATCGCGTACAGAAGGATGGACCTATACTGACTGGATGAGCAAGCTTTCTGACAATACACCACTCAGCCACATCAGTATCCCTGGTACACACGATGCATGTACGGCAAGCGTCAATGGTGCCGGCAAGGTATTTAATGCCGATTGCCAAAGCCTGTCGATTGAAAAGCAGTTGGAAGCAGGTGTGCGTTGCTTTGACATTCGTACTTCCTTGGACTGTGATGCCGAAAAGTATGATGCTGTCAGAGGTCAGTCAAACATGGCATTCTTTGATAAAAATCTTGGTACCTTCCACGGTAATTTGTCATGCGGAATCTCATTCCCAGAGGTGTTGCGTAAGATGAAGAGATACCTTAGCAATCATAAAAACGAAACTGTCATTCTGAGAATCGCTTTTGAGAACAAAAACATCCTCCCTTTGCAAAAATATGATGACAAGGGTCGCGTTGCTACTACACGAGCATACCACGAGGTGATGAGCAATAAGGAGTTCGTAGACGACATCATGCCATACTACCCTACTGACATGCTGGGAAGCGTACGTGGCAAGATCCTGATCATGAATTACAATTCTCATGGTTTGGAGGATAAGGACAGAGTAGGTTCATACGTCACTGGATATGACGACAACAAAGCAGTAACAAACTCAGTGATCCACAAATACGAGAACAAGGATGGTGCGGTACAGGAAACAGCCTCATGTGTATTCTGGGAGCAGAACTACTACGGTATGGGAGATCTTACTGGCGGAGTTGAATTGAAGAAAAACTCTATCACCGACTTTGCCGTTAACGCAAATATGCAACAAGATATCCCATTGTTCATTACTCAGCTCAACGCGAATTCAGGAAGTCTTGATTTGGATTGTCGCAGCTACGCCAATAAGTTCAACAGCTATGCCTTCCAGATGCTGTGGAACAATATGCACTCGAACAATGCTGCCCTAAAGGGAGGTATATACTCGATGGACTATGCCGGTGTTGAGACTTACGAACGATTATTCTCATCAACATCAGTATATGGCGAAAGACTTGTATGGGCTGTCATAGAAAACAACTTCCACTGTGAAAAGTAAAAAATTAAAAGGGGAAAGGGGGAAGTGAAAAATAGAATTTACGGAGGAGGATGTATCAAATGTGATGCATCCTCCTTGTCTTTTTTTGTATAAAACAGGTCGGTTTCAAATAAAAAGCACTATCTTTGTGGCAAAGAAACTGAATATATGCATAAAAAAACGCGAAATACATGCGGAAATAAATGGAATTGTGTATATTTGCAATGTTTTTGCACATGACAACCAATAAAAATAAAGTAATATGCTTAACAAACTCTTCGGTTTTGACAAAGAAACCATGACCTTGAAGAAGGAGGTGATGGGTGGCATCACTTCATTTCTGACTATGGCTTACATCCTGGCCGTAAACCCAAGCATCCTGGCTGATGCGGGCATGGATCAGGGAGCCGTGTTCTCGGCAACAGTCATCTCGGCAGTAATCGCTACGCTCGTGATGGCCATCTACGCAAAACTGCCTTTCGTGCTTGCACCGGGCATGGGACTCAACGCCTTTTTTGCCTACACGGTATGCCTCACAATGGGCTACACCTGGCAGTTTGCCCTAACTGCTGTGCTCATAGAGGGTATACTGTTCATACTGCTGTCGTTAAGCGGTCTGCGACAGAAGATTGTGGACAGCATGCCACTGCTGTTGCGACAGTCGATATCGCCAGGTATAGGTCTGTTTATCGCATTCATCGGACTGAAGAACGCTGGCATCGTGACTGGCAGCGAGGCTACGCTGGTGACTCTGGGCGACCTGCACAACCCGGCTGTGCTGCTGGCATGTTTCGGCATACTGCTGACTGCCGTGCTGCTGGTGATGAACGTCACTGGTGCGCTGCTGATAGGCATTCTCACCACTACGCTGATAGGTATTCCTCTCGGCATAACAGACTTCACAGCCATAGTCGACACTCCTCCAAGCATCGAGCCTGTGATGTGCAAGTTTGACTGGGCCGGCATAGCAAGTCTGGACATGGTGATATGCGTGCTCACGTTCCTCTTCATCGATATGTTTGACACCATCGGCACGCTGATCGGCGTGAGCAGCCGCGCCGGCATGGTGGATGAGAAGGGCAACATACCTCGCCTGCAGAAGGCATTCATGGCCGACTCCATCGGTACCACGGTGGGAGCCATACTGGGTACAAGCACCGTGACCACCTATGTGGAGAGTGCTTCGGGCGTGAACGTGGGCGGACGAAGCGGACTGACCTCGTTTGTTTCGGCAATGTGCTTTGTGTTGGCACTGTTCTTCGCACCGGTATTTCTTGCCATCCCTGCTCAGGCCACAGCTCCAGCGCTGTTTCTCGTAGGAGTGATGATGATGAACGACATTCGCAAGATACAGTTTGACGACTACGTTAATGCCATACCTTGTTTCGTATGCATCGCCTTCATGCCACTCACCTACTCCATCTCGGACGGCATACTGATGGGTCTGATATCGTGGGTTGTGATAAGGACATGCTGCGGACGCTTCAAGGAACTCAATGCCGGCATGATAATCCTTGCCATACTGTTCGTACTGAAGTACGCATTCCTGTAAATCTCCAAACATAATTCAACATACAACAAAAAACAGAACAAAATATGAAAAAGATTCTCCTTTCGCTTTTCGCGCTTGCCACATTCGCAACCGCCAGCGCTCAGTTCAACCTTCAGGTACACTACGACCTGGGCAGTAACATCAACTCCGACTCAGAGGCTGACAGACAGGCCGTAACGACTACTGCCGAGTTCTTCAATGCCGACAATCTCGGTTCTACGTTCCTCTTCATCGATCTCGACTACCGCAAGAGCACCGACACATGGAACAGGGGTGTGATAGGTGCATACTGGGAGATAGGCCGTGACTTCACATTTGCCAAGGTAAAGGACTCGAACCACAGTTTCACCGCCCACATGGAGTATGATGGCGGTCTGAACCAGAGCGGTCCGTTCCAGCAGGCTCTCCTCGTTGGTCCGGCGTGGCAGTGGCACAGCAACGACTTCAGCAAGACATGGACTCTGCAGGCTCTCTACAAGCAGTTCCTGAAGGGTGCCGACTCTCCATTCGGTGCATTGGACGCAATGCCTGGATTCCAGCTGACTGGCGTATGGGGACTCACATTCGCACAGGGATGGTGTACATTCTCAGGATTTGCTGATCTCTGGTACGGCCACAAGGCTAACGACAACCAGAAGGGACTCGTGTTCCTCACAGAGCCACAGTTCTGGGTGAACGTAGCCAACCGCAACAGCGCTAACCAAAAGCTCAGCATCGGTACCGAGATGGAGCTGTCGAACAACTTCATATGGCGAACAAAAGGCACAAAGACCTTCTTCTTCAACCCAACCCTCGCAGTAAAGTATACATTCTAAAGGAGGCAAGATCATGAATTTTCTTGAAGAAAAAATAATGGAGGATGGCAAGATCAACCCTGGCAATGTGCTCAAGGTCGATAACTTCCTCAACCATCAGATAGACATAGACATCATGCGCCAGATAGCCTACGAGTTCAAGCGCAGGTTCAAGGGCAAGGAAGTGAACAAGGTGCTCACCATCGAGGCCAGCGGTATCGCCATAGCTACGATGCTTGCCGACCTGTACGATGTGCCAGTGGTGTTTGCCAAGAAGAGCCAGACGGTAAACAGTACGGACGACAAGTATGTGGGACAGGCATATTCGTTCACCCACAAGCAGATGAACAATGTGTTCGTGTCGCGACCATACCTCTCGGCAAGCGACAAGGTGCTCATAGTCGACGACTTCCTTGCCGATGGTGAGGCTGCCAGCGCCCTGATCGACATAGTAAGGCAGGCTGGAGGCACCGTGACCGGTATAGGCATAGCCATCGAGAAGGGACAGCAGAAGGGCGGAAAGAAGCTTCGGGAGGCTGGATTCCACGTGGAGTCGATAGCCATCATCGATGACATGGACTATGAGACTCAAAACATAACATTCAGACATTAAAAACCAACTTAAGTAATGTATGAGAGTTTTCACACGTTACTTACGCACATTATAACAATACATTTATCATGAGCAATCTATATCAACTGGATGGTCGCGTGCCTCTGCTACAGGCCATTCCTTTCGGACTCCAGCATGTGCTGGCAATGTTCGTAGCCAACATCACTCCTATCATCATCCTCGCCAACGTGGTGGGACTGGACTCGCAGCTTAGTGCCGCACTCATCCAGAACTGTATGATCATAGCCGGCATAGGCACACTGGTGCAGCTCTACCCTGTGTGGCGCATCGGTTCAAGGCTCCCTATCGTGATGGGTATCAGTTTCACGTTCCTCTCGCTCGCCATCGTGATAGGCACATCGCAGGGCATGGGAACCCTGATGTGCGCCATCATCATTGGTGGTATAGTGGAAGGTCTGCTCGGACTCTTCCCTAAGTACTGGACCAAGCTCATCCCTCACGTGGTGGCAGCAACAGTGGTGACAGCCATCGGCTTCTCGCTCCTCCCTATCGGTGCCAACTCATTTGCTGGAGGCCAGGGAGCTGCTGATTTCGGTTCGGCAAACAACTGGATAGTAGGTTCGATTACCCTCCTTGCATGCCTCTTGACACAGGTGTTTGCAAAGGGAATATTGCGCTCGCTCTCTGTGCTCGTAGGACTCGTGGTAGGCTACATCCTCGCAGTGTGCATGGGCATGGTGGACTTCTCAGCACTGAGCAGCGTGAGCTTCGTTGCCCTGCCTAAGTTCATGCCTTTCAAGCCTGAGTTTGACCTCGGTGCCACACTCTCAATCATAGCTATATTCCTCGTATCGGCAACAGAGACCATCGGCGACACAAGCGCACTTGCCAACGGTGCCCTGGGACGCAACCCACACAAGTCGGAGCTCGGTGCTGCAGTAGCTTGCGATGGTTTCGTAAGCTCGATAGCAGGTCTGTTCGGCTGTACTCCTATCACTTCGTTCAGCCAGAACGTAGGACTGGCAGCCATGTCGAAGGTGGTGAACCGATTCACCATCGCCACTGGTGCCTGCATCATGATAATCGGCGGTATCTTCCCTGCAGTAGGACTGCTCCTCACCACCATCCCTCAGGCTGTGCTTGGCGGATGCACAGTGATGATGTTCGGTTCCATCCTGTTTGCAGGTTTCGGAATGATGGCACGCTGCGGATTCTCACAGCGCAACATGGTCATCGCTTCGCTCTCGCTCAGCGTAGGACTCGGATTCACACAGGCCACTCAGATGTTTGCCATCTTCCCACAGATCGTGCAGACCGTATTTGCAGAAAACTGCGTGGCAGTAGTGTTCCTGCTTGCCGTGATCCTCAACCTCGTCCTGCCAAAGGAGATGGGAGAGTAAGAGGTTAAAGTGGAGAGGTTAAAGTGGAGAGGTTAAAGGTTAAAGGTTAGAGGTTAGAGTAGAGTGGAGAGGTTAGAGTAAAAACGTACCAATTAAAAAGATGACACACCGATTACACAACATAAATCGACATGTAGCAGCACTCGTACTTGCCACGTGCCCGCTATGCTATGCCTCGGCGCAGACTGATGCCGAGAGCATCGCCAACAGCGAGGATGGCACAGAGACGGTGGTGAAGAAGAAATCGTTCAAGGACAAGCTACCTAAGCCTATACGATGGTTTCTCAACAACTGGTCGGCATACGACCCAAGGTACTCAACGCCTTCATTCTACATGTGGGTGGGACAGTTTCAGAACACATTCTCGAACGAGTGGTTCAGCATGAGGACCAGCGACGGTATGGATGTGACGATGAGTTCGAAGCTGAGCAGCAAGATCGGTCCGCAGTTGGGATACTCATTCCTCATGTATGGCTATACCATCGACCTCAATGCCCTCAAAGGCACCAAGCGCAAGAATGAGTTCACGCTCGCCATCAATTCGAACCTGCTCAACGTGGACATCATACGCCGACGCACGGGTGGCGACTTCCGCACCATCATGGCTAAGTCGGAAAACTTCGACTTTGCATCAGGAACGATGAAGTCGTACGACATGACGGACCGCATGAAGCACTATGAGTCGATGATCGATGACCTCATCGAGTACGACGTGACTGGTATCAACATCAACTACTTTACCAACCACAAGAAATACTCCAACCCTGCAGCCTTCTCGAACGGCGCCATCCAGCTGCGCTCGGTAGGTTCGCCTATCCTCGGTTTCGGTTATACGCGCCAAAAGATAAGCACCGACATCAACGATGCCGTGGTCAACTCATCAATCAACACCGTAGCTTCGATGATCACTCCCGATCAGCGCAGGCAGTTGCTCGATGAGGCAGAAAAGACCAACGGACGCAAGTTTGCCAACATAGACGACTACACCAGCTACCTCACCAAGCTCTACGACGAGGACAAGAACGACTTGTACTGTCTTAATTTCAGTAAGATCTACAACAACTCGCTGCTTCAGCCGCTCCTCTTCGGAAAGCAAATTTACGATGAGCATGGCATGTCGATGGGATTGGAGGACTCTGGCGAATTGCACTCAATCTTCAATTCATTCCCAAGCGTCACGACTATAGACGATTGGCACCTGCAGCTGGGATACGCCTACAACCTAGTGTTCTCACGCCGACTGCTGCTCGGAGTGTCGCTGGTAGCATCGCCTGGCATCAAGCGCATACACTACGACAACCAATGGTCGCTTGCCTACCTCACCAAGAATGAGCTGTGGGCTGCAATAAACTCATACTACACATTCGGCAGCATAGGCAGTCCTGAGGACTTCGTGATAGACAAGAAGCAGACCAGCTTCGGCACCAACCTTTCGGCACGCTTCAGCATCACCTACAACTACAACCGCTGGCGCGCTGGAGTGAACGCCATAGCCAACGCCTTCCTGTACAAGACGAACGACATAACCATCAACAATGCCTACGGAAGTGCCAACGTGTACGTGGGCTACTGCTTCGGCCGTAAGAAGCAGTACCGATGGAACGGAAAGGACCGCGAGGCATACATCACCGCTGCGCTCACCAAGCGACAGATTGAGGAGATGAAGGACACCATGCCTCAGAGCAACATCAGCAAGGGTAGCACATACCTGAGTGAATTCAAGAAGACCAAGTACCACACAGACCACTTCAACTTCGACATCATAGGCTGTGACCTCGTGAAGGGACCGGACGGCAAGTACGGCACGTTCGAGATACAGGACGGACTCGTAACCCAAGGACAGGACACAGAGGAGCGCCTCAAGCCTGGCACCATACTCGAGATGGACAAGGATGGTGACTTCGAAGTGGAGGTCGGACACCGACTGGGATTCAGCGCTGCCAACTGGTGGAAATCGCAGCTCAAGGTAAGCCAGACTCCTACCCACTGGTACCCAGAGATGCTGCACTACGGACTGAGAGGCAAGCTGACCATGTATGTGCGCAACCATACGTTCGGCACCAAGCAGCCTGTAAAGGTGGAGATAGAGAACTTCTGCATCAATCACGGAAAGGAGACCAAGCAATTCTTCCAGATCGGCGCACAGGACTTCTACTCGCACTCATCATACAGCATCATCGGCACGGCAAACGTGAACAACCGCCTGTGCCGCATATACATCGAGTCGAAGAAACGCGGTACAAGGAACTACATCTACATAAACCGCATGAAGGCTTCGGGCTCAACGTGGATGGAACGCATACCTGACGATCGCGCCATAGGCCGCATCTCAATGCCGGGCACCCACGATGCCGGAACAGCATCGCTGCCTGAGTCGAGCCTCACACACATGAGCCACACACAAAACTTCACCATCAGCGAGCAACTGCTGGATGGTATACGCGCATTCGACATCCGCCTGAAGAAGAACATGAAGTACGGACACACTATGACATGCCGCGAGGGATTTGATGAGACATTGGTCGACATACGCCAGTTCCTCAAGGACAACCCATCGGAGTTTCTCGTAGCCATGATAGGCAGCGATGAGGGCGGTAAGTGGAGCGACGAGATGAGACACAACTTCAACCAGCTCACCAGCCAGTACAAGGACCTCTTCATCGACGACTTCGATGCCACAACACCTATCAGCAAGGTGCGCGGCAAGGTACTCGTGATACGACGCCAGGAGGGATGCCCATACGGCAAGCTGCTTAAGTTTACAGACAATGCCGTGTTTGAGAACGGCGGATTCTGCGTGGAGGATGTGTACAAGGAACACAAGACATACAAGAAGATCAAGCTCGTGGAGCAGCATCTGCGCGATGCATTCGAAAACGACAATCCTAACCTCTGGTACATCACCTTCAACTCCATAGCCTGGGACCCTCGCCACCACAAGCCTTACTACTCGGCATGGGGAGCGGTCAACGTACGCAAGCCAATGAACAAGGCACTGCGCGAAGTGATAGAGACAAAAGGCTACAACAACTTCGGAATGGTGTTCCTCGACTTCTACAACGATCATGGCGACAAGCCTCAGCTCGTGGAGTCGATAATCAATTCCAACTTCCACTTCGATGTCGAAAACGACTACATCCCTTACGACAAGCAATAGAGGGTACACATACCCTTCAAATCACCAACATTCCCGGCAAACGCTCTTTGTTTGCCGGGAATGTGCAGAAAATGGGGATATAATTTTGTCAGTTGAGCAAAAAGGCGTAACTTTGCGCCGATTTTTCGGCTTGTCGCCACGGGGCGTCTACGTTAAATACGTCGTACAGATCTCGTCTTTCTGTGTAGACCGCTTCTGACATGACCGAATACCCCCATTTTAATAACATTACAAATTTACAAGCAGTGAAAGTACTAAAGTTTGGCGGAACATCCGTAGGTTCCGTAGAAAGTATTCTTAATCTCAAAAGTATTGTAGAGGCCATAGATGAGCCTGTTGTCGTAGTAGTTTCCGCCCTTGGAGGCATTACCGACAAGTTGATAAACACGTCTAAGCTCGCAGTAAAGGGCGATACCGCATATCTGACTTCTTACAACGAGATGGTGGACCGCCACCATCAGATGATCGACGCCATAATAACCGATGCCGACAAGAAGGCTAAGCTGATGGCTACAGTCGACGACCTGCTCGGACAGCTGAAGAGCATCTATCAGGGTGTGTACCTGATCGGCGACCTCAGCGAGAAGACGAGCAACGTGATCGTGAGCTATGGAGAGCGCATATCATCCAACATCGTGGCAACTCTGATTAAGGATGCGAAGTGGTACAACTCACTCGAATTTATCAAGACAAAGCATAAGCAGAAGGGCAACCTGTTCAGCAACACCATCTCGGCACCGCTGATCAAGGAAGCATTTGCCGACTTCATGAGCGGCAAGGCTGACCACAAGGTGTGCCTTGCAGGCGGATTCATCTCGACCGATGCCAACACAGGAGAGGTGACAAACCTGGGACGCGGTGGAAGCGACTACACAGCTGCCATACTTGCAGCTACACTCGACGCAAGGGTGCTGGAGATATGGACCGACGTGAGCGGATTCATGACTGCCGACCCAAGAGTGATCAACAATGCCTACCCTATCGACCAACTCTCGTATGTGGAGGCAACTGAGCTCTGCAACTTCGGTGCCAAGGTAGTGTATCCACCTACCATCTACCCTGTCTGCATCAAGAATATCCCTATCCTCATCAAAAACACATTCCGACCAGAGGACAAGGGTACCATCATCACCGAGAAGACATCGGACTCAGGACGTGCTATCAAGGGTATTTCATCTATCAACAATACGAGCCTCATCACCGTGAGCGGACTCTCGATGGTGGGTGTGATCGGTGTGAACCAGCGCATCTTCTCCGCTTTGGCTGCCAACGGCATCAGCGTATTCATGGTAAGTCAGGCATCATCGGAAAACTCAACCTCAATCGGTGTGCGCAACGAGGATGCCGATGCAGCCTGCAACGTGCTGAACAGCGAGTTTGCAAAGGAGATTGAGATGGGTGCAATGTTCAAGATGAAGCTGGAGCGTGACCTCGCTACAGTGGCCATCGTAGGTGAGAACATGAAGCATACGCCGGGTATTGCCGGCAAACTGTTCGGCACTTTGGGACGCAACGGTATCAGCGTCATAGCATGTGCTCAGGGTGCGAGCGAAACCAATATCTCGTTCGTTGTGGAGAGCAAATCGCTCCGCAAGAGTCTGAACGTGATCCACGACTCCTTTTTTCTGTCAGAGTACCAGGTGCTGAACGTGTTTCTGTGCGGAGTAGGCACCGTAGGAGGCGACCTTCTGGGACAGATTGCAAGTCAGCAACAGAAACTGATGCAGGAGCGCAACCTGAAGATCAACGTAGTGGGAGTAGCAAGCGGACACAACGCCATGTTTGACCGCAACGGCATAGACCTCAGCAATTTCGACATCAACGAATTCCGTGCCCGCCTGAAGCAGGCAGAGCCTTCGGACCTGAAGCGTCTGAAGGAAGAGGTGATAGGAATGAACATATTCAACAGCGTGTTTGTGGACTGTACTGCAAGCAACGATGTACCGGGACTCTACTACGAACTGCTCAGCCACAACATAAGCGTGGTGGCTGCCAACAAGGTGGCAGCATCGGGCGACTACGACAACTACCGCCTGCTGAAGGAAACTGCAAGAAAGCGCGGTGTGAAATATCTGTTCGAGACCAACGTGGGTGCTGGTCTGCCAATCATCAATACGATCAACGACCTGATAAACTCGGGCGACAAGATACTGAAGATCGAGGCTGTGCTTTCGGGTACGCTCAACTACATCTTCAACACCATATCGGAGAAGGTGCCATTCTCAGAGACCGTACGCCTTGCAAAGGAGGAGGGATACGCTGAGCCTGACCCACGAATCGACCTCAGCGGTAAGGATGTGATCCGCAAACTGGTAATCCTCTCACGCGAAGCAGGCTACAAGGTGAGCCAGGAGGACGTAGAGAAGACACTCTTCATTCCTCAGACCCTCTTCGATGGTTCGCTCGAAGAGTTCTGGAAGAACCTGCCATCGGTCGATGCAGGATTTGAAGCAGAACGCAAGCAGGTAGAGGCCGACAACCAGCGCTGGCGCTTCGTAGCCAAGCTTGAAGCCGGAAAGGGCAGCGTACAGCTTGAGAAGGTGGATTCGCACCACCCATTCTACGACCTTGAGGGCAGCAACAACATCATCCTCATCACTACTGAGCGCTACAACCAGTACCCAATGCTCATCCAAGGCTATGGAGCAGGTGCAAGCGTAACAGCTGCCGGCGTATTTGCCGACATCATGAGCATCGCTAACATCTAAGCAAACAGACACATAAATGAAACACATAGTAATACTTGGCGATGGAATGGCCGACTGGCCAATGGAAGAACTGGGTGGCAAGACATTGCTCCAGTATGCCAACACTCCCTACATGGACAAGCTTGCCAAGATGGGACGCACCGGCATGCTGAAGACGGTGCAGGATGGTTTCCATCCGGGCAGCGAGGTGGCAAACTCAAGCATCCTGGGCTACGACCAAAACGAGGTGTACGAGGGACGCGGACCGCTCGAAGCTGCAAGCATAGGCGTGGAACTTGCTCCTGATGACATGGCCATACGATGCAACATCATCTGCATCGAGGGCGATCATATCAAGAACCACTCATGCGGACGACTGGAGACTGAGGAGGGCGACATACTCATCAAGTACCTCCAGGAGACGCTTGCCAACGATAAGGAGATCGTGGAGCGCTATGGCAACATAGTGCATTTCTACACAGGCGTGCAGTACCGCCATCTGCTGGTGATCAACGGAGGAAGCAAGCACCTGAAGTGCACACCTCCGCACGACGTGCCACTGAAGCCTTGGGAACCGCTGCTCGTGAAGCCAGACATTGAGGCAGAGAATGCCAGCAGCACAAAGAGCCGACTGAGCGCAACCGAGACTGCCGAACTCATCAACACGCTGATAGTGAAGAGTCAGCAGTTGCTCAATGCACATCCATTCAACGCACAGCGTAGGGCTGAAGGCAAGGATCCTGCCAACAGCATCTGGCCTTGGGCTGGAGGCTACCGACCTCACATGGTGCCTCTCACCACAACCTTCCCTGAAATAAAGAAGGGAGCCGTGATAACGGCTGTCGACCTCATCAGAGGCATCGGTTCGCTTGCCGGGCTGAGAGTGATAGATGTGGAAGGAGCAACCGGACTGTACGATACAAACTACGAAGGCAAGGCTCAGGCTGCCATCGAGGCCCTGAAGACTGACGACTTTGTGTATCTGCACATAGAAGCTTCGGACGAGGCAGGACACGATGGTGAACTGAACCTGAAGCTTCAGACCATCGAGAACCTGGACCGACGCGCCGTAGGCCCAATCTACGAGGAAGTGAAGACATGGGACGAGCCTGTGGCAATAGCAGTACTGCCCGACCACCCTACTCCTGTGGCTCACCGCACCCACACCAACGAGCCTATACCATTCCTCATCTACGCACCAGGCATCGAAGCCGACAGCGTTGAGACATTCGATGAGGAAGCATGCAAGCAGGGCACTTACGGACTGCTGGAAAAGGACGGATTCATCCGTGCCTTTATGGATGTAAAATAATGGTTGAAGCCATGTTTCACTCATGGTCGTAAAAATAACGGTAAAAACCGCGTTTCACTCATAAAGAGTTCGAAATATACCGCCTCCGACACTATTAATTGCAGATTATGGTGCCGGGGGCGTTGTTATAATTGAAAAGTTGCATACCTTTGCAATAGACATAGAACATTTCATAGCATTTCGCAACAGAGGGTTTGTGAAGATCCGAAGTTGCATTTATTAAAGTTTTCTCATATGTTTTTGTTACAAATGTTTTCAAGCATTTCGTACAGAGAAAAAGGGTGGTTGTGAAACTGCCTTTTTTTGTTTTTATATGGCATAAACCGCCCATAGGGCATGAGGATGCCATAATCTTAGGGTAAAAACATAGTTTTTAGGGGTGAACAGCGTGTGGATTCACAGATTTTTTCTTACCTTTGCACGGTTTTAGATAAAATGAAGTCAAACAAAAAACAATTACATAGATCACAATGAATTATTACAGTACAAACGGACAGGCACCTATCGCCAGCCTCGAGAAAGCAGTAGTCAAGGGACTTGCCGAGGACAAGGGACTCTATATGCCGGAACAGATCAAGCCTCTCCCACAATCATTTTTCGATAACATCGAGAACCTCTCTTTCCAGGAGATAGCATACACGGTAGCCGATGCATTCTTCGGCGAGGATGTGGATGCCGACTCACTCAAGAAGATAGTATACGACACTCTCGCATTCGACGTGCCTGCTGTGAAGGTGACTGACACAATATACAGCCTCGAACTCTTCCACGGTCCAACACTCGCATTCAAGGATGTAGGCGCACGCTTCATGGCTCGCCTGCTCCAGTACTTCCTCAAGAAGGAAGGCAACGGAAGCCAGGTGAACGTGCTCGTAGCAACATCGGGCGATACTGGTAGCGCTGTAGCCAACGGTTTCCTCGGTGTGGACGGCATCCACGTTTACGTGCTCTATCCAAAGGGTAAGGTATCACCTATCCAGGAGTGCCAGTTCACTACTCTCGGTCAGAACATCACAGCCATCGAGGTAGACGGCGTGTTCGACGACTGCCAGGCCCTCGTGAAGAGTGCCTTCATGGATGAGGAACTCAACAAGCACATGAAGCTGACAAGTGCCAACAGCATCAACGTGGCACGTTTCCTTCCACAGTCGTTCTACTATTTCTACGCTTATGCACAGCTCAAGAAGGCTGGCAAGGCTGACCAGATGGTAGTATGTGTGCCTTCAGGCAACTTCGGTAACATCTGTTCTGCATTGTTTGGAAAGAAGATGGGCCTCCCTATCAAGCGCTTCATCGCTGCCAACAATGCCAACGACATATTCTTCAACTACCTCAAGACAGGCAAGTACGAGCCTAAGCCTTCGGTACAGACCATAGCAAACGCAATGGACGTGGGCGATCCTTCAAACTTCGCACGCATCTACGACCTCTATGGCAAGGATCACGCTGCCATCTGTGCCGACATCAGCGGTGCTACCTACAGCGACGAGCAGATAGCCGACTCAATGCGTGACTGCAAGACTGAGACTGGCTACGTATGCGATCCTCACGGAGCATGCGGATATCGCGCCCTCAAGGAAGGACTTAAGGACGGCGAGGTCGGCGTATTCCTCGAGACTGCCCACCCTGCGAAGTTCAAGGACACAGTGGACGGCATCCTCAGCGACGACATCGAGATCCCTGCCAAGCTCCGCGCATTCATGCAAGGCGAGAAGCAGTCGGTAGCTATGACCAAGGACTTCAGCGCATTCAAGGCATTCCTTATGAACGCATAAAAGAAATATACCCGTCACTCTCAACAAAAGACATAACAGCATTTCAGCCATGGCAAAATCAAGCAAATCACAGCAGAAGGAGCAACGCAACAGAACGGTACTCAAGGTACTGTTGGCGGTCATTTCCACTTTAGTCATCGTGTACTTCATGCCACGCAACGACAAGGTGGGCTACAGCTATGAGATAAATCAGCCATGGCGCTACTCGAAGCTCGTAGCTCCCTACCAGTTTCCAATCTACAAGAGCGACAGCGTAATACAGCATGAGAAGGATAGCATGATGCGCACCTTCATGCCTTATTACTACAAGAACGAGGATGTGCGCCAGAAGATGCACAACCGCCTATACACCACTACGGCCAAGCAATGGACCGGTCCGAACTCATCGATGTACGTGCATCACATCAGCGCCATGCTCGACACCATCTACAAGAAGGGTGTGCTCTCGGTTGCTGACTACAACGCCATCGTGAAGCGAGGCCACAAGGGTGTGCGACTCATTGATGCCAGCAATCAGGCTTACATCATTTCAAAGGACAACCTGTTCTCCACACGTTCGGCCTACGAATACATCCTCGGAGCCGACACCACGAAGTATTCCCGACTGGTGATGCAGCACTTCAACATCAACGAGCTGCTTGCGCCTAACATGCATCTGGACGAGGCGAAAAGCAAGATGGAGCAGGACGCCATGCTTTCTGAGATTACGGGTGCAAACGGCATAGTGAGAAGCGGACAGAAGATCATAGACCGAGGCGAGCTCGTAACGCGTGAGACTTACGAAATTATAAAATCGTACGAGCGCTATACTGCCAAGGAAACCACCGATGATAGCCCGATACCATATTCTCTCGTAGGACAGCTGGTGTATGTGCTTGTCATCATGTTCACGCTGATCAGTTATCTGGCAATGTTCCGTGCCGACTACTTCGAGCACAAGCGAAGCGCCATCATGCTGTTCACACTAATCACCCTCTTCTGCGTACTTGCATCGCTGATGGTCGAGAACAACTTCCTCAACATCGCAATGCTGCCATGCTGCATGGTGCCTATCATCATACGTGTGTTTATGGATAGCCGTACGGCGTTCATGTTCCACTGTGCCATGGTTCTCATCATCTCGTTCATGCTTCAGAATGGTTTCCTCTTCCTCATCATACAGATATCGACAGGTATGATAGCCATTCAGACCCTCCGCGAACTGTCGCAGCGCAGCCAGATCATCCGTACTGCGGCATTGATAGGATTCTCATACATCATCTTCTACATATGCTACGCCTACATACTCGACAACAGAGGCGAGAGCGTGGAACGATACATGTACATGTACTTTGCCATCAATGCTGGTCTGCTCATCCTCACCTACCCTCTGCTCTATCTGCTTGAGAAGAGCTTCGGATTCACTTCCGACGTTACGCTCGTGGAGTTGAACAACATCAACAACCCATTGCTGCAGCGCATGACTGAGATTGCACCAGGCACATTCCAGCACTCGATGCAAGTAGCTAACCTCGCAAGCGAAGTGGCAAAGAAGATCAAGGCTAAGAGCCAGCTGGTACGTACCGGAGCGATGTATCACGACATAGGAAAGCTTGAGCGCCCTGTATTCTTCACGGAGAATCAGAGGGGCATCAGTCCACACAAGCATCTCTCTGCCCAGAAGTCGGCAGAGGTGATCATAGCCCACGTGACCAACGGTATAGCCCTGGCCAACAAGTACAATCTGCCAGAAAGCATCAAGCGCTTCATCGTGACTCACCACGGTTACGGAATGGCCAAGTACTTCTACATCACATACAAGAACGAGCATCCGGACGATAACATCGATGAGGCTCTGTTCCGCTACCCTGGTCCTAACCCAGGCACAAAGGAGGAAGCCATACTCATGATGGCCGATGCCGTAGAGGCTGCATCACGCTCGCTGACCGAATACACAGAGGAAAGCATCGGTACCCTGGTGGATAAGATCATCGACAATCAGATGGCCGAAGGCTACTTCCACGAGTGCGACATCACCTTCAAGGATATTGCCACCGCTAAGGCTGTGTTCAAGGAAAAGCTGGAGATCATCTACCACACCCGCATCTCCTACCCTGAGCTGATAAAGGAAGATGGAGCGAAAGAGAACAACGCCAATCAAAAGGTAGATGGGGCGAAAGAGAACGCCAATCAAAA
>JAKSLM010000052.1 GCA_024401225.1 Bacteroidaceae bacterium | reverse complement strand
AAGGGTTACCGCAAGCTCAACGGTCACCGTGAGCAGTTCACAGAGATCCTCGTTAAGCAGGTTGTTGCTTAATTCATCTCCCCACCAATTCAATTAACTTCATCAATTAACAATTAAAACGTAAGAAACAACATGGCACATAAAAAAGGTGTTGGTAGTTCTAAGAACGGTCGTGAGTCTCACTCAAAAAGACTCGGTCTCAAGCTCTTCGGAGGTGAATTTGCAAAGGCTGGTAACATTCTCGTTCGCCAGCGCGGTACAAAGCACTACCCAGGCAAGAATGTAGGTATCGGTAAGGATGACACTCTCTACGCTCTCGTAGACGGTATCGTAACATTCAAGCGTGGTCGCCTCAATCGTAGCACAGTATCAATCGTACCTGTTGCTGCTGAATAATCTCGCTTAGAACTCAGTTAGAAACAAAGTCCTGGACATGCCTCTTCATGGGCAGTTCGGGACTTTCTGCTTTTTGCATTATGCAGAAGCACCATCGATTACAAAGCAACGTAACCGACTTAACCAATGCAACTAACTTAATCAACAAAAAAAGCATACAGATGAAAAAGACATTATTCATGTTGCTCCTCGCCGTAGCAGGAACAGCAAGCGCCCAGAAGCCTTTCAAGATGCAGGCTAACCTTGCAAAGGATCTCAACATCACTAAGTACATCATTTATCTTGAAGGCGAGAACGGTCGCATAAACTTTGACGCTCCTGCTGATTCGGTAGAAGTTAAGAACAATAAGTTCTCATTCTCTAAGGCTATCACAAAGCCTACCATGGCAGCGTTCTACCCAGGAAGCGAAGACCAGCAGGAGGAAAGAATGGAGATGATGCTGATGCCTGGCGAAGATCTTAAACTCACAGTAAAGAAAGGTGAATACACATTTGCCGGTTCTAAGTTCTATCAGAGCATGGGTAAGGCTGATGAAGCCACTACTCCACTCCAGAACGATCTGATGGCTTTCTATCGTCACGCCATCGATAAGCTTCAGGGTATGCCAGAAGCAGAGCAGCAAGCTGCATCCAAGCTACTTCAGGACACATTGACAATGAAGAGCAATGCCGCACAGAAGGCATGCGACGACTATTTCAACAATCACCTCAATGAGGAAGGCACCGTACTTTTCCTTTACGAAAAGGTATCTGGTGGATTGGAAGATGTATACAGCAAGCTCAGCGACAACATCAAAAATGGCATCACGGGCCAGTACATCGCAAACAAACTCGAAATACAGAAGAAACTCATCGCACAGCGTGAGGAAGAAGAGCGCAAGGAGCAGGAGCGTCTCGACGCATTGAAGGGCAAGCCTGCACCTGACTTCACTCTCAACGACCTCGAGGGCAATCCACTCGCACTCTCATCACTCCGTGGCAAGTATGTAATCATCGACTTCTGGGGAAGTTGGTGCGGATGGTGCATCAAGGGTATTCCTGACATGAAGAAGTACTACGAGAAGTACTCTGACAAGCTTGAGATCCTCGGCGTGGACTGCAACGACTCTGAGGACGCATGGAAGGGCGCTGTAGCCAAGTACGAACTGCCTTGGAAGCACGTTTACAACCCACGCAACGGCACTGTAACAAAGGAATACGGCATCACAGGCTACCCTACTAAGATCATCGTAGACCCAGAGGGCAACTACAACAAGGTAATCATCGGTGAGGACCCTGCATTCTACACTTACCTCGACGAATTACTCGGAGGAAATTAAGTTATCACGAAGCGCCTGAAGCGTTGCGGGAGGAATCCCGAATTAGGCTAAAGCATAAAAACGCTAATAAACAAAGAGGGAAGAATGATGAGTTATTGCAACTTTCATTCTTCCCTCTTTTTATCTAAAATCTTAATTCTACAATGCTTGTCCTATGATTTCTGACACAGACTTACAACCATGATTGTCAAGCCATTCACTGATACCCTGCGCAACCTTGACTGTGATGGCAGGATCGACGAAGTTGGCTGTTCCAATCTCAATGGCACTGGCTCCAGCAAGGAGGAACTCGATGGCATCGTGAGCATTCATAATGCCTCCAAGACCTACGATAGGAACATTGACTGCCTTAGCCACTTGATAGACACAACGAACGGCTACAGGCTTAACTGCCGGACCCGACATGCCTCCAGTACCGATGCTTAGGATTGGTTTGCGCTTTTCGATGTCGATGACCATACCCATCAGGGTGTTGATGAGTGAAACGGCATCGGCTCCTGCATCCTGAACGGCAAGAGCAATATCGGTAATGCTTGTCACATTAGGCGAAAGCTTGACGATGAGTGTCTTCTTATACGCCTCGCGAACAGCCTTTACTACGCTTGCAGCACCATCGGTAGTAACGCCGAATGCCATACCGCCCTGGCGCACGTTAGGACACGAGATGTTGAGCTCAATGGCAGGGATGTTATCGAGTTCGTTGATGCGAGCAGCACACTCGGCATAGTCCTCAGGACATGAACCCGACACGTTGACTATCATATTGGTATTGATGTCCTTGGTCTGAGGATAGATATTCTTGCAGAAGTAGTCTACGCCCTTGTTCTGAAGACCGACACAGTTGAGCATTCCGCTTGCCGTCTCCACCATGCGAGGATAGTCGTTGCCCTCACGAGGATTGAGCGTAGTGCCCTTGACGATGATGCCGCCAATGTCCTCGAGATTAACGAAATCAGCAAACTCCACACCATAGCCGAAAGTGCCAGATGCGGTCATAACGGGATTCTTGAGAGTGATGCCCGCAAGTTTTGTTGTCAAATCAGCCATATCTTCCTACAAATTCCAAGTTAAGTCGTTAATATCAAATACTGGTCCCTCCTTGCACACACAGACGTTGCCCTTTACGGTCTTCTCCACGCAGCAGAGACAAGCACCGAGTCCGCAAGCCATCATATTTTCAAGGCTCACCTCACAAGGAGTGGCTGTCTGCTTAGCATAGCGTGCCACGCTAACCATCATTGGCTTAGGTCCGCACACCGAGATGCGATCAAACTTATCGGTCTGAAGCACAGAGTGCTGAGTAACGAATCCCTTCTCGCCTTCGCTGGCATCCTCGGTAGTGATGTACACATCGGAAATGGCACGGAAAAGGTCGAGTTCAAGCAGATCGGCCGAGGTGCGCGCACCGAGAAGGAACACCGGATGAGCACCGTTCTCCTTTAGGTAGCGACCATACTGCAAGAGAGGAGCTACTCCCACTCCACCGCCTACGAGAAGCACCTTCTCGCCAGCCTTCTGCACAGGCGAGAAACCATTGCCAAGCGGGAATACAAGGTTGAGTTTGTCGCCTGCCTTGAGAGTGCCGAGCGTACGAGTGCCCTCGCCTACCATTGCCACGAGGAGCCACAACTGATTGGTTGCCTTGTCGTAATAATTGATTGAAATTGGACGGCGAAGGAAGGTAGCTGGACTGCCTTCGACCTTCACCTCAACAAACTGTCCTGGTGCCACTTCTGGGAGAGGTTCTGCATCGGTCAGTTTGATAAGTACGTAGCGCGAGTGTGGGTACTCAACTGCTGCCACGGTCAAATCCTTGATGTATTTTTTCATATTTTGTCAATTAAAATTTGTGCAAATATACAAAATAATTGCAACATAGAATAAAATAATTCGTAATTCTTATTTTATAATTCATAAATAATAGTTACCTTTGCATCACTTTTGCCGGATTAGCGTAGTGGTAGCGCAACGCATTCGTAATGCGTGGGTCACGAGTTCGAATCTCGTATCCGGCTCAGAAAAGCAATAACAACAGCCATTGGACATCACGGAAAGGATGTCCAAAACTTTTAAAATAGTACCCCTATGCTCATATACAACACCACATACCAGGTGGACGGTGGCGATGCCAAGAACTTCGTCATCTACCTTCACGAGATTTACGTACCTGCAGTAGAGAAATCGAACTTGCTGTGCAACCCTCGACTCACCCGCATCCTGAGCCATCAACAGGACGACGGATCGGAGTGCTTCTCGCTGCAGTTTGAGGTGGAGGACAGCGCTGCATTGCACAAGTGGTACAGCACCGAAGGCAAGGCTTTGAACGACGACCTCGTGAAGACGTTCGATGGTCGTGTGGTTGGCTTCCCTACCCTTATGGAGGAGATTTTCTAATCCCATCTGGAAGGCACTACACGCCCTACAGCATCATTCATACATATCACTAACAAGCAACACATTACGCCATGCTCAACAAATCGAAGGCAGAGAAAATAGTATTAGGAGTCGACCCTGGCACAAACGTCATGGGTTACGGTCTGCTGAGGGTGGTTGGCAACAAGACTGACATGATATGCATGGGAGTGATAGAACTGAAAAAATACCCGAGCCACTACCTGAAACTTGGCAAAATCTTTGAGCGCATCACAAGCATCATCGACTCCTACCATCCCGATGAGATGGCCATCGAAGCACCCTTCTTCGGTAAGAACGTACAGAGTATGCTGAAGCTGGGACGAGCACAAGGCGTTGCGATATGTGCCGCCATTCAGAGGGACATTCCCATCACAGAGTATGAACCAAGGAAGATCAAGATGGCCATAACGGGCAACGGTGCCGCATCGAAGGAGCAGGTGGCTGGAATGCTGCAAAAGATGCTGCACATCAGTAAGGAAGAGATGGATGTGCAGATGGACGCCACCGATGCCCTTGGCGCAGCCTATTGCCACTTTCTGCAGATGGGTAAACCCGAAACAGAGAAGAAATTCAGCAGTTGGAAGGACTTTGCTGTTAAAAATGCTGATAAAATCCATAAATAAGTTGTTTTATTGTTAAGTTTACACTCTTTTTTATTAACTTTGCAACGTTTTTTTGCGCGCGCACATAAAACATGCGCGTACACCCAATTTTAATAAGGCAAAATAAATAAAAAAGATATGGACATATCAGTAGTAGTTCCACTATTCAACGAAGAAGAAAGCATTGCAGAACTTCACGCATGGATCAAGCGCGTGATGGACGAGAACCATTTCACATACGAGGTGATATTTGTTAACGACGGCAGCACCGACGGCTCGTGGGATGTCATCAAGCAGCTCAGCGAGGAATACCCTGAGGTGCACGGCATCAAGTTCCGTCGCAACTACGGCAAGAGCCCTGCCCTCTACTGCGGATTTGAGCGTGCAGAAGGCGACGTGGTGATCACGATGGATGCCGACCTTCAGGATTCACCTGACGAGATTCCAGAACTGTACCGCATGGTAAAGGCCGACGGCTACGACCTCGTATCGGGATTCAAGATGAACCGCAAGCAGGGCGACCCACTCTCAAAGACGATACCAACAAAGCTGTTCAATGCAACAGCACGCGCTGTAAGCGGCATCAAGAACCTGCACGACTTCAACTGCGGACTCAAGGCCTACCGTAAGGATGTGATAAAGAACATCGAGGTGTACGGCGAAATGCACCGCTACATACCTTATCTTGCAAAGAATGCTGGCTTTGCAAAGATCGGCGAGAAGCCTGTGCACCATCAGGCACGTCAGCACGGAGTGAGCAAGTTCATGGGATGGAACCGCTTCGTCAACGGATACCTCGATCTACTCAGCCTCTGGTTCACCAGCACGTTCGGCCTCAAGCCAATGCACATCTTCGGATTCATAGGCACGCTGGTATTCTTCCTCGGATTCATTGCTGTAGTCTGCGTAGGAGCATTCAAGCTATGGGCTCTGCACAATGGCGAACCTCGCGCACTGGTGACCGACACTCCTTACTTCTACATTGCACTCACCATGATGATCATCGGTACGCAGCTCTTTGTGGCAGGATTCCTCGGCGACCTCATCAGCCGCAGCTCGCAGGAGCGCAACAAGTACCAGATCAGCGATCGAGTATAAGGGACAAGCCCTGTAATGTGAAAAGTGAACCACAAGTACACCGTTATTTTACACTATTATTTTGAAACGATTATTTTACATCATACCCCTGCTTGTACTGATAGCATGCTCGTCCAACAACTGTCCGATGGAGAACACGGCTTACTGCGTGCTTGCCTACTACGATAGCGAAGAGACTGCCATCAAGTACCTTGACACCGTTACGGTATCGACCCTGATGCCTGGATGGAAGACTCAGTACATCTACCGCCGACTGGGAACAACGACCATAGTAAGCGACACCGCACGCCACGCCTTGATAGAGCAAGGCTACACGCAGACGGTGGTAACGCAGCGCAATGAGAAGGTGCTTGTCAACCGCTCGCTGGGCGTATCGAGCATCAAGGTGCCTATGAGCTACTTCAATCCGGTGGACACGCTGGTGTTCTCGTACGGAAGCATCTCGCTCAAGGACACGCTCTACATCTTCAAGGAGAGCTACCCTCATGTCGACTATCCGGAGTGCGGCACCTACCGCTTCCACCACATCACTGACATCAAATACACCGATGCAGCCTTTGATAAAATAGAGATATCAAATCCTACAGTAAACTATGAAGGTCAAGAAAATATCAGAATACACTTCAATGGAGTGGATCAGTAAGGCTGTAGCTGCCTGTCTGTTCGTGCTGACCGGCCTCAATGCCCATGCTCAGGATGTTGATACCGCACAGGCCGACTCGCTGATCAGCAAGCAGGACACCATCACGCAGAAGGCCGACTCGACTCAGGAGATCCTGATGCCGGGCGAGAAACCAAAGCCAAGCAAATACATTGCCATCGAGGGCGAGAAGAAGAAGTTGCTGCCATTCATGGGATTCACCGTGTCGGCCGATGTTCTTGGGCCTATCATGCTGCTGCTGAGCGATAACCACCATTTCGAAGCTGCCTTGCGACTCAACATGTACAACACCTACTTCCCTATCTTCGAAGCTGGCTACGGATTCTGCAAGATCGACGACTACAACACAAAGGTGAAATACGAGACCAATGCTCCTTACGCACGAGTAGGAGTCGACATGAACATCCTCAAGGATAAGTATCAGGACAATCGCCTGTATGTAGGTCTCCGCTACGGCATCTCACGCTTCAACTACGACCTCTCTGGCCCTGTCATGGCCGACCCTATATGGGGCGGAAGTGAGGACTTCGACCTGAAGGGCATCGGCTGCACAAGCCAGTGGGGCGAGTTCGTGTTTGGACTTCAAGCCAAGGTGTTCAGCATGTTCCATGTGGGATGGAGCGTCCGCTATAAGATGAAGATTCACGAGACGAAGACGCAATACACCAATCCATGCTACGTGCCTGGATACGGCAAAGGCTCATTCTTCGGAACCTTCAACCTCATCTTCGACCTCAACTGGGGAAAAGGCAAGACTGAGAAGAAAACACTCCTGAAGGCGGAGATAAAAGAATAACAACAAAAGAGAAAGATGGCACACTTCCTTTCAAGACTCAACGATTCATACGACCAACCGGCCGAACGTCACCCACTCCACAAGTGGCACATCGTTCTGCTCATACTGCTCATCCTGGGTACTGCTTATGCCATACGCCAGCGCAACGCAACGCCATCAGCCCCTGCCGCTGTGGCCGATGTCTGGGAACAATCACAGACTCAGCGATGCGAAGGCAGCGTGTTCGGTACGTTCTACCACATCACCTATCAGGCCGACAAGGACTATCAGGACAGCATCGACGTAGTGCTTGCTGAGGTCGACAACTCCCTGAGCCCATTCAACAAGAGATCGATCATCACAGCCGTCAATGAGGGGCGTGACACTACGGTCAACAAGATGTTTACCGATGTCTTCACCCTTGCAAAGACCATCTACACCGAAACCGATGGAGCCTTCGACATCACCGTTGCTCCGCTGGTAAACCTCTGGGGATTCGGATTCAAGAACATGGACCATGTGAGCCAGACACAGGTGGATAGCCTGTTGAAGTTTGTCGGCTTCGACTCGGTGCAGCTCAGGGACGGCAAGGTCATCAAGCAGCACCCGGAGACCATGCTCGACTGCTCTGCCATCGCAAAGGGCTACGGAGTGGATGCTGTCGGCATCTGGATGGAGCAGAACGGCATCAAGAACTACATGGTGGAGATAGGAGGAGAGATACGCGTGAGAGGTCATAACCCTAAGGGACAGGACTGGAGCATCGCCATCACCCGCCCTGAGGACGACACTCTCGGTCAGCAGAACGACATCGAGCAGGTACTCTCCGTGACCGACATCGCAATGGCCACCTCGGGCAACTATCGCAACTTCTACGTGAAGGATGGCAAGAAATATGCCCACACCATCAATCCTCACACAGGAACACCCGTGCAGCACAGCATCCTCTCAAGCACCGTACTGACCGACGACTGCGCCACAGCCGATGCCTACGCCACATCATTCATGGTGCTTGGCCTCGAAGAAGCGAAGAAGGTGCTCAACGCACATCCTGAACTGATGGCATTCTTCGTCTACTCTACCCCAAGTGGCGAGACTGACGAATGGTACTCACCTAAGCTGGAAAAACTATTAAGAAAATGATGGAATTGACAATGTTTCAGAAGCTCCAGCAGCTTCCACTCCTGCAAGGCTTGAACAATAGCGAGCTTCAAGACCTCGTGTCCATAGTGCGCCTTGAGTTCCAGCAGAAGGAGCAGGAGGACATCATTGCGGAGCAGAACGACTCGTGCCAGAGGATCACATTCCTCCTGAGCGGATCGGTAAGGGCCGAGTTTCACGAGCCTTCTGGGCAGTACATATTCTCCGAGATCATCGACAGCCCATCGGTCATCGAACCCTACAGCATGTTCGGCATGGTGCAGCGCTACACAAGGTCGTACATCTGCCACACGGAGTGCAGCACCATCACCATTGAGCGCAAGCAGTTCATCAACATCATGATGAACAATCACATCATAAAGGCCAACATGCTCAACCTCATCTGCAACTCCCTCCAGCAGATGGAGAAGAAGCTGCACCTCATCTACGATCAGGACACCACCACCAAGGTGGCTTACTTCTTCTACACCTGCGCACTCACCAACAAAGGGCAGAAGCACATATACATCAAGATGGAGACCTTGGCCGACATCATCGGAGAGACACGACTCAACGTGTCGCGATCGCTGAAGACATTCCGTGAGGCTGGGCTTCTCACTTCCGTGCGCAAGAGCTTCACGATAACCGACATGAACGAACTTATCACGAGATACGTCATGTAAGAAGATTGAAGACTACAATACAAAAACAAGTATAATATGAATCCATTTCTACAACCATATACCACTCCGCATGCCACTGCGCCATTCGACATCATTCGCTTCGAGCACTATGAGCCAGCCATGATGCAGGGCATTGAGGAGGAAGACCGCGAGATCGAGGCCATCATCAACAACAGCGAAGCCACTACCTTTGCCAACACCATCGAGGCGCTGGAGAAGACGGGCGACCTGCTTGGACGCGTCACCGAGGTGTTCTACAACCTTCTGTCGGCCGAGACATCCGACGAGATGGACCAACTCGCACAGAAGATGTCGCCTATCCTCACCGAGCATGGCAACAACATCACGCTCAATCAGCGACTCTTTGAGCGCGTGAAGGCAGTCTACGAGCAGGCTGAGGCCAACGGCTTTGCCGACCTTGACGCCGAACAGAAGAAGCTGCTCTGCAACTCATACGAAAGTTTCGTGCGCCACGGAGCCAACCTCTCTGACGAGAAGAAGGAGGAACTGCGCCGCATCAGTTCGGAGATGGGAGTACTCTCGCTTCAGTTCTCACAGAACAAGCTCAAGGACACCAACGCCTTCAAGCTGCACATCACCGACAAGGCACAGATCGGCGGTCTGCCCGAAAGCAGCCTCGACCTTGCTGCCGACACAGCCAAGGAGGAGGGCGTGGAAGGCTACATGTTCACCCTTCAGGCACCATCGTACGGCCCATTCCTCACCTACTGCGACAATCGCGAACTGCGCCAGCAGATGTGGACAGCCTACAACACCATGTGTACCCATCCGGGAGAGACCAACAACCTCGACATAGTGAAGAAGATAGTCAACCTCCACCGTGAGATGGCTCAGCTCCTGGGCTACGACACCTATGCCGACTATGTGCTTGTGCACCGCATGGCTGAGAAGAGCGAGAACGTCTACAACCTGCTTCACAACCTCATCTCAGCCTACAAGCCGACAGCCATCGAGGAAGTGAAAGCCATCGAGCGCAAGGCAAAGGAGATGGAAGGCGACAGCTTCACCATCATGCCATGGGACTTCGGCTACTATGCCAACAAGCTGAAGGAGGAACGCTTCAACATCAACTCCGAGATGCTCCGTCCTTACCTCGAACTCTCGAAGGTGAAGGAAGGCGTGTTCGGACTTGCCACCAAGCTCTACGGCATTCGTTTCATGCCTAACAAGGACATACCTACCTACCATCCTGATGTGGAAGCCTACGATGTGCTGGATCGCGACGGCAGCTTCCTTGCCGTGTTCTACTGCGACTTCCACCCACGCAAGAGCAAGAAGTCGGGCGCATGGATGACCTCCTTCAAGGAGCAATGGCACGAGGCCGACGGCACCAACTCGCGTCCTCACGTATCCATCGTGATGAACCTCTCGAAGCCTACATCCGACAAGCCTGCCCTGCTTACCCTCGGCGAGGTAGAGACCTTCCTCCACGAGTTCGGTCACTCGCTTCACGGCATGTTTGCCGACACCCATTACCGCAGCCTTAGCGGCACCAATGTATATTGGGACTTCGTCGAACTGCCATCTCAGTTCATGGAGAACTACGCCATCGAGCAGGAGTTTCTCAACACCTTTGCCCAGCACTACGAGACAGGCGAACTCATCCCACAGGAATACATCGACCGCATCCTCGCTTCGCGCAACTTCAACGTGGCATACGGATGCATGCGTCAGGTGAGCTTCGGACTTCTCGACATGAGCTACTACAACCTCTCCACCCCATTCGATGCCGCCATCGAGACATGGGAGAAGCAGGCATGGGCTGAGGCTCAGGTCCTTCCTCAGGTCGATGGAGCATGCATGACCGTCCAGTTCTCCCACATCATGGCAGGAGGCTACTCGGCAGGCTACTACAGCTACAAGTGGGCAGAGGTGCTTGATGCCGATGCATTCGCCAAGTTCAAGGAGAATGGCATCTTCGATGCGGCAACAGCACAGTCGTTCCGCGACTGCATCCTCAGCAAGGGAGGCACACAGCATCCCGCCGAGCTGTACCGCAAGTTCCGCGGACAGGATCCTACCATCAATGCCCTTCTGAAGCGCAACGGTATCAAATGAGCAAAGAGGCACCACTCTCTCCCCTCTCAACTCTAACCTCTCAACTCTAACCTCTAACCTCTAACCTCTAACCTCTCAACTCTCCCCTCTCAACTCCAAATGAAGCAATACCTATATATAATAATAGCATTGGCTGCAGCCCTGTTCACGTCGTGCAACCGTGATGACGACTTCGACGAGCTGTTCTATGGCAAGACGTGGTACATCGTGGGAGCAAAGGTGAATGGCGTAGTGCTCAAGTCCGAGGTGACACAGTTCTACAACAGCGGAGCAGGATCGTACCAGATAGCATTCGTCAACGGAAACTTCACCGGCGCGCTCTCAGCCACTTGCCAGTTCTCGGGCCGATGGAGTGCCGACAGCAAGCATCGCGACATGCGCCTGCACATCACGCAGCCTGCATCGCCTACCAGCACCTTCGACACCAACCTCTATCACATCATCGCCGCATGCACACGCTACGATGGCGATGCCAACGTGATGCGACTCATTGAGGACGACAACAACTACATTGATTTGAACAATTTCAGACCACATAAATGACAATGACCGAAAAACAGAACCTACTTGATAAGCGCTATCTGCGCATGTCCCTCATCTGGGCAGAGAACTCCTACTGCCAGCGCCGCAAGGTCGGTGCCCTGGTCGTGAAGGACAAGATGATCATCTCCGATGGCTACAACGGCACGCCAGCTGGATTTGAAAACGTGTGTGAGGACGACAACAACGTGACCAAGCCATACGTGCTCCATGCCGAGGCCAACGCCATCACCAAGCTGGCACGCAGCAACAACTCGTCCGATGGAGCCACCATGTACATCACCGCATCGCCTTGCATCGAGTGTGCCAAGCTCATCATCCAGGCAGGCATCAAGCGCGTGGTATACGGTGAGAACTACCGCCTGCGTGACGGACTCGACCTCCTCGAGCGTGCCGGCATCGAGACCATATTCATCGACAAGAGCGACATTATATAAGACAAAAATCAACCGAACGATTTCCAACATACGACAATGAACGTCAATCGTACATCACGCTACATACCTATCATCTGCGCCGTCAGCGTAGTAGCAGGTATCATCATCGGCACCTTCTTTGCCAACCGCTTCTCGGGCAATCGCCTCAACATCATCAACACGAGTTCCAACAAGCTCTCCGACCTTCTGCACATCATCAACGACCAGTATGTCGACACCGTCGATGTGAACAAGGTGGTCGAGGATGCCATGCCTAAGATTCTCGAAGAACTCGATCCCCACTCCACCTACATCTCAGCCAAGGATGCACAGACAGCCAACGACGACCTCCGAGGCTCATTCTCGGGCGTGGGCATTCAGTTCACCATCCGTCAGGACACCGTACGCGTGAGCAGCGTGATCAAGGGCGGTCCTTCGGAGAAGGTGGGCGTGCTGGCAGGCGACAAGATCATCTCAGTCAACGACACCCCTTACGTGGGCAAGATAGTCACCAACGAGGAGACACTCCATCGCCTCAAGGGTCCTAAGGGCACGAAGGTCAAGATCGGAGTGGCGCGTCATGGACAGAAGAAGCCAGTCTACTTCACCATTGTTCGCGGCGACATTCCAATCAAGAGCATCGATGCCACCTATATGCTCAACGAGCATCTCGGCTACATCCGCATCAAGTCGTTTGGCGAAACCACCTATGCCGAGCTCCTCACCTCGCTTGCCGAACTCGAGGCCGAGAACTTCACAGGCCTTGTGATCGACCTTCGCGACAATGGAGGCGGCTACCTCACTTCGGCCATCCAGCTTGCCAATGAATTCCTGCCAAAGAACAGCCTCATCGTCTACACCCAGGGACGCAAGTCGAAGCGTGAGGAATACATGAGCGATGGTCGCGGATCGTACCAGAACATGCCTCTCATCGTGCTCACCAACGAATTCACAGCATCGGCAGCCGAGATATTCTCCGGAGCCATTCAGGACAACGACCGCGGCGTGGTCATCGGTCGCCGTTCGTTCGGCAAGGGCCTCGTGCAGCAGCCTATCGAGTTTGCCGACGGCTCAATGATACGCCTCACCATAGCACGCTACTACACCCCTTCAGGCCGATGCATCCAGAAGCCATACGTCAAGGGACAGAGCCGCGACGAGTACGACATGGACATCCTCAACCGCTACAACCACGGCGAATTCTACAACGAAGATTCCATCCGCCAGACGGGCGACGTCTACCACACCAGCATCGGACGCGAAGTGTACGGAGGCGGCGGCATCATGCCTGACTACTTCGTGGCAGAGGACACCACCCTCTTCACACCTTATTATAATGAAGTAGCAAGCAAGGGCACCATCCTCCAGTTCTGCTACGAGTACACCGACAGCCATCGCCAGGACATGAAGTCGTTCACCAAGCCAAGCGAGATCGTGAAGTTCCTGCGCAAGCAGAACGTCATGGAGCAGTTCATCCGCTACGCCGACAATCACGATGTGCGTCGTCGCAACAACATGATCCTCAAGTCGCAGCGCCTGCTCGAACGTGCCGTGTACGGCAACATCATCTACAGCATGCTCGACATGAACGAGTACCTGCAGTACATCAACCACGATGACAACACCATCCTCAAGGCCATCGAGATCTACAAGACAGGCAAGACACGCCCTACGCTCGACACCAAAAAGAAGAAGACAAGCCACAGCAACCTGTCCGACAGCAAGAAAGCGTTATTTACAAACAAACTAAAGTCACAATATGAAAAAGATTACACTCTTCGCTGCAGTCGTTAGCAGCACCATCCTATTCTCCGCCTGCGGTCCATTGGCAGGCACAAGCGGAGCAGGAGTAGGCACAGCGCGTCCAGCCACATCGGCATCGTCATCGCTTGGCTCAGCATCCGGCATCGGCGACCTCATCGGCACCGTGCTTGGCGCCTTCCTCGGCACCACCAACACCCAGTCGATAGTAGGTACATGGATCTACCAGAAACCAGCCATCCAGTTCGAGAGCAGCAACCTGCTTGCCAAGGCAGGAGGTGCGGTAGCCAGCAACTCCGTATCGGCCAAGCTCGCCTCATACTACGAGATGGTAGGCATCAAGCCAGGAGTGGCAAAGTGCGTGTTCAACTCCAACAAGACCTGCACCATCGCCCTCGGCACCCAGAACATCACAGGCACCTACGAGCTCAACGCCTCAGCAGGTACGCTCACTGTCACCTCATCGCTTGGCATCAAGCTCTTCACCGCCTACGTTTCCGTGTCGGGCAACCAGCTGTCGCTCACCCTGGACGCCTCCAAGCTCCTCTCTGCATTCCAGGCAGTCGGATCCATGTCCAGCAACACTACCCTCTCCACCATCTCCACACTCTCCAAGAGCTATTCGGGCATGAAGACCGGTTTTCTCTTTACAAAGTAAAGTTTCCCTAAAACCGCCTTCATACACATCATACAACATCCCCTTCCTTTTTCAAGGGGACAAAGACAAAATCAAATGGAGGGTTAGCGAATCGTTACGCTAACCCTCCAATTATTATAGACAGGACAACCATCCTGGTTATCCCTATCCCTGTCCGTATTACTTATCAAGGAACTCAACCTCACCAGTCTCAAGGTCAAAGACAGCACCTACTATCTTTATCTTGCCTTCCTCCTCGAGCTCACGGAGAATCTCGCTGCCCTTGCGCACAGCATCAATCATATTATGTACGTTGGCATATACGACCGAATTCTCAAACTCTGCACCTTCAGCATCCTCAGCCTCAGACCTGCACACATCGATAGCAGGCTTGATCTTTGCAAGCATCTGAGTCATGTTGCCAGCCTGTACATCCTCGCATGCAGAGTGTACGGCACCACAATTCTTGTGTCCCATTACGACAGCCACCTTCGATCCCGAATGCTCGCAGGCATACTCCATACTGCCGAGCACATCAGGGCTGACCACATTACCGGCAACGCGAGTGACGAAGATATCACCTACACCCTTGTCGAAAATCATCTCGACAGGCACGCGAGCATCGATACATGAGAGCACGATGGCGAGTGGGTGCTGACCGTCGCGAGCCGACTCCTTGAGCTGTGCCACAGCATCGCGATTATGCTTCACATGGTGTACAAAACTGCTGTTGCCTTCCTTGAGCAGAGCTATCACAGAGTCAGGCGAGAGCGGATCCACATCCTGGGCATGGAGTACGTGTACCTCAACCTCAGTTGTGTCAGCCTCTGACGCATTATTCTCAGTCTGATTGCCGCATGATGATAGAATGAGGCCTGCGGCGAGGGCCATTGCAAAATACTTTTTCATGTTGTGTTATTTATATATTTTTGTCACTTACATCACATTCATGATGCAAAATTACAGCATTTTCCTCACACCACCAAACATTTTCCACAATATTTAACAGAGCGATTGTTGTCACACATTGTATTGTCAGAATATTCATAACTCTTCATCTCAATCACGCAAAAAACAAGGAATTAGTGTTCTCTATTTTACATTCAATGTATCAAAACGTATTTTTCTCTTTGCTTTTGCTATTGTCTATGGAATAATTGCTATCTTTGCATAATTATGATTGCAACAAACGATATCAATACGTCTGGAATATGGACAGATAGTGCTTCTGACTTCAGCATAACAGCTGAAGCTGGATATACTGATTGCACCATAATCCCATCAGAAGGCTATGCTTTGCTTGTAAAAGCAAAACGACATGGTAGATGGTGGGTGCTTAAGGGATTGAAGCCCGAGTACAGGCAAGAACCACTATATATTGAGTTGCAAAAGAAGGAGTATTCAATTTTGAGCCAGCTGCAACATCCATATATAGTACATGTTGCTGATATGATAGAGGTTGAACCGTACGGAACGTGTCTTGTTATGGAGTACTTGGAAGGACACACCTTGAACGAGTATCTTCAAGATAAACCATCCAAGCGACAACGAATCGCACTTGCCTACCAGATGCTATCTGCTGTTAGTTATATGCATTCAAAGCAGATTGTACATCGCGATCTTAAACCTACAAATATAATCGTAACTCATAATGGTGATAATCTGAAAATTATTGATTTTGGATTATCGGACACCGATTCTCACTATATATGCAAGCAGCCTGCTGGCACTGTCAAATATATGTCGCCAGAGCAAATGAAGCATAATGAGGCAGATGTAAGGAATGACATATACAGTATCGGTGTGATTCTGAAGGAGCTAAAACTGGGCTGGAATGTGGAGCCTGTGATCAGTAGGTGCAAGAGAAAGATAGACAAGCGCTATAGTGATGTAGCTGCACTTAAGGGATGCTTGGATTTGTGGTTGAAAATGCCAAGAATGATAGTATTGGGTACTTTGTTTTTACTGATCATAGCCGTTGCTGCTATCGGATGGTCAAAACAAAGTGTCAACACATTTGTTGTTGACGAAGTACAAAAATCGCAAGTCACTCTTCAAGAATCTTTACGGAAAGACAGCATGGAAATTCTCCTGTTAAAAGATAGTATCCATAATAGTTATGAAAGAGAGCGCACTCGTGATTCTCTTGAAAAAGTCGTGGAGAATGAGCAAATCAGAATTGCGCATTCAAAAGATGAAATTCTCGCAAAAGGAAAGAAAATGATAGTCGACAAGTTTACGGAATACGATAATGTGAAGTTGGCAACAAATGACGAGATTTTGAATGCACTCAATGAAATACAATTGAACATTAGTAAATTAGTTGAGACGGAAGGAGCAGAATTGAACGAACAAGACCAGAAAGAATTGTATAATATACTTATGCTGGAATTTTCAAAAATATATGACAAACATGTAGCTGCATGGATAGAAAAGATGGAACAATAGAGATGCTTTCTTCTTTGCGCGGAAAGCTTGAGGATACGTGCAAAAGGAAAATGCGTACGCCCAAAGATTTTGATTATTTGGAGAAGTGTATTTTCTTGCACACTCACCAGATGGTGAATGCTTCAACATTAAAGCGATTATTTGGGTATATCGGAGGTGTAGCCAGTCCTCGAGAGTCAACACTTGATATCCTATGTCAATACTTAGGGTATAAGAATTGGCAGGCATTTGTATCAAAAGACTGTGCTGACCTCGTTGTAGATAGCACTCCTATAGTTTGTGATCATCTGTATTCCGATGAACTTACAAAAGGCGAGCAGATTCACTTAATATGGAATCCAAACCGAAGTGTTTTGATTCAGTATGAAGGGAATGCATATTTTATAGTACTGAAATCTGTCAACAGTAAGTTGATGGCAGGAATGAGGTTTCGCTGTCATGTATTTATACAGGACGAACCACTTTTTATCACAGATTTGGTAGGTTTTACAAATCAGTCTGTTGACTATGTGTGTGGGAAGTCAGATGGCATAAAATTCTTTTTGGATTAATGTAAAGAATCATAAAGGGGGGCATGTCCGTTTCTTACGACACACCCATTTTACGGAACAAATTGCTGCTGCAACCATTCTATTTATTGTTGTGGAAGAAATACTTTAATACCCAAACCACTCCTGTTTCATCTCTTTTAAGAATGTTGAAGTGATAGGAAAACCAGATGCATCGCCCAGTACCGCATCGACATCGCAATATGGACACCAAGCCGTTTCCTGACCGTCCATCTCTTCCATGAAGGTCACTTCGCTTGGCGCGAAGGTCTTTAAGCACGAGAATTTCTTGCATGCTATCGCTGATGGCATCCATATGGGATTCACTCAGAAGTCA
>JAKSLM010000051.1 GCA_024401225.1 Bacteroidaceae bacterium | reverse complement strand
CTTCCTTCTTCTGCTGAAGTTCCTGCATCTTCTTCTCAATCTTAGGGAAGTCTGCATCTGAGAACTTAACACCCTCTGGTGGCATTACGTCGTAGTAGAAGCCGTTCTCGATAGCAGGACCGATACCGAACTGAGTACCAGGCCAAAGCTCTTCGATAGCTTCTGCCATGAGGTGAGCTGAAGTGTGCCAGAAGGCATGCTTTCCTTCTGCATCATCAAACTTGTAAAGAGCGATAGTTGCGTCCTCATTGATAGGACGGTTAAGCTCTGTAGTTTCGCCGTTTACACCACAAGCAATCACGTCCTGTGCAAGACGTGAGCTGATGCTTTCAGCGATTTGAAGACCTGTCACGCCATTTTCATATTCGCGTACAGATCCGTCAGGAAATGTAATCTTAACCATATATGTTATATTTTATTTATATTCAATAATTGCTATTGATTAGTTGCCAAAGTCCATGAAGAAATACTAATATGATTGCAATCATACATGCGTAACCAAGGAGTTTACTATTGCCTAAAGCAAAGAAAATCGCAGTTGCAAAAAGGATTGCAGCAATGCAAATATGCTTAAAGCAACCTGCACATCCATCTGTGTCGTTTGAGACTTTATGTGTCTCTCTTGTTACATCTTCCATTATGAATGGCCTATTTGGGTGCAAATTTACTATTTCTTTTTGGGAAAAGAGTTATGATTAGCGTAAAATTTTATTTTTTCTTTTGATTTTTCTTTATTATGTTGTACGCAGCTACTATTCCAAGTTCACCAGCCTTTGATAAATCGCGAATAGCAGATGCATTTTCATCGCTCAAAAGGAGCTTCAGCAAGCCACGGTTGAAGTAGGCTTCGGCAAACTGATCGTTGAGTTCGATGGCTTTGGACAAATGGTCGATGGCCTCGGTTGTCTTGCCTGTTTCTGCCTCTTCGTATGCCTGATGGAACAAGCGTATGGCTTCTTGCTGGTCCTCATTATATAAATATGTACGCGCGAGGGTGTTCATGAGTTTTGCCTCCTGATCCCTGTTTTGAACCTTGCCTCTATATTCGCTCTCATAGTGCTTGTCGTCCTCATCAGCCACTACGAGTTTCTGGTAGTCGTCCAGATTGGATTCCGACTTCTTACGAGTCTTGTTCTTCTGGCGTGAGGTTGGGGTAGAGTAGCCGTAGCGATGAGCAATCTGTTCTTTCAGCACGTGCTCCTCGTCGCGGTTGGCACCCTTTACGTCGCCAATCTTCCTTCGTGCAACTGCTCTGCGTTGGTAGCCCAGCAGGAACTTCGGATATTCGTTGATGACGGCAGTATAATCACGAATGGCTCCACGATAGTCGCCTGTGTCATCAAGGAGTGTGGCACGATTGAAGAGTGCCATCATGTCCGAAGGGTCCTTCTCGATGATGAAGTTGAAGTCTTCGATTGCCAGATTGTCCTCACCAACGTTTGATCGAAGCAATCCTCGGTTATAGTGGCCGTAGAAATTGTTAGGATCAATCTCGAGAGCCAGGTCGTAGTCCTTCATGGCTCCTCGGTAATTGTTCTGGTGGAAACGACAGAGAGCACGGTTGACCAATATGGATGCACTCTTAGGTTGGAGGCGTATTGACTCGGTGTAGAACTTCTCTGCTTCCTCGTAGTTCTCGTGCTGCATGAGCAGTCCTGCCTTGACGTTGAGGGAGTTGATGTTGTACGGATCGGCAACAAGAGCCTGATCTATGGTCTCCTCAGCCTTTATGGTGTCGCCTTCATGCATCTGTATCTGTGCCTTCATCGAGTAGCCTTCTGCATACTTCGGCCATCGCTTGATGATGAGGTCAACGATGGAGTCGGCCTTGGCAAGCGAATCCAGTTCGATGTGGCAAATGACCAGGTTGTGCCACGCACTCTTGTTCTCTGGCTCCATCTCGGTCGTTTGCTGGTAGTCAGCAGCAGCTTCTTCATACTTTCCAAGGCTGATGCGCGACAAGCCTCGTACCTCATAGCTGTTGGGGAAATAAGGATTGCGCTCTATGGCCATTGTGCAGTCGTGTTCCGCACCAACGAAGTCGTCAAGGTAGAACTTTGCCAAGCCACGGAAGAAATAAGGTTCGTACATGTAAGGCTTAGCATTGACGACGAGGTTAAAATATTGAATGGACAAGACATAGTCGTCGTAATACAAAGCATTGCGACCTATGTTCATGATCCTGTCTGCATTGATCTGTGCGTAAGTGCAGCAACTCAGAAAGGATAGTATCAATATGTTTAACCACCGTAGCATCAACGATTAGGCTTGCACTTATAGTTTGCAGCGAATTTGCCCTTTGTCATGGCGATAAGCTTGCTCTTGATGAGCTGCTTGCGGAAGCCAGAGAGGTGGTCGACAAACATCTTTCCATCAAGATGGTCGTACTCGTGCTGGAACACACGTGCCTCGTAACCAGTAAGCCATTTGTCCTGAGGCTGGAGGTTTTCATCGATGTACTTGACGTGTACCTCTTCAGGACGCTTCACCGACTCGTGAATGCCTGGGATGGAAAGACAACCTTCCTCCATCGATGTTGTCTCTTCGCTTTCTTCGATAATCTCTGGATTGATGAATGTGTGGAGATAGCCCTTGTATTCAGGAGTATCTTCCGAAAGAACATCGAGGTCGATGATAAAGAGGCGGATAGGGAGACCAATCTGAGGTGCAGCAAGACCCACACCTTCCGAACGCTTCAACGTCTCAAACATATTGGTGATGAGTTCCTGAAGGTTTGGATATTCCTCTGGTTTTATAGGTTCAGCAGTCTTGCGAAGAACTGGCTGACCGAATATGTACATTGGTAGAATCATATTGTTGTTTTGTTATGTTGTTTCTTCGTTTATAGTATGAATAGAAATTTCAATTTTACAGATTAAAGCAATCGCTTTACTTGGTATTGAATTAAGCAATCGATTATAATGTTGTAGAACTAAAACAAGCGTTTACTTTCAAGGTAATCCTGCAGGATGATGGTGGCGCTAATCTGATCCACCAATGCCTTGTTTTGTCTTGCTTTCTTGCCTATTCCCGATGCAAGCATCGTTTGGTGTGCAAGCACGGAAGTGAATCGCTCATCGTACATTTCAATCTTCTTGTCGGGATAGAGTTTTCTTAATCTATTGACAAATGGAGTGATGCGCTTCATGTTTTCAGAGTCTTCGCCATTCGTTTGGCGCGGATAGCCAACGACAAAGGTCTCAACATCCTCCTTTGAAGTGTAGTCAGCAATCCATGCTTCCAGATTCTTTGTCTCTACAGTTGTCAAGCCATTGGCAATCATCTGCAGATTGTCAGTAACGGCGATGCCTGTTCGTTTCTGTCCGTAATCAATAGCCAATACTCGTGCCATAAGCTTAATACCAGTTGATGGAACTATTATAACTACTCTTCTTGTCGTACTTCAATGCGTCGGTCAATGTGCTTGCATTTGCACGAAGTGTGATATTGTATGAAGTGAATGTACCGAATACGAACGATGCAGCGATGTTGAAGCAATGCATGTCGCGGGTGATGCTTACTGTAGTCATGGAAAGCTTCTTGTAGTTGAAGTCCCAACCAGAAGAGAAGTTGACGTTCCAGTCGCTCGAGAGCTTGACGTTTCCAGAGAAGTTCATGTTCTGCGTGAACTTGTATGGATAGCGCATGTTCTTTACGTTGATCTGTGCCGAACGGTCCTCTGCCATCGTGATACCATAAGAGATGGAGAATGACCAAGGCATGGCGAATTTCATGTAGCCATCGGCATCAAGTTTGCCAGAGTCGCCGCTGTCAGAACTTTTCTTCTGTTTGCCACTTGATCTGCTTGAGGTTGATGTTGTCTCTTCGTCGTCATCGTCATCATCATCATCGTCCGATCCGTTCTTTCCCTTGCTGCCCTTGCTGTTTTCGTCCTCATCTTCCTTACCAAGGAGTTTGCGGATCTTCTTCTTGATGTCCTTGATACTATTGTTGTTGAATGTATAAGAGAGGTTCTTGCTTATACCCTGGAAACGTCCAAAGCGTCCATACGACCATTCTGTGCGATCGCTTGTGACCACATTTCCATTCTTGTCAAATTCGTATGCATAAGTATTGAATACTGCGTTGATGTTGAACGTTGTCTTTCCCCACTTCAGACGAAGCTTTGTCGACAGGTTACTCCATGGCTGCCTCTTTGCTGCAAGATTGTATCCGATGCTGGCACCTAATTCGTCGATGATGCTTACCTTCTTGGTCTTGACTGAGTCGCTCTTTGTGTCGTTGACCTTCATCTCAATGTTGTTGCTAAGGTCAAAGTTGACGGTACCGGTCTTTCCCTGTCCAGGAACACCATACATCATTCCTGTGTAAGGAGAGTAAGGATCGGAGTAGGTCACGTTGCCTTCTGCATCAATCTTCTCATACCTCTTCCAGTAGCCCCACTTAGGATCGCCGAAGTCAGGAGCGTACGAGAAACTTACGGATGGAGTCATGACGTGACGGATCCTGTCAATCTTGTCGCCGAAGATTTTTCTCGAAGGAGTATAGAAACCGTAGATCTTTGTGTTGGCGCTGATGCTGAAGTTGAAGTCATGGACGTGGTTGAATCCATAAATAGTATCGCGCTTCACCTGTTGTTTCTCCTGATCCCACGACTGCTCGATCTTGTGCGTGTACCAACGTGCGTTATAGTTGATGGAAGGAGTGATGTTGATGTACTTGAGGACTGTGAACGAAGCATTGATAGGGATGGAGTGCCTCATACCATTGTTCCAGTCCTTTATGATGTTCTTCTTGAATATCTGGTCTTCCTTCGTATTGATGCTATTGCTCAAGGTTCCTGTATAGGTGAGTGCAATCTTCTCGTACCATCTCTCCTTACCAGCAGCATGCTTGCGCTTGAATGGATAGACACGGCTCAAACTGATTGACAATGATGGCAATGTGAGCGAGAGGGTAGAGTCTTTCATGTTCTGCGCAATGTTGAAAGACGAAGAAATGGAGAGTCCCAACTTAGGGAACTGACGTGAGTAACTGATGGATGAAGTACGTGTACTCTGTGAGTAAGACGTAGGATTGTAGAGGCTGGTGAGGTTGTTCTTCTCGTAACTTTGTGTGGCGAAGTTGATGGACGCAGAGAAGCTGCTATTCAGACTTGCCTTTGAATCCTGACTATGTGACCATTGCAATTTGAAGTTTTTCACGACATTATAATCAGGAAGGTTCTTCTCACCAGTCTTTGTCACCTGATAGTTGAAGTAGAAGTTTCCTCTGAACTTGTAACGCTTTGTATAAGTGGTCTGTGCAGACACGCCCCATGAACCCTTAGTGTAGATTTCACCAGTCAGTTTCAAGTCAAGATTATCGCTGATGGCAAAGTAGTAACCACCATCGCGTAGGTAGAAACCTCGGGTAGACTCATCGCCGTAGCTTGGCATGATGAATCCAGAAGAGTAGGACGATGTGAATGGGAAATAAGCAAATGGAATGGCAAGTGGTAATGGAACATCCTCAACAACAAGCCATGCTGGACCCGAGAAGATGTTCTTACCTGTATGAACCTTTGCACGCGACATTGCGATGTAGAAATGTGGATGCTCCTCATCACATGTGGTGTAAGTACCATTCTTCATGTAGAATTCGTCCTCTCCACCTTTCTTCGACTCTTTACTTCTCAGGAACCCATCCTGCTGCTCTGTGTAGACATTTCGAATATAAGCCTTCTTTGACTTGAAGTTATAACTCATTGTCTCACATTGATATTCGTCGCTTCCATCCTTGAAGATTGGAGTGCCTTGCAATACTCCGAGCGAGTCTTTAACACCAATGGCATGAACAGTACTGCTGTCCATGTTCATTCTAATCTGTTCGGAAGCCAAATCGATACGCATGTACTTCACGTTTCCATCACCGAAAAGGTATGCGTTTTTATCATCGATGGTAAATACCACCGAGTCTTTAGCTGTGTAAACAACAGGATCTTCCAAAGGACTGGTTGAGCTCTTCTTTAATGAATCCTGACGGGCAGCAAGCGAGTCGTTCCATTGAATGCCTCGTTCGCCTCGAGCATACTTAGCAGCAAGCGAATCAAGGTTCTCAAGAATATCTGCATCAGCATCGATCGACACTTTTGATGAGTCGGAAACAGCAATGCTGTCAGGGATGGAAATGGAATCGGAAATAGCTATTGAAGCGTCATTAACCAACGACTGAATAGAGTCAACCGTCTGCAGGATTTCTGCATCGGTATTGTCCACATAGTCCTTTGCTGCTTCGATAAATAGACTATCAGCAAGATCGTCAGCTACGGTTGCGCTGTCGACCTTTGAAACAATCTGCTGTATGGTGTCTACTTTGTTTTTTGTCGACGTGTCCGTTGTACCGCAAGCAATCAAAACCAGTACAACAAGCAGGATTGATGATAGTATGTAAATATGTTGTTTCAATCTATTATCGTTTAGTTACGAGCGGTAGTCCACACACAAAAAAGCATACCTTTACCGCTTACAAGATGCAAAGGTACGCAAATTTGTGGATATATCCTATAGGATATAGTCATAAATTAACGTTTTATAGGAACATTTCCATCCATTTATGAAATCTTAATGCTCCTTCCTCACCGAATTTGGCAATACTGCGCAACGCATGTTCTACATCCTTCTCTCTTTCAGGGTGGGTTTTTGAGAAGAATTTGTCGGCAAAGCAGATGATTTGTTCCTCAATACTTACAGGCAACATGTCGCGATGAGGCACAGGTAGATTCTGGCTTATGATGTCGTTGAGCGATAGTCCAGCGCCCGTGTGGCGTTCGCACACAAGAGCATGCCTTTCGAAGCCTTCTTCGCGAAGTATTTCTGCACCAATAGTGCCATGGCAGATGTATGGTTTGTCGCCAAAGCAGAATATTCCATCAGCATTGGTGCGGAAGATGCCGAGATCATGAAGCATGGCAGCTTCTTCCACAAACTGGCGGTCCGCGTTAAGCTCAAGATGATTGTCTACTATCTGCAATGCTTTATCAGCCACCTTGCGCGAATGAACCAGCAGTATCTGCTTGAGCTTGTTGTCTTCTGGGTAGTATTTATCTATAATCTTCTGATAGTCCATTATCGTCTGATAGTCTATGTGTGTTTATTCTTTGTTTTAATAGTCTATGTATGTTTATTCTTTGTTAGAATGATAATGTTACTGAATAGGAATGGCATTTAGACTGTACTTTGTGTGATAGATTAGAATGGCATTCCGACTGCAAAATGGAAGGCGAAATCGCGCTTGAAGCTTGGTGAAAGGATAGGGAAATGATCGCGGCCTGTGTATGCCGGATTGATGGCTTTCATACCTCCATCAACACGAAGGATGAAGAAACCGAAGTTGATTCTCAATCCAATACCATAAGCAACGGCAATCTGTTCGTAGAACTTGTCGAAGCGAAACTCTCCACCTGGCTGATCTTCATATTTTCTGATGGTCCAGATGTTTCCTGCATCGATGAATGCTGCTCCTGACAGTTTCCAGAATAGGTTGGCACGATACTCGATGCTGAGATCGAGTTTGATGTCGCCCGACTGATTGATAAAGTTTATGCCTTTGTCTGCTCCATTGTACGAACCTGGTCCAAGCGATCGTACCGACCATCCACGCACACTATTGGCTCCACCCGAGAAGTACCGCTTTTCGAATGGTAACACGCTTGAGTTTCCATACGGATAGGCTATTCCAAGGGCTGCGTGAAGTGCCAGCGAATTGTTGTTGTCAATCTTTATACTCTTTGCGTAGTCAATATCGCCTTTCACATACTGTGCGTAGGCTATGCCGCAGAATATGTATTGGCCGTTTTCATTCTTGGCGCTTCCAAGGGATGTCGTAATGCCATAAAGAAGGTTGCCCGATGTTTCGATGTTGAATTTCAGGGTATAAGCATTCTTACCGAATGTTTGTTCTTTCGTGCCAAGTGAATTGTAGGTATAAGTGTAGCCGAGCTTTGTGATGAGCAGATTCTCGTAGTTGTACTTCAGAATGGCGTTGGTTTTTCCAAGCGAATCGAGGTACTGTTCGCGGAATGTCTGCGATATCCAAGGCATGTAGACGTAGTTGATCTCCAACAGGTCGAACTTGTGCTGGAAGCGCTGATTGTGAGTGTTCCATCTGTAACGCCATGCTGCAGTAAATACATGACGCTGAAACTCAGGGCGATTCTGCATGTTGTATTGCAGGGAAATCTCTGACGAAACGTTGCGTTGAGCTGCCCAGCGCTGATGAACTAAAGGAAGAAGGAAGGCTGGGAAATTGATCTTTGTCTCTGCTCCAAGTTCGTAGTAGTTGTTGCCCTGGTAGCCTTCAAGTCCTGTGATTGCCTCGTAGGCTCCTCGTAGCTTGAGGGTGAAAGTCTCTGCGCCTCTGAATATGTTGTTGTGCTGTAATGATGCCGAAACGGCTGCTCCCAAGTCGCCAGCTGAGTTGGTTGCTTCAATATCGGCGCCGATAGAGTACGGTTTACTATGGTTGACGATGATGCGTGTGTCAAGAAGATCCGTTCCTGGCCTTTCCTCCATGTAGATGTTGGAATATGAAACTGCGGACAAACGATTGAATCCGTTGAATGTAGAACGGAACTGGCTATCGTTGTACAATCCACCCTCTATCATGTGGGTGTTGGAGATGAGGAAATTCTTGCGGAATGGCATCTTATCATCATAGAAGAAGTCGTACGTCTTGTATGACATGCTATCTTGCCCCTCTGAGTTCAAGCCAGTATCGGAATAGAAGGAGATGTTGCCAATGCGATACTGGCGATGTGGCTCTGGTACAGACTGACCATTCTCTACGTGCCATCCGATGTGTATGGTCAGGTTGATGTTGGTGCTGCCCTGTATAGTATCAGCCACGAAACGTATGTCATCCTTTGTGAACTTGTAATATCCCATGTCGCGCATCACTTTCGAAATGCGTGAACGTTCCTCTGCTATGAGGTTTGCATCAAATGGAGTGTCAACATGAAGCAGAGAAGATAGGGTGTCTGCTCCGCATATTACTTTGCGTATGTTGTTGTCAATCACTACGCGGCGTATGTCTCTGATGAAGTATCGTGGTCCTGTGTTGACATAATAGGTCACGTTGGCCTTCTTGCCCTTGGTTCTGATGCCTTCTTCGGTGGTAACATGCCTGTAGCCGGCGTTGATGAGGGTTGCGTTGATGTCGTTTTCGGTACGAACTGACTTTATTGAGTCGTAAAGTACTGGTGCCTCGCCCAGTTTGCGGATGACTCGTGTAGTCCACCTTGTGGTGTCTTGTCCTGACAGGGTATAGATGCTTAGCGGTATGCGCATTCCGAAGATCTTACGGTTGGATGACTGCTGTACATAGTCCTTCAATCCATATTTTTTCAATACTCCTTCATCATTGCTTACCACCTTTACCTTATTGAGATAGTATTTGCCTTCCGGCACATAATTATCAACCGAACATGAATACATGACGATAAGGATCATGCTCAATAATAATATATGTAAATGTTGTCTGGTCATCAATTTTGGTAATTTAGAATGCAAAGTTACGCTTTTTTCAACAATTATCAATGTTTTTTACCGTTTTAGAAGGAAATGTGCCAAAAGAAAACTAACTTTGCCAATAGATTAATACATAATGCACTATAGATAATCCACTATAGTTAATCCACAAGACGTAAAATGATAAGTAAGAATAGAATAAAATACATCCATTCGCTGGAACTTAAGAAACATAGGAAGGAAGAGGGTGTATTTGTTGCTGAAGGCCACAAACTGGTTGGCGACCTGATCGGTGTGTTTGAATGCGTCTACTTGGCTGCTACCAACGATTGGATCTCTGCTCATGCTGCTGAAATAGAGCGCTTGACTGAATCCAACCGACAGTTTATGATAGATGAGGTGACTGATGATGAACTACGTAGGATCAGTTTCCAGGAACATCCTCAACAGGTTCTTGCCATCTTCCGCCAACCTGAGTACGATGTTGATCCGGCCGAAGCCGTGGCTAATGGACTTTGCCTTGCGCTTGATGACGTTCAGAATCCTGGTAATCTTGGTACGATAGTGCGCCTTGCCGATTGGTTTGGTATCGAACACATATTCTGTTCACCCGGATGTGCTGACATCTTCAACCCAAAGACGGTACAGTCCACGATGGGCGGTCTTGCCCATGTTCAGCTACATTATTGCCAATTGCCTGAGCTTCTGGCTTCACTTCCATCTGCCACTCCTGTCTATGGAACCTTCCTCGATGGTGAGAATATGTATGAGAAACAGTTGACAACTAATGGCTTGATAATAATGGGAAACGAGGGGAAGGGTGTGTCGCCTGAGGTTGGGAAGTACGTGACTGAACGACTCTATATTCCTAATTATCCACAGGGTAGGGAGACTTCAGAGTCGCTTAATGTGGCTATTGCGACTGCAATAGTCTGTGCTGAATTCCGTAGGCGTTAGTACGTGGGGAGTGTGATAGGCTTGGTCGCCCTGTATGATGATTGTGCCACCTATCCATTCTGTCATTGCCTGCTCTTCGGTCAATGGATAATGGCCTGAGTATAAATGATTAATGAGTTCCACAATGTGATTCTTGTGGAACTCATTATTTATAATCAGGATATGTGATGCGTAACGCTTCTTCATGCCACGGCTTCCTTTTTTGTTACAGAGTCCTGCGTTGCCTGTTAGCTGGCTGGCGTCTGCGAGGTCCGTATGAGTTAGGTGTACGTACATCAGGAGCTGCCTTGATCTTGATCTTTTCCTCACCCTGATTCTGCTCACGGATTTGTTCTGGACTGAGATGGATGCGGTTGTGTCGATCGACTACGGTGTCACGTACCAATGTGTCAGTCTTGACTGAGTCGGTAGCGGCAACATCAGCTTCCTTCGTATGCATACGTATCAGGTAGATGTTGTCCACAAATGCTAAGTTGCGGGTGTCATTGTTGGCTGCGTAGTAGTAGAATACGTTGATCTCCTTAATGTCCTCATTGTCAATAGCGTCAAGATTGAGACGTATGTTCGAGTTGACGGTAGCCTGATTGGTTGTGCCAATGGTCTTTCCATTCTTGTATGTAAGCGAAAGGCCGGTGACAATTCTGCAATTGCGATTGGTCTGATCCTCTTTGATGATGATGGAGTTGAACGTGAGTATGTACTTGTCCTTCCTGCGGAACGATGAGTCGGCCTTGATTACGAACGACTTATAATTAAGGTGCTCCGTAGGTTTCAGGACTACGAGTGGTGCTCCTGCCCAGATGTTGGTGGTGTCACCACCTTCTGTAAGGGCGAACATCTCGTTCTTACCGCTTTCTTCCTGAATATCCTGGTTTGCCTCAGTGTATCGCTCCTGTAGGTTCTTGTAAATCTTGTCCAGATCCTCTGTGTGACGATTGTAGTATACAAGTGATGAGTCAAACTCGGCTTCCGTAATGTCGTACTTGTCGAATATGGCTTGTATGTATACCTGCGACTCCTTCTCACGCTTGTCGTGCGGAATCTGTTCCAGAAGACTCTGCATCAGATGGTAGTCGTAGAGCACATCCTCCATCTTGCCTCTGGACATGACTCCCTCGGGCTTGCTTTCACAGGAAGCCAGGAGTGTGATAAGGGTGAATATGTAAAGGAGCTTTTTCAATTGTATTGCTTTGATAGATCGTTGAGAAGATTGTGGTAGAACAGTACGAGGGCTACTATGCCACATGATATTGCTGCATCGGCAAAGTTGAAGATTGGACTGAAGAACACACAGTGCTCGCCTCCGTATACTGGTACGAAGTCGGGCATATCCCATTCCACAAGTGGGAAGTAGAACATGTCAACTACCCTACCAAAGAGGAAGTCGCCATAGCCTGTACCCCAAGCCACGAAGTCGGCTACCTGTGGGTAAGGTGGGTTGCTGAATATCAATCCGTAGAATAGACAGTCGATGATGTTGCCAGCTGCACCTGCCATGATAAGTGATAAACAGACGATGTAACCGATTGGCTTGTCTTGTTTTATCTCTTTGTAGATGAACCATCCGATCAATGATACTGCTATGATGCGGAAGAGGGTGAGGAAGAGTTTTCCGCCCCACAGTTCCCAGCCGAATGCCATACCATTGTTCTCAACAAATACAAGCTGAAACCATGATGTGATCTCAATGCGTTCTCCAAGATACATACCCGTCTTAACACAAACCTTGATGATCTGGTCTGTGATAAGAACGAGTACGAATATCATGGAGGCTATGAAAGCCTTAGTCTTTTGTGACATTTATTACTGCCTTAAATTCTTCAAAGTCGATAGCTTCACCTTCAGGATTGCCAAGTTCGATGGAGTTGGCGAGTACCTGCGAGGCGATGTTATCCTTAAAGGATGCGATAACGGCTTCAGTCTCAGGTGTGTCGGTGATGATGACCTTGATGCGGTCGGTGATCTCGAAGCCCTGTGATTTGCGGAGTCCCTGAATCTGCTTGATCAGCTTGCGTGCGTTACCTTCGTTCTTGAGCTCAGGAGTGATGGTGATGTCGAGGGCTACGGTTGTTGTGCCTTCGTTGGCTACGCTCCATCCTGGGATGTCCTGCGACATGATGCTTACGTCTGTGAGTTCGATTACAGCGTCCTGACCTTCTGCCTGAAGGGTGATCTGTCCGTTCTTTTCAAGTTCTGCGATCTGTGCCTGCGACATTGATGTTACTGCGTTGCTTACTGCCTTCATCATCTTGCCAAACTTCTTACCCATCACGCGGAAGTCGCACTTCACGTTCTTCACGAGCATTGCTCCGTCCATGAGCTGGAGTTCCTTGACGTTTACCTCCTTGGTAATGATGGACTTCATGCGCTCGATGTTGGCACTGAACTTAGGATCGGTGTCAGGGATGGCGATCGACTGAAGTGCCTGGATTACAGGTATCTTCACCTTCTTACGGATGGAGAGTCCCATTGATGTGACCTTCATGGCGTCCTCCATAGCCGATTCAAGATCCTTGTCGATGTATGATTCATCGTACGATGGGAACTTGGCGAGGTGTACGCTCTTGCTGCTGTCCTTGCCTGTTACGCTGTTGAGGTCACGGAACAACTGGTCGGCGTAGAATGGTGCTATAGGTGCTATGAGACGGCTGAGGGTGTCGAGACAGGTGTAGAGTGTCTGGTAGGCGCTCAGCTTGTCGTTAGTCATCTCTCCTCCCCAGAAGCGAGGCTTGTTGAGACGTATGTACCAGTTGGAGAGGTTGTCGATCACGAACGACTGGATCAAGCGTCCTGCTGGAGTAGGATCGTAGTCGTCGAGGTATGTCTGTACGCTCTTTACCAATGTGTTGAGCTCAGAAAGGAGCCAACGGTCGAAGTCAGGGCGATCGGCGTAAGCGATGTCGGCCTCCTTGTATTCGAATCCATCGACATTGGCATACATTGTGAAGAATGAGTATGCCTGCTGAAGCTTGATGAAGAACTGTGATGTCACTTCCTTCACTCCCTCTGGGTCGAACGAGAGGTTGTCCCATGGTGATGAGTTGGTGATCATGTACCAACGTACTGCGTCTGCTCCGTACTGACCTATACATTCGAATGGATTGATCACGTTGCCAAGGCGCTTACTCATCTTGATACCGTTCTTGTCGAGAACGAGTCCGTTGGAAATCACGGCCTTGTAAGCTACCGAATCGAATACCATTGTAGCTATGGCGTGGAGTGTGAAGAACCATCCACGAGTCTGGTCCACACCTTCGGCGATGAAGTTGGCTGGATAGGCTGTACCGTTATCGATGAGGTCCTTGTTTTCGAATGGGTAGTGGATCTGTGCATAAGGCATAGCACCTGAGTCGAACCATACGTCGATAAGGTCGAGTTCGCGGGTGAGGACATTGCCTGCTGCCGATACGAGCTTGATATCGTCTACGTAAGGGCGGTGAAGATCGATCTTGTCATAGTTCTCCTGTGCCATGTTACCAGGCTCAAAGCCTTTGTCCTTCAGTGGATTGCTCTGCATTACGCCTGCTGCGACAGCCTTTTCGATCTCGTTGTAGAGCTCTTCGACCGATCCGATACAGATCTCTTCGCGGGTGTCGCGGTTGCGCCATATAGGGAGTGGTGTACCCCAGTAGCGTGAACGTGAGAGGTTCCAGTCGTTGAGGTTCTCAAGCCACTTGCCGAATCGGCCTGTACCTGTTGACTCTGGCTTCCAGAGGATGGTCTTGTTGAGTTCGAACATGCGATCCTTCTTCTCGGTCGACTTGATGAACCATGAGTCGAGAGGGTAGTAGAGTACAGGCTTGTCTGTACGCCAACAGTGTGGGTAGTTGTGTACATGCTTTTCGATCTTGAATGCCGATCCTTCTTCCTTCATCTCAAGGCAGATGATGACGTTGAGGTCCATGTCCTTTGCGGCTGCCTTCTCGTCGTATTTTCCACCTATATTATATTTAGGATCGTAAGCGTTCTTGACGAAGTCGCCTGAGTGCTTCCAGTAGCTTTCGTTCACACAGATGTTGACGAAGTCTGGGTTCATATCGTCCTTGACGAAGTATTTTCCTGTGAAGTCGACCATAGGGCGTGTGTCGCCTGCCTTGTCGATGACGAAGAGCGATGGTATGCCTGCGTCCTTGGCTACCTTGGCATCGTCGGCACCGAATGTAGGTGCGATGTGTACGATACCTGTACCATCCTCGGTAGTGACGTAGTCGCCTGGGATGACGCGGAATGCGTCAGCCGACTTGTCCACGATCTGGCTGCCTTCGAGTGCACATGGCTTTACCCAAGGCATGAGCTGCTGGTAGTGGAGGCCTACGAGGTCGGTACCCTTACCACGCCAGATGATTGGGAGTGGGAGGTCGTTGCCCTCTTCGTCCTTCTCTGGTGTGAAGTAGGCGCTAAGGCGTGATTCGGCTACGATGTAGATGGCTTTCTGGTCGGAATATGGGTTGTGACCGATGACTGCTACGTAGTCGATCTTCGGACCCACACAGAGTGCTGTGTTGGAAGGGAGTGTCCATGGGGTTGTGGTCCATGCGAGTATGTAGGTGTCGAGTGTCTCTGCTCCACGGAATGGTGTATACTCGCCCTTGCCATTGAGGCCTTCACATACGTCGAGTACCTTGAACTGTGCTGTAACGGTGGTGTCCTTTACATCACGGTAGCAGCCTGGCTGGTTGAGCTCATGGCTTGAGAGTCCGGTACCTGCTGCTGGCGAATATGGCTGGATGGTGTATCCCTTGTAGAGGAGTCCCTTGTTGTAGAGCTGCTTGAGGAGGTACCAAAGGGATTCGATGTACTTGTTGTCGTAGGTGATGTATGGGTGCTCAAGGTCTACCCAGTAGCCCATCTTGTCGGTGAGTTCGGTCCATTCGTTGGTGTACATCATGACGTTCTTGCGACATGCGTCGTTGTAGTCGTCGACCGAGATCTTCTTGCCTATGTCCTCCTTGGTGATGCCGAGCGACTTCTCGACCGAGAGTTCTACAGGAAGTCCGTGTGTGTCCCATCCTGCCTTGCGCTTCACCTGGAAGCCCTGCATTGTCTTATATCGAAGGAATGTGTCCTTGATGGTACGTCCCATGACATGGTGTATGCCTGGGTGTCCGTTGGCTGATGGCGGACCTTCGAAGAAGATGAATGAAGGACAGCCTTCGCGCTCATCTATACTTTTGTGGAACACATCCTCTGCGTTCCATAGTTCGAGCACCTCCTTGTTTACGTCTGAGAGGTTGAGTTTTGCTCGTTCAGTGAATTTCTTCATTTTTTCTTATTTCAGTTTTATGTCTTTTATCTGTACTTCCTTACCGCAGTAACGGCATTTCATCTTAGTGTTGTCATCCTCACCTATGGCGTGGTCGTATGGGAACATCTGGTGGATGTAGTTGTGACGGTCCACGTAGAAGACGGTCTTCATTGGCTCGTTGTTGGTGATGCACACAGGGTTAGGGCATCGTACTATGTCGGTGAGTGTCTCAGGGAGTGCTATCTCGCGCTTTTCCATCACTTCGTAGTTGCGGATGGTGGTGAGTCGGATGTTAGGGCAAATGACTGCGAGCTTGCTGATTTCGGCTTCGGTGAAGAATTTGCCTGAGATCTTGATGATGCCCTTCTTGCCCATGATCTGGCTTTCGAGGTTGTTGCCGATCAGTACTGGTTCGTTACACTTTTCGAGCTCCAGGAGTGCTGCTATGGTGAAGAGCTTGTCGGTAGGTATATGGTCAATGACAGAACCGTCCTTGAGTGCTGCCACGAGTTTCTGTTCCTTGTTGTTCATAATTCAATGAATGGTGTTACGTTATAATTCTTTTTTGTCACGAATTAGAGAATTGAAGAATTTATTTTTCTGCGTAGATAATTTTATATATTATACATGTTTGAATTTCTTGGAATTGGAGAGAGCCCTTGCAAGGTCTCTGCCATCCGGATGGGATTCGAAGCGCTGAGCGCAATTCAAAAAGAATTCCAATATGTCAGCTGCAATTCTATAATTGGCTACGCCGAGCTGAAAGATTCTGAAATTCGGGATAAACAAAAATAAATTATATTATGGTTTTGTCATTTATGATATCATCGAGGGTGATGCCCAGAGTCTGGCAGATGAGGGCTTCGCGTGCGTAGAGTCCGTTGTGTGCCTGCTCGAAGTAGTATGCGTGCTTGCTGTCATCGACATCGTACTGTATCTCGTTGACACGTGGCAGTGGGTGGAGTATCTTCATGTTGTCACGGCACTTGGTGAGCATGTCGGCACGGAGGATGTATGCGTCCTTCACTCGCTCATACTCCATGAGGTCGCTGAATCGCTCACGCTGTACTCGTGTCATGTAGAGTATGTCGGCGTCGGCTATTGTGGAGTCGGTGAAGTCGGTCTGTTCGATGTATTTCACTCCGTTGTGCTTGCAGTAGAACTTGTATTCCTCAGGCATTTCGAGTTCCTTTGGCGCTATGAAATGGAAAGTAGGGTTGTACTTGCGCATGGACATGAGGAGGCTGTGTACGGTGCGTCCATACTTGAGGTCGCCCACCATGTAGATGTTGAGGTTGTCGAGTGTGCCCTGTGTCTTGTAGATGGAGTAGAGGTCGAGCATGGTCTGCGAAGGGTGTAGGTTGCTACCGTCGCCAGCGTTGATGATTGGTACATCGGTCACTTCGCTTGCGTACTGTGCTGCTCCTTCGAGCTTGTGTCGCATCACGATCACGTCGGCGTAGTTGCTTACCATCTTGATGGTGTCCTTGAGTGTCTCTCCCTTTGAGCTTGATGTGACTTTAGGATCGGTGAATCCGATGACACGTGCTCCGAGTCGGTTGGCTGCTGTCTCGAACGAGAGTCGTGTGCGTGTGGATGGTTCGAAGAAAAGTGTAGCTACTACCTTGCCCTTGAGAAGTTGGCGGTTAGGGTGCTTCTCAAATTCTGCTGCCATGCTTAGCAGTGTTTGGATCTGCTCTTTCGAATAGTCGGCTATCGAAACAATACTTCTATTTTCCATTGATACTTAACTTTTAAACTTATAAATTTTAATTTTCACGTGCAAAGATAAGAAAGTTTTATGACACACGAACAAGAAATCGGTTTTTTTTCCCCTTTCCGCGTTTTTTATTTATTTAAAAGGTGTGTTTTGTTCCAATATGAGCGTTTAGGGATGATAAAAACGTTCAGTACTGCGTTTGAAATTACTTCTGCCAGTTCTTCCTACGACAAATGGAACACCTCCATTGTTGTTTTGGCAACTCTATACGGCAAAATGACTGACTTCTTCCAATGTTTAGCAAATAAGATATACTATGTTATTTGATAAGATATACTATCATATATCGTAAGATATACTATCTTATTTCAAATTTGTTGTAAAAACATTGGGAAATCTTAAGTAGAATGTTATTCCCATCTTTTGTTGGCGATGCTGTTTCCAAAGTATGTGATTTGCTATTCTCTTCTGAAAAACCTCATTTTTCTTATGCAAAACTAAATAATTTAAAAATTATTTCGTATCTTTGCACGGCAAAAGAAGTGGTCCCAATGTAAAAACATTGA
>JAKSLM010000050.1 GCA_024401225.1 Bacteroidaceae bacterium | reverse complement strand
TCATAATGTAAAACGCTATGATGTGCCAGAAGAAGATAGCTATTCGATGGTAGCCGAGGATGCGCTTGAATACAATGCCCATTCGAAGTAAAGAAATAAAATCGGAAATAGATAAATGGCAGTCAGAAGAATAATAACTAATAGGGCATAGAAAAGTATTGGCAACTATATGGAACTTGACCCACAATTGTAGGACTGCATATATATGCACAAACACTATTGCGGGTCAAGTTCTATATAATTACGATATGTTTTGTGCCATCTCCACGATTGCTTTAGGTATCTTAACCTCGTAGTGGATGTCATCAAGATTGAGATCGGCATTCATGTGATCGTAAAAGAACTCACATGCTTTGTCGTCGTCGAGCCCAGCAACATAATCTTCCAGCCACTCAGAGAAGGCTTCGTTTTCAGCCTCCTCTATGGAGTCTTCATCCAGTTCGCCTTCATCATTGGTATAATCCGCTTCATCATACTCAAAGTTGAATCCGCAGCTCGCCTTGCAATAGGACTTAAGCTTATCGTGATCGTATTCATAACAGCCATCGTAATAGCCTTCCCATAGCCAATGAAGCTCCTCTGCTCTATATGCCATATCATAGTAAGCCCGACTCAGTTTCTCATACAGAGCTGGATGCGACTCTTCGATTCCAAGTTCATCCACATCGCTTGTTTTCTTCTCCCTTATCTGATTAACAAGGATTGAGACTTCGTTATCGTCCAATTCGAGAATATTTGTTCCTCGTGTCATAACAGCACCAGAATGTGAGATTCCAAGACAGATTTCATTTTCAATGTCAAACTTCATAATAACTTGATTTTGATGGTTTGTAAATAATTTGAATGCAAAAGTACAAACGATCTCTGAGAAAAACAAAACATGTATACGTATAATTATATATCCTAGTGCGTACTTCCATCCTCTTTCATCGACTACTTCAGAGTCATACTAATTCTCGTCCTTTTCCCAAAGGAAATCGACATCATCGATAGGCATATCTGGCCATATATCAAGTAGGCCGTCATAATCCTCGCCATCATCCTCCAACTCCTGGAGATTCTCAATAACCGTTAGCGGAGCACCTGTGCGCTCTGCATAGTCGAGCAATTCATTCTTGTTGCAAGGAAATGGTGCATCTGCGATAAACTCAATAAGTGAAAGTGTCCAAACCATATAATCTGATTTTTTAATAGTGAAACAATCAATATTCGCATTCTTGCGACTTGTTGCCTTAAATATAAATGAGTGGTTGTCTTTTTGCAAACCTAATCTCACTTTTTTTTTACAGAGTAGCTTTGATGATTCAAAGTATCCAGGACCTGCGCCATTGATGGCAATAAAAAAGCGGGGAGCAATGATGCTTCCCGCTTCTTATCATAGTATAATGGGTGGTGACTTACTTGATGTCTTCCTTCTTGTATGTGCCTTCCACCTTATAGCCCGCATTGCGAAGCTGGGTGATGACACCACGCTCGCCCAAGAGGTGGCCTGCACCTACGACGAAGAGTGTTGGCTTCTGGCTCATGATGGATGGCATGACCTTTACCCAGTTGTTGTTGCGGTTGGTGAGCAATGCGTCACGCTCCTCTGGAGTGTCGTCGCATTCGCCTTCGACCTTCATGTTCATGACTTCGTTCACACGGTCGAGGTCGTGGGTGTAGTATGCCTCGACGAGCTTGTCGGTCATCATGTCGTAGTACTCAGGGTCGTTGACCAGACACATCATCTGTACGATCTGACGCTCGATCGGAGTGCCGAACAGCACGTTGGCCTGATAGCTGACGGTCTCAAATCCCATCACACCCTTGCCGGCTGCCAATGCGCGTGTCTGGAAATCGGCATCGACGGCATTCTGAGGATTGACCTGATGCTTGTCGCGCTTCATGTACGAGAGCAATGTGAAGGTGTTGGTGAGGGCTGCTGGCGACATCTTGCCTATCTGCGCAAAGAGCATAGGGTTGCTGAGTGGCGCACCGAGCACCTTCTCGGCGTACTTGTCGAGCTTGGCAAACTGCTCAGGAGTGAGGACGTCCTTGATGGTCTTGCCATCAGGCAGGAGCTGCTTCTGTGTGAGCAGGGCCACGCTGTCGGGATTGGATGTGACGGACATGACGAGTTCGCCGCATACCTGGTCGGTGCTGTTGATGGCTTCGACTGCGCCTGGCACCTTATCGATGAATGTGCCGTCGGCCAAGTGGAATGTGCCCATGATGTAGGAGTCCTTCTTCAGGCCATTGCCCGAGATCTTGTAAAGGAGTTGTGCGTCGGATGGCAATACTGCTGCCACCAATGCTGCGATGGAAAAAATTAGCTTCTTCATAATTAAATGGTTATTATTGTTTATGTAAATTTATTGTTTCTTCAAGTCCTTGAGGTCGAGTATCATGCCTCCGTTGCCGCTTGCCACGGTTGGGAGGTGTCCGTCCCACTTTTCAATCCAGTCTTCCTGTACGATCATAGGTGAGAGGCTGGCAGCGATGGTGCGGTTGTAGTAGGCCTCGGCATCGGCCTTGATCTGCATAGCTTCTGCCTCACCCTTTGCCTCGGCAATCTTGATGGTAGCGTTGGCCTGTGCCTCGGCAACCTTGTTCTTTGCCTTGAGTGCCGACTGTACGGCTGCATTCTTCTCGTTGATCATCTGTGCGAGCGACTGTGGAGGTGTGATCTGCGATGTGAATTCCTCGACGATGAATCCTTCTGCCTGGAGTGACGACTCGAGTCGGCGGCGCACGTCGCTCTCGAAGTTGGCACGGCTCGACATCAGCGAATCGGAGGTGTAGCGGTTGGCGCACGTGCGGTAAGCCTCGTAGATGCAGGTGCGGATGTATCCGTTCTCCAAGTCCTCAACACCCTTGCGGTACTTGACGAAGATGTCGCATGCCTTCTCCGGATTGATGCGGTAGGCGATGGTTGGGTCCATCTGGAAGGTAGAGGCATCCTTGGCATTCACATTGAAGGCTTCGTAGTTCTTACGCTGTATGAAGGTTGGGTATGTGAACACGTCGGTTGTAAAGCAGTTGTAGAACACCCATCCACGGCATGTACCCTCTACGCCTCCGTACTTATCGTCGCTGGTAGACCACTTGTGGAACTTGATTCCGATCTCGGCACTATCGACCACCGTGCATGACTTGGCGAGGAAGATGCTGCCTATCAGAATTGTTGCTAAGGTGATGAACGTCCACTTCAGCCCTTTCATCGATACATTTGGCTGACCTGAGTAATTAGTTCTTGTTGCCATAATCTTTTCTTAATTTATTAATGTTAGTAATCGTTTTGTCTGCCTGTCTTATTTTCTTTCGACGTTGCAAAGTTACGCTTTATTACACGAATGGCAATATTTTCGCAACGTTAATGCAAATTTTCTTCATCCGCGAGCCGAAATGCCTTTGTTCGTTGCGAAATCGATGAAGGCAGGTTCTATGGATCACAATCCTTCTACCTAAAAAACATCCCACCAGCCGTGTGACTGATGGGAGTATATTGAAATGTGAAAGGTATTCTACTCGTAGCTCTTAGGCATCTTCTGCGCACTTTCATCGTCCTCGTCGGTATTGTAATAGATCTTGATGAGGGCCATGTCCTTGAGGAAATCGATTGAGCCGATGGCCACGCTTGTGATGTCGAGCCCTGTGCGCTCCTTGAGGTCGGCGATGAGTTCGTCGCGGCGCTCAGGTTTGATGAGGTCTATCTTGTCGTATTTCACATACTTGCTTGATAGGCTCTTGACAAATTTGCCTGCCTCGGCCACCCACACTCCCAGTACGAAGATGAGGTTGGTGAGCACGAGTTCGCCCATCGAGGTGAGCAGCGGACCTGCTATTGCACCATCCTTTGCCGACCCTGCCGACCATGCAAGACCATTGATGGCAGCAAGCGAGATGATGAGGAACAGGTAGGTCATCTCACGTATCGGCACCGACTCCGTGCGGTAGCGCATGATGCAGAAGATGGCAAAAAGGCCCATCGCAATGCCCGTCTTCATCTTCGAATCGGACATGAGGTGTATGAGCATGAAGATGCAGAAGCCCAGGAGCACGTAGGTGAAGAAGAAGTCGCGACGGCGAGCCTTAGGGAAATAGAAATAGCGTGCGATGACTATGATGAACGCCGTATTGATGACAAGACGCATTATGAGGTCAAGCAGACGGAATGTGTCGCCCGACAGCATAGTAAGGAATTCATTTAGTGCTTCCATTTGTTTGAGATGATGATTGATTTGTTTTTGATTCGTACGTCCCTCCCATGCATCAATGCCGATCGGGAGCGTATGATAAGTTAGTAAATGGTATTATTTCTGTTCTTTCTATATTTGGTGATCGATAAACCGCCGTCCGTTTATCTTCTCAAGGTTGCGAAGCTTAGGCTTGAAGTTGTTCTGTTTCAATCCGGGGTCGGTGAGCACCATGCCTATGCAGCACTTCGAGAATCCTGTAGGCAGGACGTGGATGTCGCGCAGTATGTTGGTGATAGGCGAATACACGTTGCCATCGCGCTTCAGCTCTATGACCACCAGCTGATCCGTGCCGTGATGGTGGGAATTCTCCTTGTTCTCGAACTGCACGTTGAAGTCGATCGTCAATCGCTCCGTCTTGCCCTTGTTGACCAGTGTCACGCGGTCGAAACGGTTCTGCACCACGGCATGCAGGCCATCCAGCCTTAACCCTGTCCGCAGCTGCACAAGCTCGGCAGCGCCCTCCGCATTGCGGAAATCGTCCTGCGAGGGCACCTCGATGCGCTTCTTCTTCGTGCGCCCATGATTGTTCTTGTTCTTCACCTCCAGAAACGTCTCGCTGCTTGCCACATAGGTGCGCACCCTCACCTTCGTGCGTCGTGCACGCTTGTTGTGGTGCTGCATGTACATGGCATAGTCGTCAGTATCGTAGTAGGTGGTGAGGTAAGGAATGATGAGCAGCCCATGATTCTTCTGCACATAGTACTTGTCCTGTACCATCTGCAGCAGTTCAACGAGCTTAGCCTTCGTCGTGACATACTTGGTATCAAGCCTGTTCATCAGCTTGATGCCTTTCATCTCGGCGAGGGTGATGACCGTCATCGACGACAGCAGCTCATCTATTCTTTGATCGGAGTTCATCTATTCAGTAGGGTTGGTAATTCTTAGACTTTTTGCCTGAAATTAGGTTTAAACGTTTTTTTCAAGGCAAAGGTAGTAAAAATTATCTTCCGCACAATGCAAATCAAGGAATACTGCCGCACAAATATTAAAAATGTACACAAATACGCCAATTTCAGCCTATGAGTGACATGATTTTCGTCCATTTTTTTGTACTTTTGCTTTGTGGTTTGGGAAAAGAGGTGTATATTTGCAAACTTGTAAGGACATAGACAAAAACGGACGTTATGGTAGACCTAAAGTTAGAGTATTTTCCCGTTATCAACTATACGTTGGTAAACAACAGAATAGCAATTTGCCAATCGGTAGAGGTAAGCAACACATCGAAGGACAACCTGCGCGATGTGGTCATCGAATGCACAGGCGAGTTTTTCCATCCTACGACAAGCAATGTGATCGATGTGATCAAGGCTGGCACGACCCTGAGATTGCAGGGCATAGACATGCAACCCATACCTACCATGGTGGCTTCGATCATGGAGAAGACCCTGACTACGTTCCACATCAAGGTGCTTGCCAACTGCAATGATGAGGGCAAGAAGGAGGTGTACGCCAAGGACTACCAGATAGACGTGATGCCGTTCGACCAATGGCTCGGAATAAGCATCCTGCCACAGACGCTGGCTTCGTTCGTATTGCCTAACCATCCTGCCATCAGCAACATCGTGGTGAAGGCCGCCCAGATCCTGAAGCAGTTGTCGAACTCGTCATCATTTACCGAATACCAGTCGGGCAATAGCAATGAGGTGAGGAAGCAGGTGGCTGCCATCTATGGTGCCCTGCATGCCGAAAACCTCGTGTATCGCAGCATCCCGGCATCGTACGAGGAGATAGGACAGCGAATCACCCTGCCCGACCAGGTGCTTGCATCGAAGCTCGGCAACTGCTTAGAGCTGACGCTGCTCTTTGCCAGTGTGCTCGAAAGCGTGGGCATCAACAGCGGAGTGGTGTTACAGAAGGGACACGCCTACCTGGCAGTGTGGCTGGTGGACGACTGCTGCAAGTACAGCGTATGCGACGATTCGTCGTACATAGAGAAGAAGTGTGCCGATGGTATTGATGAGATGCTGGTGCTCGAGTGTACGCAGATCACGTCGGAGAGCACCTCGTTTGAGGAAGCGCAGCGCATTGCCGAGCGCAACCTTGCCGATATGAGCCAGTTTGAACTCTACATCGACATTCGCCGCTCGCGCCTTGAACGCATCCTTCCCCTACCCCTCAAGCTCAACAACGGAGCATGGGAGATTGACACCAACGGGGTGGAGCATGACGAATGTGTGCTCAACGTGAAGGAGCACTCACGCTACGACCTGAGCAAGGTGATGGAGAGCAAGCGCGAGCTGACCAAGATGGACCTGTGGGAGAGGAAACTGCTCGACTTCTCGCTGCGCAACTCGATGCTCAACCTGTACCTGAGGCAGAAGGCCATACAGTTCATCTCGTTCGATGTGAACCTGATAGAGGACTATCTGCAGGAAGGCAACGAGTATGTCATAACGCCAAAGCCTGCCGTCGACATAAAGATTCCTGACGAGGAGCGACTGGTACGCTCGAAGCTGATGCCCGAACTGCATGAGCTGATAACGAGCGACATAAAGCACAACATCCTGCACACATACCATACGGAACTGGAGACATTCACCACGCTGAAGAACATCTACCGTGCCTCGCGCAATGCCATCGAGGAGACGGGTGCCAACGCCCTCTACCTTGCCATCGGTACGCTGCGATGGTTCGAAACCGACCTGAGCGAGAAGCCTCGCTATGCTCCTATACTCATGCTGCCAGTCGACATTGTATATAAGAAAGGAGATTATTATATACGTACGCGCGATGAGGATATTGCTCTCAACATCACGATGATTGAGTTCCTGCGCCAGAACTACGACATCACCATTCCAGGGCTCAATCCGTTGCCAAAGGACGATCACGGGGTGGACGTCACAATGGTGTTTGCCATCATACGTGAAGCCCTGAAGGAGAAGAAGCGCTGGGATGTGGAGGAGGAATGCATACTTGGTGTATTCTCATTCAGCAAGTTCCTGATGTGGAACGACATTCACAACCACAGGCAGGAACTGCTCGACAACGACATTGTCCGCAGCCTTGTGGATCAGAAGCTCGCCTTCACCCCTACCTCTGTCATCTCAGACCTTAAGAGTGCTGACAAGGAGATGAAGCCTGACGGCTTGTCGCTTCCTGTTCCGATAGATTCATCGCAGATGGCTGCCGTGATAGAGGCAGGACGGGGACGCTCGTTCATACTGTACGGCCCTCCAGGCACCGGTAAGTCGCAAACCATCACCAACCTCATAGCCAACGCCCTGTATCAGGGCAAGCGGGTACTCTTCGTAGCTGAGAAGATGGCGGCTCTGAGCGTGGTGCAGAACCGACTCGAGAAGATAGGCCTTGGCCCGTTCTGCCTTGAGATGCATTCGAACAAACTCACAAAGCGCCACGTGCTCGACCAGCTGAGCCTTGCTCTTGGCGTAACGCACATCGTAAAGCCAGAGGACTACTCGCGCATTGCAGAACAGCTATACGAGCAGCGCATCAAACTCATCGGCTACATGGAGGCGCTGCACGATGCGAAGGGAAGCGACGGCATGTCGCTCTACGACTGCATAGTGCGCTACGAGGCCATCAACGCCAAGGAACTGGACATCGATACCAGCGACAAGGATCTGCGCGAGCACTTCAACGTGAAGGACATCGACAGCTACACTCACCTGCTGCACGACAAGTACGGTGCAATAGTCAACCTCGTGGGACAGCCATCGCGCCATCCGCTCAACGGGCTCAACATTGAAGAGGCTGACCTCGCTGACATCCCACTATTGGCAGCTAGGCTCAGGGAGACGGCTGAGACAATACAGACAGGCAACAGCAACCGCGAAAAACTCACCAGTGCAGCACAGCTGCGAAGTGAGATAATGAGGGATTGCGACGCATCCATCTTCAATGAGAATGCTGACGCCCTCTATCAGGAATGGCGTGCTGTAAAGGCTAAATGGTTCATTCCACGATTCTTTGCCAAGAGAAAATATCTGAACAAGTTACGCCAATTCAATAAACTTATAGTTGAACAGGATGTAGACACTTTCCTTACCAAGCTGCTCGACTACAACAACCTCCATCAGGAGATAGACAAGGTCAATGCTGCCATAGGTCGCTACTTCGGCACGGAGACCACAGCCGACGCACTTCCTCCGAGGGAGGTGCTGAGCAACCATACCGACCTGCTGAGCGAATGGGCAAAGCATACGGACAAGGCTCGCGACTGGTACCAATGGTGTGCCTACAAGCGCGAACTGAAGGCCGCAGGACTTGCCATCGTAGCACGTAGGATCGAGTCGGCAGAGTGTCCTGCAAGCACGCTTTCCGACTCATTCTTCAAGGCCATGTACAAGAGCCTGGCTAACGACAAGATTGCCCAGTCGCCGGCATTGAGGACGTTCGAAGGCTCAATATTCGACGAGACCGTGTCGCGCTACCAGAAGCTTACCGACGACTTCCAGATGCTCAGTCAGAAGGAACTGTACGCACGCCTTGCGTCGCAGATACCGCATGTGACAGACAACATAGACAACAGCAGCGAGATAGGATTGCTCAACCGCAACATCTCCAACGGCGGCCGTGGCCTTTCGCTACGCGACCTGCTGGATCAGATACCAACCCTGCTACCTCGCCTCTGCCCATGCATGCTGATGAGCCCGATGTCGGTAGCCCAATTCCTCGCTCTGTCGCAGGAGAAGTTCGACCTCGTGGTATTCGACGAGGCATCGCAGATGCCTACAAGCGAGGCAGTAGGAGCAATTGCCAGAGGCAAGTCGGTCATCATCGTGGGCGACCCTAAGCAGATGCCGCCTACGAGCTTCTTCAGCAGCACAAGCGTCAGCGAGGACGAGGCAGAGCTCGATGACATGGAGAGCATCCTCGAGGATTGCCGCACACTTGAGATACCATCGCTCCAGCTCAACTGGCATTACCGTTCAAGACACGAATCGCTGATAGCATTCTCCAACAATGAGTACTATGACGGTTCGCTCATCACATTCCCTTCAGTCGACGATCAGGACACGAAGGTGAAATTCAACTACGTGGACGGTATCTACGACAAAGGCGGCAAGCGTTCCAACAGGAAGGAGGCGGAAGCCATAGTGAAGGAGATTGCAAGGCGACTCCAGATGCCTGACCATGCGAACTGCAGCATAGGTGTGATAGCATTCAGCGTAGTGCAGCAGAACCTCATCGAGGACTTGCTCATAGAATTGCTTGAGAAGAACAAAGAGCTTCGTGAGGCTGCCGAGGAGATCTACGAACCTATCTTCGTAAAGAACCTCGAGAACGTGCAAGGCGATGAGCGCGACATCATACTGTTCTCCATCGGCTACGGTCCGGATAAGGATGGAAAGGTATCGATGAACTTCGGTCCACTCAACAACGTAGGCGGTGAGCGCCGACTGAATGTGGCTGTAAGCCGTGCCCGCAGGGAGATGGTGGTGTTCTCCGCCCTGAAGTCATCACAGATCGACCTGCGCCGCTCGAAGGCAAAGGGCGTAGAGGGGCTGAAGCACTTCCTTGAATACGCCGAGCAGCAGATACTCGTACAGTCAGCCAATACCAACCACGAGACAGCCGACTCCGTAATAGCTGAGCAGATAGCCGAAGCCTTGAGAGCAAAGGGATATGTGGCAAACACCAACATCGGACGCTCGAACTTCAAGGTCGATGTGGCCATCAGCAACGATGCCGCAGCAGGCGCCTACAATCTTGGTATTCTGCTCGATGGCAAGGGCTACCATCAAACTCAGACCACCCGCGATCGCGAGATAGTGCAGCCATCAGTACTGAGAAGCCTGAATTGGCGCATCATGCGAGTGTGGAGCGTGGATTGGCTCAACAACCCGGAGCGTGTAGTGGAACGCATAGAGAAGGCCATCAGCGAGAAGCCTGCAAAGGCGGCAGAACCTGCCAAGAAGGCGGTATTCGACATCTCGGGCGAAGCCGTGGAAGAGGTAAAGAGCGAGGTGGCCGACTACAAAGCATACGAAGGCAATGCAAATACCAGGATCATGACTGACAAGAAGCTTGCCACCGAGATTCTCAAGTGCGAACAGCCTATGACCCTCGCCTACCTATGCAAAAGGGTATGCATGCTCAAGGAAATGGGACGCACCACCTCTGCCATGCTCCAGACGGTGACAAAGATTGCCGAACGCTGCATGTACGTAGAGAAGGCCGGAGCGGCCGACGTGGTATGGATGAGCAAGGAGGATGCGGACAACTATACTGGCTACAGGAAGCACAACGGCCGCGATATCACCGAGATACCGCAGGTAGAGGTGATGAACGCCATCATTGAAGCCGTAACGGAGCAGCTGTCCATCAACACCGATGCCCTCACCCTCATTGTGGCGAAGAAACTCGGATTCACTCGCCGAGGTGCAAAGGTGGATCAGGCACTCAACGAATCGCTCGAGCACCTGATAAGCAGCGGACGCATTGTCTGTGCCGATAGTAAGCTACGCTTAGCATAGTCATGACTCGAATAGATAGAAGTGTGTCATATTTTGCCCATTTGAGCAGGATATGACACTCTTTTTTTACACTTTTTTGCACATTTAAGTATTTTTCCCTACCTTTGCACACAGAAAAGAAGTGTCAAAGCATCCTTTTCAAGGATACAAGGTAAAAAGTCAAAACAACTAGTTTTTTATTAATCATAAACAAATTTTATTCACGTATGCAAAAGAAATTGCAATTGCTTTTTGCAATGATGGTACTTTTTGTATCGTCAGCCATTGCGCAGGTGACCACCTCTGGCCTTAGCGGTAAGGTGACAGCTGACAATGAGGAAGTGATCGGTGCTCACGTAGAGGCTATCCACAAGCCTTCCGGCACCCGATACACAGCAGTGACTAATGTAAAGGGACAGTATACCATTCAGGGTATGCGTGTCGGCGGTCCTTACGAAATCAAGGTGACCTACATCGGTTTCGAACCTAAGACTGTAGGCGGCGTGGTTCTCCAGCTCGGTGAAACTTACCGTCAGGACATGTCGATGAATGAGGACATCAAGCAGCTCAACGACGTGATCGTGACTGGCAGCAAGAGTAAGTTCGCTGTTGAGAAGACTGGTGCTACTACCAACATCAGCAACACTCAGATGGTCAACATGCCAACCATCTCGCGCAGCATCACCGACTTCACACGTCTCTCTCCTTATGGAGGCAACGGAATGACATTCCAGGGCTCGGACGGTCGTACTGCCAACTTCACTGTGGACGGTGCAAACTTCAACAACGACTTCGGTCTTAGCGATAAGCTCCCTGGCGGCGGCAGCCCTATCTCGATCGAGGCTATCGAGGAGATGCAGGTGGTAATCTCACCATTCGACGTTCGCCAGAGCGGATTCGTAGGCGGTGGTGTAAATGCCATCACAAAGTCGGGTACCAACACATTCAAGGGTTCTGCCTACATCTATCATAGAAATGAGAACATGCGCGGCGACGCTGTGAATGGCGAGCAGATCGGTGGTGCACGTGAGCGCGACCGCAACACTACTTACGGTGTAACTCTCGGTGGTCCAATCATCAAGGACAAGCTCTTCTTCTTCGTAAACGGTGAAATGACAAAGACTCCTACAGTGGCTAACCGCTGGCAGGCAAGCGAGGATGGCAAGGCAGATCCTGACAAGTACATCTCACGCACTACCATCGCTGACCTCGAGGCAGTACAGAACTATGTAGCACAGAAGTATGGCTACAACACAGGCTCGTTCACTTCATTCCCTGCCGACGAGAGCAACTACAAGCTCCTCGCTCGCTTGGATTGGAACATCGACAATCGCAACAAGCTCGCCCTCCGCTACAACTTCACTAAGAACCGCGGATGGAACGCTCCTAACGCATCATCAATGGACGGTGGTACACGTATGTCGGGTGCTCGTATGTCACAGTACTCAATGTCGTACGCTAACTCGATGTATGCCATCGACAACCTCGTTCACTCATTCTCACTCGACTTGAACAGCCGTCTGACTGACAACCTCTCGAACCAGTTCCTCGCTACATTCTCAAAGAAGGACGACGTTCGTTTCACTAATTCTGATCCATTCCCATTCATCGATATCCTCAAGGACGACCAGGCTTACATCTCGCTCGGATACGAGCTCTTCACTTGGAACAATGCCGTTCACACTACTACATGGAACATCAAGGATGATGTAACTTACTACCTCGGCAACCATAAGGTAATGGCAGGTATCGCCTTCGAGCATCAGATGGCTGACAACATGTACATGCGTAATGGTACAGGTTACTACCGCTACAAAAGCCTCGACGACTTCCTCACAGGCGCAACTCCTGAGATCGTGAACCTCACATACGGCTACAACGGACAGGCTGACCCTGCAGCTCGCGTACGCTTCAACAAGGGTACACTCTATGCTCAGGACGAATGGAACGCAACCGACCGCTTCAAGCTCACATACGGACTCCGCGTCGATGGTTACTTCTACAACAACTCGGACGTGATGACTAACAACGCCCTCCTTTCTGTCGACTACAACGGCCGCACCATGGATACAGGTAAGTGGCCAGCAAGCAAGCTCTCATGGTCGCCACGCGTAGGCTTCACTTGGGACGTGCTCGGCGACAAGAGCCTCAAGGTACGTGGAGGTACAGGTCTCTTCACAGGTCGTCTCCCACTCGTATTCTTCACCAACATGCCTACCAACTCTGGTATGGTACAGTACAACGCACAGATCAATGCAAAGAATGCCGCAAACAAGGGCTTCACAATGGATGAGTTCAAGGGTGGTCTCGTGACTGACGCCAACGGCAAACCAACCGTGGCTGCTCTCTACGACAAGCTCGTAAAGCTCGGCTACCCTACTACTGTTAAGCCTGAGGATGGTGTTTACTCATCAGGTATGTGCGGTGTGGATCAGTCATTCAAGATGCCACAGGTATGGAAGTCATCAATCGCTGTCGACTACCAGCTTCCAGTATCGTTCCCACTCTCATTGACAGGTGAATTCATCTTCAACAAGACTGTCAACGGTGCTACAATCAACGACTGGTCAATCCCATCGGTAGCTGGCTTCTCACGCTTCAACGGTGCTGACAACCGTGCCATCTTCCCAGCAGGATTCCAGAACAACTCATCACTCTACGTGCTCACCAACACAGGCAAGGGCTACGGATGGACAGGCAGCATCACACTCAACGCTCGTCCAGCTGAGTGGATCGACCTCATGGCATCCTACACTCACAGCGTATTCAAGGAGCTCACTTCACTCCCTGGTTCAAGCGCAAGCTCGGTACTCAACTACATCGGTACTATCGACGGTCCTAACCCTAACAACATGCGCCTCCACAATGCGCTCAACACTACTCCAAACCGCTTCATCGCTTCCCTCACTCTCAACGACAAGAGCAACAACCACTACTCATTCATCTACGAGACATGGAACGGTAGCTACAACTACACTTACATGATGCTGAACGACATGAACGGCGACGGATACAATTACGACCTCCTCTACATCCCAACCGACGAGGAAGTAGCCAACAAGCAGTTCCGCTTCGTTTCGGCCGACGACCAGACACGCTTCATGGATTATGTACATGGCAACGACTACCTCTCAAGCCATCAGGGCAAGTATGCTGAGACTTACGGCTACAGCAACCCATTCGTACACCGCATCGACTTCTCGTACAAGCATGACTTCAAGATCAATGCAGGCAACACTACCCACAAGCTTCAGCTCTCGTTCGACATGAAGAACGTGCTCAACCTCTTCAACTCTTCATGGGGCGTACAGAAGTACGGCAACCAGGATTTCGTAGGTTCAAGCAACGACTTCCGCATCCTCAAGTACGAAGGTGTAGATGCTGACGGATTTGCGACATTCTCTACTCCAGCAGCTATCAATGGCAAGACACAGACATGGAAGCCACTCCATACTGTTGGTCAGTGCTGGTATGCTTCTATCGGTATCAAATATATGTTCAACTAATAAAAGCAGTCAAGAAAGTATATGAAACTTAAAAGCATAATTTCATCACTCATAGCTATCTTAGCTATCTTCACAAGCTGTACTGAGAAATATGAGGCTCTTGTACTTGCTGAGGTTCAGGTATCAAGCTCGTACATAGCCCTTCCAGCCGATGGCGGATCGCAGTCGATTCAGATCACAGCCTCTGATGAATGGACCATCACCGACGTGCCAACATGGCTCAAGGTTTCGCCAGCATCAGGCACAGCAGGCCAGACCAAAGTGACATTCGAAGCTGACACAGCAAAGGCAACCAACTCATGCACCGTAAAGCTCAACTGCAAGGATGCATCACAGCTCATCAACGTGCTCCAGATGACAGAGAAGGTAGAACTTCCTATCACTTCGGCAGCCGACCTCAACAGTAAAAAGACACCTGATGGTGCAACATACCGTGCAAAGGGTGTGGTAACAAAGATTGCCAACACTCTGTACGGCAACTGGTACCTCAACGATGGTACAGACGATGGCGACGGAATCTACATCTACGGTACCCTCGACGCAGCAGGCGCTGAAAAGAACTTCGAGAGCCTCGGCATTGAGCAGGGTGACATCGTAACTGTCGAAGGTCCTAAGTCGACCTATCAGGGCACAGCAGAGCTCGTCAACGTTACAGTCATCTCAATCGAGAAGTCGCTCATCAAGGTTGATTCACTTTCGGTAGCCAGCGTGGCAAAGGATGGTGGCGACGTGACCGTATTCCTTACTAATAAGGGCGACGGCATCAGCATCGACATCCCTGAGGCAATACAGTCATGGCTCACAGTCAAGTCGATCGTAACCAAGGGTACCAACACAGAGGTGACACTCAAGCTCGCAGCCAACGAAGGCGGTGCACGTACAGCCAATCTCAGCTTCGGCACTACCAAGAGTGGCAAGGCTTACACAGCCACTACTGAGGTAGCACAGGAAGGCTCGATCCAGGATGTCACTTGTGCACAGTTCAATGCACAGGCCGATGGTTCGGCACAGTACAAGGTACACGGCATCATCACTTCGATTGCCAACACCAAGTACGGCAACCTCTACATCAACGATGGTACAGGCGAGGTTTACGTTTACGGTATCACCGACTGGAACGCTGACGACTTCAAGGTAGGCGACGAGGTAGTGCTCCAGAGCGTGAAGACATCGTACAAGAATGCTCCTCAGATGAAGGACGCCATCGTAGTTGAGAAGGTTGCTCACGAAGTGAAGACTGCTGCTGAGCTCCAGACACTCTCTGACGACAAGAATACCTACTACCTCGTCACAGGTACAGTGTTCAAGATGACTGGCGACAACATCAAGTTCGACCTCACCGATTACGGCAACTTCGGTCTCAAGGATGAGACAGGCGAGATCTACGTTTACGGCGTAGCCGATGGCCTCGATGGCAAAACAAAGAACTTCGCTGCTACAGGAGTCAAGGAAGGCGACACCATCACCATCCTCGCCTACAAGACTTCGTACAAGGGTCTAAACCAGATCGTAGGTAAGTTCATCAAGAACCTCGGCACACAGGAGTAATCCCCCACTCCTCTGTTGCTTATAAACGCAATGCTACCCACAGAAACGCTCGTTTCTATGGGTAGCATTTGTTTAATACCTTAAAAAACCTAACTCGTAGTGAGGACAATATCAATCATATTATCCAGCAGGAACGGAATCACGCCCCTCTTCCCCAATAGGTAATTCATATCCCCTACACAAAGACTTTGGGGCGAAATCTGTGCTTATTTATCACTTTTCGCCCAAAAACCACGTTGTACATTTGTGTGTTTGACGAAAAAACATTACCTTTGCGCCCAACTATAAAATGAAACAAAATGATATGGATAAGAACGACAAACTCATAGGCAGACAACGTGAAATAGAGGATTTGAATCAGATTCTTTCATACGACGAAGCAGCATTTATCGTAGTATATGGTCGGCGAAGAGTCGGAAAGACATTCCTTGTCAACCGCTGTTTCAAGAACAAGTTCACCTTTAAATGTACGGGAATATCCAAGAAGGGCAAAGATGACCAACTCCAGAATTTTGCCACCAGCCTTAATCGTTATTCTAACGGAGAGTCATATCCCACGCCTAAAACCTGGTATGAGGCTTTTGGATTTTTACGTTCATTGCTTGAACGTAAAAAGACAAAAGGAAAGAAGGTGGTGTTCATTGATGAACTGCCATGGATGGACACAAGAGGAAGTAATCTCGTTCCAGCTTTGGAAAACTTCTGGAATGACTGGGGATGTACTATAGATAATCTCGTATTGATAGTGTGCGGCAGTGCTACATCGTGGATAACAAAGAAAATACTCAAAAACCACGGAGGATTGCACAACCGTGCTGATCACCGCCTCTATATTCACCCCTTTACTCTTGGCGAGGTACGTGAATATCTTCGTAGCCGAGGTATCGTAATGGGCGAGAAGGAGATTGCTGAATGTTATATGATTATGGGTGGCATCCCGTTCTATCTGAAACAAATACAACGTGGAAAGAGTCTGGCTCAAAACATTGACGAGATATTCTTCCGGAAGAACGGGCGATTAGAAGGAGAATATGATGAACTATATGCTTCGCTCTATAACTCACCTGCTCCTTATTTAAAAGTAGTCGAAGCGCTCGGCACGAAGAACAAGGGTTTGACCAAAGAGGAGATAATCCATGCTACTGGATTACAAGATAATGGTCACTTGAAAGATGTGCTCGACAATTTGGATCGTTGCGACATCATCCGTCGTTACAGCAATTACGGTATGCGAACCAAGGGAAGCATATATCAGTTGACCGACCCCTTCACTCTCTTCCATCTACGCTTCATCAGCAAGATAGCGAAGTCGGACAAGGATGTTTGGGTACATCAGTTGGACAGTGCTCGACATCGCACGTGGAGTGGATTGGCATTTGAGGAACTCTGCCTGCTGCATCACGCTCAGATAGAGCGACGGCTGCAGATAGCTGGTATGCAGACAGAGGTCTATGCATGGCATACACCAGCCGACGCAGAAGAACAGGCTCAGATAGATCTCATCATCAAGCGTCGAGACAAAGTGGTGAACATTTGTGAGATGAAATTCTACGAAGACAAATATACCTTCAAGAAAAAGGATGCAGAAGAATTGCGTCGTCGCATACGTATCTTTAAGGAAACATGTGATATTAAGCAAGCTGTTCATCCAATTCTTGTCACCACATACGGACTTAACCAAAATGAGCATTCATCCATCATACAGAATGTAGTAACGATTAAGGATTTGTTTCAGGATAATTAGGAACCTCGGCACACAGGAGTAATCCCCCACTCCTCTGTTGCTTATAAACGCAATGCTACCCACAGAAACGCTCGTTCTATGGGTAGCATTTGTTTTCTATAAGAAAGTTTGGTGAATACATTATCTTTTCGTATCTTTGCAGCCAAAGTCGCCCGATTTTGTGTATTTTGCGACTGCAAACAATTAATAGTCAGATAGAAACTATGTATCGCAGAAAGATTGAAGACATATTGCAAGGACGTCTGGGAAGTTTCAAGGGTGCAATTTATGAGAACGTAATGGCTGACATCTTAGGCAAAATGGGACGTAAACTCTACTATTACCAGAAGCCCGATAGTTTAGAGATAGACTTTGTGATGCGCTATCGTGGAGAATGTACCCCTCTGGAATGCAAGGCACGTACAGGAAATGCGAAGTCTATGCAGACACTCTTGAAGCATCCTGAGAAATACCACGTCTATCATGCTCTAAAACTTGGCGACTATAATGTGGGACGCAACGGTCCATTGCTCACTCTGCCGTTCTATATGGCGTTCCTGCTTACAGAGGTATAAAATGCTACTCACAGAAAACGAGCGTTTCTGTGGGTAGCATTTGTTAAGAATAAGACAATATTGGCACTTTTGGGTAGGAAAATGTATAAATGAGCAAGAGGGAACCACGCCGCTGTGTGTATAACCGTCCGCGTTTGCAGACCCTATGAAAAAGCAATAGCCGTCCAGGTTC
>JAKSLM010000005.1 GCA_024401225.1 Bacteroidaceae bacterium | reverse complement strand
ACAATATGTGACAGTTTCTTTAAGATAATTGTTACTTTTGTTGGTGATAATATTTATTCTATTTATCTTTGCACAAATTTATAATATTATAAAAACTGGCTGTTATGAATAAATCATTCCTATTATGTGCTTTGCTGGCAATGCTTTGCATTGTGTCATGCAATAAAAATGAGTCAACCGAAATCGTTGAACCATCATCTAACAATCCTATATCAAAAGCCCCCATCAAGGTGGATGACGATATACTATTTACATGGGGCGAGGATGGATGGCCTCGTATGAGTGAAGATGATGGCACTAAACAACTAACAGAAGAACAATTCATGTCGTTGTTTGTTGGTCATAGCATAAGTGACAAACATTCGTTCCTGATTGATGAGAGTGGCAAGGTTTTGCTTGACAAGGAATTCTGGCGCAAATATATAGGATCAAGCATCCAAACTTATGATTTCGTCAATGATGCAACAATCGATATATCTGGGCACGTAATTCTCCCAGGTTCTGACAACGATGGTCCGTACACGCATTCTAAACCTTTTGTTTATTCTGCCATAGACAATTTTCTGTATTTAGACAATAAGAAGGCCTTGCAGATTCTTAGCGTTGACACCAATGCTGACACAGGCATTGTAACCCTTAAGGCTATAATGAACATGGCGTATGATGCTGTCGAACCATGTGACCCAATATTTTGTTATTTAGTGTGTGATGTGAAGTAATTGCCACGTAATATTCACGCGACAAACGTCAATCACTCACCACCTCTAAGCAACACAAGAAAGAGGTAAACGCTCACGAAGAACGTTTACCTCTTATTCTACGTGTTCGGCAAGCGGAACGAATACAGGTAGAGTCAGACCTTAATAGAGATAAGAAGATCTGCTATGAGACAATCTATCACTACAACTACTTAGGACTTGTCGATAGCAAGACAGACAGCCCCTGCGAAGGTCGTTTGCCTATGAATACGAACTACATCTACTCTGACACAACCCTTGTCAAATCAATAACAACAGTTGCAGACATAAGGTTTGACAATTGGTATAGTCATACTGGTGAACCTACCCATACTACCCAGTATGTTAATGAGGACGGACATTGGGTGTCCAAGCAATATGCGATGTATATCTATGACAACAATAATAAGATGGCTATGTTCGGCAAACCAGAGGACAATAACGATTATTTCCTTTATACAGAGCCAAATAAAACATCTTGCATCACCAATTCATATTTAATAGATGAAGATGGTGGCATATCTAAAAGTGGAACTTACTATTATTCGAATCATTGATGCTTTAAGATATGCAAATGGGTGAACTGAAATGATTCTTCCATCCGCATAACAAAATGAATGGTTTATGAATTGTTTGTGAACATTTCTCTTGTTTGTTATATAATAATTGTGTATCTTTGCCTTCGAAAAGCATAGGAATGGTTAATACGATAAAGTAAATAACATGAAGAAACACGTTTATGTCGTTTGCTGCATGTTTATTTGTAATTGAGTAATACGGATATGAGAAAGTATACTCTAATTCTGCTTTTGATGCTTGTCGCTTACCTCCCATGTCATGCCCAGCAGCTTGACGTGGAAGGTCAGCGTGTGCTCTCCTACATCCAGAAAGCAATGAAGTTCTCACGTTACTATCCTCAGGAAAAAGTTTATCTACATCTGGACAATACTGGATACTTCAAGGGGGAAACGATATGGTTCAAGGCCTATGTGAAACGGTGCGACACAGATAGTCGCACCGACTTGAGTCATGTGCTGTATGTTGAACTGCTCACTGCTGGAGGCGATGTGGTGGAGTCGCGCAAACTCGCCATTGAGAATGGTGAAGCACATGGAGATATCAAACTCGACCGCATATTTGTAACCGGGTTTTACGAGATCCGAGCCTACACACGCTACATGACCAACTGGGGTACGGATGCATGCTTCAGTCGCGTAATACCAATATTCAAGACACCAAAGACGGAAGGCGACTATTCCTCACCAACAATAGACAAATTGAGCTTCCGGAAAAAGTTGAATAATGAGAGACTGACCGAAGATGTGACTGACCGTGGAAGCATTGTAGATGTCATCCCTAATGGCATCCAGAATGTTGCTTATAAAAGGTCAGCGAGGATCAATGTTCGTTTCTACCCAGAGGGAGGGCAACTGGTGAAGGGGTTGCCAGCAAAAGTTGCTATAACCATTTCTGACGGCGAAGGCCATCCTATGCCTGCACAATTGAAGGCTATCAATGCGGATGGCACGTTGATGGATTCACTTGAAACCGACAGCATGGGATGGGGAATGTTGAACCTGATGGAGGTAAATGAGGGAATAAAGCTGCTTACCACGTATGGACACGGAAAGACCGAAAGATTATCATTCCCAGAATACAAGCCAGAAGGATGCAGTATGCATGTTGATATGCAGGAAGATGAACTTGTGCTTGCAAGTGTTCGTTGCTCACCTTCAGTGATAGGGAAGAAAATGGGATATGTAATGATTCATGACGGCAGCATAATAAGGTGTGACACAATGACTGCGAGCCAGCAATTTTCTTTCACATTCAACAAAAAACGCCTCCCAGAAGGTGTCAGTCAGCTCACCCTCTTTGATGCAGAAGGACACGTGATGGCGGAGCGACGATTCTTCATTTTCCCAACTTCCTTGCGTGATAGCATTACGATCCGTTCCACGCAAGACATGGTTTCGCCTTGTGGTCCCGTTGGGTTGCAACTACAAGCTGCACCGAACTCTACCATATCACTTTCTGCTGTTGACTCCCATGGTTTGGTCAATGGTCAATACGGCAATATGCGTACATGGATGCTGCTATGCAGTGATCTCAGGGGCTACATCAGCCACCCAGAGTATTATCTGCAATCCAATGATCTGGAGCATCGTCGTCGTACCGATCTCCTGATGATGATACACGGTTGGAGTCGATATGACTGGAACCTCATGGTCGGCAATTCCATGTTTGACAAATTTGAACCGATAGAAGATCATCTGTATTTGTTCGGCCATCTTCATAATCGTCATGAAAAACGAGGAACGGATGATGCCACCCTAGTTGTTAGAATGCGTTCCCTGACAGACGGCATTATTGACGGAAGCACAAGCACTGATGCTGATGGCAGCTATAGTTTTGTTATCCCTGACATATACGGCGAGTGGGAGCTTGACATTCAGACAAGGAAAAAAGGCAAGAGCACTCCCTACATGGTGGGCATAGACCGACACTTCAGCCCACGTCCACGTCATCTTTCATCTCTAGAGTCGGAAGTGATACCTGTAACAGACAAATGGCTACACAAATGGGATGTAAAAGAAGATACCATGCCATTGAACATGACTTTACGTGATCATGTCCTTGATAATGTTACTGTCAAGGCAAAGGGGCGCGTGTGGGACAGGACCCTGTGGCAGGACGAGACGGAAGCCCGTTCATTTTCTTTGTTGTACTACGACTGTGACAAGGATGCTGATAGGATAACTGACTATGCAGAGCAGATGCCTTCGGTAGCAGAGTGGTTAATATCTAAGAACCATAATTTCGCTGGTGAGGCAGTTCCTACCGAGATACTGCTGATGAAAAAGAATACCATGGGGTTAGGGGCTCCCGATACAGTTAGAGCCATCTACGAATGGTTTTCTCCGGCATCGAGAGAATATTCTGAATACGAAAGCCTTCCACCTCATCCATGGAAAAAATTCTATGCAGACGGATTGGTATACAATAACCGTCCTATTGTATGGATCATCGACAACCAATATGCTACAATTACAGGGTTCCGGCTCCGTTCACAAGCCATGCCAATACAATTGATGTACACAGATAATAATTCCAACTCCATGGATCTTCCAACCTCACTTGACGAGCTTAAATGTATATACGTTTCTGATAATTCCAAATCCATAGAGAGTCATTTGTTATGCCCGGAAATAGAACAACAAAATCCCATTGTTCTGTATTGCTATACACACCGTAATTTCCAACCATCTGTGAAGGGCTTGCGCCGCACCCACTTCCAGGGGTTCAACAAACCGTCGACCTTCAAGATGGAGGACTACTCCATCCTCCCACCCATGGCCGACTTCCGTCGCACCATATACTGGAACCCGAACATACGCACCGATGCCGATGGCAAGGCAAAGGTGGAGTTCTACAACAACTCCACGTGCAACGAGATGTACATCAGCGCCGAGGGTATGAGCGACGACGGCAGAGTGCTTATCAATGAATGATGATTTCCACACGAAGTGGAAGGGAGTGATACCGTGGTTAGTGTTCAGAAAAAGATAAGAAGGCACAAACTATATAAAATGAATAAAGTCTGGCTCGGGGAGTCAGACTTTATTCGTTTGTATGGATTGGAGTAATCCAACATGATTTTTGAGAGAATAGACCGTTCTGTGAAATGTATGTGGTCTATAATTGTGTTTTTTGAAAAGGTATGAGCTTCGCAGCTATCCTTTCCAGCTGGTTTAGTTAAGCATCGATTAGTTTTTATAAATTTTATAAAGCAAAAGTACTTGGTTGGTATCACCGCAAGATGTTGTCGGAGTTCTCTACTGGAGTGACTGTAGGCAGACTGTCGGTCTGAGGACGAGTCTCGGCCTGGTAGATGTCACCTCGGTGCAGCATGGATGCGATGTCGCCCGACTTGGTATAAGGAGTGACGGTGATGGCATCGATACTGCTATCCTCGCTGTGGTCGTTCATGCTGCGTTCGGCAGCTCCACCAATGGTGAGGATGATGGCAACTGTGGCTGCGGCGCGGAAGAATGGGGCGAAGCGGCTGTTGCGGATTGGCACCATACGCGCTGGCTTCTGTTCTTCCTGTATGAGGGCAAGAAGGCGGGCATCGAAATCGGCTCCGAGCTCGTCTTTGCGGCTCTCCGTGTGGCATGCGAAGATGTCACGGTACTGCATGAGATGGGCTGGTACATCCTCCTGATTGAAGAATGAACGAAGTATCTGTTCCTCTTCGAGCGTGGTGATGCAGTCGAAGTAGCGGTCAAGAAGTTGTTCGATGTACTGGTAGTTCATATTCTGTTGCAGTGGCTATGTTTTTTTTGCCCCTCTATTATAGTCGACGGGTGAGGCGGAGAAAAGTTACAGGTTTTTGCAATTATTTTTCAAAAAATTTCGTCCGCGGAAGAGATTGACCTTTACGTCGGCTTCGGTGATGCTTAATATGTCAGCTATTTCACGGTAGGTTTTTCCCTCTATGTCACGCAGTTGGATGATGGTGCGCTGTTTTTCGGGCAGGCTGTTGATGAGTTGGCTGATGTAGCTGTGCTGCTCATCGCTGACCATACGATCGTGGGCGGAGAGTTGGTGCTCGTCCTGGCGGTCGTGGAGGTCGGCATCGAGCGAGATGACGCGTGTTTCGGCCTTGGCACTACGATCGAGGGCAAGGCGGCGCGCTATGGTGAGGGCGAAGGCCTCGATGTTGTGGATGTCGTCATCACGATGTTCCCATAGCTTGATGAGAGTGTCCTGCACGATGTCCTCCGCCTCTTCCCTATTAAGGACGATGCGAAGGGCTGTACGGAAGACGATGTTCTTCAGCGGCAGTATGTCTCTCTCGAAGTTCATGGAGGGTTGAGGGGGGGGGGAGTTGAGAGTTGAGAGGTTAGAGTGGAGAGGTGAGAGGCTAGAGGGTGATGCGGGTGCCTCGGGTGCCGTCGATGGCGTCGGCCTTGGTGATGATCACTTCCTTGACTCCTGCGCGTACGGCTGCGAGGGCGTTCTCAATCTTTGGAATCATGCCTCCCGACACGGTGCCGTCGGCTACGAGGGCAGAGAATGACTGCTCGTCGATGTGGTTGATGACGCTTCCTTCGTCGTCAGGATCGCGGAGCACGCCTGCATGTTCGAAGCAGTACATGAGGGTGACGTCGAAGTGTGGGGCAAGGGCTTTGGCTGTCTCGCCGGCTATGGTGTCGGCATTGGTGTTGAGCATGGAGCCCTGTCCATCGTGGGTGAGGGGTGCCATGACTGGCACAACGCCCTGATTGATGAGGGTGGCAAGCATGCTGCCATCACAGCGATCCACATCGCCTACGAAACCGAAATCGACCATCTGCTCGCTGCCGTCGTCCATCTTGACTCGCTTGAGCGGACGCTTGTGGGAGAGCATGACGTTCATATCGGCTCCGGTGAGTCCGAGGGCGTTGATGCCACAGGCCTGTAGGCGGGCTACGATGGTCTTGTTGACGAGTCCGCCGTAGACCATGGTTACGACACGTAGCATGTCGGCATCGGTGACGCGGCGACCGCCTATCATGGTGCTTTGGATTCCGAGGTCGGCTGCTATCTTGGTGGCTGAACGTCCGCCGCCGTGGATAAGTACTTTAGGACCTTCGATGCGGGAGAAGTCGGTGAGGAGCTGCTGGAGGGTTGCTTCCTCTTCCACGATTTTTCCGCCTACCTTGATTACTGTAAGTTTCATGTTGTGTATGGGAAATTTATGTTTTTATTATTTCAGATGATCGTCGAAGTAGCGCGTTATGGTGTGGTGCAAGTGGACGCGATCGGTGCCCGACATGTTATGACCATCGCCTGGGTAGGTGAAAAGGTCGGGATAGGTACCGGCATCGATACAGGCACGGATGAAGGAGAGGGTGTGCTGTGGCACGCATGTAGGGTCGTTGCCTCCGTAGATGACCATGAGGCGTCCCTTGAGGTTGCCTGCCTTGTTGAGAAGCGAGGTGTTGCGGTAGCCCTCAGGGTTGGTCTGCGGTGTGTCCATATAACGTTCGCCATACATCACCTCGTAGAATTTCCAGTCGATGACTGGACCTCCTGCTACGCCTACCTTGAAGACATCAGGGTAGGTGGTCATGAGACTGGTGGTCATAAAACCACCAAAGCTCCATCCGTGTACGCCGAGACGACTGGCATCAACATATGGGAGGGTCTTGAGATATTCGATGCCCTGAAGTTGATCCTTCATCTCTTCGACACCAAGGTTGCGGAAGGTAGCCTGTTCAAAGTCGAGTCCGCGATGCTCGGAGCCACGGTTGTCGATACAGAACATGACATAGCCTCGCTGTGCCATCCAGATGTCCCATCCGCGAGCTCCCCAATGGAAGGTGGCATCGACATTGTGGGCATGAGGCCCACCATATACATAGGTGATGGCTGGATACTTCTTATTTGGATCGAAGCCTGTAGGGAGGATGAGGCGGTAGTAGAGGTCGGTGACTCCATCGGCTGCCTTGATGCTGCCCACCTTGATCTGAGGCACATCGAAAGCTGCCCAAGGGTCGGAGGCTGAGAGGACGTTGAACACTTCGTCATCGTTGACATCCACGATGTCGATGTGGCGTGGTATGATTGGGGATGAGTAGTTGTCAATGAAGTGTTCGCCATCGGCGCTGAGCTTGGCATGGTGCCATCCAGTGGAGTTGCCCATGAGGGTGCGACGGCCTTTCATGTCGACCTTGTAGATGTTGCACTGGAGCGGATCAGCCTCGTTGGAACTGTAGATGACCTGCTTGGTGCGAGGGTTGAAGCCGATGAGGTCGATGACTTCGTATTCGCCCTTGGTGAGCTGCTTGACGAGCTTGCCGTCCTTGATGCTGTGAACGTAGATGTGGTTGTAGCCGTCCTTACGGGTCTGATAGACAAATTTGGTTGGATCCCAAGGAAGGAATTGTATAGGGTGCATCGGTTCGAAATACTTGTCGTTGTGCTCGGTAAGTATGGTGCGGAGCTTCTTTCCTGTAGTGGCACTATACTCGTCGAGGGTGCCGTGAGTCTGGTCGCGATTGACCTCGATGAGGTAGATGAGGCTGCCATCGGGCGACCAACTGATGTTGGTGAAATAGCGGTCGGTAGGATCGCCAGTTTCGAGGTAGATGGTCTCACCCGTGCTGGTGTTGTAGACCCCTACAGAGACCTGATGGGACGCCTCGCCCGCCATTGGATAGGCATCAGGCTCGAGGGTGGCGCAGCGGCTGTCGATGGATGCTGAGTCCTTGGCTGCATAGACCTGTGAGGCATCGTAGGGGGTGATGTTGACCTGAGGATATTTGCTCACCATGTTCTGATCCATGCGGTAGAAGGCAAGGAGTGTGCCTTGAGGATTCCAGAAAGTACCCTTCTCGATACCGAACTCGTTGCGGTGCACGCTCTCACCATAGACGATGTCAGCGCTACCATCCTTAGTGATTCGCTTGATCTTGCCATCGGCACGGCGCACATAGAGGTTGTGGTCGCCTGTGAATGCCATGCTGAGTGATATAGGATGGAGATCTATATTGGCAGCTTCGGAAGGCAGATCGGCAGCCCACACGATGGCATTTTGGTCGAGGTTGATGAGTGTGTACTGAAGTCCTGAGTTGATGAGCATGACTGGCAGATCCTTCGAAGGGAAGGAAGCATTGAGAAGGTGCTGGATCTTCTTGCGGCCCTGCAACTGAAGGATGGTATTGACCTTGTCAAGCGTAATGATGACCGTGCTGCCGGAAGGGCGTACGTCCTTGCAGTCGTCGACTCCCAGTTCGATGCAGGTGTTGACACACCAGTCCAGATACTTGGTCTGTGGGTAACTGGTGCGGTAGTAGGTCGTTCCGCCAGGGATGAGGTCGTCGAGGGTGAATTGCTTTTTCTGTGCCATTGCTATGATAGGAAGAGCCATGAAGGCGAGTATGAATAGGCGTTTCATCTGATTTGGGATAATGGGGTTAGTACAAAGTCGCGCTCGTGTATGTGAGGATGCGGGATGGTCAATGATGGACGAGCGATGTGGACTGACAGGGAGTCGAGGTCTTCGATGGCTGGACTGCTGGACAGACTGACAGCCTTGCGCGAAGGGATGAAGTATAGGATGTCGATGTCGATGAGACGATCGTGATAGACGCCTCCGACCGACTTGTGAGTTCGTCCCAACTTACGCTCTATGGCTTGGGTGACGCGCAGAAGGGCACTCGGAGAGAGCGGTGTGGCTACGCGTACGGCAGCGTTGAGAAAGGTATTGTCGCTGTCGAATCCCCAGGGTTCGGTTTCTAAAAAGGCGGATTGCCCCTGGATGGAGCCGATCCGCTTTTCTATCTCCTCGATGGCCTGGAGCAGGTTGTGCTCTTTGTCGCCAAGGTTGGTGCCGAGCGACAGATAGACTATGTTCACGATGGTGCGTTAATCTGTGATGAGCAATGCATCGCCGTAGGTTCCGAACATGTAGTCGTTCTTCAACGCCTCGTCGTAGGCTTTCATGATGTTCTCATAGCCGGCGAAGGCTGCTGCAAGCATGAGCTGAGTAGAGAGTGGCATCTGGAAGTTGACCACGAACGAATCGGCTACGGTAAAGTCGTAAGGAGGGAAGATAAACTTGTTGGTCCATCCCTCAAACTCCTTGATGAATCCGCCAGGACCAACGGCTGTCTCGATGGCGCGGAGCACGGTGTTACCTACGGCACAGACCTTGTGGCCGTTCTCCTTCGAACGATTGACGATGCGGCAAGCCTCGGCTGGCACAAACATCTGTTCGCTGTCAGTCTTATGCTTTGTGAGGTCCTCAACATCGATGCTGCGGAAGTTGCCAAGACCTGCATGCATGGTGATGAATGCCTGCTCGATGCCCTTTATCTCCATGCGCTTGAGAAGCTCGCGCGAGAAGTGAAGACCTGATGTTGGGGCTGTCACAGCACCTTCATGCTTGGCATAGAGGGTCTGGAAACGCTCCATGTCCTCAGGCTCTGCCTTGCGCTTGGCACGCACATCGTCAGGAAGCGGAGCCTCACCGAGCGAATAAAGTGTATCCTTGAATTCGTCGTGAGGACCATCATAGAGGAAGCGGAGCGTACGGCCACGGCTGGTGGTATTGTCGATGACTTCGGCCACGAGCGAGTCGTCAGGACCGAAGTAGAGCTTGTTGCCGATACGAATCTTACGTGCTGGGTCGACGAGCACATCCCACAGCTTCAGTTCCTCGTTGAGCTCGCGCAACAGGAATACTTCGATCCTTGCACCGGTCTTCTCCTTGTTGCCGTAAAGGCGAGCAGGGAATACCTGAGTGTCGTTGAAGATGAATGAGTCGCCCTCGTCAAAGTAGTTGATGATGTCCTTGAAGATGCAATGCTCAATTTCTCCAGTTGACTTGTGCAAAACCATGAGTTTTGCCTCGTCGCGGTTGTAGATCTTTGTCTCTGGATCGTAAGTGCGAGGATAAGAGGCAATCTTATCCTCAGGAAGCTTGAACTTGAATTGTGAAAGTTTCATTATGGCTTAATGTATGTTGTATTATTGTTGATAATCATTAGTCGGTGGACGTCTCCAGCTCCTGGCTGTCGAGCCATTCGTTCAGATGCTCGATGTCGTGGCAGTCGCTGAGGGTATAATCGCCAATGCGTGTACGCATGAGTCCGGTAAGGTAGGCTCCGGAGCCCAATGCCTGACCGATGTCGCGTGCCAGAGCGCGGATGTAGGTGCCCTTCGAGCATACGACGCGGATGAGCAATTGGAGGTACTTGCCATCAACGTTGGATGACTGGTACTGTATCCTTTCCTTTTCGTCGGCATTGAGGGCACGCTGATCGGGTGCTTCCTCCACCATGCCGAAGCCGAGCACTTCCAGTTCGTCGATGACGAGGGTCTTTGCCTTCAGTTCCACCTCCTCGCCTGTGCGAGCATACTTGAACGCACGCTTGCCGTCGACCTTAACTGCAGAATAGGTAGGCGGTATCTGCTTTATCTCGCCAATGAATCGCGGCAGCACCTCATCGACCAACTGACGGGTGATGTGGTCAGTAGGGTATGTGGCATCCTCCGGTGTCTCCATGTCGAACGAAGGAGTGGTGGCACCCAGCTTGATGCTTGCAATGTACTCCTTGGTATGGGCCTGAAGCTCATCGATCTGCTTTGTTGCCTTGCCCGTGCAGATGATGAGCACGCCTGTGGCCAGAGGGTCAAGTGTGCCTGCATGGCCCACCTTCAGTTTCTTCACACCCAAGCGGTGGGAGAGTTCGCCACGCACCTTGGCTACGACGTTGAAGGAGGTCCAACGGTAGGGTTTGTCGAATGCAAATATTTCGCCTTTCTGTGGATTCATTAAAGTGGAGAGTTGATAGGTGAGAGGTTAGAGTGGAGAGAGAATTAGGCGAGAAGTTGCCATGCGAGTACGGCGATGCCGACCACTGCGCAGTAGACGGCAAACCAGATCATCTTACCTTTCTTCACGAGATTGATCATGAGCTTGCATGCGAGACAGCCTACTATGAAGGCTGCGAAGAATCCGATGATGAGGGCTGACATGCTGATGCCTGCCATGGCCTCTTCAACTCCGACCTCCATCATGTCCTTAACGTCAAGGAGAGCCATACCGAGTATTGGTGGGATAGCCATGAGGAAGGAAAACTGTGCCAGCGACTCCTTCTTGTCGCCAAGGATGAGACCCATGCCGATAGTAGAACCTGAGCGGCTGAGTCCAGGGAGACAAGCGATGGCCTGCGCAATACCGATGATAAAGGCATCGAGGGTAGAGATATTCTCCTTGGCGCGAGGCTTGGAAAAGTAGCTGAAACTGAGCAGGGATGCTGTGACAAGCAAGCAGCAACCTACGACTACGAGTCCGCTGAATGCCTCCTCGATGTAATCCTTGAAGAGTACACCCACGATGCCGATTGGAATCATGGAGATGAGGATGTTGGCAGCGTATTTCTGCTCCATGTTGAGTTGACCGTTCCATCGGAACAGTCCCTTGAGAATCCATACTATCTCCTTCCAAAGGATGACGATAGTGGAAAGGACGGTAGCTACGTGAACAGCAACCGTAAACGACATGATCTTGTCGGGATCCTGTACGCCCAGCAACTCGCCAGCAATGGCAAGATGGCCAGAACTACTGACTGGCAGATACTCTGTCAGTCCCTGGAAAATGCCCATAAGGAGGGCTTGAATCTCATTCATACGCTAATGTTACTCCTTGACTTGCTTTTTACTTGGCCAAAGGATGGCTACGATGATAAAGAGGAATCCAAAGAGGCTGATCATTGGGGCAACCTTGATGCGAGTGGCGCTGAAAATCTCAGGGTTGAAAGCCTCTTCGGTTGTACCGGAGCCTGACATGAGGAACAATCCGAGGATGATGATGACAAGTCCGATGACAAGGAGGATGTAGTTGATCTTTGAGAATGCGAAATTAGAAGTGTCCATTGTGATATGTTCTATACCTTATTATTATATATAATACAATTCGTTGCTATTCATGCGCAAGTACCTGTTGAGCGAAGCGAGCAGACAAAGCAAGGTGATGGCTATGCCACTGCAAAGTACCGAGGTGCCTACGATGGTGATGACCTGTGTGTCGACTATCAAACTGAGCTGAGGTTCGAAGCGGTTCAACCAATAGATGCCAGCAAAGAGCGCCGCATCGGCAAGCAAAGCCGAGATGAGTCCCATAGTCACTCCGCTGTACATGAATGGACGGCGGATGAATCCCCAGCTTGCACCCACCAACTTCATGGTGTTGATGATGAAACGCTTGGAGAATATAGTCAGGCGCACGATGTTGTTGATCAGGGCAAAGGAGATGTAGGTGAAGAGGGCTGCAAGGATGAGCAGTACGATACTGATCTTGCGTATGTTGTCGTTCACCGCCTTGATAAGGTCCTTATGGTATATGATGTCCACCACGGCAGGGTGCGCCTTCAGATCCTTGACTATTTTTGCCATACGTTCGTTGGTGGCATACTGAGCCTTGACCTTTATCTCGTACGATGCGGTGAAAGGGTTGTAGCCCAGAAACTCGGTAGGGTCGGTACCCATCTCCTCGCATTCCTCCTTCAGAGCCTCTTCCTTGGAGATGAACTTCTTCTCCTTGATGTATGAGAGTTTGTCGAGGAGATGCTCGAAGTTTGCCATCTGCAGTTCGTCGAGCTCATCGCTGATGAGAATGCTCACGTTGATGTTCTCTCGTACATAGTTTGAAAGGTTGTGAGCAGAAAGGACAAACAGTACGATGGTGCCCAGAAGTACGAGTACGAGGGTGGTGCTCAGACAGGCAGTTATGAACTGGGTGTTGATGATTGATCTATGCTTCTTTGCCATAATAAGTTGTGGTGCATGTTGATTTGTGTTCAGTCGAAGACTTCCACTCCCTTCAGCGTAGCGGAGCTCGACTCCAGTACCTTCACCTTCACGAAGTCACCAATGTGGTGGTTGCCACGGTCGAATACGATAACCTTGTTCTGCTGTGTACGTCCGAAGAACTGTTCCTTGCTGCGCTTGCTGAGACCCTCGACAAGCACTTCGTATGTCTTGCCGATGTCCTTGCGATAGCTCTCGGCTGAGAGCTCGTTCTGGAGGGCGATCATCTCGTTAAGGCGGCGAATCTTCTCCTCCTCAGGAACATCGTCAGGCAAATGCTTGGATGCATAGGTGCCTGGGCGCTCTGAGTACTTGAACATGAACGCTGAGTCGTAGGCACATTCACGCATGAGGGAAAGCGACATCTGATGATCCTCCTCTGTCTCAGAATGGTAGCCAACGAAAATGTCGGTGGTGAGTCCGCAGTCTGGGATGATGCGTCGGATAGCAGCCACGCGATCGAGGTACCATTCGCGAGTATATTTTCGGTTCATGAGCTGAAGGATGCGGTTGCTGCCCGACTGTACAGGCAGATGAATGTGGCGACAAATGTTAGGATGGGCAGCGATGACCTCGAGGGTCTCGTCGCTCATGTCCTTAGGGTGCGATGTGGTGAATCGGATGCGCATGCCTGGCACAGCATCAGCCACAGTGGCTAGCAGCTGTGGGAATCCCACCTCACCGCATCGGTAACTGTTGACGTTCTGCCCCAGGAGTGTAACCTCCTTGTAGCCCTTCTCGCAGAGGTCACGCACCTCGTTGAGTATGCTGTCCACCTCGCGGCTGCGCTCGCGTCCTCGAGTGTAAGGTACGATGCAGTAGTGGCAGAAGTTGTTGCAGCCACGCATGATGCTTACGAAGCCGCTGATGTGTCCACCACATACGCGCTCTGGAAGCACTTCCTTGTATGTCTCGGTAGTGGAAAGTTCGATGTTGATGGCCTTCTCGCCTATCTCTGCAGCAGCAAAAAGCTCTGGCAGAGTGAGGTAAGAGTCAGGACCAGCTACAAGGTCCACATGATGCTTCTCTATCAGTTCCTCCTTCACACGCTCGGCCATGCAACCCACCACGCCAATGATGAGTTTGCGGCCTTTGCGCTGCAAGGCATGAAGTGATTCAAGTCGGCTGTATATCTTGTTTTCTGCATTCTCGCGTACACTGCAAGTGTTGAGCAGAATGGCATCGGCATCGTCAATGGAATCGCAGGTCTCATAGTCTGCCATCTTCATGACGGAGGCGATGACCTCGCTATCAGCCACGTTCATCTGGCAGCCATATGTTTCAATAAATAATTTTTTCATCCGAAATAGTAAATGCGGGGTACGAAGCGCCCTACTTGTGTTATTAAAAGGGGCTTATACCCCAAATTCGGTGCAAAATTACAATTTTTAATTGAGGTTTTAATAAATATTCGCGCGATATTTTAAATTAAGACTGAATAATTTACTAACTTTGCACAAAAATTAAGTTAAGTTTGCGATTGGAATTTCAAAAACCGGTAGCAAGCAGCCAGTTTACGTTGCCCGTAGTGAGCGTGATTGTTGTCATCGCGTGGCTGCTTCTTCCTTCGGCATCAACCCCTGTCGATGCTGGAGCGTATGGTCTATGGCGCTATGTGGCTGAATACTTGCAGAGTGGCTCCGTGGGCACTTATATTGCACTTGGCATCGCAGCCCTGGCTGTCTATATTATGGCGGAGCTCAACCAGTCGCACGTGTTGCTTCGCATCAGTTCGCGAATGATAAGTAGTGTCTTTGCGTTTGTCATGGGTGTGCTGGTATGTGCTCACAATGTTCAGCCAGCCATGCCTATCATGCTTATCGTGCTGCTGTCCTATTCGCCTTTTTTCCACATGTACCAATCGCTCAATCCGACGCTGCCGTTCGTGGTCTTCATGCTCATCTCCATGGCATCGCTATTTTTCCCTAAACTATTGGTGGTCTTAGTGATCTACTGGCTGAGCATGATGTACATGAGAGCCTTCTCGGTGCGCTGCTTCCTGGCCTCGGTCATTGGTGCCGTACTGCCCTACTGGATAGGAAGCGCTGTGGCTTACGTGATGGGCGAGTACGACTTGCTTACCAACTTCTGGCATGAGTTCTCGACCTTCCAGATGCCTGACTACACGGTGCTTACCTTCCATCAGTGGATGGTACTCGCATTTCTTTTCGTGCTTTACCTTTCGGGAACGATCGATTTCTACATCAACAATTTTAAGGACAAGGCACGTACACGCATCTTATATAATGTGCTCGTGGTTCATGGCCTGTTCATGTTGCTTGCGCTGCTTGTCATGCCTCAGCACTTCATGGTGTGGGCACTTCTGTTTGCAATTGACGCATCCATCCTGTTCGCCCACTTCGTTGCTTTGACTTACAACCGATTCACACATATTTATCTTCTTGTGCTCTTGGTGCTTTCGATCGCCGTTGCAGCAGTACAGGTGCTAAACATTAACATAATGCTGCCATGGAGTCACTAAACGAATTCTTCATTCAGTACGGCTACCTCGGTATGGCACTTGCCGCGTTTCTTGCCGGTACGTTCGTACCATTCAGCTCAGAGGCGGTAATGGGAGCCTTGCTTGTCACTACGGGCATGGATCCGTGGATCACCATCATCAGCGGTACGGTGGGCAATGTGGCTGGTACTATGTTCAACTACTTTATAGGGCGCATATGGGATGTAAACAAGATCTCAAAGATCATGCGCATCAAAGAGGAGAAACTGCTTGGCACCAAACGGTATGTGGAGCGAAAAGGCTCCTGGATAGCCACGTTCTCCTTCCTGCCCATCGTGGGGTCGGCAATAGCGATAGCGTTGGGCATGCTCAGAGCCAATGCATGGGGAGTGATGCTATACTCCTTCATCGGTAAGTTTGTGAGATACATCATGGTGGCCTTCTCAGCCCTCGCCCTGTTTGTATAAGGCATAAAACAAAACGTTGCAACGAATCGCATGATTCATTGCAACGTTTTTCCGTTATTGTAATACCCTAGTCTTACGTTGATTAGAATGGCAGATCGTCAGTCGACTCGCCACCGTCTACATTGCCGAATGGTGCCTCAGGAGCGGCAGGTGTTGCTGCTGGCTGAGCTGGTGCTGCAGCAAATGGCTGTGGCTGCATAGGTGCTGCTACAGGAGCATCGGCAGGTGTGTAAGGTTCTACCTTCCAAGCGCGAAGGTCGTTGTACCAGCGGCCTTGGTATTCACGTGCGTTGATGTCGAACGATACTGTGAGCTCCTGACCTTCCTGAATATTCATTGCGTTGATCTTATCCTCACCGAATACACTGAAGCTCATGCGGTGTGGAAACTGCACGTTCATCTCTTCGAGCACGTATTCCTGCATTTTCCAACTATTACCGGTTTTTGATGATACACCGCCACGAGCTTCAAGCACAGCGATGATTTTTCCTGACATTTCCATATTGATAATTTTATATATTTGTTTTTTGTGGGTACAAAATTACGATATTTTTTTTGTTTTCGCATCCTTTTTAGTGAATAATTCGTAAAATAGCTTGAAAAAATAACTCGTTGTGCAAACTTATTGTTATCTTTGTAGCATAAATAACAAATAAATACGCACAATGAAATTTAGTATATCAAGCTCACTTCTCTGCTCGCGTGTTCAAACCATCAGCAGAGTACAAAGTTCAAAGAGTTCGCTGGCCATCCTTGACTGCGTGCTCTTCAATCTCAGCGAAGGGGGGCTGCAGCTTACTGCTTCCGATAGCGAGACAACCATCGTGACTAACCTTGAGGTGCTGGAAGCAGATGGATATGGCAAGATTGCCATCGACTCTAAGCAGTTGATCAACTCCATAAAGGAGATTTCCGACCAGCCTATCACTTTTGTGATCAATCCTGACACCTTCCAGATTGAGATCATCTATCAGAATGGTAAGTACAACATCATCGGCCAGAATGGTGAGGAATACCCAGTACCAACACGTGTGGTATCCGACCAGAAGAACGTCGTAATCCCTGCTGACACACTCTTCAGTGGCATTTCGCGCGCGCTCTTTGCTACTGCCGACGATGAACTTCGACCTCAGATGAACGGTGTGTACTTCGACCTCACAACCGACTTCATCACCCTCGTGGCAAGCGATGGACACAAGCTCGTTCGCAATCGCATCCTCTCTGTTCGCAGCGATGATAATTCTGCTTTCATCCTTCCAAAGAAGCCATCCAACATGCTCAAGAACATCCTTCCAAAGGAGCAGGGCGATGCTGTGATCCGCTTCGACGAGCGCAACGCTGAGATCACGCTTGATAACTACACCATCAGCTGCCGCCTCATCGAGGGCCGCTATCCTAACTACAACTCTGTCATTCCTAAGGACAACCCATTCCGTGTCACAGTCGATCGCATCTCTCTCATCTCTGCCCTTCGCCGCGTGAGCGTATGTGCCAGCGTGAGCAGCTCGCTCATCAAGCTCCACCTCGACGCCAACACCCTTACCGTGAGCGCTCAGGATGTCGATTATTCTACGTTTGCAGAGGAACACGTCATGTGCGAGTACGATGGCATGTCGATGAGCATCGGTTTCAACGGCCCATTCCTCCTCGAGGTGCTCAACAGCATCGTGTCGCAGGAAGTAGTGCTCGAGCTTGCTGACCCAAGCCGTGCCGGAGTAGTGGTTCCTGCTGAGCAGACAGAGAACGAGGAACTCATCATGCTCCTCATGCCAATGATGCTTCAAGACTAAAATCCAAATATGAAACTCAATCTCAAGAATCCGATAATATTCTTCGATCTAGAGACCACAGGAATTGATGTAGCAAAGGACCGCATTGTGGAACTTTGCTACATCAAAGTTTTTCCTAACGGCAACGAAGAGTCCAAGTCCATGCGCCTCAATCCGGGCATGCACATACCTGAGGCATCGTCGCAGGTCCACGGCATCTACGATGAGGATGTGCAGGACTGTCCTACATTCAGCCAGATAGCATCCGACCTCAAGAAGGTGTTCGAAGGTGCCGACCTTGCAGGCTTCAATTCCAACCGATTCGACATTCCGCTTCTCGTGGAGGAGTTTCTCCGTGTAGGCATCGATATTGACCTCAGCCGCAGGAAGATGGTCGATGTGCAGAACATTTACCACAAATTGGAGCGCCGCACCCTCATTGCAGCCTACAAGTATTATTGCAACAAGGACCTTGAGAATGCTCATTCGGCTCTTGCCGACACACGTGCTACGCTCGAGGTGCTTGAGGCACAGCTTGATCGCTATCCTGACGATCTGCAGAACGACATCAGCTTCCTTGCTGAGTTCTCGTCCTTGAACAAGAATGCCGACTTTGCTGGTCGCTTCGTGTACGATGATGAAGGCAACATCGTCATCAATTTCGGCAAGTACAAGGGCCGTCCCCTCATCGATACCCTGCGCCACGATCCAGGCTACTACGGCTGGATGCAGCAGAGCGACTTCCCACTCAATACCAAGCAGGTGCTGACCAAGGCCTACCTGCAGTCAAAGATGAAGTAACACAGACCACATGCTACAAGGAAAGAAAATCGTATTAGGCATCACGGGCAGCATTGCAGCCTACAAGTCGTGCCTCATCATCCGCCAGCTCATCAAGAAGGGTGCAGAGGTGCAGGTGGTCATCACCCCTGCCGGCAAGGAGTTCATCACTCCCATCACTCTCTCGGCACTTACCCACAAGCCTGTCATCAGCGAGTTCTTCTCGCAGCGCGATGGCACATGGAACTCGCATGTCGACATCGGTCTCTGGGCTGATGCCATGCTCATTGCCCCAGCCACAGCCAGCACCATAGGCAAGATGGCACATGGAGTGGCTGACAACATGCTCATCACCACCTACCTCAGCATGAAGGCGCCGGTGTTCGTGGCTCCAGCCATGGACCTCGACATGTATGCCCATCCTTCCACACAGAGCAACCTCCGTACCCTTCAGTCGTACGGCAATCATATCATCGAACCCGGCACCGGCTTCCTTGCCTCCAAGCTCGAGGGCAAGGGACGCATGGAGGAACCGGAGAACATCGTAGCCCAGCTCGAGGCATTCTTTGCCCAGGCTGAGGCTGAACAGAGTGCCTCTCAGTCCATGGCTGGACGCAAGGTGCTCATCACGGCAGGTCCTACCTACGAGAAGATTGACCCCGTGCGCTTCATAGGCAACTACTCATCTGGCAAGATGGGACTGGCAATAGCCGAGGAGTGCGCACGCCGCGGAGCAGAGGTCGAGCTCGTGTGCGGTCCCGTGTCAGCCACCATTCCCCAGCATGCCAACATCCACCGCACCGATGTCGAGTCTGCCCAGCAGATGTACGAAGCCTGCATGGCGCTCTATCCATCGGCCGATGCTGGCATTCTCTCGGCAGCAGTAGCCGACTTCACCCCAGTCACCGTGGCCGATCAGAAGATTAAGCGTACGGGCGATGACATGGTTATCTGTCTCAAGCCTAACCCTGACATCGCCAAGTCGCTCGGTGCCATCAAGACCGATCGACAGGTGCTCGTAGGCTTCGCTCTCGAAACCAACGATGAGGAGTCCAATGCCCAAAGCAAACTGCAGAAGAAGAACTTCGACTTCATCGTCCTCAACTCGCTGCGCGACAAGGGTGCAGGGTTCCGTACCGATACCAACAAGATTACCATCATCACCCCCGATGCCATGCAGACCTACCCACTCAAGTCGAAGGCAGAGGTGGCTGTTGACATCATCGACCAACTTCAATCCATATTGAAATGACAAGACGCATCGCATTCCTGCTTCTCATCCTCACATTCTGCCTCCCGTCCGCCCTCAGGGCACAGGAGCTGAACGCTACGGTCCGCATCAACTACTCGCAGGTGCAGGGCACCAATACGTCCGTGTTTACCACGCTCGAGAACGCCATAGCCCAGTTCCTCAACAATCACGAGTGGACTGACCTCCAGTTCCAGCGTGAAGAGAAGATCGACTGCACGTTCAACATCACCGTGAAGAAGTACGATGCTTCGTCCAGCCACTTCTCGTGCGAGTTGTTGTTCAACCTCAATCGCCCGACCTACAACTCCGCCTACGTATCCACCCTCTTCTCCAACCGTGATGCATCGTTTGAGTTCGACTATCGCGAGAACGATCCACTCGAGTACAACGAGAACAACCTCGACAACAATCTCACAGCCATGCTCGCCTTCTATGCCTACCTCTTCATCGGCATGGATCTCGACTCCTTTGCACCCCTTGGGGGCAGCGATGTGCTCCGCATGGCAGAGAGCGTGTGCAACAATGCCCAGAGCATAGGCGGCACTGGTTGGCGTGCCTTCGATGACAATCGCAATCGCCATGCCATCATCAACGACTACATGGAAACCTCGATGGAATCGCTGCGCCGCTTCCAGTACAAGTACTATCGCGAGGGACTTGATGAGATGAGCAACAATGCCGACCGTGGCCGCACAGCAGTAACCGAGGCCATCCAGATGCTTGGCGAGGCGTACCACAACAAGCCTATGTCGCTCCTCCCGCAGATCTTCACCGAATTCAAGCGCGACGAGCTGGTCAGCATCTACACGGGTCATGGCACCGAGAAGGAGAAGAACGGCGTCTACGACGTGCTCAGCAACATCAATGCTGCGCAGAACAACTATTGGAATAAGATAAAGAAGTGACACACTATGATCACCAATCTGCATATAGAAAACTACGCCCTCATCGAGCATCTTGACATCGACCTCCATCCGGGCTTCTCAGTCATCACGGGTGAGACCGGAGCAGGAAAGTCCATCATCCTCGGAGCCATTGGTCTGCTGCTCGGAGCCAGGGCCGACTCCAAGTCGATCAAGGCAGGGGCCAACCGCTGCATCGTGGAGGCTACGTTCGATGTGTCGCGCTATGGGCTTGATGCCTTCTTCCGCGATAATGACCTCGACTTCGATGGCACGGAGTGCATCATTCGCCGCGAACTCACCAGTTCGGGCAAGAGCCGTGCCTTCATCAACGACACCCCAGCTTCACTCTCGCAGCTAAAGGAGCTGGGCGATAGCCTCATTGATGTCCACTCGCAGCACAAGAACCTCCTTCTTGCCAAGGAGGACTTCCAGCTCAGCGTGCTTGACACCGTGGCTCATAATGCCGACAACCTCTCCGTATATAATAAGGAGTACTTACTCTATCGCGATCTCCTCCATCAGCTTCAGGCAGCCAAGGATGCTGCCGAGTCGAGCCGCCAGGACGAGGAGTTCATACGCTTCCAGGTAGGCGAGCTTGCCGATGCCAAGTTGCAAGCCGACGAACAGCAGCTGCTTGAGGACGAGGCAGAGATGCTCTCCCATGCCGAGGACATCAAGTCGGGCCTCTACAGTTCGTTCGGAGCCCTTAGTGCCGACGATGATCGTGGCAGCGATGCCCTCCAGTTGGTCAAGGAGAGTCTGCGTGCTATACAAGGCATATCCAACGTGTGGCCAAAAGCCGAAGAATTCATCAATCGCCTCGACTCGTGCTACATCGAGCTCAAGGACATCGCCTCTGAGATCGAATCCGCAGCAGAGGAGGTGGAGTACAATCCTTCGCGTCTCGAATACGTCAACAACCGCCTGAACACCATCTACGACCTTCAGAAGAAGCATTCTGTCGACTCCATTCAGGAACTGCTCGACATCCAGGCACAACTCGAGCACAAACTGCTTCTGCTTGACAATAGCGACGAACTCATCGAGGAATTATCGCGGAAATGCGAGCAGCAGTACGACAAGGTCTACGGACTTGCCGAGGAACTCAGCACCGCACGCCGTGCAGCAGCCGACCGCGTGTGTCAGGAGATGGTAAACCGACTCATCCCCCTTGGAATGCCAAATGTGCAGTTTGAAGTCCAATTCACCGAGCAATCGCTCTCGCCTAAGGGCATCGACCATGTCGCATTCCTCTTCTCAGCCAACAAGAACACGCCGCTCAAGGACGTGAGCCAGGTCGCATCGGGCGGTGAAATCGCACGCGTCATGCTCTCGCTCAAGGCTCTTATAGCTGGAACAGTCCATCTGCCTACCATTATCTTCGATGAAATCGACACCGGAGTGTCAGGCAGCATAGCCGAGAAGATGGCACGCACCATGAAGGAGATGGGCGTGAGCGACCGCCAGGTCATCTCCATCACCCATCTGCCTCAGATAGCAGCCCTCGGCACCTCCCACTACCGGGTATACAAGGAGGACAATGCCGACTCCACCGTGAGCCACATCATTGCACTCACTCCAGAGCAGCGCATCGAGGAGATAGCCCACATGCTCAGTGGCGAAACCCTCACCGATGCCGCCATCGAAAATGCACGATCACTTCTTAGTAACTCATAACCTCTAACCTCTCACCTCTAACCTCTCAACTCTCATTTATGCGTTTCTACACTACAGTCATAGCGCTGATCATCACACTTGGCACATTTGCCCAGCTTCAGCCATCGCCTAAATTTGCAAGCAAAGTACAGAAAGCCATCATCTCACTCAACACCTACGATGCCAATGGCGACCTACTCCATAGCGGTACAGCCTTCTACATCGGTCCCGATGGTGAGGCACTTGCCGACTATGCACTCTTCAAGAACGCCAGCAAGGCCTCCGTCATCGATATGAACGGCAAGCAGGCCGAGGTCGACTGCATCCTCGGAGCCGACGACACCTACTCCGTGGTTCGCTTCCGCGTCAACACCAAGGGCAACGCTATGCTTACCCCATCTGCATCCGTAGTCTCTGAGTCGGGAGCAGTCTACGCCCTCTGCTATGCAAAGCAGAAGCAGGGCTCATGCCCCGCATCTACCGTTGAGTCCACCTCGCCTATCCTCGACAAGTACTCATACTATGCATTCTCGTCCGACATGGGCGACAGCTACGTAGGTTCACCTCTCTTCAATGCCAACGGCGAACTTGTGGGCATTCTCCAGCCATCAGTAGGCGGCAAGAGTTACGGACTCGACATCCGCTTCCGCGAAGAACTTGCCATCAAGGCCATCAGCAGCCGTTCAGCCACCCTCGCCCTCGAGAGCATCAACATCCCTAAGGGGTTGCCTGAGACACTTGAGGAGACCCTCGTCTACACATACTTCAAGTCGCGCACAGCGGGCAATGCAGAATACATGGACATCATGAACCGCTTTGTCGCAACCTTCCCTAACAATGCAGAAGCCTACTATCGACGCAGCACCCCACTCATCGACCTCAACCGCTTCGATGAGGCCGATGCCGACCTCAAGCGCTACCTCGAACTCGTAGACGACAAGGCAGCAGGCAACTACAACGTCTCGCTCAGCATCTACAACAAGCTTCGCTACGCACCACAGCCGGAATATGCCGCATGGACATGGGAAGTGGCACAGGAGTACGTAGACCGTGCCATCGAGCTCCAGACCGATGCCAACGAACTCATCACCTACAAAAATCACAAAGCCATCATTCTCACAGCCCGTGGTGAAAACGATGCCGCCCTCGCCATCTACGAGGCACTCTATGCCGAGGCAAGCAATCCTGCCTTCCTCTATGCCATCAGCACCGTGCGTGAGGCACGTGGCGACTCCGTTGCCGACATCATCACTCCGCTCGACAGCGCCATCGCAAGCTTTGGCGATCCCCTTCCTGGCGATGCAGCCAACTACGTGCTGCGCCGTGGCCAGCTCTACGCCCGTTCAGGCAAATACCGCCAGGCGGTAGCCGACTACAACCAGTACGCATACCTTGTCAACAGCAAGGTCAGCGACATCTTCTACTACGACCGTTGCCAGATTGAGATGGAGGCCCACATGTACCAGCAGGCGCTCGACGACATCCTCAGCGCCATCACCCTTGCCCCTAACAATCCACTCTACCTCATAGAGAAGGCAGGCATGACCCTCCGCTTCGGCCAGACCGACGACTGCATCGAAGCGTGCCAACAGGCTCTACGCCTCAACGATCAGCTCTCCGATGCCTACCGCATCATGGGCTATGCGCAAGTGCAGAAAGGCGACAAGGCACTTGGCAAGCAGAACCTACAGAAGGCAGTCGACATGGGCGACGAAACCGCCAAAGAGCTCCTTGAGAAATACGTAAAGTAAACACACCAATCCATACAAACGAATAAAGTCTGACTCCACGAGCCAGACTTTATTCATTATATCGGGATGGACCTCCCATTTTTCTTGGTGAGTTGTTGTCAATATTTAATGTACAAGAAAACGATAGATGCGATATGTAATACATTCACAAACTATATGTATTATCTTCTCCCACTACGTGATCTTAAGTATGTACTGTTATCCCCGCTTCTATTTGGACCACGACGGGAGACATTATGCTGAACAGGCATTCTACTGTTTTGCGGCCGATGTATAGTTGAGTTCCTTATAGTTTCTGTATCACGGGTGTAGTTCACTCGAGTTGACGGTATGTGCTCGTTATTCTCTTGAACTCTTGAGTTATTAGTTTCCTGTTCTATCTGAGCTATTCGTGCTCGCGCTTCGCTATAATATACTCCCTTGGGGTAACTACTTAAATAGCGAATATAATCATCGATAGTTTGACATGCCGCAAATGTATTGTATTCTGTTTGATTTTGGACTTGATCTTGTGAGATTTCTGTGGTGTTTTTTTCTATTTGTTGGTCTTTGCCATGTGACTTCTCTTTATACATTATTGTTTCGTGCCTTGGAGTCTGAGAAGCCTTTGCATTATTTTTTTCGATTGTTTGTTGTACATTTTGAGGATGTATAGTAACAGCATTATTTTGCTCCATTAATTTGATTTTTCCCAACACAAAAGACTTTCTCTCGGAATCGGGATACTTTTCAATAAAGTGCCGATAATCTTCTAATGTCTTGCAATCTACGAAATCGTTATTTTCTGTAACACTTCTAAACACCGATATAGCGCCCATTACTATCAAAAAAGCAACGAACAAGAATGCACAAATTGATGCTACCTTTATCCAAGAAAAACGTTCTATTGATTTTTTACTCGATTCAGGGAGTTTGTAAGAAGCGTTACCTACAGGATTACTTGCATATTGGATATGTGAATTGTCGACATTGTTGAAAAGACGACGGTCATTGCTTAATATTTTACAAGAGTAATTAAATATTTCCTGCGCACTTGGTCTATCCGTAGGGTTTATTCTAAGGCAGGCATTAAGAATCTGTGATAGTTCACTTGAAACATTATTAGTATTGTATGGAATCTGTGCACCATTCACCTGTGCGCATCCTCCTTGACCATTCCAAAGCACATCACCAGTCACAAGCTCGTATATTGTCATTCCTAAAGCCCAAATATCGGTTTTGCAAGACACGCCAATGTTTTCTGCGGAGAAATGTTCCGGTCCCATATAGGCCAAAGTTCCAGATGAAACCTGTTCGCTGCTTTTGGAGCGAATAAATGTTGATGTAACCTTCTTGCTAACACCAAAATCAGATATTACATAATGTCCTTCATTTGAGATTAGAATATTGTCAGGCTTTATGTCCTGATGTATTATAGCAGGAGTTTGCTCATGTAAATACGACAAACCATTTGAGATATCTCGTAGTATCTCCCATACTTCCGTTTCTGTTAGCTTTCCGGTTTTGTTTGCCACAGAACCTTGCTGGCAATATGGCATAACAAGACACGGACAGTTCTCGAATACGTCGAATTGGTTAATATGCAACAAATTTGGATGATTGAGACTGTACGCTATTTGGTATTCTTTACGGAATTCCGATATGCCAGAATCGTCCAATGTCCCATAAAATTTAACTGCAACAGGAATGCTAGCAAGCATATCGTCTGCTAACCAAACCTCACCAAAACTGCCATTACCAAGTCGTTTCTTCAATTGATACCGATTGGCAATTATTATGTTTTCGCTGAGCGACAACGCCATATAATTACGTTATAATGAAGGAATCTTGAATCCGTTATAGTATAGCCATGCAATCACACAAGCAACTAAAACAAAAAAGAAAAAAAAACGCGGCAAGCCCTTTCTACGAAGACGAGGATTAAGGGTACTGTTCATGTCTGGTTCAGGCATTGCTTCGTCTGGAATTTTCACTTTTGCCATAGCAACAGTGACATTGTCATATCCTCCTTCTGCTAAAGCTGCATTGATGAGTTTGTTCTTGCATTCAATCATGTCCTCCTGGTTGTCAAGAACAATCTCAGATATCTGTTCATCGCGACAATAACCGCAAAGACCATCGCTACATAACAGAAGTGTGTCACCATCATGTAGTTGGTATATGCGGATGTCTGGCTCCGTTTCTCCTTCCGTGTCTCCAAGGCACCGGGTTATAACATTGCTGTATGGATGGTCAAATGCCATCTCTGGATCAAGTTCGCCTTTATCCACAAGTTCCTGTACAAACGAGTGGTCTTTGGACAGTCTGCTAAAGCCCACATTTGGATTAAATACATAACAGCGACTATCTCCACACCATGCCACGTATGCTCTTGTATCAAGTATCCACGCAAGCACAATAGTGGTTCCCATACCTTTTGTACTGCAGTCTTCCTTACTATGCTTGACGATGTTCTTGTTTGCTGTTTTTACAACATCAGTAAGGAATGAAGCTATGCGTGACTTGTCCTTTAATACTTCTGCTATTTTATCGGGCGTGAATACTTCTTGTATGGTACTGATTGTTATAGAAGATGCCACTTCACCAGCATTTGCACCTCCCATACCATCTGCAACAACAAGCAATGTTCCATATTCGCCCAATGGAATATACTCTGGTGTTTCATTAATAGACCAGTTTGGCGCAGACAGATCAGGACATACAGTAAAGTCGTCTTCGTTGTTTTTACGTACTAAACCTACGTCTGTAGATGCAGCTAATTGAATTTGTATTGTTGACATAATAGTATGTGGGCTAAGTGTTTTTATACTTATCCCCATGATGAAAATCATCACGGAGATAAGTAAAGAAAGTGTATGTTAGATTAGTAACATCTTGAAATTGGAACGATACGTGGCTGACCGAAGAGTGAGCCTACATATACGCCAACAACCTTGTAGCTCTTGTCTTCCAACTGGATAAATGCTGGAGAACCAAGATATCCAATATTGTTGTTACCATCCTGAAGGATGAATGTGCCGTTATTTGTATCCTTGTAGTTTGTTGTCGAAGTGAGATAACGGAAGCTTGTAAGGTTATGAACGTTTGTCTGACCCTCATATCCTGCAATCTTAACCTGATGACCGCCTTCAAGTGTCTTGTTGCTTGTTGGGATTCCGGTATTTGCAAGATTACGGATGATTGCATAGCATGAAGAAGACTCTGCGAACTGTGAATAGCTTCTGCGATAGCTCTTCAAATATTCGATCTTGAATCCATTGTTCTTCAAGATAGTGCGAATTTCCTTCTTAATCTCAATCTCTTTTGTTACATAGTCTGCAGGATGTTCAAAGTCACGGCTCGAGAATGTAATCTTGTTTGCAGTACCTGTTGAACTATAAGCACTGTACTGGATCTCAATGTCGCAACCGCACGCAAACCACTGTGCAAGCTCTTCACGCCAAGCACCGTCTGTTATAACGCCTGAATATATCCATGGCTGCACATTCTGACGTGCTGTTACAAAGTTACCATTGCTGATAAGGAATCCATTGCCTACGATACCAGGATTTGCAACACCGTGCTTGATGTCGATTCCATTATATGAAACCTTGATATTATCAATCTTAAGACTGTATACACAATCTGTGTAGTTTGCAATATCGTTCTGTGCACCTGGTTCATCCTGAGTGACAGTAGTATTGCTTGCGTTAGAGTTTCCTGCAGCAGAGTATGCCTCATCATCTGCCTCGTCATCGTCGTCATCATTGTATGTTACTGACTTTGCAGAAGAAGATGATGATGGTGCAGACTCACGAATAACTCTGTTAATAGTTATTACGCGTTCTCTTGTAGTCTGAATCTGCTGATCGACATTTGCCAGCTGGTTCTTGAGTTCTTGATTCTCTGGGTCTGCAGCCAACTGGTTTTCGATTGCAGAACGCACGCTTTCCAAAGAGTCAGTTTTAGCACTAAGAAGCATGAGCTCCTGCTGAAGCGCAGCATTGTCAGATGAGATTTTCCAGTTCCATGCACCAAGACCTGCTACAGCGAGAACAAGCAATGTACAGAGTGCGATGATTGCTGTGCGGTAAGGACGGAGAGCCTGCTGACGGAAAAGATTCATACGTTCTGTCAATCCGATGCTTGAAGTCATCGCCTGTCGTCCTTGTGGTACGATGAAGCCAAGACGAGGACCACCTGCAGAAAGTTGAATTTCATCACCGCTCTGGAGGTAATATGTGCCATTGATTGGCTGACCATTCACCAGTGTTGGATTTGACTGTGAAAGGTGAATGAGCTTGTAGTTATCACCTTCTTTCGCAATAGCTGCATGTTTGCGGCTTACTGTTCCAAAAGATTCGTCAAAACGAACCTGACAGCTGCCATCTCGACCAAGTTCAATCTGGTCTACAATAATCTTTTGTGACTCACCCGCATGGTGGTACTGTGAAGAAGTCTTGTGCTCAAGGATGTAATACGTACGGCCAGAACCATTAAAAATGGCTCCCATACCAGCTCCTACAGAGCCGGCAACAGTTCTTTTGTAATTCTGTGTATCCATAAATTAATAATTAAAGTTATTAAATAATTAATAAAGTTCAAATCTTAGTTTTGTGTCTCCAATTGTTATTATGTCACCAACATTCAGATAGTATCCGTGCTCTGTGACTTCCTGCGAATTTACATACGTCCCATTTGTGGATCGCTTCCATTGTCGTGCCTCAACATTCCACTGACCGTCGCGTACTATCCATTCATTACTATTTTGCCCTAATTCTACGGTACAGTGATAACGTGAAATTAAAGCACTGCTGATTTCTTTGACAAAAAGTTTATTGTCCCATTGCCTTCCCATTGTCAGAAGTCTTCCATTCGTGTTTGCAATTTCCGACAATTTGAACACCTTCCCGTAGTCATCGCCTTGCATTACATGCAGAGAGTAGCCTTGTGGGGATTGAGGAGGCTGATATCCAATGTTAGGTCGCGGTTTCGTATTGGAGGATGAAGCAGGCATATATCTCAGTACCTCGTCAACGCATTGGAAGCGCTTCTTATAGTCTGGAACCAGACATCCGCTTATTACACTTGACCATGCGTCTCCATCGGGGATGTTCATTAACGGACTACGAGACCATTCGCCTTTTTTACCTCGCATCTGGTAATTGGCAAGATCATTGTGATTCTCCAATTTTCCAAATGGCAAACAACCTGTAAGCAACTGGTAGGCAAGAACGCCAAAAGACCATATATCAGTTGTCGGGAGAACCGTTGCCTCTCCACGCGCTCTATTCACTTGCTCTGGAGGCATATACGCATAGGTTCCGAAAATCTGATTTGGCTTGCCAAAGATGTTGCGCTGCGTCATGCGGTGGTTTCGATCCCCCGCTATGCCGAAATCTGTCAACGCAGCCTCTCCACTTGCCTTTATCAGGACATTTTCAGGCTTTAAGTCTCTGTGTACTTTTGCATTCTTATGAAGTGCATCCAAACCATATAGAATATGTCGGCAGTACGATGGAATAGAGGAATCACCAGTACCAAGTAAAGGTTCAAGGTCACCTCCTGTACAGAATTCCATGACAATGTAAGGATTTCCGCCAACCGTTCCATATGCTAACGAACGTACAAGATACTGGCTGTCTATCTGTCCAGTTTTGAATTCCATCTCGAAACGTTGCATCAACGCCTCTCTAATGTCAGGTGGAACTTCCCAAAGTCTGAGAATTTTCAACGCACAGTCCCGCCCACAGCTATCACTCACACGGTAAACCTTGCCGTATGTACCTTCTCCCAGAATTTTAGTCACGGTGAACTTTCCATCGATAACTTGTCCAGGAGTGTAATCGCATCTGTCAACGGGCTGCATCATACTTTCTATTTTTCTTCAGCGTCAAACTTGAAACACCTGTCACCCAGCACAACAATATCACCCGGCTGCAGTTCCAACTCACGTTTAGCAACAATGTATGTACTGCCATATTCGCTCTTGTTAAGAATATACCACTTGCCATCCTTGCAAATCAGTTCCGCCTGCTCACGTGATGTAATGGTGCGATTTGTTGTTTCTGTATTATTTCTGTTCAGGATGATTGAGTTTCCTTCATATTCGTTTTTCGTTGCTTCAATGCCTTCACCTTCTTCTGGAATGATTGTGAGAGAGCATTTTGGTCCCGACTTCTTTCTGAAAGCATTTGGACCTATTGTCGCAAGGTGAACACGCTCGCCACAATTTGGGCAGAATTTATTATTTAACGACATTTCACAACCACATTTATCACAAGTGATGGTCATGTTTGGATCGAAAGCAGCATGTTGCGGAGCAGATGGCTGTGGAGCAACAGATGCTGGTACAGAAGCTTGCGGACTAACTGGCACTTGCTGTACTGGCTGTGCAGGTGGCACTTGCTGTACTGGCTGTGCAGGTAAAATTGGTGTGCCACAATTTGGACATGTTCCAGAATTACCGACCACAGGATAACCGCAAGCAGGACAGCTGAAGTTTTGGCCTTGCACATTTACGACGGTTTGACGTAATGGCTGTGGCATCTGTCCTCCTGGGCAGACTACCGTTGGACGAGGTTGCGGTTCATATGGTTGTACAGCTTGTGTGAAAGCAGGCTGAGGATTTGGGGTATTAACGACGAACGGTTTTCCACATTTTGCGCAGACCATAGCTCCGTCGGGATTAGGATAGCCACAATTTAAGCATCTCATGTTTTTATAGTACTATTAAATTATTTATTTTGGATTAATCTGATTCTTACTTCTTGCTCCTGACTCCTTATCACCAAATCGCCGATGCGTCCCAAATGAGAAACGCTTGAATCACCCTTTGGTACAGCTTTGATTACCACCTTAATGGCGCGAACTTTGGTTCTGGAATCAGTTTTAAACTCATTTGCCTGATTCTTCTGGTTTTTTGCAATATTCATTTGAACGTCACACCAATCTGGCTTTTCTGCAACATACCAGTTGCACTCGTTATCACAGATGGAATCCGAATTACATGTAATTTCCAGATCCTTTGTGTCGCCCTTCTTCTTCAGTTCAAGAGAATTTACCTCTTCACTTGGTGGAACATTCTTTGCATTGTTCTGAATATCCTTCCATGTCACCATTTTTATACCTAAAATTTCTTTCTTTCCCATCTTTACTGAAAGCCTTACTGGAATACCTGATTGCATTACAGGAATCTCCTTATGAAGGACTCCGTTAGTTACAACCACAACGGCATTACGACCTATGGTTGTTCCGAGAGGTTCACACTTCACGCTAAAGGATTTGCCATCGTCACTCTTTTTTACTTCGCACCAAGCTGCTGCCTCAGTAGTGGTAGAGACTTTCCAGTCTTCCTTCGAAGAGGCAACTTTAACAACTTTGCTCTCGTTTGAAAGATAATCAATGCTGATAGTATCAACATCAACAACCAAAGAGTCCTTGGGTGCCTTTGGCTGAACTGGAGCTTCTGCACGAGGGTATGGATTCGCAATAATAGTATTGGCATACCCTATTTGCTCATCACATTTGCCTGCTATTGCAGAGCTGATAGCTTTTGCTGCCTTAAACTTCTTAATGGCATTCTTACAGTTAGTAATACACTTCGATTTCGACTTTTTCTCAGTTCGTGCCTTTTGCATGAGCGACATGCCTTCGTTGAATAATTTGTCTGCATTCTGTGCATAGGCACTTATTGGCATTAAGGTAATAAGTGCAAAGATAAGAATCTTGAAATATCTATACATATTATTATATTAATTAGGTTATATCGTAGGTTTTATTTTGAGTTTAGTACTTCTTTGATTTTCTCGTCACGAGCCCTGTAAGCATCAGCAATATCAGTCTGCTCAAGTTCTTCCATTATGGAAATTTGCTTGGCAAAGTGCTCGCTCAACTCTCCCAACTTGCTTTCCGTTGAGTTACGACCGCTATGAAGACTCTCAACAATAGGTGCATCCGGAAACTCTGTGATTCGCTCAAGTCCCTCGCTGTATTTTTTCCATGTCAGAATCAACAAAGAGTCTATTTCCTGATTCTGCAAATCGTCGTCGCTTGTCCATTTTGCAGCAATAGATTCCTCAAGCACTTTACAATCTGCCAGACAGGTGTTCACATATTCGACTGCATTAATGGAGTCTTGATTTTCTGCTACAGGCTCTTCTGGGGTATTGGAACCCGATGGAATGCAGAATACGCATACAATACCAATAACTACCGCAGCTGCGATTCCAAGTGCAACCTTGCCTTTTGTGGTAGAGATAAAGTCTGCTAAGTCGAATGACTTCTTCAGCGGTTCCGACATCTTAGGATTCCAATTGTCAGTTGGTGGTACGCTTGTGCTGATATTGTTATTTACAAGAACTTCCTCCTTCTGTTCTGCCTCCACAGTCTCTGACTGGACTGGTTGTGGACTGTCGCTTGCAGGTACAGACTGAGGAACAGGAGTCGGTTGTACAGACTCCGATGGCACTGTGATGCCATGTATGACATTATATGCCTGTTCTTCAATATCGCGTGCTGATGGTCGATCCCATGTTTCCTTTTCCAGACACTTATAGACAATATTCTTCAATGCCTGCGAATAGTTCTGCTTTATCTCTGGCAACTCTGCACCTCCCTTTTGCATTCCACCTCCGAAATTGCCAAAAGGAGCGTCATTTGTCATGAGTTCATACATCATAGCACCAAGCGACCAAATGTCACTTGCCATAATCGGCTTAGGATTTGCACTGAAACGCTCAGGTCCCATGTAAGCCATCGTGCCGCTGCTTTGTTCTTTCGCATTTGCCTGATGCATAGTGTGGCGCACGCGTGCGCTGATACCGAAGTCGGTAATCATATAGTTACCTTCATCGTTGATTAGGATGTTGTCTGGCTTAATGTCCTGATGGATGATAGGCGGCTGCTTTTCGTGCAAGTACGCCAAACCTGATGCCGTATCATGAAGCAGTTTCCAGCATTCCTCTTCTGGCATTGACTGTCCGTTCGTTATGTATTGAAATGCCGATCCATTTTTGCAATATGGCAAAATCAGGTACGGCATACCCTCCCATACATCAAAATGCGTCGGATGGAGAAGGTTTGTGTGATTCATGTCGAATACGAGCGAGAACTCTTGCGAGAAAATGGAGATTCCCGCTTCGTCCAGTCCCTGGCCTGGAGCATACACCTTTACAGCGACCAAGACATTTGTTCTATTGTCTTGTGCCAACCATACTTCCGAAAATCCTCCTCTTCCGAGCAGTCTCTGAAGTTTATATCTATCGTGGAAATTAATACCCTCTGTTAATTGCATGGCGTTACTTATTCTTTAAAGAACGATTGTCTGTTATTATTTTTCTTAGTTTGTTTGTATAATTAGCACATTGGATACACTCCAGAAAGTGTTAGGATCCGTAATCTTTAATATGGAGTTATCACCCGATGTGACGATTTGATACGATCCCGATGGCATATGCGTAAGTACCTTTGGCTTCTTGCTCGGAATCAGGATCTCCTCCACGTTACGCATGTCGATCTTTGAGCAATTCTTGTAATCAATGCTCGTAACGTTAAGTTTACTTTTTGTGAACAAATTACTCTTAGTCAAAAGCCCTGCTTCCTTCAATGCCTTCTTCGTACCTATTTTATAATAGCACGTATGCATTGACTCATCATTGCTCTTCAATGTTGATGCCTGTTCCTTTATTATGGTATTCAGCTCGGCGTTTGCAGCATCAAGGTGCTGTACCTTTTCGGTCAGTTCCCTGATATTAGTGTTCTTCTGGTCAAGTTCGGCAGTCATGGAAGCAATAGCCTTCTCCTTCTCATCGATTTGAGCATTGAGAAAGTCTATCACCTTCTTGAGTTTTGACACCTCAATGGAATTAGAACTTAAAGACGATTCGAGTGAGGCAATACGCTCCTTTTGGCGCTGAAGCAGATTAGCAAACTCATTTAAGCGCTTTTTCAGTTCTCTTTTCGATATCTTTCCTTCAGAACCGTTTGTGCTGCTCAACAGCATTTCTTCCTGTTCTGCGATGCTATCAAGACTTTCCGTCACCACATCCATCATGCTTGACAAATGATCCATCTTCTCCTGCTGGCTTGAGTTCACCTCACTGATGGAATCCAACTGTGCATTAAGTCTCGCAATTTCATTCTTGCCATTATCGCACGAAGCGAATAATAATATGGCCAAAGCCATAACGTAAATACTGACCTTTTTCATGATATGTTTATGTTTCTGTTTTTCTATAGCAGATAGTTTTTTTATTAGTTTTGTGTGCGAATGAATGATGTTTTTCATCATCATAAAACGTTTGCAACATGCAAATGTAGTTAATTATTATTAATTACGCATAAGAAAAACTTATTTTTTTTCAAAAAAAGCCTATTTTTCCATTTATGCACACACAATAATGCAAATATAACGTAGAAAACATAGACACAAAGCGATGAAACCATGATTAGTGCTACTCACTTATATGAATCTTCACATTCTGGACTATTGCCCCCCCCATTCGTAATATATCGTGACAGGCAAACGCCATCACCCATACGGTTTTTCTTGTGGTTTGACGCCGCACATACTCTTGGAATATGATTTATATGCACCCAATGGTCGGGATTGATCATGCTGTCGTATTCGTCACGATAGCGCAGGATATAGGCATCCTTCGTGTAGGACTTTATTCGTTCAAGCCATGCGCCAACCTCCATGTTTACAAATGTTTCGCCCGGGGCACCATTCTTGTCTCGCTTGCCTTTTCCTATTATTGTTATCTTCATAATACTTTTGTTTTAATGTTGCTGAAAAGATAGCAAAAATATCCGAAACTACCAAATATATCATGAAAAGTTTGTGATTTAATATACATAAAATACATGAATAGTTTAACAAACGAATATTCAAGCGTTTAAGAATGTATATAACTATGTAGTTTATAAAATATCTATATACACAAAACTACATGCTAAGGAAGGATTTTGCGGGAAGATATACTATCATATTCGGTAAGATAGTATATCTTCTACAATAGGATAGTATATCTTGTTCCTTTTCGCCAATAAAGCAAATGCTGCACGATTATAACGCCTTTACGTGCATATTGCGCCTTCAAATGTCACATTCAGGCACGATGAAGCGGGGGAAGTGGAATTTTAGGGGTATTCTTGAACAAAAAATTTTGAGTAGTGAGGGTTAGACACATCCTATAAGTCTTGCTGGAGTCATAGGAACAGAAAAGGGTCACAAGGATAGACGAACTATCCTTGTGACCCTTTGTCCTTACGACTCGACGTTTTTTACAGATCCTTGCCGATGTCGCGGCGGAAGTATTTGCCTTCGAACTGAATCTTAGCTGCCTCAGTAAATGACTTGGTGAGGGCCTCGTCCTTTGAGGAACCGTAGGATGAGACGGCGATGACGCGGCCACCAGCGGTTACAACCTGGCCATCCTTGAGGGATGTGCCTGCATGGAAGACTACGGAACCATCGACGCTGTCGATGCCTGTGATTGGGAAACCTTTCTGGTATGCCTGTGGATAGCCTCCGCTGACCATCATGACACAGACTACGGAGCGTGGGTCGAACTCAAGGATGCGCTGGTCGAGGTTGCCCTCTGCTACGCCTTCGAGGAGGTCGACGAGGTCGGACTTGATGCGAAGCATGACTGACTCTGTCTCTGGGTCGCCCATGCGTACATTGTATTCGATGACTACTGGGTCGCCTGCCTTGGCATAGGCGTAGTCGCGATCGACCTTGATGAGGCCAAGGAAGATGAAGCCTTTGTACTCAATGCCTTCAGCCTTAAGGCCTTCGATGGTTGGCTTGACGATGCGATCCTCGACCTTCTTCATCCACTCAGCATCGGCAAATGGTACTGGAGAGACGCTACCCATACCGCCTGTGTTGAGTCCAGTGTCGCCCTCGCCTATACGCTTGTAGTCCTTTGCCTCTGGGAGGATCTTATAGTTGGTGCCGTCGGTGAGGACGAAGACTGAGCATTCGATGCCGCTGAGGAACTCCTCGATGACTACGGTTGCGCTTGCCTCACCAAACATGCCGTCGAGCATGCCACGGAATTCGCGCTTGGCATCCTCGAGGTTATCGATGATGAGCACGCCCTTGCCGGCGCAGAGTCCATCGGCCTTGAGTACGTATGGTGCCTGAAGGGTTTCGAGGAACGCAATGCCCTCCTCGATGTTGGTGCCGTTGAATGAGCGGTAGGCTGCTGTTGGCACTCCATGGCGCTGCATGAAGCCCTTGGCAAAGTCCTTCGAGCCTTCAAGCACGGCACCAGCCTTGGATGGGCCGATGACTGGTATGCTGCTGATTTCCGAGTCGTTCTTGAAGTAGTCGTAGATACCCTTTACGAGCGGATCCTCAGGACCTACTACGACCATATCGACACCATTGGCAAGCACGAACTGCTTGATGGCGGCGAAGTCGTCGGCCTTCATGTTGACATTTTCACCACAGTTGACTGTACCGGCGTTGCCTGGTGCTATGTACAGCTTCTCAATCTTAGGACTTTGGCTGATCTTCCATGCCAATGCATGTTCACGACCACCACTTCCGAGCAAAAGTATTTTCATCGTTTTGTATTGTTTGGTTTGTCTTTTACTAAATTTTGGTGCAAAGATACGGAAAATAATGGCTTCTGCGGCATACTGACGCTTGAATTTTTAAGTTTTTATTTTTGTTTTTTATTTTTTTCTCTATCTTTGCAGACAATTTTAACCCAAACAAAGTATGACTGTATCGTATAAGAATGGAGAGATGATGCGCAGGGGACGTGTGGAGGTGGTGTGCGGATCGATGTTTTCCGGCAAGACAGAAGAACTGATCCGACGCATGAAGCGTGCGCAATTGGCTCATCAGAAGGTGGAGATTTTCAAGCCTGCCATCGATGTGCGATACTCGGAGGATGAGGTAGTGACGCACGATGGGCTGACAATTCCTTCGACTCCGGTAGAGAATAGTGCCAGCATCCTGCTGCTGGGCAGCGATACGGATGTGATTGGCATAGATGAGGCACAGTTTTTCGACGAGGGACTGGTGGACATCTGCAACGAGCTTGCTAACAAAGGCATACGCGTGATAGTGGCTGGACTCGACATGGACTACACGGGCAAGCCATTCGGCCCAATGCCTAACTTGATGGCAATAGCCGACGACGTAACGAAGGTTCACGCCATCTGTCCGCGATGCGGCGCTCTGGCCTATGTAAGCCATCGCATCGTGGAGGGCGACAAGCAGGTGCTGCTTGGCGAGTTGGGCGAATATGAGCCTCTATGCAGGGAGTGTTATTTGGAAGTGAAGAGAGGTGAGAGTGGAGAGGTTAAAGTGGAGAGGTGAGAGTGGAAAGGATTGAAGATATAAACAAATACAAATATATATTTGAGCACAACATCACAAATAATCAACCAGGCAGTCAAGGAACTGACTAAGCCAGAGTCGTACAAGGACATGTTTCATGAGCATTCCGAGGGCACTCCATTGCCTTCAGGCACAGTGCTTGCAGAGATCGTGGACCTTGCACGCAGCATTCTGTTTCCTGGCTATTACGGTACAAGCACGATTAATACGGAGACGCTGCACTACCACATCGGTGTGAAGATGGAGCGCCTGTTCTCCTTGCTTGTGGATCAGATCATGGCAGGCCTGTCGTTTTCTGATTTCGACCAGACTGCAGCCTTCGCTGCCTACAGTCAGACAACGATCAACAACGAGATGCGCCGCATAGCAACCGACAGGGCACAGAAGTTTGTCAGTCTGCTGCCTGAGGTGCGCCGCGTGCTTGCAACGGATGTGATTGCTGCATTCAATGGCGACCCTGCTGCCAAGAATCACGGAGAGATCATCTCATGCTACCCTATCATAAAGGAGCTGACCATATACCGCATAGCCCACGAACTGTGGAAGCTCGAGGTGCCTCTCATCCCACGCATGCTCACCGAGATGGCCCACTCAGAGACGGGCATCGACATTCACCCAGGAGCAACGATAGGCGAATACTTCACCATCGACCACGGCACGGGAGTAGTGATAGGCGAGACATGCATCATAGGCAACAACGTGAAGCTGTACCAGGGTGTGACGCTGGGAGCAAAGTCGTTTCCTCTCGATGAGGACGGCAACCCGATAAAGGGCATACCTCGCCACCCTATACTTGAGGACGATGTGATAGTGTACTCCAACGCCTCGATACTGGGCCGCATAACGATAGGCAAGGGCGCTACGATAGGCGGTAACATATGGGTGACTCAGGATGTGCCAGCTGGAGCGTTCATTTCGCAGAAAAGATGATATTGAAGTAAGAAGTTGAAAGTATCCCAAAACCTTAGACGACAAAACAGATAAAAATCCAAATATGGAAGAATTCAAAATAGTAGCAAAAACCTTTCAGGGGCTCGAAGAAGTGCTTGCAAAGGAACTGATCAACCTTGGTGCCAACAACGTTGAGATAGGACGCCGAATGGTGGGTTTCACAGGCGACAAGGAGATGCTGTACAAGGCAAACTTCTGCACTCGTACGGCAGTCAAGATCCTCAAGCCTATCAAAGAGTTTAAGGCAACGGATGCCGACGAGGTGTACGAGGTGGTAAAGAAGATGGACTGGAGCCAGTGGATGGACAGCAACACGACTTTCCTCATCGACTCGGTAGTGTTCTCGGAGAAGTTCCGCCACTCCAAGTTTGTGGCTTACCGCGTGAAGGATGCCATCGCTGACTACTGGCGTGAGAAGACTGGCGACCGACCTAACGTAGCCATCACCAACCCTGACCTTCGCATCAATGTACACATTGCTGAGACTGATGTGACCATCTCGCTCGACTCGAGCGGCGAGAGCCTCCACATACGCGGTTACAAGACCAACACAGTGGCTGCGCCTATCAACGAGGTGCTGGCAGCAGGTATGATCATGCTGACAGGATGGAACGGCGAGTGCGACCTCATCGACCCATTCTGCGGATCGGGCACTATCCTCATCGAGGCTGCCCTGATAGCAATGAACATCTATCCGGGCGTGTTCCGCAAGGAGTATGCTTTCGAGAAGTGGAAGGATTTTGATGAGGACCTCTTCGACCGCATCTACAACGATGACAGCGAGGAGCGCGACTTCGACCATAAGATATACGGATACGACATCAACCGCCAGGCTGTGCAGATAGCCATAGAGAACGCTCGCAATGCTGGCGTCAACAAGGTGGTAGACATAGAGCAGCGAGACTTCTACGAGTTTGAAGAGCCACGCGAGAAGGCAATCATGATCACTAACCCTCCTTACGGCGAGCGCATCACAACCGACGACCTCCTCGGCCTGTACGAGACCATCGGCCAGCGCCTGAAGAAGAACTTCGTAGGCAATGATGCATGGATCATCACCTACAAGGAGGAATGCTTTGCAAAGATTGGTTTCCGCCCATCGACTCGCTTTGCCCTCTTCAACGGAGCACTGGAGTGCGAATTCCGCAAGTATCAGGTTTTCGACGGCAAGCTCAAGGAGCGCCGCGAGGAAGGTCTGGACATCAAGACTGAGGAGGACCGCGAGCGCAACCTCCGATTCAAGCCTCACAAGAAGCATGATGACGAGAGCGAGGAGGACCGCGCAAAGGCAAAGGAGGAGCACTACTTCAAGTCGAAGCCTTTCAAGGACGAGCGTCGCAAGAAGGAAGAGAACCGCGACAACCAGCGCCGCAGCAAATATGCCTCAAGCGAAGGCTACAAGGAAAACAGCCGCGAGGATAGAATGGCTGAACGCCGCTCATTCTTTGAGGCAGAGGATGCAGAAGAGGCAGAGATCATAAGCCGTCACCTTGGCAAATGGGGTGACCGACGCGTGTTTGAAGCACGCGAGCGCCGCGAAAGCAAGGCTCCACGCGAAGGTAAGAACTTCGGAGGTCCTAAGGGCGGCAAAGATTTCAAGGGTGGCAAGGATCGTGACTTCAGAGGCGGAAAAGACTCCAAGGGAGGTAAGGACCGCGGATTCAAGGGACAGGATCGTAACCACTTCCGCCCCATGGATGGCAACGGAGGATTCGGCGGACCGAAAGGTAAAGACCGTAAATAGGGCCGTGTTTCTTGATGGCCTCGACAGCATAGGCTGAACATGTGGGCGTGAAGCGACATGAAGGAGGCGTGTACGGCGAAATGCACTTACGATAGAAATATATAGGCATCAGCAGAATCATGGAAAAGATTTTGCTGATGATTTTTATTATAGGCATAGGGATAGATGGTATAAGGTAACTATATATTACACCTTCTCGGCTATGCGTACCAGAGCCTTGTGGACCGCCTTGAATACGGTGCGGGTAGGTACAGGCTTGTCGGTGATGCAGATGAAGGCGATGGCAAGGCGGAAGTCACGATCGGCAATACTATCCCAAAGGATGGATTTCTGCGTCCTATAGGCTTCTCTGACCTGGCGTTTCATACGGTTGCGGTCCACAGCATGGTGGAAGCGCTTCTTGGGTACAGAGATGAGGATAGAGGCCAAAGGAGCAGCATCGTCGGCTGGAGACTGAGCATCGCGCTCTATCTTCATAAAAACAACTCGCAGGGGGAATACAGCCATTGAGCCGTTTCCTCCTGCGAATAGTTTATCTATTACCAACTTACTGTTCAGGCGTTCAGCCTTGCAAAAAGTATTGTCCATCATCTCTGGTTGATTAGGATATTTGTAGTCCCCGCCATTCGGCAGTATTGCCGGCAAGGGGGAGATAGACGGTGCTTAAGAGTTCTGCTTAATCCATGCTTCGATCATGGCTGGCACGCTGCGAAGTTCTGGAGTAGGCTGAAGGTCGACTCTGAGGCCTGCATCCATAGCAGCCTTGATGGTTTTTGTGCCAAGGCAAGCGATGCCGATGTTGCCCTGCTGGAAGTCTGGGAAGTTCTTCATGAGCGAGTTGATACCCTCAGGCGAGAAGAACACGAGCAGGTCGTAGTCGAATGCCTCATCGGGAGCAAAATCGTTGCTGACAGTATAGTACATCACAGCCTCATCGTGCTGGAGTCCTGCCTCATCGAGCGTGTTGGCGAGGTCGTCGCTATGTATGGACGACAGTGGCACGAAATAGTTCTCTGCCTTATGCTTGATCATGATTGGGATGAGGTCGGCGAGGATGCCTGTCTCAGGGAAGAAGTTCTTGCGCTTCCTGTACTGTACATACTTCTGAATGTAGAGCGATACCTGCTCCGATACGCAGAAATACTTCATGCCGTCAGGAATATTGACGCGTAACTCCTTGCAAAGATTAAAAAAATGATCGATAGCATGTCGTGATGTAAAAACAATCGCCGTGTGTCCAGGAATTGAGACTTTCTGCTGACGGAAATCCTTTGCAGTCATTGACTCTACCTTGATGAATGGACGAAACACTATGTCCACGTTATACTTCTCAGCTACATCAAAATAAGGAGACTTCTCTGTTTGTGGTTTTGGCTGTGAAACTAAAATCTTTTTTACCATCAGAAAACTAAATTTTTACCGAATTAATTGCCTTTAAGCAAGTATAATGTATGTCCCAGCACAATTGCGGGAACCATTTCGACGCTGCAAAAGTACAAAAAAAGTAGCACATTGCCATACTTTTTTGTCCTAAAAATAGCAAATAGCCTGAAAAGCAATAACATTTCATAGGCAATGATGACTATAAACATGCTAATTGCAACCACGAGATTACTATTCGCTACAAAAATGTCAATCAGCGAAACGGGGAAAATAAGGTAGGCCAGGAGGGCCGTAAGCAGCAGATAGCCGGAGATCCACTTCTTGTTCGACTCACGGTCGAAGAACACCCAATTGACCAGTACATACAACCATGCCTTGAAGTAAATCAGCGCCACAAAGAGCACATAGCCCGCTGCAAAAAGCCAGTACGGCATCTCGTAGGCGGGTGTGAACCCCATGGTCTGCGACAAGCGGTTGAAAAGCACAAGACTGAGGGAAAGGGCACAGACGCTGGTGAGCAAAAACACATTGGTGCTATCGCTCGTACTGCTCTGGATGTTTTCCTCAGCAAACTGTCGCCTAACAGCAAAAAACTCCTTCATGCGGTAGAAGAACGACAAGCGGCTGCGATGCAGAACCACAGCAAGCATCAGGATTACTACCAGCACACCCACGATCACGTAGTTATCGCCGCCCACAGTATAAGGGCGCTCGGCCATGGGAGTTCCATGGTCGGGCAAGCCCTTGCCTATTGCGTAGTACTCCGAACGGTTGATGACGTTGGAGTCGACGGCTGTCATTATGCTATCGTAGTCGGGGGACAATTTTTTAGTGGAGAGTTGAGAGGTGAGAGGTTAAAGTGGAGAGATGAGAGTGGAGAGGTTAGAGGGAAGAGTGGAGAGACTACAGAGCGAATTCTTTTTTGATGGTATCCACGTAGTCGAGCTTCTCCCATGTGAAGAGTTCAACCTCAATATCCTTAGGTCCAGCATAGCGATTGTCGAAGTGGCGCGTGATAGTCTTTGGTTCACGACCGAAGTGACCATAGCGTGCTGTCTCCTCGTAGATTGGTTTGCGAAGCTGAAGGCGCTCCTCGATCTTCTTAGGACGGAGGTCGAAGATCTCACTTATCTTGGTAGCAATCTCACCATCGGAAAGCTGTACATTGCTCTTGCCGTAAGTATCGACATAGATGCTGATTGGCTTAGCCACACCAATAGCATAGCTGATCTGCACAAGCATCTCATCGGCTACGCCTGCAGCAACCATGTTCTTCGCAATGTGGCGAGCTGCATATGCAGCACTACGGTCCACCTTGCTTGGATCCTTGCCCGAGAAGGCTCCTCCACCGTGGGCACCCTTGCCTCCGTAGGTATCGACGATGATCTTGCGGCCTGTAAGACCTGTGTCACCATGAGGACCGCCGATCACGAACTTGCCTGTAGGGTTGACATGGTAGATGATGTCATCGTTGAAGAGAGCCTTGATGTCCTCGCTGCCTATCTCAGCCACTACGCGTGGGATGAGGATACTGATCACGTCCTCCTTGATGCGAGCAAGCATCTGCTTGTCGGCTTCGAGACGAGCCTCGGCTGTAGGCTCAGCTGGCTGTACAAACTCATCGTGCTGAGTAGACACCACGATGGTGTGAATGCGCTTTGGCTTGCCATCATCGCCATACTCGATAGTGACCTGACTCTTGGCATCAGGACGGAGGTAGCTTGTCACCTTGCCCTTGCGGAGGTAGGTCATATCCTTCTCCTCACGGCGAATGTCAGCAAGCACGCGGAGAATGCGGTGAGAGAGGTCGAGTGAGAGTGGCATGTAATTCTCGGTCTCGTTGGTTGCATAACCGAACATCATACCCTGGTCGCCAGCACCCTGATCGTCAGGATTCTCGCGCTCCACGCCTCGGTTGATGTCACCACTCTGCTCATGGATGGCATTGAACACGCCGCAGCTGTCGCCATCGAACATGTAGGACGACTTTGTGTAACCGATCTTCTTGATAGTGGTACGTGCCACCTCCTGGAGGTCGATGTAAGCTTTGCTCTTTACCTCACCAGCAAGAACTACCTGGCCAGTGGTAACGAGAGTCTCGCATGCCACCTTTGATGAAGAATCGTAAGCTAAAAGATTGTCCAGTACAGCGTCGCTGATCTGGTCGGCCACCTTGTCTGGATGGCCTTCAGAAACTGATTCTGATGTAAATAAATAACCCATATTATTAAATTAAATAGTTAATAAATATATGGGGAAAGACGTTGGGAATAATGCACCGGCAAAGCACCAACAACGTTGGAGCATGGCTTTGTCGTTTTAGCATTTTTTACTGTGGTTGCAAGCAGCCCAAATCTATCCACATTTTGAAAACGGGTGCAAAGGTAAGCAAAAATCCCGAAACATCAATCGTGTTTCGGGACTTTTTTATTTTTTTAAGAGTTTTGCTCTGTATTTTCCAGAAAAACTAGATGTTCTAGAAAGGATAGAAGTGCTAGAAAAACCAGAAAAGATAGAAATGCTATAAGTGCTTACTCAATGTCAAGCTCCTTGATGAGGCGCTTTGCACCGAGATAGTCATCGAGAACGCTGAGCACCCAACGGATATCGACACCAATGCATCGCTGAAGGTCGGCGTCGAACTTGAGGTCGCCCGACATTGCTTCCCAGTTGCCATCGAATGCAAGACCGATCATGCGGCCCTTGCCATCGTACATACCCGAGCCGGAGTTACCACCTGTGATGTCGTTGGTAGTAAGGAAGCAGAGAGGGAGCTTGCCTGTAGCCTTATCGATGTACTGAGGAGAGAACTTGCCCGATTTCATCCACTTGTATACAGGGTCGATGAGTTCGTAGTCCATGTTGTCAGGCTCTTTGTCGTGCTTGTTGAGGAACGACTGAGGAGTAGTCACAAGGTTTGTAGCTTCTTCCTTAAGGCCTGTAGTGCCAGGAGCGAAGTGGATTGGTTCGCAGATACCGTAGCTCAGACGCATGGTGAAGTTGGCATCTGGGTAGTACTCCTTGTCGTGGTTCATCTCACGGATAGCCTCACCAAGCAAGCGCTCATACTTAGCAGCACCTTCGCGAGCAGCATTAGCCTGCATGAAGGTAGTGAGAACATCGATTGCAGCCTCGTACATAGGATCGTCGGCAGCATCCTCAATGCCTCTGAGAGTCTTGAGTTTCTCAGCATCGGCAAACACGCTGTTGGCATAAAGCTGATCGACATACGCATCCACATTACCTCCGTGAAGCTCATTGATATTATGCTGGATCACAGAAGGGATGAACTGCTTGAGAGGCACCTTCTCAATGTAGTTCTTGAGGAGGGCAGCAAAGATAGCCTTATCGGTAGGTACATCGATGTCCTTGTAAGTCTCCTCTACCACCTCAGCAAAGGTCTTGTTGCCGAAGTCGACGCGCCCGAAGCAATAATACACGAGCGACTGGAGGATATCGCTACCCTGGATGAACGACTCAACGAACATGTTATAAGTCTTGTAGATGTCGAAGTTGCGCTCGTTGATCACCTTGATGGAGTCGAGAACACCCACATAACGGGCATGAGCCACGGTGTCGGCATCGATCCAAGCCTGTACCTTAGCCTCGAGTGCACGCTTCTCATCAATGACCTTGAGATTCTCGAGAGCCTGGTTCTGACCGAGGGAGAACTTCCAGTAGTTGGAACTGCTGGCTTGCTTTGAGGCATACATGATGCGAAGCTTGTCGCTCGAACGCATAGCCTCCTTCATGACATCGAGCTTCACGGTACGCACCTGATAGCGAACATCGTTGGTGCAATGCATAGTGGTGTAGATGCCGTAGCTGCTGAGGTAGCGGTCGGTGCTGCCCGGATAACCGAGAGTCATCGAGTAGTCGCCAGCCTTGTAGCCCTGAGTGCTGATCTTAGCGTACTTGATAGGCTTGAGAGGCACATTGTGCTCGCTGTACTTGGCAGGAAGATTGTCTGGACCTGCATACACGCGGAATACGGAGAAGTCGCACGTCTGGCGAGGCCACATCCAGTTGTCAGTATCGCCACCATACTTACCGAGGCACTGAGGAGGAGCAGCAACGAGGCGGACGTCATCGTAGCGCTGGTAGACGCTGAGGAAGAACTTAGAGCCCTTGTAGAACGAGTTGATCTCGCCATAGATGCCCTCTTTCTCAACAGTTACCATATCACAAATAGAACGTGAGACGGAGTCGAGGTATTGCACCTCAGTTGCAGCGTCGGCATTCTTAGGCATATGACTGAGAATGCGGTCGGTCACATCGATGGTCTTGATATGGAAAAGCACATAGAGATCCTCATTAGGAAGCTCATCCTTGAGCGTCTTTGCGAAGAATCCGTTTTTGAGGTAGTCGTGCTTCACGCTCGAGTGAGTCTGGATGGCATCGTAACCACAGTGGTGGTTGGTGAAGAGCAGACCCTGATCAGAGACGATGGAACCGGAGCAGAAGCCACCCAACTGGATGATGGCATCGTTGAGCGATGGTTTCTCGCTACTGTAGAGCTCCTCCGGAGTGAGCTCCAATCCAAGTGAACGAAGCACGGAATCTGTACGCTGGGAGATGTTACCAATCACCCACATACCCTCGTCAGCAAGCGCACTGAGACAGATGCAGCTAGCGGCGACGAACGAAAGAAAGAATTTTTTCATGATAAACAATATGTGCCAAGAAGGCTATAATTAATAATGTATTTATACCCATTCGAGCGATTGGGGAATCGATGAAACTAGGCAGATAGCTCATAATAGCGAAGAAGAGCGATGCAATGAGCACATAGGTCATGATGCTACCCATAGCATAAGGTATAGGATTCTTCACTTGTCCTACTATGTAGCTAAGCACCATCGACGTAGCGTAGCCTGCAAATCCGCCCCATGCACAAGCCATGTAGCCGTACTCAGGGATGAAGATGACGTTGATGGCCACAAGCACAGCGCATCCTGCAAGGGAGAACCATGCGCCCCAGATGGTCTTATCGATGAGCTTGTACCAGAACGAGAGGTTGAAGTACACACCCATCATGATCTCGGCAGCCATAACGATAGGCACACACTTGAGACCTTCGCGATACTCAGCACCGATGATGCGCTGAAGGATATCCATGTAACCCATCACGCCGAGGAAGGCGAGAAGGGTGAAGATGAGGAAATACTTCATCGCCAGGGCATAGTACTCCTTCGAGTCCTTATCCTTATTCTTTGCAAACACGATTGGCTCGTAGGCATAGCGGAACGCCTGTGTGATCATAGCCATGATCATGGCAATCTTCACGCATGCTCCATACACGCCGAGCTGCGCCTTTGCATCAGCTTCGCTGCATACGAGAGGGAAGATGATCTTATCGGCAGTCTGATTGAGGATGCCTGCCACTCCAAGCACAAGGATAGGCCACGAGTACTTGAACATTCGCTTGAGTAGCGAAAGGTCGAACTGCCACTTGATCCTAAAGAGGTCGGGGATGAAGAAGAAGGTGATGATGCCCGTACACCACAGATTGATGCAGAACACGTAGAACACCTCAGTCTTGCCCAGAATCATGAAGTACAACACATTCAGGGCGATGTTGAAGACGATGAACAGCATCTTCAGCGATGCAAACTTGATAGGTCGCTTCTGGAAGCGGAGATAGCTGAACGGCAACGCCTGCAACGCATCGAGCACCACTACCGCAGCCATCATCAGCACGTACTCATGATGGTCGGAATAGCCGAGCGAGTCGCATATAGGAGTGATGAATCCGAAGATGCCAGCAGCGAAGAGCACGCACAGCGTAGCGACTGTAGCAAAGGCAGTCGAGAACACCGTGTCAGGCTTCTCGTCCTCCTTGTTGGCAAAGCGGAACAGGGTCGTCTCCATGCCGAAGGTGAGGATGACAAGAGCCAACGCCGTGTAGGCATACATATTCACGCTTACACCATAGTCGCCCGAGTCCTTAGGCATGTAGTGTGTGTATAATGGTACGAGCAGATAGTTGAGGAATCTGCCCACTATGGACGAAAGACCGTATATTGCTGTGTCCTTCGCTAATGATTTCAAAGAGGCCATTTACTATGTTGTTTTATCAATTGCGTTGCAAAGTTACACCTTTTACTTTAAACAACAAAGAAGGCACCGGAAAAACCGATGCCTTCATAGTATAATTGGTCTTTATGACCAACGTTTAGTCGGAAAAGATTATTACTTTACGAGTACCTTCTTAACCTGACCGTTGCTCATCTTGATGATGTTGATACCCTTCTGGAGGTCATTTACGCGAGCACCAGAGAGTGTGAATACTGCCGATGGCTGAGCCTCAGTCTCAACAGCCTCAACACCAGTAGCTGGGCTCCAGCCTGTGTTAGTACCAGGAGCGACCATTGTGAGGACGAAGTTATCAGCAGAGAACCAAGTACCAGTGAATGGAACAGCAGTAGTGACTGGAGATGTGAATACTGAGTCACAAGTGATACCGATAGTGAGTACGTGGTCTGTTACCTCGATCTCGAGCGAGTTATTGAACCAACCAGCACCGATACCGCCGCGTGCAGAGAAGATAGCCCAGTCAGCAGCATCAATACCGTCAGGACAAGTGCTCTCACCGTTGTTAGCCTCAACTACGAGGTCGTAGATAGAAGCGCTCTCAGTAGCAGAAGCGATGTTGAACTTAGCCATGATCTTGTCAGCTGCAGCCTTCCAGATCTCACCGTAGAAGTCGGTTGTGATTGAGTCAGAAGTTGCACCTGAGATGTACTTAGGAGCAATAGTCGAAGCCTTAGCAGCAGCGAGTACGTTCTTAGCAGAAGGATCGAGAGTGAGGTTGTCCTCAGCATCCTTTACAGGAGCCTTGTCAGAAGCGAAGAGGTAAACACCCTCGCCTGTAGCACGCATGATGTTCGATACCTTATACTTTCCGTTTGGCACGTTGATAGTCTGGTAAGCTGTATAGCGTGTAGTACCAGCAGTTGGCTGCCAGCAGTCGAGGTAGCGGTTAGAAGTGTTGCCATCCACACCCTGTGAAGTAGTAGAGTTCTTATCACCTACTGGGCGGTTGTATGTCCAACCAGCCTCGCTGTCGATGTTAGGGTTGGTAACGTAAGCAGTCACATCCTTGCCAGCGCTGTAGTCGATGTCAGCGAGCTGAGCGATCTGGATACCGTAGTTGAGCTGGTTGACGAACTCAGCAAGAGCCTCAGTATTGTCGTAGTATACGTTGAGCTGAGCAACTACAGCATCGATAGTGCCCTGGAGAGCAGACTTACCTGTAGCGTCCGAGATCTGAGTGTTCTCAGCCTTGATGAGTGCTGGGATGAGAGTGTCGCGGTAGTAGCGGAGGATAGGAGTGATCTGAGCAGCCTCTGTGTAAGTAGCATCTGCGCTTGCGAGGTAAGCAGCCATGTAGTTAACTGGAACCTGAGCAACCTTCTTAGCATTTGCTGTGTAGTTAGCAGAGTTAGCGATTGAATCCTGGAGACCAGCGTAAGTACCAGTGATGATACCGTTGTACTCAGTCTCTGAAGCCTCAGCGATTTCCATTGCAGCGTTGAGAGCGTCGATGTCCTCAATGCCCTTGGCAGCGTTAGCAACCTCGAGGAATGCAGCCTTATCAGCTGGGAAGTGCATGCTTGCACCGTAAGCCTTAGCCTCATCGATGCGTGCCTGGATAGCAGCAGCATACTCTTCTGCAGTAGCCTCGCCGAGGTAGTTGAGCTTGAAGTTAGATACGCAGAACCAACCCATGCGGTTGTCAGTATCTGTACCACCATTGAGGTTTGGAGTGCTTTCCGAACCGTGACCGATAGCACCGATAGTGAGCTTGCCATCAACTACGATTACGCGAGCAGTAGTAAGAGTCTCCCATACGTATGGATCCCAACCTGTGAGAGTCATGACTGGCGATACTGCTGTAGCTGTAGAAGCCTTAGCAAATACGTGCTGGTCTGTGATACAACCGTCCTGAGTACACATGTCAGCAGTTACTGTGTATACACCGTTAGGGAGGTTAGTGAGATCCTGGCTGATTGATACGTAGCGGTCAGCTGCGTTGAGGTCGTTACGCCAAGCGTTCCATGCTGTCATAGCATCGCCTGTGTTTGTAGTAAGACCTGTGTGGAGACGCTGGTCACCACCACCCTGTCCGATGTACCAGCTGCCCTGGCTTACGAATGTAGGGTTATCGATGTTGAATGAGAAGTCTGCTGGATTGTCAGGAGTAGCCTGCTGGCTCATGTAGTACTTGTTGACAGCCAACTGGAGAGCCTCGATCTCAGCCTTTACAGCGTCGATATCGCCCGACTCCATAGTGTTGATTGCCTTCTCCAATGCAGCATTGAGGTCATCGATGCCTGGATAAGGGTTGCTTGACTCTACGAGTTCTGCAGCACTTTCGATGGCGTCGCTGAGCTGCTGTGCAATAGCGATGTATCCAAGAGCGGTATCGATATATGCCTTAGCCTCCTTCGATGCCTTTTCCATAGCCTCGATGTCGCCGCTGTAAGCTTCATCCTCAAAGTCTGTCACCTTGTTCTGAATCTGCTCGCAGAGACCGCCGAAGCCTGCAAGGCTGTCGTTTGCAATAGCAAGGAGCTGCTCTGTGTACTCGAGGATATCTGACTGGAGGAGTGACTCTTCGTCAGCTTCACCTATCTTGTAGAGTCGGATGTTATCGATAAGGAGGAATGGGTTGTTGTTGGAAGAACCGTCCGACTGGAATCCGAACTGGATAGTGAAGTCAGATGTAGCAGTAAACTCGATAGTGTGCTTAGTCCAGTCCTTGGCAGCAAATCCGAGTGAGTCCTCAAACACGTCCTTACGACAGATTACCTTACAGAGGTTCTTTACCTTAGTGTTGCCCATACTCTTCTCGTAGTTGTAGTTGTAGATGTCGTATTCCAGACGGTATACGGCACAAGGGAGTGAAACCTCCTGCTTGTATGCAGCACTTGCACCCCAACCTGAGCGGAGGTAGAGAGCACCAAGGTTCTCGTCTGTGTTGTTTGACTCTGGCTTTTCAGGAACGAGGAGGAACGAACCGTTGTTATCGTCAGCGATTGGCACAGCCTGAGCATCGAGTCCGTAAGGTACTGTACCGAAGTACACCCACTCAGCAGCAGTTGTTCCGTAAGGATAGTAAGGCGAACCAGTCTCAACTGTCCATCCTTCAATCTGGCCTACGAATCCGTTCCATGAGTGGTCAACGTCTGTACGCTTCCAGTTACCGTTGCCTGTAGTGAGGGTTGATGCGTATACTGTGCTATCCACAGCAAGCCATCCCTGGCTACGTGCCGAGAAGTTCTTTGACTTGTCGATGATCTCCTTTGTAGAGCCATCCTTCTGCCAAGTCAAATCCACATCAAATCCTGGGTTCTTGATGTACTTTGTCACATCCTCTTCCTGAGCGAATGCAGGCATAACGAGCATGGCAAGTACTCCCAAGAGAGAGTAAAATTTCTTCATAAAGATTAAAAAGTTAAAGTTAATATTAAGTTGTTGTATCAAACATTTAGTGCGCAAAGATACAAAAAAATATGCGACACTTACAAATTTTCTTCAAAAAAACAGGCAAGAAAGTACAAATATCTCCCCCTACCCTATCATTTCATGATAAAAAAGGCCTACTGCGCCATCTTTTTCGCTGTAGCTCGGTCGGGTTTGCCCGTTGCCGTGAGGGGCAGAGTACCCACCTTGATCGTGCGGCGAGGCTGCCAATACTTAGGTAGTCGTGCTATGGCTTCATGGATGCGCTCAGCATCGGCTTCCGATGCCTTCTCGTCCATCAGCGTCACCACCGTCTCCCCGAGCACAGGGTCGGGTGCCGAGGTTATCATGATGAGTGGCGAGGCTATGAGTCGCTCCACCTCCTCTATCTGCACCTTTATGCCGCCCGTGTTGATGGTGTTGTCCCTTCGGCCCACGATGCGGAACTGCCCCTGAGGGTTGAGCTCGGCTATGTCGTTAGTGGTGAGCCGTTCGCTGCACACCTGCGGAGCATCGATCACCAGGCATCCATCGGCATTCAGGCTGATGCTCACGCCGTCCATCGGTGTGTACCAGAGGGTTGCCTCCGGTCCGTTGATAGGGCGCAGGGCTATGTGCGACAGGGTTTCTGTCATTCCGTACGTACTCCACACGTGGTTGGGAAATGTACGCAGCTCTGCCTCCAGTCCCTCATCGATGGCTCCTCCTCCTATGATGAGATGGCGTATCTGTCTCAGCTTTGGGTTGCCGAGCGAACGCACCACCTGCATCGGCACCATGGCAGCAAAGTCTATCGGCTCATCGACCCCATCGAGTGGAGTCGACGATGGCTCCACGCTTATGAGGCGCAAGCCTTGCACCTGAGCACGCACCACCATCATCTTGCCGGCTATGTAGTCCAGAGGCATGCAGAGGAGCGCCGTGTCGCCCTCGTGAAGGCCCAGGAAGCGGCACGTCATACGGGCAGAAGCCTCCATGCGGCTCTTCTCCACAAGCAGGTCCTTCGGCTTGCCAGTCGAGCCCGAAGTGTGTACATGTAAAAACGGATTGGCATTGCGCCAATCCGATATGAAGTCGTCAAGTGACATAAGTATTATTCAAGATAAGTGTATCCGTACAGGCCTGCTCGGTAGTTGGAGATGAACTCCTTGCCTTCGGCCTCGGTGATCTTCTCGTCCTTGATAGCCTTGCTGACCCATATCTCGAGTCGGCGTACCAGCTTCTTCGGATCGTACTGTACGTATTCGAGCACATCGGCCACAGTCTCACCGTCTATCACCTGATCGATGGTGTAGCCCTCATCATTGACCGATATGTGAACGGCATTCGTGTCGCCGAACAGGTTGTGCATATTGCCGAGAATCTCCTGGTAGGCACCTACGAGGAACACACCCACATAGTAGTGCTCGTCCACCTTCAATGGGTGGAGAGGCAGGTAGCTGGTCTGCTGTCCTCCATTCACATAGGCTGTGATCTTACCGTCCGAGTCGCACGTGATGTCCTGCAGCTGCGCACTTCGTGTAGGCTCTTCGTTCAGGCGTGATATTGGCATGATTGGGAAGAGCTGGTCGATGCCCCACGAGTCGGGCATGGACTGGAAGAGCGAGAAGTTGCAGAAGTACTTGTCCGACATCTGCTTGTCGAGCTTGCGAAGCTCGTCAGGCACATGCTTCTGGTGGTGTGCCAGTTCTGCCACCTCGTGGCTGATGGCCCAGTAGAGCGACTCTATCTGTGCACGGGTCTTGAGGTCGATGATGCCGTGTCGGAACAGGTCGAGTGCCTCCTCGCGTATATCCTCGGCATCGTGCCAGTCCTCAAGGAGCGAACGTGCAGAGAGCTTGTCCCATATCTCGGTGAGGTCGTGTACGAGCTTGTGGTCCTCGCTCGAAGGCATGAAGTCCTCCGGCATCTGTGGAGCCGACACGCTCTCCATCACGTCGAGTATGAGTACGGAGTGATGGGCAGCCAGCGATCGGCCGCCTTCTGTTATGATGTTTGGATGTGGAATGCCATTCTGGTTGGCTGCATCGACGAGCGTCCATACGCAGTCGTTCACATACTCCTGAATGCTGTAGTTCACCGAACTCTCGCGGTTGCTTGAGCGAGTGCCATCATAGTCGACTCCGAGTCCGCCACCGCAGTCCACAAACTCGATTGGGAATCCCATCTGGTGCAGCTGCACATAGAACTGGGCAGCCTCTCTGAGGGCGGTGCTGATGCGTCGTATCTTGGTGATCTGGCTACCTATGTGGAAGTGTATCAGCTTCAGGCAGTCGCGCATGCCCATCTCGTCGAGCATGTTGAGCGCCAGGAGCAGCTCCGAACTGTTCAGTCCGAACTTCGATGCGTCGCCCCCACTCTCCTGCCACTTGCCCGCACCGCTGCTTGCCAGCTTGATGCGTATGCCAAGGTTAGGACGTACACCGAGCTTTGCAGCCGTGTCGGCTATGATCTTCAGCTCAGGCATCTTCTCCACTACGAGAAATACGCGCTTGCCCATCTTCTGTGCCAGCAGGGCGAGCTCGATGAAGCTCTGGTCCTTGTGGCCGTTGCACACTATGAGGCTGTCGCTATCCATGTTGGTGGCAAGCACAGCGTGGAGCTCAGGCTTCGAACCAGCCTCCAGACCGAGGTTGTAGCGCTTGCCGTGGCTGATGATCTCCTCAACCACCGGGCGCATCTGGTTCACCTTGATAGGGTATATGATGAAGTGCTCCGCATTGTACGAATACTCCTTCTTTGCCTTGCGGAAGCATTCGTCAGTCTTCTCGATGCGGTTGTCCAGGATATCAGGGAATCGCAGCAGCATAGGTGCTGCAACATGACGGGTGGAGAGGAAGTCGACCACCTCCTTGAGGTCGATGCGTGTACCGTTCTTCTTCGGACTCACGTACACATTGCCCTTCTCGTTGATGCCAAAGTAGTTGACACCCCATCCCTTGATGTTGTACAACTCCTCAGAGTCTTCTATACGCCATTTTCTCATGTTTTCAGGTCTTCGTTATTTTGTCAGTTCGATGATCTGGTGCGCATAGCCCATGATCTCTTCCTTGGTGTGAATGACTTCTATGTTGATGATATGTTTTGCCTTGGAATAGAAAGGCTCGCGGACCTTGAGCGACTCCACTATGTACTCATCGAGCTCCTCCGATGTCTTGCCCTGTATGAGTGGGCGCTGGCTCTTGCCCATCAGCAGGTGCTCCTTGAGCACTCGAGGCTGGGCGTTGAGGTACACGGTCTCGCCCTGCGCGTTCATGTAGTCCATGTTGTCGAAAAAGCAAGGAGTGCCTCCGCCGCACGAGATGATGACATTCTCAAACTCGCCCGCCTCGCGCAGCATCTTGCGCTCTATGTCGCGGAATCCGCTCTCGCCCTGCTCTGCGAAGATGTCGGGTATCTTCTTGTGGAATCGGTCCTCTATGTACCAGTCGAGGTCGTAGAAGTCCACTCCCATCTCGCGTGCGAGTGCCTTGCCTATGGTAGTCTTTCCGGCTCCCATGTAGCCAATCAGGAATATGCGTTTCATGCCTTCTTAGTCCTTCTGTAGCTCTTCTTCGGAGCCGATTCGCCCTGGCCGTTGATGATGTCCATGCATTGCTCGTATGTGAGTTCCGCTGGTTCCTTTACCGACTTAGGTATCTTGTAGTTGCTGCCGTTCCACTTGAGGTATGGGCCGAAGCGGCCGTTCATCACCTCGAGGTTGGCATCCTCGTCGAATGTCTTGATGTGGCTTGCCTGCTCAGCCTTGCGCTTCTCGTTGATGAGCTTGATGGCCTCATCGATCTCAAGCGACAGCGGATCCACACCCTTAGGTATGCTCACGTACTTGCCGTCGTGCTGGATGTAAGGACCGAAGCGGCCTGTGCCTATTATCATGTCCTCGCCTTCATACTCGCCGAGCACGCGTGGCAGGCGGAACAGTTCGAGCGCCTCATCGAGGGTCAGCGTCTGTATGCTCTGCTCCCTCTTCAGCTGGGCGAAGCGTGGCTTCTCCTCATCGGTAGCGAGACCTATCTGCACCACCGGACCGAAACGGCCTATCTTCACGCTCACAGGCTTGCCGCTCTGCGGATCGTTGCCGAGCACACGCTCGCCCACCTTGTGGTCGCTGCGGTCGCTCATGGTCTGATCGATCATTGGCGAGAACTCATCGTAGAACGACTGCATCATGTCGCGCCAGTTAGCATTGCCCTCCGCTATCTCATCAAATTCCTTCTCCACCTTGGCTGTGAAGTTGTAGTCGATGATCGAAGGGAAGTATTTCATCAGGAAGTCGTTGACTACGGTACCGATGTCAGTAGGCAGAAGCTTGCCCTTCTCGTGACCTATCACCTCCGACTTCTCGGTAGTTGTTATTCTGTTGCCCTTGAGCTTCAGTACGGCATAGGTCACCTCCTCGCCCTTCTTGTCGCCCCTCTCCACGTATTCGCGCTGCTGGATGGTGGAGATGGTAGGAGCATAGGTTGATGGGCGTCCGATGCCCAGTTCCTCCATCTTCTTCACGAGCGAAGCCTCGGTGTAGCGGAGCGGATGTACGGTGAAGCGCTGCGTAGCTGTGGCATCCACGAGCTGGAGCACATTGCCTGCCGATACTGCTGGGAGCAGGTCGTCGCTCTCCTCCTGCACGTTGTCGTCATCGTACGACTCGCGGTACACACGGAGGAAACCGTCGAATGTGATCACCTCGCCCGTAGCTACGAAGCTTAGCGTGCTGTCGCCATCGGCCGTAATGGTGATCGTTGTCTTCTCGGCCTCGGCATCAGCCATCTGGCATGCCACGGTGCGCTTCCAGATGAGGTCGTAGAGGCGCTTCTCCTGGTTGTTGCCCTCTATCTCGTGGTTGGAGATGTAGGTAGGACGTATAGCCTCGTGAGCCTCCTGTGCTCCCTTCGAGCTTGTGTGGTACTGGCGTGGTCGCGAATAGTTCTCACCATGCAGCTTCAGGATCTCATCCTTGGTAGTGCCCACACAGAGCGATGAGAGGTTGACGGAGTCGGTACGCATGTATGTGATGAATCCCGACTCGTACAGGTGCTGAGCCACCATCATGGTCTGCGACACGGTGAATCCGAGCTTTCTCGCGGCCTCCTGCTGGAGTGTAGATGTAGTGAATGGAGGGGCAGGAGTCTTCTTCACCGGCTTCTTCTCTATGTCGGCTATGGTGAAGTTCTTGCCCTTCAGGCTCTCAAGGTAGGCACGAGCCTCAGCCTCAGTCTTGAACGAGTGGCCGAGCGAAGCCTTGATCTGCTGTCCATCGATGGCAAACAGGGCTGTAACGCGGAATGAGCTCTCGCTCTTGAACTGCTCGATCTCCTTCTCACGCTCCACGATGAGGCGTACTGCCACACTCTGCACACGTCCTGCCGAAAGGCTTGGCTTCAGCTTCTTCCACAGCACAGGCGACAGCTTGAAGCCCACGATGCGGTCCAGCACTCTTCGTGCCTGCTGCGCGTTCACCAGTCCCATATCGATGGTGCGTGGGTGCTCTATGGCCTCAAGTATTGCGTTCTTTGTGATTTCGTGAAATACGATACGCTTTGCCGCACTTGGATCGAGTCCGAGCACCTGGCTCAGGTGCCAGCTGATGGCCTCTCCCTCGCGGTCCTCATCGGATGCCAGCCACACGGTCTCAGCCTGCTTCGCGAGCGTCTTCAGGCTGCGCACCACGTCGGCCTTGTCATCTGGAATCTCGTACACTGGTGTGAACTGATCCAGGTCGATGCTCATTTCCTTCTTCTTCAGGTCACGGATATGACCGTAGCTCGACATCACTTTATAGTCTTTGCCGAGAAACTTTTCAAGGGTTTTAGCCTTGGCTGGTGACTCGACAATTACAAGATTCTTCTGCATATTCTATACTACTTTTCAAAATTTCGGGTGCAAAGTAAGTAAAAAAAAAGATTTCCGCCTATATAATAAGGTGGAAATCTTAACCATTTTACTCCAAAAAGACTATTTTGTCTACTATTTTGTTACTAATGCAGCCTTTACCTGCTCACATATAGCCTTCATGCCTGCCACGGAAGGATGTCCCCATTGCTTTTCCACATCACGGAGCTGCACATTGGTCACGCCATAGTATCGGCACACCACCTCCTCGGTCTCCGTAACCTCGTCCGAAAGCTCCGAATTGCAGATGTTGATGATGCGTGCATCAGGGTAGTTGCGCTTCAGGTACGCTATCATGTAGCAGAAGGCAGGACGGAAACTGTAGAGGTCCTTGCGCAGCCATCCCTCGTGCTGGTAGTTGCCTACAGGCGACTTCGCCCAGGCATCGTTGGTACCGCCAAACACGAAGATGATGTCTGGATTGCCAAGGTTGCACATACGGGTTATGAAAGCTCGGTCGCTATAGTCGTTCTTGCCATATCCGGTGTAGCACACGGTCGATCCCGAGAACGAGTTGTTCTTCTCCAGCGTGTAGCCCATCTCCTTGATGATGAGCTGCCACCAGGTCTGGTCCACGCTCTTCACGTCGTTCTTGCCAGCCTTGTCGCCTCCATCGGCACCGTTGTACCATGCAAAGTTCCAGTCGGGAGTCACATAGCCGCCGTAGGTAGAGTACGAGTCGCCCAGGATGCTCACCTTTTGTGCGTGAAGCGCGCACACACATACGCATAAAATAAAGGAAATAATCGATCGTTTCATATTTTTGTACTGTTTATAAATCAAACAAGCTCTTCATGCCGCTGCTGTCCTTCGGATTCACCCACGGACTGCGTCCCAAATGCTTGTAAGCCAACTCTGTAACCTCACGTCCACGAGGCGTACGCTTTATGAATCCCTCCTTGATCAGGAACGGTTCGTACACCTCCTCCACCGTACCAGCATCCTCGCCAATGGCAGTAGCGATGGTACCTATGCCCACAGGTCCGCCCTTGAACTTGTCGATGATGGTGAGCAGCAGCTTGTTGTCGATCTCATCCAGTCCGAACTTATCAATGTTCAGAGCCTCGAGAGCCACATGTGCTATGGCGAGATTGATGGTACCGTTGCCCCTCACCTGAGCAAAGTCGCGCACACGGCGCAGCAACGCATTGGCTATACGAGGAGTGCCACGGCTGCGGCTGGCTATCTCGCCAGCAGCATCGAAGTCGCAAGGCACGCCCAGCAGATGGGCAGAGCGGAGGATGATCTTGGTCAGCGTCTCCGTATCGTAGTACTCGAGGTGCAGATTGATGCCGAATCGGGCACGCAGAGGAGCCGTAAGCAGACCGCTGCGAGTGGTGGCACCAACCAGGGTGAACGGACTGAGGTCAATCTGAATGCTGCGAGCCGAAGGACCCTTATCGATCATGATATCAATGCGATAGTCCTCCATGGCAGAGTACAGGTACTCCTCCACCACAGGCGACAGGCGGTGAATCTCATCGATAAACAGCACATCGTTCTCCTCCAGGCTGGTCAGTATTCCAGCCAGGTCGCCCGGCTTGTCGAGCACAGGTCCGCTGGTCACCTTGAATCCCACCCCAAGCTCATTGGCTATGATATTGCTCAGCGTAGTCTTACCCAGTCCCGGAGGGCCGTGCAGCAGCGTGTGGTCGAGCGGTTCGCCACGGTACTTAGCCGCCTCAACGAATATGCGCAGGTTTTCCACCACCTTAGCCTGTCCGCTGAAGTCCTCAAAGCGCAACGGGCGCAAGGCATTTTCAAAGTCCTTATCCCCATGCTGCCTCTGTTCTTCTCTTATATCAAAATCGTCTACCATTGGTTTTCATTAATTTGTTGCAAAGATACACCTCTTTTTCCAAACCACAAAGCAAATAAGCGAAAAGTTATCAAGAAACATTCAACAAGCTTGTTTGAACTGTTTTCCTCCCGAAATGTACATTATTTTCCTCGATAGCTTATTCAGTGGCTTTCTTTAGTGGCTTACTGAATGTAAAAGGCACCAACTAAAAAACTTATTTATAACAACTTAGAAATATTCTGTGGTAAAAACCTACTTTTTCTTTTAAAACTTTCTTCACACGCGTATGTGGAAGGGTTTTTAAATATAAAACCACTAAAAAACCACCTAAATTTTATAACTGCTTGAAAATGAGGATAAACCTCAGTGCATTTTTGGTCATGAAAACCACTAAAAAAAAACACTGAGTTCCTTCGTCCTGAAAATAGTAGACTCCACTACACAAAACTCCTTGCAAGGATTCGGTCGAAACATTGCAAGGAGTGACGCAAACCATTGCAAGGAGTGAGGCGAATCCTTGCAAGGAGTTATCGCCATTATACCTCAAGGGCAACAGGAATGCCAGAGTTGGCTTTTTCCTCTGCGATGACAAAGACGCTGTGGAGACTGCCTATGCAATCGATGACACCAAGGGTGTTGTACACAAAGTCGTGATAGTGCTCCATGTCCCTCAGATAGATTTTGATCAGGTAGTCAAAGCCTCCGGAGGTGTTGTAGCATTCTGTCACTTCGCTGATCTTCTTCATCTCGGCAACAAACTCCTCGCCCAGCTTTTTGCTGTGCTGCTTCAAGCGGATGTTGCAAAAGACAATGAGGTTGTTGCCCAGTTTGCGATGGTCAACCTTTGCCACATAGTTGGTGATGTAGCCTTCGCGCTCCAGTCGTTTCTGACGCTCGAAGGTTGGAGATGAACTCAGGTTGATGCGATCGCCAAGTTCCTTTGTCGTGAGTTTTGCGTTCTTCTGAAGTTCTTTCAGAAGGCGGATGTCGGTGTAATCAATCATTTCTACAGCAAATGTTTCTGCAAATATACTATTTTAATCGGAATATATTGTGCGTCGGGAGGTAAATTCGGGAAATTATTCTGCGCCCGAAAGAGAAAGCGTCTCTTCTGCAGAAAAATACTCTGCAAAAGAGACTTATCCCAGTATCGTATGCATTCGCCCGCATGTAGAGTGCGCTATGCGCTTACGTGGGCTGATACTATCTTCTGAAGGGCGATGACCAGACGGTCGACCTCTTCACGGGTATTGTAGACGGCGAAGGTAGGGCGCACCGACATCTCGTAGCCCAACGAGCGCAGGGCTGGCTGAGCACAATGATGGCCTGCTCGCACAGCGATGCCTTCCTTGTCGAGCATAGAGCCGACCTCCGGAGCTGGAATGCCAGGTATGTCGAGCGAGATGACGCTTACGCGATGCTTCGGATTGCCGATGATAGTGATGCCTGGTATGCGTCCTATCTGTTGGCGTGCATACTCGGTAAGGTCGTGCTCATGCGCCTCTATGCGCTCTATGCCTATGCTGCTCACGAAGTCGAGGGCATAGCCAAGTCCTATGGCATCGGCTATGTTGGGTGTGCCTGCCTCAAAACGCATAGGAGGGGCGTTGAACTCGGTGTGTTCGATGGTCACGTCCTTGATCATGTTGCCACCACCCTGCCATGGTGGTAGCTGCTCAAGCCACTCCTGCTTGCCATACACGGCACCGATGCCGGATGGGCCGTAGATCTTGTGTCCGGAGAATACGAAGAAGTCGCAGTCGAGTCGCTGAACGTCGATGCGCGTATGAGCCACGCTCTGGGCTCCGTCCAGAAGTACTGGTATGCCATGGCTGTGGGCTGCGCGGATGATGGACTGCACGTCGTTGATGGTGCCGAAGGTATTGTTGACATGGCCCACGCTGACAAACTTGGTGCGTGGGGTGATGAGGCGCTCGAGTTCGGAGAGTATGAGGTCGCCATTCTTGTCGCATGGGATGGCTCGCAGCTCTGCTCCACGCTCCTTGCATATCTGCTGCCAAGGCACGATGTTGGCATGGTGGTCGAGTGTGGACACGATGACGTTGTCGCCAGGCTCAAGGAATTTGCGTCCGAAGGTCTGCGCAATGAGGTTGATGCCCTCGGTGGTGCCTCGCACAAAGAGGATGTTCTCCTTGGCTGGGGCGTTGATGAAGCGTGCCACCTTCTCGCGTGCTCCCTCGTACTGGTCGGTGCTTCGTGCGGCAAGAGTGTGGGCTCCACGGTGTATGTTGGAGTAGTCGTGCTTGTAGAAGTGCGACAGGCCATCGATGACGCGCAGCGGCTTCTGCGTGGTGGCTCCATTGTCCATCCAGATGAGATCGTGGCCGTTCACCTTCTGCTGTAGCACAGGGAACTGCTGGCGCACCTCCTGGCTATTGATGGTGTCAACCTCCTCGTAGTGAACGTCCTTCACCAGTTCGCGCTCAGGAATATCGATGCCGAATGCCGATCCGCCCCATGCGCCATCCTGCGGGAAGGTGTACTGGCCATCGTCGGATGCTCCTCTCACGCCCCCGAAAGGGGATGAGGCTGATGGAGCCAGACTGGCTATGTTCAGCGGCTCGTCGACCACTCCTCCTGTATCTCCGAGGGGAGAAGAACCCGGGCGGACGATATCCTCCGAGAAGTACTTCTCTATCACTCCGCGAAACAGGCATTGATCGCTATCGGGAAGCGTAAGTCCCGACGGCATGCTGCCATAGCGCGTCTGCGATGGGATGGAAGGCTGAAAGTTATCTAGTTCGTTAAGAATCATTATGGTTGTCTTTTTTAATCGATTAGACGGTTAATCGTTTAATCGTATTTTAGAGATTAAGTCTTATTTATCGTAGTTGTGATAATGACCCACCTCAACATTCTCGAGCACAGCGATGGCATCGTCGGTGAGGGACGCAAGCGAGAAGTACTTTGTGAGCAGGTAGCTTGCTACGCCATACTGGTCGAGTCCCATGAGGCGTGCAGAGAGGCTTGGGGCTATCTCGCCTGGGATGCCAGCCTGATGCAGACCAATGACTCCCTGCTCCTTCTCGCCTGTACGGACGAGGATGATCTCGGTCGTTCCTGTGCCGCGGTTGGTAAGGTACTTGCCTTTTATCTCCACCTTGTCGGAAGGGATGATTGGCACACCGCGCCATGTGATGACCTTGGTGCCAAAGAGGTCGATGGCTACCGGTGGCACACCGCGCCAAGTACACTCACGCTCGAAGGCTGCAATGGCACGAGGATGGGCAATGAAGAAGGCTGGCTGCTTCCATACGAGCGAGATGAGTTCGTCGAGATCATCAGGTGTTGGCACACCAGCACGAGTGCTGATCTTGTAGCCCGGAGCTGCCTGTGCAAGCAATCCGAACTTGGCATTGTTGATGAGTTCCCACTCCTGTCGTTCCTTTATGCTCTCGATGGAGAGGCGCAACTGCTGCTCAAGCTGATTGAACGGTGCGTTGTAGAGGTCGCTGACACGAGTGTGTACGCGTACCACAGTCTGAAGGGTGTTGAGACTGTACTCCGTCGGCTCCTCCTCGTAGTCGATGTAGGTTTCAGGGATGACATTATCCTCATTGTGTCCGCTCACCAGGTCGATGTGCTTCTCGCCATGCTCGTTGACCGTAGCCTTGAGGCGGAGCGACTCACTTACTGCATTGTCAAACTGCTCCTGGAAGTCTGGATTCTGCTGCAAGAGTGAAGCCAGGACTGGGGTCTCCAACGCAAGGAACACGGCGTCGGTTACGGCACGTACGCTGACTGTACTGTCGGCTGCCGAGAGGAGGTCTGTCTCGCCGAAGTATTCGCCACTACCAAGGAGGGCGATGGAGAGTTCCTCATCGTGGTCGCCTGTGCTTACCACCTCAGCCTGTCCGGATGCTACGATGAAGAAGCGCTGCTTGTCCTTGCCCTGCTCCACCAGCAGTTCGCCGCGCTTGCGCTCGTAGGCTACGAAGCTGGATGCGAGGTCGGCAACAATCTTGTTGTCAAGCTTCTGGAACAGAGGTATCTGGCGCAGATTCTTCGTAGTGAAGGTAGGCTGGCCGTTGATGTACTGTATCTCTATGCGTTCTGCCTTCTTGAGTTCGACCTTTGTGCGGTTCACACGGTAGGTGCCGCTCTCCACCTGTGTCCAAGGAAGGAGCTTGAGAAGAAGACGAGGGGTGATGCTGCCCATCTGCGGTGCAGTCTTGGTAGTATTCGCAAGTTTGCGAGCTGTGGCAGTAGTAATACTGCGCTGGATGTTGTTGTCTGACATTGATATTCTATTTTTAATCGTTTAGTCGTTTATTTTATGATGATTACAGGAAATTTCTCCACTTCGCCCTGCTGGATGCGGAAGGCATTCAGGACGGGTTCCTCTGCCGCAAGCGAGAGGATGAAATAGAGGATGGAGGGATCGTAAGCCAGTCGGATGTCCTCCTGCGAAGGACGTGAGGGCGATGCTGGATGGCTATGCCAGTTGCCAACCACCTTCAGGCCATTCTGCCTGGCATATTTGATGGCGGCGAACTGCTCCTTGGGGTCGAGCGAGAAGTGCTCCTCCGAGTGGTCGATGTTGGTCATCGCATAGTTCTCCGTGGCATTCTCCTTGTCCGTTCCCAGCAGGTAGCCGCACGACTCCACCGGAGCATCCTGTCGGGCCTGTGCAAGGATGGAATTATAGGCATCTCGAGTTATCGTTATGGTCATTGTTCTCTTCTGTTATCGTAGCGAAGCGTATCGTTACTTTTGTATTGTTACCTTGTGGGTTGTACCTTCCACATGTTCTATACTCAACACGTTGAATCCCTGCTCGGTTGCCGAACGAGGTACGTTCTCCAACGGTTCGCCTTCAGCAAGCAACACCTCCAGGATGTCGCCCTCGGCTATCTGCGCCAACTTCAACTTTGTCTTCACGAAAGTCATTGGGCAATGCTCTTTGGTAATATCTAATGTATGTGTCATTTTTTTAATCGTTTAGTCGTTTAGTCGAGAGGCGTCTAAATAAACAATGTCTGTCCACCCTCGGAGATGTTCAGGAAGGTTGCGACTCCGAGCACATCCTGTACCTCGTGGATGAAGTCCGACTTCTTGATGCCGAGTACATGCATCGCCATCTCGCAAGCATACATGTTCACGCCAAGGGCTCCGGCTGCCTCAACGAGTTCCTCGAGTGTTGCCACATTGTTCTTCCTCATGAGGTAACGGAATATCTTTGGACCTATGCCGAGGAAGTTGAAACGGCTGTTGGGAGTGACGCTCAGTCCACCCATCATGAAACCGAAGAGCTTGGTGAGCCAGTTGGAACCGATGAATGCCCTGCCACGCTTCTGCTTGATGGCATCCAATCCCCAGAAGGTGAAGAATATGTTGACCTCATAGCCCACGGCTGCCGCACCTGTGGCAAGTGTGAATACGGCTGTAAGTTTGTCGTAGTCGCCCGAAAAGGCAATCAATGAGAGTTTCTTTTTTTCCATAATTGCATTTAATAAATAATTGCATTTACTAATGGTTTTTCAAATCGCATGCAGCCTGCTCGTAATCGATCAGTTCCGTAACGGTAGGATGCTCACCACACAACGGACATTTTGCAGTCTTCCTTACGTTGATCTTGCGGAAGTCCATCGTCTTAGCGTTGAACGTAAGGAGCTTGTTCGTAAGCAGTTCGCCCACACCAGTCAGGTACTTCAAGGCTTCGGCTGCCTGTATCGTGCCCAGCATGCCAGCTATGGCACCAAGCACTCCAGCCTGCGAGCACGTAGGAACAGCACCTGCAGGAGGCGGAGCATTGAACATGCATCGATAGCACGCTGTGCCTGGAAGGTGGGTGAATGTCTGTCCCTCGAAACGCAGTATGCCTCCATGGCTGAATGGCTTGCCCTCCATCACACACGCATCGTTGATCAGGAACTTGACTGGGAAGTTGTCCGTTCCATCGATGATAAAGTCATAGTCGCGTATGATGTCACGAATGTTGTCGGCCCAGAGAAACTCCTGTATGGCATTCACCTTTACGTTTGGGTTGATGGCTTCTATCGTCTCCTTTGCCGAGATAACCTTTGCCTTTCCCACATCGGGAGTGGTATGGATAATCTGTCGTTGTAGGTTGCTCAGATCCACCACATCACCATCCACAATGCCTATCGTACCCACGCCTGCGGCAGCAAGATACATGGCAACTGGTGCACCCAGTCCGCCGGCTCCGATAACGAGGACCTTGCCCTGTCGTATCTTTTCCTGACCTTCTACTCCCACATCCTGCAACAGTATGTGACGACTATAGCGGTTCAGTTCTTCTTCTGTAAAATCGTACATAAGTATAAGTTATAAGTTAAAAGTTATCTCATTCCTCCTCCCATGAAATATAGGAAATCGACCACGTCACCCTCCTTCAGGATAGTAGCGGCGAAATCGTCGCGGTCCAAAAACTCCTCGTTCAGCTGCACCGAGACCATCTCAGGCTGAGCTACGTTGTTTTCCTTAATCAGTTCGCTGATGCTGATGCCCTCGTGAACCTCCTGCTGTTCTTCGTTTACTGTTATCTTCATTGTATTGCTTGTTTTATGTCGTTAATAATATCTTCTGGGTGTTCCAGTCCTACGCTCAGTCGGATGGTAGTATCATTCACCTGCATAGAGCGGCGTACGGAGGCAGGGAAATTGCCGAATATGGTGGAAGCTGGATGGATGATGAGGGTACGATTGTCAAAGAGGTTGGTAGCCCTGCGTATCAGTTTCACGTTGTCGATCAGCTTCCAGCAATCCTCTCGCGTAGGGAGATCGAAGGTCAACATCGCTCCTGCAGTATCGCCAAACTGACTTCGTGACAACTCATAGTAAGGATTGTCCTCAAGCCCGACGTAGTTCACACTTTCTATGCCCTCCACCTCTCTCAACGCCTTTGCTATGGCAAGTGCATTGGCCGATTGCATAGCGTAGCGAGCCTCAAGGGTCTCCAAGCCCAGCGTCTGCATGTAGGCAGCGTGAGGCGTCATGATGGCACCGAGATTGTAAAGCAATTCCATGCGAACACGCTTGTCTACGAAATCGAAGCGCCCATAGTTGATCATCAAGCCACCGAGCGATGTGGCTCCTCCGCTTATGTACTTCGTACTGCTCACCACCTCGATATCAATGCCTAAATCCTTGGCGCTGAACCGGGTGAATGGTATGATGGTGGTGTCGGCTATAAGCGGGATGTTGTGCTGGTGAGCGATGTCGGCCAAAGCACGAAAATCAGCCACCTCCATCTGCGGATTAGTGATGATCTCCGCATAGATGCAGCAGGTATCGGCATCCACCGCCTCTCGGACCTTGCTGATGTCAGTAAGGTCGATGAACTTTGCCTTGACACCAAAACGGCGAAGCGTTCCGCCTATAAGCGAGAAGGTGTTACCAAAGAGATGCTTCGATGTCACGATGTTTTTCCCGCTTTCGGCAAATGTGACAAGTGCATTGTGTATGGCAGCCATTCCCGAATTGAAGGCATAAGTTGCCGTAGCGCCCGTGAGCGATGTCACCTTATCCTCCAGATAGGCTACCGTAGGGTTGACAACCCTTGAATAGCTTGCCTTATGCAAGCGACCTGTAAACGCACCTTCCATGTCGGCTGCCGAATCGAATTCGAAAGCAGCTGAGTGGTAGACTGGCATCGAAAGGGCTCCGTGAGGATCTATTCGTTCAGGTGCAGTATGTATGGCTAATGTCTGTTGTTTCATTGCAGAATAATATTTTTCTGCAAATTTATATATATTATATTAGAACCGTACAGCACCTCTAAGTATTCGGGAAATTATTCTGCAGAAATGAGGATTACTAAGAATCTGCCAAAATATTATTCTGCACCGCGCGATGTAGTTCAAGCCTCGTACTGTGGGTGAGAAAAAACAGCTCTCCCCTGAAACGCTGCAAAGTCTTACAACGTATCAAGGGAGAGTGTGGGGCGATTATCGGGTCGAGCCTGTCTCTTCGACCGAAACTACCATTATGCCTGCCTATGAACGAAGTCTACAAATTCGGTTACTTCATCAAATGTACGAAGACGGACGGTGAACATCTGGTTGCCCATAGCGCCTGAAAGGATGTCGGGCATACGTTCGCACATCACCAGACGGTCGGCATAGCGGCTGCGCACCTCATCGTCGGTATGCAGGTAGGTATGGCTGTCGCGACGGGAAGCAAAGGCACAGTAGTAGGATTGCTTCCAAGGGACGGAAAGGGCGTTGCCGCTATCGTGATGCTGAGCGGATGCGAGCTGCGACTTGTCGTAAGCAACCATGTCGGCCCAGATGCGATAGACATCGGTGCTGTAGGCGTAGTTGATCATGTCGGGGGTGTAGCCGCCTGCCGGGCGCATGTTGACCTCAAGGGCTACGAAGTCGCCCTTACGGCCCAGTCCGGCACGATCGGTGTCGAGGCGGAAGAACTCAAGGTGAACAAAGCGGCTCTTCACTCCGAAGGCTTCCACGGTGTTGCGACCAAGGGTGCGAAGCGACTCGGGCAACGTAGGCGGCACGTAGTAGGAGAGGTCGAGCCCTTTGTTGACTATGTCCATGATGGATGGAGGCCATACGGTCATAGCCTCGAACAGAGGCTGGGAGTGTGAGTCGATGATGGCATCGTACGAGCAGATGTCGCCCGTGACAAATTCCTCCACCACATAGTCGGCCGAGGCTTTGCCTACAAGCGAGAAGAACTGGAGCACGCTATCATCGTCCGTGAGCTTGTGGGTGCCGCCTGCCCCTACTCCTACATTTGGTTTGGCTATGACTGGATAGCCCACCGTCCTGGCAAAATCGATGACATTGAAGGCGCCACGCTCTGCACTTATCTGCCGGGCGGTAGGGATGCCTGCCTGCTGGTAGATGCGCTTCATCTCTGCCTTCTGCTTAATGACATCGATGCCATCGTCGTGGATGCCTGACTTGACATTGTAGTCGGTACGCAGGCGTGCATCCTGCTCGAGCCAGTACTCGTTGTTGGACTCAATCCAGTCGATGCGACCATACTTGAATGTGAAATAGGCTACTGCACGATGCACCTCATCGTAGTCCTCGAGGTTGTCGACCTTATAGTATTCGGTCAGCGACTCCTTCAGATGCGGAGCGAGCGAGTCGTAGGGCGCATCGGCGATGCCAAGCACCACCACGCCGTTCTGCTTCAGGCGGTTGCAAAACTGCCAGTAGGTGTGGGGAAAGTGTGGGGAGATAAATATGAAGTTCATACGATTACGTTATTTTACCTTTTGACTTTTACTTTTTAACTTTTAACTCTTAACTTTTACCTTTTACTACGCCGCAATAGCTATGCCGCCATTGAGTATCTTATCGAAGAAGTAGGATGCCTGACGACGCCACCACACGAAGTCGTGGTTGACATCGGCGCCCCAATAGTCGAACCATGCATCAACGCTGGCATCGGTGAGGATGCGCTGGAGCTGGCGATTGGACTCGGATGTGATCTCCTCGTATGCTCCCTGACCTACACAACAGATGATCTGCTTGCGGCGCAGGGAGTCGAGTAACAGACTTGGATCGGAGATACCACGCAGATAGTCGAGTGGTGAGTTGCGGTAGATGAGGTCGTTGTCGTAGGCTGGGAAGAAGTAGCTGGCATGAAATAGTCCGCTCAGCGACAACAAGGTGCAAAAGAGGTCGGGACGACGGAAGAAGACGTTAGCTGCATGGTAGCCGCCCATTGAGCAGCCTGTAACGATGAGCTGCTCGCCCTGGTTTACCTCAGGTATCAGTTCGTCGATAATGTAGTTGAACCAACGCTCATGCAGGTCGATGCGTTCCTGATAGCGGCTCTTCTCATAGTCGGACACGCTCTCAGCACCATTCACGCCGTTGCTCCATGTCTCAGCATCGATGCTGTCGCAACAGATGAGGTGGATGCGGCCTGCCTCAATCATTGGCGCAAGCACATCGATCATGCCGTTGTCCTCCCATTCATAGAATCGTTGATCCTGCGAAGGAAATACTAATACACCCCTACCCTGAGTGCCGTAGGTCTTGTACTCGATGTTGCGCTGGAGGCTGTCGCTCCACTGGTTGTGATACTGAATGTCCATTGTCGTCTGCATTTCTGATTTTCGGCTGCAAAGGTAAGACTAATAGAATTATCCACCAAGACGAAATGCAGACTTTAGACGATTTTTCCAAAAGGATAGTATTAGACAGTAAGATTATTCTACACACCCATACCTAATAGATGACCTGATGCATCACAATGTCGTGACTGAGCGATGGGATGGATGGCTGATGCTGGAAAGGGAAACAGATGCCGATGAGATAGGCTTCAGGCAACTGTGGCAGAAGGCGGTCGTAGTAGCCTTTGCCCCGGCCCAGGCGATGGCAGGAGTCGTCGAACGACATGCCCGGTACGATGGCAAGCTGGATGGATGGATAAGCTTCGGATGGGAAGTCGGGACCTGTGGGTTCGAGTATGCCAAACGAGCCGACTGACATGAATCCTGCTCCCGAATAGACACGCAGCACCATGTGTTCGGCATCTACGACCACGGGCAGCAACACCTGCTTGCCTGCGCTGAGCGCTGCCTCGAGCAATGGGGTGGTATCGACCTCGTCGGGCAGGGCATGGTAGAGCAGTATGGTAGTTGCCGACCGCCACTGAGGAGTGGATACGACTCGCTCGCAGAGGGCGCACGACATGGCATGAAGCTCGGATGGGCTGTGCTGCTGCTTGAGCGAGCGGATGAGGCGACGCAATTCTTTCTTATCCATGGTAAATCATATTTTTCCCTTTAACCTATAACCTTTAACCTTTAACCTATAACCTATAACCTACAAATATTTCAAGTATACGAACCGATGGATTCATATCGAAGAATCCTGGAAGGATGGATGCCAACTGGGATGGGGTGCTGACGCGAGCATAGTCGGCACCGCATGCTGCTGCCGCGCCCTCAGCGCTGGTGGTGTGGGCTGCAGCGATGTAGCGATCGAGATGGGGCGAGGCGCTGAGTCCCGGCACATGAGAGAAGATGTCGCCCCGTCCGTTGTTGATGATGACGATGCGCAGGGGCGACTGAGGCGACTTGACGAAGTTGTTCCAAAGGGCATTCTGGTCGTAGAAGAACGAGAGGTCGCCAGTGAGGAGGAGCGTCGGTTCGCCGCTGCCTGCCCAGTAGCCTACGGCTGTGGACGATGAGCCTTCGATGCCATTGATGCCACGATTGCAGAATACCGGATTGTACGTGAGCTGATGGTGAATCATAGCCTGCTGCAGATGGCGCACCATGGAGCTGTTGGCAACATGGATATTATATCCCATAGGAAGGGATGACAGGATGGCATCGAGATGGTAGGGAGCCTCTGCATAGGCTTCTACTATAGGTAGTGGAGAGGTTGGAACGGAGGTTGAGGTATCCTCCATTTCAAGCATCAGGGCTGAGAGGACACTTTGTGGAGTAGCATGCAACAAGCTCGTCATATTCATATACAGATCAGCAACTTCACCAATCGGTGAGATGTGCCAATGGTTGAGTGGCTGGTGCTGACGCAGATACTGCTTGAGGCGCTTTGAGACTATGTGTCCACCAAAGGTGATGAGGAGTTCGGGTGATGCCGATGCTGTGATCAGCTGGTCGAAATCGGTGACTACGTAGTCATGGAGTTCGGGGATGAGATGCAAGTTGGATAGTGGCTCTGCAAGTATGGTGATTCCCGACATAGCCAAGCGAACAAGTGGTACAGTAAGGGCTGTGGCTTGCTCAGGAAGCATCTGACCAACGATGAGCATGCGGCTGGATGATTGTCTCCAGACATCACACATCGATGCATCAAGCGCGAATGATGCTGGTGATGTGAGAGGTGAAGCATAGCTTATCAGTCGCTCATCAGGCAACTGAGGCACAGAGAAGTCGAACATCGGTTCGGTGATTGGCACATTGATATGTACGGGGCCGCCGTATTGTCGGAGGGCTATAAGTGCCTCGTTGATAAGGCGGTTGCAATGCCATCGTTCTTCATCTCTTAATGTCATCCCACTATCACGAGTAGTTGCTGAGTCGGAATAGGCATCTGGCTCAGGCAGGGTAACTGACTTACGTATATAGTTGGCAAATGCGTTGTCCTGGTTCATGGTCTGACCATCCATCTGGCCTATCCATCGCTGAGGGCGATCGGCTGTGATGACAAGCAGAGGCAACGAGCGATAGTATGCCTCGCTGACTGCCGGAGCCACATTGAGCACAGCCGAGCCGCTGGTGACGCATACTGCCACGGGATGGCCTCCATTGCTCTCCATAAGTCCAAGAGCAAAGAAGGCGGCGCTGCGTTCGTCGGTAATCTCATAGAGCTGCATTCCTGCCTCACGGAAGTTATGCACAAGGGGGGCGTTGCGGCTGCCTGGCGACACGACAACATGCGTGATGCCGGCACGGAGGATGAGGGAAGTCAGTTGGAGGGTGTTGGTCTTAGAACAGAACATATGGTTTGCATTTTTGATTCGGTTTCCTGATATTCTGATTCAAGGGTGGATTCGGGCAGTATGCCTCCACCTACGTATATTGTAGCTTTGCCATCAAGGATGCTGGCACAGCGAAGATTGACATACAGATTGGTATCACCATGAGGATCGTACATGCCCACCACGCCCGAATAGTACTGGCGATCGTAGCCCTCGTGGGCAAGGATGAAGCGCTGCGCCTCGTCCTTAGGCAGTCCGCACACGGCTGGTGTGGGCTGCAAGCGACGTATGAACTCGGTGATGGGCACATCGCGGCGAGGGGTGAAGTGAAACTCGGTCTTGAGGTGGAGCAGGTGGCCTGCATGGGATGTGAATGGTCCCTCCTCCTCGACCACGGACGAGAGGGGGGTGATGACGCTGCGCACGTAGTCGGCCACGATGGCCTGTTCGCGGCGGTTCTTCTGCGACCATTCGCCTTCGCTGGTCATGGTGCCTGCAAGTGCCACGGTGCGATAGTGGGTCTTGCTGCCTGAGAGCAGTATCTCGGGCGTGGAGCCTATCCAGTAGCCTATGGATGGAGTGTAGGCGAGGTAGACCATGGTGCGCGGATAGGTGATGCAAGCACGGACGAAGGCCTGAAGGGGATGGCCCGCGTAGCTACCCTGCACGCTGCGGGAGAGCACGAGCTTGGGGAAGCGCGACTGCACCGCCTCATGGAAGGCGGAGAAGGCGCGATCGTAGCCTGAACGATCGGTGCTGAGGGTGAGCGATGATGGGGCATCGGCACTTGCGATGTCGTCGTAGCGAAGGGTAAACTCCTCGTCGGGAGTGATGACTATGCGCGCATGGGACGACTCGTCGAATGGCAGCATGATGAAGGCACGATCGGTCAGGGCAGCCCCTGCATCGGAGAAGCTGCCTATGGCACATACCTCGTCGGCAAAGGGCAGGCGATAGAGTGCATACGACGTGTAGCGATCAGGACAGAACATCAGCCTCGCTTTTCAATGATACGGTTAGTGACTCGCTCGATGGAGATGACGGTTCCGTCCTCACCAACGATCTCTACGTTCCACACATGGGTTCCCTTGCCGATGTGGACCGGATGGGCGCGGCCTATGACTTTGCCCTGCAAAGCCGACATGGCTACATGGCTGCCTGACACTTCGGTGCCACACACGGCATAGCGCTCGTCGAAGCCTATGCAATGGAGCGATCCGGCTCCTGCCACGGTCTCGGCAAGCGTGAGCGACGCTCCGCCATGAAGGATGCCGAAATACTGGCGCGTAGCATCGCAGATGGGCATCTCGGCCATTGCTACATCATCATCGCTCGGCAAGAATCGTATGCCAAGCGCTTCTATCATTGTGCCCTTCATACGGGCTTGCATCATTTCACATTCGTGGGGGGTGAACATATGTTTTTAGTGAAGAGTGAAGAGTGGAGAGTGGAGAGTGAAGAGTGAAGAGTGAAGAGTGAAGAGTTTAAGGGGAGAGGGGAGAGAGATTATCAGACTTCGGTCTTGTATTGATTCATCTCGCGATCCAGCGCTTGGGCATGCCCTTCGGTGACCTGATCCATGAGGTGCCAGAACTGTGCGGAATGGTCGTGATGCACGGTGTGGCAGAGTTCGTGGAGGATGACGTAGTCGATGAGACGACCGGGGAGGGTCATGAGGTAGAGCGAGAGGTTGATGGAGTTGCGCCCGGAGCATGATCCCCAGCGGGTGCGCGATGACTGTATCTTGATGCCTGACACCTGGAAGCCGTGCAATCGGGCAAGTTCGAGGACCCGATTGTAGAGTATCACCTTGGCCTGTACTCTCAGTTGCTCGGTGATGATCTTCTCAAGCCTTGGCTGGTGCTGGGCAAAGTCGATGTCGCGAGGACAGACGATGTCGCACTTGCCCTGGCTGCGATTGATGTAGAAACCATCCTTATCGCCCGGGATGAGGTGCAGCTGCAGGCGGTCGGTCTCGATGCTGTAGTTGAAGTCGTAGGTGTGCTTCTGCTCCTTTGCCTTCTGCATCTGGGACTTCAGGGGCTCGCGATACTTCCCGATGGCACTTGCGATGTCGGCATGGGTGGCGTAGCGAGGCACCGTAACACGAAGACCGTCAGCTCCTGCACGCATCGTAATTCTGCGGGCACGCGAGTTGACGGTCACCGTTATTGTTCCAAAGTCAGGATCGGAATAGATCATTTTACAAACTCAGCATATATCCTGTCGGCTATCTGCTGCATCTCTTCCTGTGGCAACTGAAGCTTGGCGCGACGGAAGTCGACATCAGCCTCGCTCTGCATAGGGATGAGGTGGATATGTGCATGAGGTACCTCGAGGCCCAATACGACCTCTGCAACCTTAACGCATGGGTAAGCGGTCTTGATGGCTGCTGCCACCTTCTTGGCAAACACCTGATAGCGTGCTATCTCGTCGTCCTCCATGTCGAAGATGTAGTCGACCTCACGGCGTGGGATGACAAGCGTGTGGCCCTTGACGAGTGGGTTGATGTCGAGAAAGGCATAGAATTCCTCGTTCTCGGCACACTTGTAAGATGGTATTTCGCCTGCTGCAATCTTTGAGAAGATATCCATAGTGTGATTGGTACGTTTATTGCGTTGTACTTACATCGCTACGCTGTGGTAGCGACACCTGTATTACATAGAAATCTTGGTGATCTCGAGCTTGATGATGCCGCGTGGGATGGTGATCTCAGCCACGTCGCCCACCTTCTTGCCAAGCAGACCCTGTGCGATAGGAGTCTTGATGGAGATCTTGTTCTCGCGGAGGTTTGCCTCACCCTCGCTCACGATGGTGTAGCGAAGCTTCATGTCGTTGGCTACGTTGCGAAGGTCGACAGTAGAGAGGATCTGCACCTCATCAGTCTTGGTGAGCTTAGATGGGTCAAGTATCTTTGCATCGGCAAGCTGTGCCTTAAGTTCTGCAATGCGTGTCTCAAGCTTTCCCTGTGCCTCCTTTGCAGCATCGTACTCTGCATTTTCCGAAAGGTCACCCTTCTCGCGTGCCTCAGCAATCTGCTGGATAACTGCTGGACGCTCTACTTCCTCAAGTTGCTTAATCTGGGCACGAAGCTTATCGTAGCCCTCCTGTGACATATATGCCATGGTTCTTTTTTGTTTTATTTTAGACAGTTAATAATTACGTTGATAATGGTTTTTGCGCCGAAAAAACGTGCATTCTTCACGCGCCGTTTTGGTATGAAACGAAAATAAAAAGAATCCCGACATCGATGGATGCCAGAACCCTCACTATCAAAATTCGCTGCAAAGTTAAGGCAAAAGGGCGAAACAACAAAATGTTTTGTGTCAATTTTTACAAAAAAATGCATTTTCATGGCAAGAAATTGCTTAGTTGTCTTTTATTTATAGTAACTTTGCACGTAAATTATTATTTATAATAAAGCTATGACTCGTAAATTTGATTTCCTCATTATCGGCTCAGGCGTAGCCGGAATGAGTTATGCCCTCAAGGTTGCAGAGGCCAAGAAAGGCAAGATTGCCATAATCTGCAAGACAACGCTTGAAGAGGCCAATACGGCAAAAGCACAGGGCGGCATCGCTTCTGTAACCAACCTGCTTGTGGACAACTTCGACAAGCATATTGAAGATACGATGATAGCCGGCGACTGGATCTCGGACCCAGAGGCGGTGCGCCAAGTAGTAACCGGCGGACCTGCCGGCATTCGCGACCTCGTGCAGTGGGGAGTGAACTTCGACAAGAAGGAGGACGGTGAGTTCGACCTGCACCGCGAAGGCGGACACTCGGAGTTCCGCATACTGCACCATGCCGACGACACCGGAGCTGAGATACAGCGCGGACTGATGGAGGCTGTACGCAACCATCCTGACATTGAGGTGCTGGAGAACCACTTTGCGGTGGAGATCATCACTCAGCATCACCTCGGAATAAGAGTCACAAGGCGCACTCCCGACATCGTATGCTACGGAGCATACATCCTCAACCCTGAAACTGGCAAGGTCGACACATACCTCTCGAAGGTGACCCTCATGGCCACGGGAGGTACGGGTGCCATATACCAGACCACCTCAAACCCTAACATTGCCACAGGCGACGGCATAGCAATGGTGTACCGCGCCAAGGGTAAGGTGCAGGACATGGAGTTTGTACAGTTCCACCCTACGGTACTCTACAACCCAGCCGAGACTCACCCTGCCTACCTCATCACGGAGGCTATGAGAGGCTACGGCGGCATTCTGCGCCTGCCTGACGGACAGGAGTTCATGCAGAAGTACGACGAGCGCCTGTCGCTCGCTCCACGCGACATCGTGGCTCGTGCCATCGACAATGAGATGAAGATTCACGGCATCGACCACGTATGCCTCGACGTGACTCACAAGGATCCGGAGGAGACCAAGCATCACTTCCCTAACATATACGCCAAGTGTCTCAGCATTGGTATCGACATCACCAAGCAGTACATCCCTGTTGCCCCATCGGCTCACTATATGTGCGGAGGCATCAAGGTGGACCTCGACGGACAGTCGAGCATACGCCGCCTCTATGCGGTGGGTGAATGTTCATGCACCGGTCTGCACGGAGGCAACCGCCTGGCTTCAAACTCGCTCATCGAGGCTGTGGTATACGCCGACGCTGCTGCCAAGCACTCGCTCGAGATGATAGACCAGTACGAATTCAACGAGAAGGTGCCGGAGTGGAACGATGAAGGCACGATGACCAACGAGGAGAAGGTGCTCATAGCACAGGACGTCAAAGAGGTGGGACAGATCATGTCGACCTACGTGGGCATAGTACGCTCCGACCTCCGTCTGCACCGCGCATGGGAGCGTCTCGACCTCCTTTACGAGGAGACTGAGCACCTGTTCAAGCGCGTGAAGCCTACAAGGGACATCTGCGAGCTCCGCAACATGATCAACGTGGGCTACCTCATCACCCGCCAGGCTCTAGAACGCAAGGAGTCGCGCGGCCTCCACTACACAGTAGATTACGCCAAGCATGCTCTTGACAACAATAAAAATTCAAAATAAATCAGAAAAAGAAAATGAAGAAACTATTCCTTGCATGCTGTCTGCTCATGACAGCTGCTATCGGAGCATTTGCACAGCAGATGCCTACCATCCCACTTGACCCTAACGTCAAGAAGGGAACACTCCCTAACGGACTCACCTATTACCTACGTCACAACGAGTGGCCAGAGAAGCGCGCCAACTTCTACATCGCACAGAAGGTGGGATCGATCCAGGAAGATGAGGATCAGCGCGGATTGGCACACTTCCTCGAGCACATGTGTTTCAACGGTACAACCAATTTCCCTGGCGACCGCCTGAAGCAGTATCTTGAGACTATCGGTGTGAAGTTTGGCGAGAACCTCAACGCCTACACAAGCTTTGATGAGACAGTATACAACATCGACAACGTGAACGTTGAGACTGCAGGTGCCATGGACTCATGTCTCCTCATCCTCCACGACTGGAGCCACGACCTTCTGCTCGAAGGCAAGGAGATAGATAAGGAACGCGGCGTGATCAACGAGGAGTGGCGCATGCGCTCTTCAGCCATGATGCGTATGTACGAGAAGGCACTTCCTGAGATCTACCAGGAGAGCAAGTACGGCCAGCGCCTCCCTATCGGTACAATGGACATCGTGATGAACTTCCCTCACGATGCCATCCGCAACTACTACAAGAAGTGGTACCGCCCAGACCTTCAGGCCATCGTGATCGTTGGTGACATCAACGTTGACGAGATGGAACAGAAGATCCAGAAGGTATTTGCCGACATCCAGCCAGCACCAGCCGATGCTGCCGTACGCGAGTACTACCCAGTGTACAACAATGCTGAGCCTATCGTATCGGTAAATAAGGATAAGGAGCAGGAACGCACTCAGATCATGCTCATGTGGAAGGACGAAGCTTTCCCACGCGAGATGAAGGACAACATGCAGTATCTCATCGTTCAGTACTGCACGGGCGCCCTGGGAAGCATGTTCAGCGACCGCATTCAGGAGATCATGATGAAGGAGAACGCTCCATTCCTCGGCGCACAGTTCGGCTACGACGACTTCTTCGTAAGTAACACAAAGGCTGCCTTCACAGGTGCTACTATATGTAAGGACAATGGCTACAAGGATGCCATCAAGGGCCTCTACCGCGAGATTCTCCGCGTGAAGAAATTCGGCTTCACAGTATCGGAGTACGAGCGCTTCAAGAGCGAGTACCTCTCACAGATCGAGACTGCCTACAATGGTCGCGACAAGGTGCAGAGCGTAAGTTATGTCAACGAGTGCGTTCGCAACTTCCTCGACAACGAACCAATGCCTGGCATCGAACTTACTTACCAGCTCTCCAACCAGCTCGTGCCTAACATCCCTATCGATGCTATCAACCAGATCTGCGCACAGATTCCTGACAGCAACCTCGTAGTGGCTATGTTCATGCCTGACAAGGAGGGTATCGTATATCCAGAGAAGGATGAGCTCATCTCTATCCTCAAGGAGGTTGAGGCTGAGGACATCGAGGCTTACAAGGAGGAGGTGAACAACGATCCTCTCATCGCTGAGATGCCAAAGCCTGGCAAGGTGAAGAGCATCAAGGACGATGCATTCGGTGCTAAGCTCATCACTCTTTCCAACGGTATAAAGGTACACGTGAAGCAGACCGACTTCTCGCCTAACCAGATCTCCATGAGTGCCACTTCATGGGGCGGTACTTCGCTATATCCTGACAGCGAGTACTACCAGACAGGCAATGCAAGCCTCGTAGGTCTCGGCGGTTGGGGTACATTCTCTGCTACTGAGCTCCAGAAGAAGCTTGCCGGCATCCAGGCCAGCGCTACACCTTCAGTAAGCACATACAACGAGGGCATCTCCGCATCGTGCGTCAAGAAGGACTTCGAGACCATGCTCCAGCTCACCTACCTCTGCTTCACTGCTCCTCGTAAGGATACTGAGGCATTCAATTCTGCCATATCACGTTCGAAGGCTTCGCTTGCCAACGCAGAACTCAACCCTCAGACAGCCCTTCAGGACACTATCGCAAAGGTGCTCTACAACAACGACATCCGTGCTAAGCGCACCAAGGCTGAGGATCTCGACCAGATCGACTACGACAAGGTTATCAGGTACTATAAGGAGCGCTTCGCCGATGCTGACGACTTCGAGTTCTTCATCGTAGGCGACTGCAATGCTGACTCAATCGCTCCACTCCTCGCACAGTACCTCGGTTCACTCCCTACCCTCAAGGGCAGCGAGAAGTACAAGGAGGTTAGCCACAAGCTCAACAAGGGTGTTATCAAGAACATCTTCGAGAAGGAGCAGCAGACTCCTAACGCCATCGTACTCTTCGTTCACCATGCTGATGTTGATGTCACTCTCAAGAATGCCCTCACTCTCGACCTCCTCGAGTCGGCTATGGAGATGAAGTACACCGAATCGGTACGTGAGGATGAAGGTGGTGCATACGGCGTTCCAGTACAGGCTGGACTCGATGTATACGAGAAGCAGGCTACATTCATGATTCAGCTCCCTACATCGCCTGATAAGCGTGAGCGCATGACTGAGATCGTATACCAGGGCATCGATGAGATGGTAAACGACGGTCCAAAGGAAGAGGACATCCAGAAGACTAAGGAGTACCTCGTTCGCAAGCACGCTGAGAACCTCAAGTCGAATGGATACTGGATGGGCCAGATGACTCAGAAGGCAGTATGGAACCGCGACTGGTGTACTGACTACGAGGCTGTGCTCAACAGCATTACCAAGGCCGATGTTCAGGCTCTCGCTAAGAAGATCTTCAAGAGCGGCAACAGCATCGAGTGCGGTATGACTTCTCCTATCAGCAAGTAATACTACATGGTGAAGAGTGAAGGATGCGTTCCTCACTCTTCACTTTCACCCCCCAACGCCAATACACAGTGAATAGACAATTTCACTCCACTACCCCATTTGGGAACTATGTGCTACTGGCAGCGCTGCTGTCAGTAGCCATTTATATCCTGTGGCAAGGATTGAGCCGACAGATTACGGGCATCATCATTGCTGCAATACTCGTGTTCATGCTCATCATCATCGAACGCATGATACACACCTGCTACACCATCACTACCGATGGGAAGCTCATCATCGACAAGGGCCGACTGGCCAAGGTCGTAGTCCTCAACCTGAAGGACATAAAGAAAATTGACAAAATAAGACGATCATCACTCGTTGTCGTGACATTCGACAATAAGGAATACTATATACGCCCACAAAACGAAGAGGAATTTATCAAATGCATAAAAAAATACCGTTCATAGCAGTCCTGCTCATGTGCTGCCTGAACGCAGCATTGATGAGGGGACAGACACCCGAAGAAGCCTCAACCACAGCACAGGCTACGGTGGGGGAACGCATGGCACAGTTTACTGACGAACTGAATGCCGCGCCCTACATGACAGGCATCTCCATCTGGGACCTCACGGACGACTGCGCAGTCTACTCCTACAACTCGTACAAGGTACTGCGCCCTGCCTCAACGCAGAAACTGCTCACGGCCATCAGCGCACTCGACCTGCTCGGGCTGAAGCACGAATACAAGACTCAGGCATTCTACGATGGCACGGTGGAAGCCGACTCCATACTGCATGGCAACATCACGATAGTCGGCAACTTCGACCCTATGCTCTCGTACGATGATATAAGGGACCTCGTGGCCAACTTCTCCGCTCTCGGCATCAAGATCATTGATGGCAAGATCATCGGAGACGACAGGATGAAGGAGAAGGAACTGTATGGAAGCGGATGGTGCTGGGACGATGTGCCTTGCAGTTCGATGCCCTACCTTTCACCATTGATGTTCGACAGAGGCAAGATGTCGCCTCAATCCGCAACCTATTCGGACAATCCCGCCTTCCATCCTACCCAATGGCTGGTACACGTAGTCGACAGTCTGCTGCAGAACAATGGCATCCGTCACATTGATGCCAGCAACAACATCGAGACCAACATACGCTACTGCTTCTACACCTGCACAAGGACGATAGAGGATGTGCTGCAGAACATGATGAAGAACTCGGACAATCTGTATGCCGAATCGATGTTCTACCAACTGGGCAACATAGTCACACCACGTGGCGCCACATACAAGAATGCAGCCCAAATCATAGAGAGCGTGATAGTGAATGCTGGGGCAAGCATCAGCGGCGTGAAGATAGCCGACGGCTCGGGAGTGTCGCTCTACGACTATGTCACACCCGATGTGGAGGTAGCCCTGCTGCGCCACGCCTATCGCAACAGCCACATCTTCCAGCCTCTGTACCAAGCTCTGCCCATAGCGGGCATCGATGGCACTCTCTCATCAAGAATGCAACAGGGCAACGCATATAATAATGTACACGCGAAGACGGGTACCGTGACCGGAGTATCAGCACTGGCAGGCTACGTAACAATGGCAAATGGCCATCTGCTGGCATTCTCAATCATCAACAACGGACTGCTATCGACCTCCACTGGAAAGAATCTGCAGGACCGCATATGCCAGGCTCTGGCGGAATAAAAAACTGACAATACATTGCATACCGAACTGCATCCATATACCCTGCAATTCAAGTTCAAGGCAGGCACGTCACGAGGCTCGTACACCGAGCACCCCGTGCAGTACCTTCATCTCATCGACGATGATGATGCTACGCACGTGGGAATAGGCGAATACGCTCCGCTGCCCGACCTGTCGCCCGATACGGCATCAGCCATGCTCTTCGCTCACGAGACAGCCACCTGGCACTACACCCGGCGGAGCCTGCTGCTGAGCGATACGGCATTCAGCCGCGGCGAAGAAGGGCTACAGATCAACGGACTCATCTGGATGGGGACCTACGAGGAGATGAAGAGTCGCATCGAGGAGAAGCTACAGCAGGGATTCCGGTGCGTGAAACTGAAGATCGGAGCCATCAACTTCGATGAGGAGGTTGAGCTGCTAACCATGATACGCTCACGCTTCCCAAAGGACGTGATCGAACTGCGAGTGGATGCCAACGGCGCCTTCCAGCCCGGCGATGATGCAATGCGCAAACTGGACACCCTCGCTCGCCTGGACCTCCACTCCATCGAGCAACCGATAAAGGCGGGCCAATGGCAGGAGATGGCAAAGCTATGCCGGCAGACTCCGCTGCCCATCGCACTCGATGAGGAACTCATCCCCAATGCGGAAAGCCTCGCCCTCCAAGGCACCACCGACTACCGTTCGCGCCTGCTCAGCGAGATAAGGCCGCAATACATCATACTGAAGCCTTCACTCCATGGAGGACTGGCAGGATGCGACGACTGGATACGCATAGCCGAGAGCATGGACATCCCCTGGTGGGCCACATCAGCGCTCGAAAGCAACGTAGGCCTCAACGCCATAGCCCACTGGGTAGCGCAACACATAGAGCGACTGAGGCGAAAGCACGGACCAGACTTCCAGCCTCTGCCTCAGGGACTGGGTACGGGCCAGATATACACTAACAACGTGGCTGGCTATCCACTCTGCCTCATAGGCGACGAACTATGGTGCAACAAGTAAAGAGGGGGTATACAAATCAACAAACCCACTTAATTTAGACAAAAGAATCAATAAATGGCACAAAAGAAGATTATACTATCAGTACTGGACAAGATACTTGAGGACAACGTAGTCACCGATCGTGAACTGCGAATGCTGAAGGCATTTGAACTCGGATTCTCAAAGGACGAGGTGATAAAGCTCATCCGCCAGCAAGCAGAGAGCATGAAGCTCGGCGCAGCTGAGACCGAGAAAGCAATAAAGAAGTATCTCGACAACACCGCTGAATTCAGAAAATAACATCATCATTACTCCATCGGAGCAACATCATTACAACTCCATTGGAGTAACATCATAACAACTCACTCGGATGACAACATTGCTACTCACTCGACACGGTCAGACAAAGGAGAACGTGCTTCGCATACTCCAAGGGCAGATGCCTGGCGAACTGACAGAAGAAGGCATAAAGCAGGCTGAAGAACTGCGCGAATCGCTCAAAGGCACTCACATCGACCTCATCATCAGTTCCGACCTCAAGCGCGCCGTGGACACCACCAACATAGTAAACGCAGAGCGACAGCTACCCGTGGAACTGGAACCCCTCATTCGCGAACGCAACTTCGGCATCCACACCGGTATGCCGTACAAAGGAATCACCGGCGAACTGGACCCAAGCGCCGAGACGGTAGAGGCCATGTTCCGCAGGGCTGCAGAATGGCTCCATAAAGTGGCAAGGGAGCACGAAGGGCAGACCGTGCTTGTCATCTCACACGGACTCTTCCTGCGCGTCATACAGGGCGCCTTCCACGGAAAGACCATCCGCGACATCGTTCCGATGGAAAACGCCGAGGTACGCACCATCGAACTCAGCGCCGACATGACCTTCGGATCAGAGACGGAAGAGGTCGGCGCTACAGCCAACTAATAGAACTATCGAAACATCAAAGTATCGAATCATCGAAACATCGAAGTATCAAATCTTCGAAACAACGAAACAACGAACTATCGAATCATCGAATAAAAATACATAAAAGACATCATACATTATGACTATTAGACACATTACAGCAACCCTCGTCTCCCTCCTCATCGCATCGGAAACATTTGCATGGGGACAGGTAGGACATGACACCACATGTTCCATCGCAGAGAACCACCTTACAAAGAAGGCAAAGAAGCAGATCAGCAAGGTGCTTGATGGACAGAGCATCGTGTACTGGGCCAACTGGCTTGACAATGCAAGCCATCAGCCAGAGTATGAATACACCAAGACCTGGCACTATAAGAATATCGAGGCAGGACAGCAGATTGAGGATGTGCCTCCATTCCCAACCGGCGACATCATCACCGTGCTGCAGGATATGTACGAAAAACTGAAATCGCACTCTCTGCCAAAGGAAGAGGAAGCACTCACCCTCAAGATGTTCGTACACCTCATGGGCGATCTGCACCAGCCGATGCACATGGGCCACAACAGCGATGTAGGCGGCAACAAGTGGAATGTCAAGGTATTCAACGAATCAACCAACCTTCACCATGCCTGGGATGAGGAACTCGTAGAGTTTGGACACCGCTGGACCTACACCGAGTGGACCAACCAGCTGGACCGCAAGAGCAAGAAGGAGATTGAAGCAATCGTAGCTGGCGACCTCTTCTCATGGGGTAAGGAGACATGGGAATACTCAAAGCAGATATACGAGGCAACACCTATCGACTACAAGATCTCGTACGATTACATTGCCGATTGGACACCACTCGTTGAGCAGCAGTTCCTCAAGGGAGGACTCCGCCTGGCTCGCCTCCTGAACGAAATCTACAAGTAAGCATTTGTGCGTATTCAATATAAGAAAAGGAAGATGAGAACTACTCATCTTCCTTTTCTTTCATTACGCTCTTTACCGGAAGGGTGAACACGAATCGTGCTCCACCGGTATAATTAGCATCAACCCATATCCTGCCACCGAAAGTCTCGATGAATGAGCGGGTGATATAGAGGCCAAGGCCTGTGCCTTGAGTGAAATTGTCGAGCTTCTTGAAGCGTTCGAACACGGACTCCATCTTGTCCAGAGGAATGCCCGTACCCGTATCGGTAACGCTGATGCACACCATGTCAGGAGTCGACTCTTTCTCATACGCCACGGTGATGGAACCCTTCTTCGTGAACTTCTTGGCGTTGCTGAGCAGATTGTGCAGTATCTGCAGCATCCTGAGGCGGTCGGTCTCAACTTCCACCGGATAGTCAGGCATCTTCGTTACGATGCTTACCTCCGTGTTCTGGTATCCGGAACGTGCCGATGCTACTGCTGTCTCGCAGAGTTCGGCAAGGTTGATCCTGTCGATGTTGAACTTCATGGTTCCTGAGTCCACCTTCGAGATATCAAGAATGTCGTTGATGAGGTTGAGAAGCACCTCGCCGTTGGCTGTGATATAGTTGCCGTACTCCACCCTCTCCTCTGGAGTGAACTCCATGTGTGGGTCGGTGAGTACCTGCGTAAATCCTATCACGGCATTGAGAGGCGTACGTATCTCATGGCTCATGTTGGCTATGAATGTCGACTTCATCTGGTTGGCAGCCTCGGCACGGTTCTTCGCCTCCTCCAGTTCCTGGCCACGCACTATGAGCTTCTGCTGCAGTTTGCGGCTGAGGCGCAGGTAGAAGATTGATGTGATCAGACCTATCAGAAGGAGGATGAAGGCGGCTGAGACCATGAGGATGATGTCGCCGTACTCATCCCACATCGATACCGGTTCGTTGATCAGCGTGCAGCCATCAGGTATCATCTGCTCATCGATGTGGTACTGCTGCAGCTTATTGTAGTCGAACTTGTACTCACTATCTATGCATTTCACGCCCTGACGCTTTCCCGAAGTCTGATAGGTATAGCACATCTGGGCAAGCTGATCGCCCACAGTCTGGTACTTAGGTACGTAACCACCGATGGCCCAATGGCCCAGACCCACCGAAGTGAGCGTGAAGGCTGGTACCGTCATGTTGCTGTTGCCGAGCGAGTAGGTGGTGTTGCCCAGAGCATACGAATCGGTGCTGTCTATGCGCCACGTTCCTATTATGATGGCTTTGTTGCCAGATAGTTCCGCTATTGCATTATTGACCTCATGGAATGCCATCTCACGGCCATCGAGGTACATGACCTGATAGCCAGGATGCTCCTTCTGCATACGAAGGAAATGAGCACGCAGGGTGACGCCTCCGAAGGTGTTGTCGGTGAGGAACACCAGCGAGTCGCACTCCGGATACATCTTCTTCACCATCTGAAGGTTCTTCGCTATGTCATACCGATATACGCTCGCACCGATGATGGTGTAGTCGGAGAAGTCGGTGGAGAGATAGTAGGATGAGGGATTCCAGGTCTTGGTGTCGATCACGGAGTCGACTGGCAGTTTCACGATGTTGTCGCCTCGCATACCTATCAATGCCGGGGTGGACTTGATCTCGGGCTTATCGAGCGAGATGAATGCCGAACTGGCCTCAACGCCCAGGAGCACCACGGCAGCAGGCTGCTTGCCATTCTCGTAGTAGCGGCTCAGCAGATGCCAAAGCCTGCCGGTCCATTCGCTTGCCTCCGAGAGGTTGCGGCAATTCATGTTCTCCACCTTGATAGGCGACTTGCCTCCCAAAGCACTATACTTCTCCGAAAATGCGGTGATGTTGTCATTAAGGTTACGTATCTCCGGATTGTAGGACGATACGATAACGATAGGCGCATCGGTAGTCTCGTGTGCAAACGCCAGACTGCCGACCATCAATAGGAGTAGGAATATATAGTGCCTTATGCTTATCATACGTTATTTTGCTTCGTGTTTATATTCGAACAGGATGGCAAATGCCACGCCTACCACGGCTGCATAGGCAGCAAAGATGTACCATGATGCCTGCCATCCGGCTGCCTGCTCCAGCGGAGTGAGTCCATCGGCATACACATAGTGGTTGATGACAGCCTTTGCACTCAGACTGCCCACCGTAGCTCCCAGACCATTGGTCATGAGCATGAAGAGTCCCTGTGCCGATGAGCGCATGCTCACGTCGGTCTCCTTATCCACGAAGAGCGATCCCGACACGTTGAAGAAGTCGAATGCCACTCCGTACACGATGCACGACAGGATGAACAGCCACACTCCGTTTCCAGGGTTACCGAGACCGAGGAAGGCAAATCGGCCCACCCATGCAAACATGGCGATGAGCATCACGTTCTTGATGCCAAAGCGCTTGAGGAAGAATGGGATGAGCAGGATGCAGAGCGTCTCGGACATCTGTGAGAGGCTGACAAGGAAGTTGCTGTGCTCCACGAAGAAGAGGCCCTGATACTCAGGATTGCTGTCGAACGACTGTATGTAAGGATTGGCGTATCCGTTGGTGATCTGCAGGCTGACGCCGAGCAGGAATGAGAATACGAAGAAGAAGGCCATCTTCTTGTCCTTGAACAGCACGAATGCCTTCAGTCCGAATGCCTCAACGAGCGACTGGCTTGCGTTGTTGCGCTCCACAGGGCATTGTGGCAGCGTGAGGGCATAGAGACACAAAGCTATGCTTATGGCTCCCGAAACGACAAACTGCATCGGGGTGTTCTGGAAGCCGGTGAAGTCGACAAAGAGCATGGCGCAGATGAATCCGATGGTACCGAACACACGGATAGGCGGGAATGCCTTGACGGTATCCAGTCCTGCCTTGTCGAGGGCTGTGTAAGCCACCGAGTTGGACAATGCAAGCGTTGGCATATAGAACGCCACGCTGAGCGAATAGGCTCCGAAGAGCATAGGTCCGTTCACTTCACCGCCTTCGCACGAGAAGCCCGTCCATGCTGCCACGCCCATAAACACGGCAGCCATGAAGTGACAGAACGACAGCAGTCGCTGAGCAGGAACCCAGCGGTCGGCCACGATACCCATCAGCGGTGGCATGAACAGCGACACCACTCCCTGCATTGCATAGTAATTGCCTATATCTGTACCCAGTCCTGCCTTTGAGAGATAGGCTCCCATGCTGGTAAGGTACGCTCCCCAGACGGCAAACTGGAGAAAATTCATTATCGTAAGTCTTGTCTTCATGATTATTGCTTTTAGGTCCAAGTATTCTATTTCTGCGTCAGCTGCTGGCTCTCATCGTTCACCAGCACAAACATGCGGTCGTTGAGACGTACACGGTCATCGACCTTGATGCTGATCACGTCGCCCTTGCGTGCCACCTCCACAGGGTAGCTGTTGCGGCTGTCCTTAGGGTCGTCCACCCTAAGCTCGCCCACAGGCTGTATGAGGGCACCCGTGGTAGGTCCGGTGACGAGCATACGGTCGGTGTTGCGTATCTCGCCATTCTCAACGAGAAACTCTGCCACGCCTATCTTTGCGAAGTAGCGTGTGCACTTAGCGCAGTATACCTTCTTCTCCGTAGCCTTCGAACCGTACACATCGCACCATTCACCCAGCTTCTGTCCCTGATAGTATCCGTCCCAGAATCCGCGGTTGAACACGGTGCTGAGTCGGCGGTCCCACTCGTCCTTGTCGGCTTCGGCAAATGTGCCGTTGATCACGGCATTGATAGCCTCGTCGTAGGCCTTGACCACGGTGTAGACATACTCTGGACCTCGTGCACGGCCTTCGATCTTCAGCACGCGCACTCCGGCATTCATCATGATGTCCATGAATCGGATGGTCTTCAGGTCCTTTGGCGACATGATGTACTTGTTGTCCACCTTCAGTTCGGTGCCAGTCTCGATGTCGGTCACCTCGTAGGCACGGCGGCATATCTGCACGCACTCGCCCCGGTTGGCGCTGCGTCCAGCATTCTGCAGGCTCAGGTAGCACTTACCGCTGATGGCCATGCAGAGCGCACCGTGACAGAACATCTCGATGCGTATCAGGTCGCCCTTCGGTCCGCGTATGTCCTGCTCTATGATCTGCTCATAGATGTCGCGCACCTGCCACATGTTGAGTTCGCGTGCCAGCACCACCACATCGGCAAACTGGGCATAGAACTTCAGCGCCTCAATGTTGGATATGTTGAGCTGTGTGCTCAGGTGCACCTCCTGCCCTATCTTGCAGCAGTAGGTCAGCACGGCTATGTCGCTTGCAATAACTGCCGAGATGTTGGCCTCCTTTGCAGCGTCCACAATCTCGTGCATGGTCTCTATGTCCTCACCGTATATGATGGTGTTGACCGTAAGGTACGACTTCAGTCCATGCTCATGGCAGATGGCAGCAATCTCCTTCAGGTCCTCGATGGTGAAGGCATTGGCCGAATGCGAGCGCATGTTCAGTTTGCCAATACCGAAGTATACAGAGTTAGCTCCAGCCTTGATGGCTGCAGCCAGACTCTCCCGGCTCCCCACAGGAGCCATTATTTCAAATTCGTTGCGCGTCATTACTTTCTGATCACCTTCACACCGTTCTTAATCACGATGCCACGGTAGTTGTTGTCCACCTTCTGGCCTGCGAGGTTGTAAGCAGCATCAGCCTTTGCGGCATTGATATTCTTGATCGAAGTGATTGTGCCATTCTCCACGGTCACCTTGCGATAGAGCTTGATAGCCTTCTTCTTGCCACTCTCATAGTAGCGGAAGCGTGTCTTGCCCTCATCAGCATTGTAGCGGAGCACGTAGCCCACCTTCGAAGTGATGATGACGTTGGTCTTGCCCTCCTGCATCTTGATGGTGTTGTCGTAGGTCTTGCCCTGCTTGCAGCTCATGTTTGCCTCCTCGATAGGGTTGCCGTTCTCATCCACATCAAACTTGTTGTAGCCGATGCCGCATCCCGAGGTCGATACGATGTAGTAGATGCCCTCTTCCTCAGCCTTGCTGATAGTGAAAACGGCAGCATCGACAGCGTCCGATGGGTCGACGACGCGTATGTCCTCACCATTGATCTTCTGGTAGTCGTTAGGTGCTGTGATGAAGTTGTTGACTGCATCGATCTTCTCAAGCGCACCGTTGAGGATGAGTGCCTGGTTGTTGTCGTCGTCCTCATATACGATGAGATACACGCCCGACCAGTCGGCAGGAGCTTCCTTCACCTTGACATACTTGGTCTCCTGTGCCATAACGTTGGCACACATCATCATGCTGGCTACTGCGGCCATTACAAAAGTGTAGAGTTTCTTCATAATCTTGTTTTACTTGTATTAATATATTTTCGGGTGTAAATTTACGAATTATTTTTAAATCTGCACCCAAACTTAAGCCAAAAAGGACGATTTACATCCATCTCCTCCTGTTATAACGACAGAAATGCCTATATTTGTCAACAAAAACAAACAAACAAACAAACGAACAAACAAACAAGACACATACATGAAGAGTATACTATTCGTTTGCCTCGGCAACATATGCCGTTCGCCTATGGCTGAGGCTATAATGCAGAAACTGGTGGACGACGCTGGCCTGAAGCACGACTATTACCTCGACTCGGCAGGACTCATCAGCTACCACGAGGGTGAGGGTTCCGATCCGCGCATGAAGCAGCATGCCTACCGCCACGGCTACAAGCTGACTCACATCTCGCGCCCTGTACGCCCTACCGACTTCGACACGTTCGACCTCATCGTAGGCATGGACGACTCCAACTACGACAAGCTGCGCCGCCTTGCTCCCACCCTCGAAGCCGAGGCTAAGGTGGTGCGCATGACCGACTACTGCACCCGCCATGTCATCGACCACGTGCCCGACCCATACTATGGTGGTGCTCAGGGATTTGAGAATGTCATCGACATCCTCGAGGATGCCTGCCAGGGACTGTTGGACAGCTACGCCTGAACGAAGAATGCCTCCCCTGCATCTATTCGCAGTAGGGAGGCATTGTGTGCGTTTTTGGTTTTGTTTTGATTATTATGTTGATCGTTGGTTGGTATCTATTACTGAGCCGTGTACTTCATTAATGCAAGTCGTCGGTTGATGTATTCAACCACCTTCTCGTTAGCAAGACCTGGCATGAGGAACTTGTTGGCAGAATTTGCAAATGCTACATCGTAATGACCTCCTGCAGGAAGGGCAGCTGCGATAGCGCTTTCGTTAGGAATGAACTCAGGAGTGACAGTTGCGCCCTTCTTGAGATTCTTGACTACGATCTCCTTGCCTGGGTACTCCTTTACCGAGCCATCGTCCTTTGTTTGTGAGTACGACTTTGCGGTGCCTGCCGACAGATGGTATTCATCCGTCTTGCCATCGTTGTTTACCTTGAGTACCACATCGCCGAGGTCGAGGACCGTATTGCTTACGAATACCATATGCTCTGCAGCCTTTACCTCCTCCTTCGATGGAGCTTCTGGGATATTCATGTCGTCGTTCTTGTCACATGATGAAAGACCGAATACTGATGCTACTGCTACTGCTGCTACTGCGATGATTGATTTGAAATTGAACTTTTCCATAATTGTTTTGTTGTTTTAAGTTGTTAATAAATTTTTTGTTTATAAGTTTTTGAGTTTTTGTGTCTTTTTTTGTTTGACTTTTGTCTTACATCGTCACGACTCGGCATAGCTTAAATCCTTGAGGCTTTAGCTCTGCGCTCGCTGTTCCTCTGTTTGACGCTGCAAAGGTACGGACTTTTCACAGCGTACGCCGTACTCGTTATGAAAACCGAACGTACAAATTGTGAACTTCACATCATGTCCGCATCTTTCACGAAATGTACGTGTTTTTAGCGTGTTTTTTTGCGATAAGTTTGGATGTGAA
>JAKSLM010000049.1 GCA_024401225.1 Bacteroidaceae bacterium | reverse complement strand
ACAGGCTTCTGCTCGTCAATCTTCATGTAGAATGCCTTGATCTTCTTAGGATAGTTGGTCATGATGACTGGCTTCTTGAAGTATTCCTCAACGAGGTAGCGCTCATGCTCTGAAGCAAGGTCGTCGCCCCACTCGCATGGGAACTCAAACTTCTTACCACCCTTGATGGCCTCCTGAAGGATCTCGATACCCTTTGTGTATGGGAGACGAACGAACTCCTCCTTGAGTACACCCTCAAGGCGCTCGATGAGTCCCTTGTCAATCATCTTGTTGAGGAACTCAAGGTCGGTGCGGCAATTATCAAGAGCCCACTTCACACAATACTTGATGAAGTCCTCCTCAAGGTTCATGAGGTCGTCGAGGTCGATGAAGCATACCTCAGGCTCTACCATCCAGAACTCTGCAAGGTGGCGTGGAGTGTTAGAATTCTCAGCGCGGAATGTAGGACCGAATGTATAGATCTGTCCAAGAGCTGTAGCACCAAGCTCGCCTTCAAGCTGACCAGAAACGGTGAGCGATGTCTGCTTGCCGAAGAAGTCGTCATCGTAGATGATGCTTCCGTTCTCGTCCTTCTTGAGGTCGTAGAGGTTCTTGGTAGTAACCTGGAACATCTGTCCAGCACCCTCGCAGTCGCTTGCTGTGATGAGCGGAGTGTGAAAATAGAAGTATCCATGCTCATGGAAGTATGTATGGATGGCCATAGCCATGTTGTGACGGATACGCATTACCGCACCGAATGTATTGGTACGAAGGCGCATGTGAGCATGCTGACGCATGTACTCGAACGACTGGCCCTTCTTCTGCATTGGATAGTCAGCAGGACATCCGCCGAAGAGCTTGATGTCGGTAGCCTGGATCTCAACTGCCTGGCCAGAACCAATAGACTCAACCATGACACCTGTCACCGAAAGGCAGGCACCAGTAGTGATGTCCTTAAACATGTCAGCGTCGAACTTATCGACATCTGCTACGATCTGTACGTTGTTGATGGTTGAGCCGTCGTTGAGCGCAATGAAGTTGACAGCCTTGCTGCCTCGCTTGGTACGAACCCATCCCATTACTGTGACCTCTGTGCCGTAATCTGTGCGCTTGAGGAGGTCAACGATTTTTACTCTTTTCATTTTGCGTTTATCTATAATTTTCAATGTTCTTCCGCTTCCTTCAGAGGAATACAGAAGAACATTGTATTATTTCTATTATTCAAAACTTCCCATGTGGAGCATTGCCACCTCCTGCTCTGTGAGGAAGCGCCAATCGCCACGCTTGAGTCCCTTCTTTGTAAGACCTGCGAACATCACACGGTCGAGCTTGCATACCTTGTAGCCAAGGTGTTCAAAGATACGACGTACGATACGGTTCTTGCCCGAGTGGATCTCAATGCCGACCTGCTTCTTGTCAGTATCAGATGCAAACGAGATGGCATCAGCACGGATTGGACCGTCCTCAAGCTCAATGCCGTCAGCAATCTGCTTGATATCGGCAGCAGTACAGTTCTTGTCGAGATACACGTGATAGATCTTCTTCTTGAGGAACTTTGGATGTGTAAGCTTGGATGCAAGCTCACCATCGTTAGTGAAGAGAAGCACACCAGTAGTGTTGCGGTCGAGACGACCTACTGGATAGATGCGCTCGCGGCAGCAGTTCTTCACGAGGTCCATGACTGTCTTACGCTGCTGAGGATCGTCGGATGTAGTGACGTAATCCTTTGGCTTGTTGAGGATGACGTACACCTTCTTCTCGATCGACACAAGCTGGTCGTGGAAGTGTACAGAATCTGTACGGAGAACCTTTGTACCGAGTTCTGTGACGATCTCACCGTTTACTGTAACGACACCTGCCTGAATGAACTGATCGGCCTCACGACGTGAGCATACACCAGCATTAGCAAGGTACTTGTTGAGACGGATTGGTGCGTCTGGATCCTCAAGGTACTCCTTGTACTCAATCTGCTTCTTCATTGAGTACTTAGCATTTGGATTATAGTCGGCTGTACGTGGACGGCCACCATAGTTATTGTAACCACCACGATTATTGTTGTAACCACCCTGGCGACGGTCGTTGTTGTAACCGCCACGATTGTTGTTGTAGCCACCCTGGCGACGATCATTGCTGTAACCGCCACGATCGTTGTTGTAGCCACCCTGGCGACGATCATTGTTGTAACCGCCACGATCGTTGTTGTAGCCACCCTGGCGACGATCATTGTTGTAGCCGCCACGGTCGTTGTTGTAGCCACCCTGGCGACGATCATTGTTGTAACCACCCTGACGACGGTCGTTGTTGTAACCGCCACGGTTATTGTTGTAACCACCCTGACGACGGTCGTTGTTGTAGCCGCCACGGTTGTAGCTTGGACGCTCGCTGCTGTCGCCACCGCCGAAGCCTGCAGGACGGAAGCCACTCTCGTTGTTGCCGCCATTAGAGCTGTAAGCAGCCTGGTTTGAACGGTTGAAACGTGGGCGCTGTGGGCGGTCGCCACGATTGTATGAATTTGCTCGATTGCCGTAAGTGTTTTCACGGTTGTAAGAGCGATAGCCCTCACGGCCACCATTCTCATTGTTGTCTGATGCAGAAGAGCTATTCTGCCATTCTTCTAATTCGCTCATGCGATTATCTCCTGAAATTTAATTGTTAATGAATAAAAATAAAATATTAAATACCTGTATATGTATGTGGTGTGATGGCGCGAAGTTCAGCCTTTACGCTTTCTGACACTTCGAGTCCATCGATAAAGTTGCTGATTGATTCGGCTGTGATAGCAGAATTGGTTCGTGTGAGTGCCTTGAGTGCCTCGTATGGGTGTGGGTAAGCCTCACGACGGAGGATGGTCTGAATACCCTCTGCGCATACTGCCCAGCAGTTGTCAAGGTCGCGGTTGATTGCAGCCTCGTTGAGGAGAAGCTTGCGGAGTCCCTTGAGTGTAGACTGGATAGAGATGACCATGTGGCCCATTGGAACACCAACGTTGCGAAGCACGGTAGAGTCAGTAAGGTCGCGCTGGAGACGGCTTACAGGAAGCTTCTGGCTAAGGAATGCGAGGATAGCATTTGCCATACCGAGGTTGCCCTCTGAGTTTTCGAAGTCGATAGGATTGACCTTGTGAGGCATTGCTGACGAACCTACCTCACCAGCCTTGATCTTCTGTTTGAAGTACTCCATTGACACGTACATCCAGAAGTCGCGATCGAGGTCGATGATGATGGTGTTGATGCGCTTCATTGCGTCGAAGATAGCACCAAGATTGTCGTAGTTAGAGATCTGAGTAGTCCACTGCTCACGCTCAAGACCAAGCTTCTCGCTGACGAACTTGTTGCCGAATGCCTTCCAGTCGTACTGTGGGTAAGCTACATTGTGAGCATTGTAATTACCTGTTGCACCACCAAACTTAGCAGTAATCTTGCAAGCCTTGAGCTGGTTGAGCTGTTCTGTGAGGCGATAGACGTATACCATGACCTCCTTGCCAAGGCGTGTAGGCGAAGCTGGCTGACCATGGGTCTTAGCGAGCATCGACACATTCTTCCACTCATCAGCATACTCCTGAAGCTGCTGGATGAGTTCCTCGACCTGAGGATAGAACACCTCGTTGAGTGCATCCTTTACAGATAGTGGTACAGATGTATTGTTGATATCCTGCGATGTGAGTCCGAAATGAATGAACTCCTTATAGTCGTCAAAGTTGCCGATCTTATCGAGTTCTTCCTTAATAAAGTACTCAACAGCCTTAACATCGTGATTAGTGACCTTCTCAATATCCTTCACACGCTGAGCATCAGCCTCAGAGAAGTTACGATAGATATCACGAAGGCGTTCAAACATAGAGCAGTCGAACGACTGGAGCTGTGGCAGAGGTAGTTCACATAGGGTGATGAAGTATTCAATTTCTACTCGCACACGATACTTGATGAGTGCGTACTCTGAAAAATAGTTGGCTAAGTCCTTTGTCTTGCCATGATAACGGCCATCAATAGGAGAAACGGCCGTAAGAGCATTGAGTTCCATATCTTGGTTCTAAAAAAATAATATATTACTTAATGTGGAATAGACTTCTCGTCTACTATTGAATGATTTCTTTATTTATAGTCAGTATGTAGTGTAGTTGCTTTTTTCAACGATAGTCACCTTTTTCTATTCTAAATATGCGTGCAAAGGTACGGAAAAAAAAGAGAAATAAAAACATAATACTGAAAATACAGTAGGGCCGCTGACGTTTTAACCTTTTTTAATTACATTCGGTATGCGAAATGCTGTATAGACTTCTATTATGCAGAAAACTATAAACGTGATGAGCCATGTAGACTTTGCCACATGCACATTATATCCCATCACATTGTAGAATCCCGGGTGAAGGAACATCACTGCCGCTGTGATGAGCAGGATGATGATGCCCATATGGCGCTGTCGGTAGAGGCGACGCAGAGTCAGGTTGTCAGTCTCCGTGTTCTGCATCATACGTCCAATAGCAAACACGATAGCACCGCAAGCAAACACGTATGGCACCCAAGCCATCTGCGTGATCCACAGTGCAGATGCGATGACGACAAGCGTCTCACCTGCCATCTCCATATATCCTAAAACCTTCTCTGATACCATAATCCTTCTACTTGTCTTGTTTGTCGTATTTAATCCTTATTGCAATCGTCGTTCCCGCCTTGTCAATCCTCATCCTGGAACACGAAGACATCCTCATCGTCTGTCTTCATGAAATAACGTTCACGAGCCACTTCCTTGATCGCATCAGGATTGTTCTTCAAGCGCTCCAACGTAACGCGATCGCGCTCAAACTTCCTGTTCTGCTCGTCAATCTCACTTTTCAGACGGGATATCTCCTTCTTCTGCTCCCAGCGATTCATCAGGCAGTTTTCGCCCACGAAGCCTACGAACACCACAAATATCGCTGTGGCCAGAAGCCACTTGAGCTTGAACAAATAATGACGTACAGAATGTTTCATTTACAGTTTGCGATGAGGAAGTTACTAAAATTATTGGTTTTATTTCAAAAAAGTTAAAAGCCAAAAAGTCAAAGAATGCATTCATTCCCCCTTGCACCTTCGGTTTTCGGCTTTTAACTTATTTATTGTTTTCCTAATGATCAGAAGAGCTTGTTTGGATATACTCCGTCAGCAACAAGCTGTGCAATACGTGCAACTGTGTCAGGACGATCCTCTGAATATGTCACACCGAACCACTTAGATGTAGTGTCGAGCACCTTACAAGTAGCTGTACCTTCGTTGATGAGCTTGTTGATCATGAGTGGAATGAAGAACTCTGACTTGAGGTTTGCCATGTTGGCTGGGTCAGAAAGGAACTCCTTGAAGTACTCCTCAGAATATTCAAAATAGTCAGGAGTGAAGCCCCACATGTTCATGCTGACTGGCGAATTCTCATCGATAGTGATCCATTCGCCATCGTCCTTGTTGTCCTTGCGGTAAGCCACAGTACCATCCTCGAGGCGAGCGATCTTTGTACACTCAACACAAGTGGTAAGGCAGCCTTCATCATTCTTTGAGCAGATACCACGTGACACAGTACCATTCTCCGAGAGAGTGTTTGACACGCGGAAACCTACCATGGCATACTGGCCCTTTGCACCTTCTGGGAGGTCAGCAAGGAACTTGCCGATCACCTGGAATGCATCGCGGTTGTAGAAGTCGTCACAGTTGATGACGCAGAATGGCTCCTTGATAACATCCTTACCCATGAGTACTGCATGGTTTGTACCCCATGGCTTCTGACGTCCTTCTGGACAAGTGAAGCCCTCTGGCAGTGCATCGATGCTCTGGAAACAGAGCTCACAAGGTACTACGCCTTCATATTTTGAGAGAATCTGAGTGCGGAACTGCTCCTCGAAGTCCTTACGGATCACCCATACGATCTTGCCGAAGCCAGCCTTTACTGCATCGTAGATTGAGTAGTCCATAATTGTCTCACCATTTGGTCCGAGACCGTCAAGCTGCTTCAAACCGCCATAGCGGCTTCCCATTCCTGCAGCAAGGAGGAAAAGTGTAGGTTTCATTGTTATTTTATTTATTTTAGATAGTTATTAATTGGTTCTAACTTTTTTGTAGCGCACAAAGTTATAAAATTTATGTTTTGTCAGCAAATTATTTCAAGAAAAAATGCCAGCAACATATAATTTCGCTTTTATCTTTTCACTTTTACCTTAATTAAGGCCTTTCATCGACAATGCCATGCGTCCGCGCTTCAGGTCGACCTCAAGCACCCTTACCTGTACATGCTGATGCAGTTCCACCACTTCAGTAGGATCCTTGACAAACTTGTTAGAGAGTTCCGAAATGTGCACAAGTCCCTTGGTATGTACGCCGACATCCACGAAGCATCCGAAGTTGGTGATATTGGTTATGATGCCAGGCAGCGTCATTCCCACACGCACATCTTCCAGTTCCTTGACATCCTTTGAGAATGCGAATGCCTCAAGCTGCTGTCGAGGGTCGCGTCCAGGCTTGTCAAGTTCCTGCATGATGTCTTCAAGCGTTGGGATGCCGACCTTCTCCGTAACGTAACGGTGGATGTCGATCTTCATGCGCAGCTCCTTGCTTGCCATAAGGTCTGACACCGTGCATTTCTGATCCTTAGCCATCTTCTCCACGATGGAGTAGCTTTCTGGATGAACCGCCGAGTTATCGAGCGGTTGCTTGCTGCCTGCCACACGAAGGAATCCCGCAGCCTGTTCAAATGCCTTCGGACCTAGTTTTGGAACCTTGAGCAGTTCCTTGCGCGACTTGAAGGCGCCATTTTCTGCCCTGTAGTTCACAATATTCTGTGCTATGGCAGGACCGAGTCCAGAGATGTATGTCAGCAGATGCTTTGATGCCGTATTGACATTCACGCCCACCTTGTTCACACACATCTCCACCACATGGTCGAGCGAATGCTTCAGCTCCTTCTGATCCACATCCTTCTGGTACTGCCCCACTCCGATGGAGTCTGGGTCGATCTTCACCAGTTCCGCAAGCGGATCCATCAGTCGGCGACCGATGCTTACAGCACCTCTCACCGTGACATCATAGTCAGGGAACTCCTCACGTGCCACCTTGCTGGCAGAGTAGATTGATGCTCCGTCCTCGCTCACCACGAACACTTGCACCGACTCCGGCAGACCAAGTCCTCTGACAAAGGCTTCAGTCTCGCGGCTTGCAGTTCCGTTGCCGATTGATATTGCTTCTATCTTATACTGGCGCACCAATGTTGTCACACGATTGGCTGCACCCTGAGTATCGCTCTTAGGCGGATGTGGGTAGATAGCCTCATTGTGAAGCAGATTACCTTCTGCATCAAGGCACACCAATTTGCATCCGGTACGGAATCCCGGGTCAAGAGCCAACACGCGCTTCTGTCCCAAAGGGGCTGACATCAGCAACTGTTCCAGGTTCTTCACAAAGATGCGTATTGCTTCCTTGTCTGCACGCTCCTTGCTTGCATTTGCAAATTCCGTCTCAATCGAAGGTTTGATGAGTCGCTTGAATCCATCCTCAACAGCATCCCACACAAGTTCTGCGCTCTTGCTGGAATTGCGGAGGAACTGACGGTCAAGGCGGTCGAGGCATCGTTCGTCATCACCGCTGATGCTGACACGCAGCACTCCCTCTGCCTCTCCACGGCGCATTGCCAGAAGGCGATGGCTGGCACACTTATCCAACTTCTCCGAGAAGTCAAAGTAGTCGCGGTATTTTTGTGATTTCTGCTCCCACTCCTCATCTTCCTTCTTTGGCTTTATAAGTTTTGAGGTAATGATTGCATCAAGCTTGAAGTTGTGGCGCACAATATTGCGTGCCTCCTCACTCTCGCTCACTTGCTCTGCAATGATGTCCTGCGCTCCTTGTATGGCTTCCTCAGCCGTCTTCACGCCCTTAGACTCATCGATAAATTCCTGAACCTTCTTATCGATGTCGGCATTTGGATTCTGGAACATGAGGAATGTAGCCAGAGGTTCCAGACCCTTCTGGCGGGCAGCCTCAGCACGCGTCTTGCGCTTTGGCTTGTAAGGCAGATAGATATCCTCCAGTTCAGTTGAGTTCCAGCAACCCTCTATACGAGCCTTGAGTTCTGGAGTCAGTTTCTGCTGTTCCTCAATGGTCTTGAGTATGGTCTGCTTACGTGCTTCTATATCCTTCAGTTTCTCGAGTTCGTCGTTGATGCTTGCCACCTGTACCTCATCGAGCGATCCTGTCACTTCCTTACGGTAGCGTGATATGAACGGTATGGTGCAGCCTTCTTCAAGCAGTCCAACGGTGTTGGCCACACGAGTCTCATTGATTCCTGTGGTCTTTGATATCAGTTTGTAAAATATTGAGTTCATAATATATTCAGTCCTCGCAACACAAGCTGTGGATCCTGTGTGATGCGTGGTTTAATGTCATCTGCAAATTCATATATATTGCCTCCTGTCACGAAGATGCGGAGGTCAGGATAGTCCTTCATGATGCGGCGCACATAGCCTTCCATCTCGTATTTTGCGCCATTCACTGCACCCGACATCATGCAGTCCTTCGTGTTCATGGCTATCACAGGAGCATCGTCCTCTGCAGCAAACTGCGGCAGCAATGCAGTATGCTCATGCATTGCATTCAGGCGCAACTGTACGCCGGCCGATATCACTCCGCCAAGCATCTCTCCATCACGACTTAAAAGATCGTATGTGATACACGTACCAGCATCAATGATAAGCAGCGTATGCACGGCATCCTGCATCACTGCTCCCATGTCGGCTGCAAGTCGGTCGGTTCCATACCCTTCCGGCACACCTATTATAGGCTTCACAGGGCAGGGAGTGTCATATTTCAGGCGTACCACACCATTTCTCAGCTTGAGTGCATCCAGGGCAGCATCAAGATCTGGATCAGGTGCTGCAACCGATGACACGACACATTTTTCAATATCATAATCTGCCATCAATCGAGCGAACGCATCACTCCACGGTTCGGAAAGACGCTCAAAGTGAACAATCTCATCTCCGTCGCCAATCGCAAGTTTGGCGCTTGTATTACCTATGTCTATGAGCAGTTTCATAATCAGTATTCACTATTTATATATTCAGCCAGCATCTCCGCACATCGCTCGCCATCCACTCCGGCACTTACTATGCCGCCTGCATATCCTGCACCCTCGCCGCAAGGGAACAAGCCCTGCATTTGGGTATGCATCAATGTCTCTTTGTCGCGCACTATGCGCACCGGTGCAGAAGTACGTGTCTCAACACCTATCATTACTGCTTCGTCTGTAAGGAATCCATGTGACATTTTTCCGAAATTCTTAAATCCTTGTTGCAATCTGCCTGCTATGAACTTTGGCATCCAGAAGTGCATTGGTGTGCTTATCAGTCCAGGAGTGTACGATGTCTTTGGGAGGTCGTACGATCCCTTGCCATTCACAAAGTGTGCCATACGCTGGGCTGGTGCGGTCTGGCGCATATTGCCTTGCATCCATGCGAGTTTCTCTATGCGCTCTTGGAATTCCATCATAGCCAAGGCTCCACCTTTCACCTCCACACCTTCCACAGGTGGTACCTCCATCAACGAACGGTCCTGGAGGTCGTCAGCATGCAGTTCCACCACCATACCCGAATTGCTCCAAGGTGAGTTGCGTTGCGAGTTGCTCATGCCGTTTACCACTATCTGCTGAGGACCACTGGCCGCTGGTACTACCGTTCCGCCCGGACACATACAGAAACTGTACACTCCGCGTCCGTCGACCTGTGTCACAAAACTGTATTCAGCAGCAGGCAGGTACTTGCCTCGTCCGTTTTTGTTGTGGTACTGTATCTGATCGATGAGTGCTGAAGGGTGTTCCAGTCGTACTCCGACAGCGATATCCTTTGCTTCTATCTCTATGCCCTGTGCATGAAGATAGCGATACACATCCCTCGCCGAGTGTCCGGTAGCAAGTATGACTGGGCCCTTGAATGTCTTATCACTGCAAGTGATGCCTTCCACTCGGTTGCCACTGATGAGCAATCCATCCATCTTGGTCTCGAAATGCACTTCGCCACCACAGTTGATAATGGTGTTGCGCATAGCCTCTATGATACCAGGCAAACGGTCTGTTCCGAGATGAGGGTGAGCATCGGCAAGGATCGATGTTGATGCTCCATGCTGACAGAATACATTTAGTATCTTTTCCACATTGCCACGCTTCTTGCTTCTGGTATAGAGTTTTCCGTCCGAGAATGCGCCAGCACCTCCTTCGCCAAACGAATAGTTGCTCTCAGGATCGACATTGTGCTCGCGACTTATCTTGGCAATATCCTTTCGACGGTCATGCACATTCTTTCCACGCTCCACAACAATCGGGCGCAATCCCAACTCTATGAGTCTCAAGGCAGCAAACAATCCTCCAGGACCAGCGCCTACAACTACTGCCTGTGGCTTGCCTTCCACATTCTGATACTCGGTATGTATGTATTCGTCATCAAGAGGCTGCTCGTTTATGTAGCATCTTACCTTCAGGTTCACATATATCGTACGCTGGCGCGCATCGATGCTTCTCTTGAGCACTCGAACCGCCGTTATGGTACGAACATCCATGCCTTTGTCGAAAGCAAGATATTTCTTGATTGACTGTTCGCTGGCTGCCTGCTCTGGCAGAATGCGCAACTGATATTCCTGTATCATAGTTTTTCTTATTTAATTTGTGCAAAGATAACAAATAAATCACAATTTTCCCCGCAAGTATCAAAAAAATGTAGCTAACATAATTCATTATTCATAAATATTATTTACTTTTGCACAATCAAACAAACAATGCCAATGGAAAACTATATTGTTTCTGCACGCAAATATCGCCCTATGACATTCGACACGGTAGTAGGACAGTCGTCACTTACCGTCACCCTGAAGAATGCCATCAAAAGCGGCAAACTTGCTCATGCCTACCTCTTCTGCGGACCGCGAGGCGTAGGTAAGACCACTTGTGCACGTATCTTTGCAAAGACCATCAACTGTCTGTCGCCAAACCAGAACGGCGAAGCATGTGGAGAGTGCGAGTCATGCAAGGCTTTCAACGAACAACGTTCATACAACATACATGAGCTTGATGCAGCCTCAAACAACTCGGTCGAGGACATCCGTCAACTCATCGATCAGGTACGCATCCCTCCTCAGATAGGTAAATACAAGGTGTTTATCATTGATGAGGTTCACATGCTATCCACAGCAGCCTTCAACGCATTCTTGAAGACTCTTGAAGAGCCTCCTCATCATGCCATCTTCATCCTTGCAACAACTGAGAAGCACAAGCTGCTCCCTACCATTTTGTCGCGTTGTCAGATCTATGATTTCAACCGTATGTCAATCGATGACACCGTGGCTCATCTGGCCAATGTGGCAGCAAAGGAAGGTATCACAAGCGAGCCTGCTGCACTCAATGTCATCGCACAGAAGGCTGACGGCGGTATGCGCGATGCTTTATCAATCTTCGATCAGGTTGCAAGCTTCTGCGGAGGCAACATCACATATCAGAAGACCATCGAGAATCTCAACGTTCTCGACTACGACTATTACTTCAAGATTGTCGACTATTGCCTTGAGGGCAATATCACGGCCAATATGCTTACTCTCAATGAGATTCTCAGCAAGGGATTCGAGGGGCAGCACTTCATCACTGGCCTCTCGTCACATTTCCGCAACCTCCTTGTGAGTCGCGACGCACAAACCACACGACTCATTGAGTCGAGCGACGAAGTGCGTGCAAAGTATAGTGCACAGGCACAGAAATGCCAGCCTAAGTTCCTGATGGGAGCCATGAAGCTTTGCAACAACTGCGATCTCAACTACAAGAATTCGCAGAACAAGCGTTTGCTTGTAGAGCTCACTCTCATCGAAGTAGCACAGTTGGCGCAAGGGGAGGAACTGCCTGGCTCGGGGCGTAGCCCTAAGAAAGTTTTAGCCCGAATATTTAAGCAACCAGTGGCTAATGGACAGGCGGTCGGCTCGCCTGCCCAGGTTGCTAACACACCTACACAAGCCACACCTAATGTTGCAGCCTCCAATGCTGCCGCTCCTGTCCCTGCCGCATCCAATGCAGCACCTGTTGTTCCACAGTCTGCAACTTCTAATGCATCAGCAGCATTTACCCCTGCAGGAACAATGCAAGGCCCATCGCACAAGCCAATATCCGCATTCTCCATCCGCCAACAGATACAGGGCACTCCTCAAAAAGAGGATGCTTCCGACACACCTGTTGCTGCGCCAAAGGTTGCCGTTCAGCCAAAGGCAAACGCTCCCGTTTCCGAAACGGACATACGCATCGGTTGGAACACATTTGCAGATAGCCTGCCACATGATGAGATTGCAATGAAAAACCGTCTGAATAATCTCTCGCCTACCCTCAAAGACGACGGCTTAACCTTTGAGGTTCTGGCTGACAATCCTACTGTGCTCGATATTCTCACATCCTACATACCACGCATTGAGACATATCTGCACGAATACCTGCACAATGATGCTGTGCACATGACAGTTCGCATTCGTGAGGTTACCGACAAGAAGAAGGTGTTCTCACGAGGCGAACAGCTGTCCCTCATGCTTGAGCAGAGCGATGCCCTGCGCAAGCTGAGAGATGCGTTTAAGCTTGAGTTTGCGTAGAATGCTTTTCCACTTCCACACGCTTTGTGGCTTCCATTTCCACGTTTCTTTTATCTACCTGTGTCACGACCTTTGCAGCAAGGGTCATGTAGGCTATACCTGCAGGTGAAGCTGGATCAAGCACAGATGGAGTACCGTTGTCACCATTCTCGCAGATGCTCTTCACAAGAGGAATCTGTGCGAGCAATGGCACATTAAGGCTCTCAGCCAGTTCCTTTGCTCCGTCTTTTCCGAATATGTAGTATTTCTCTTCCGGATGCTCAGCAGGAGTAAACCATGCCATATTTTCCACTATTCCAAGGATAGGCACGTTTACCTTGTCGTTCATGTACATATTCACTCCCTTGCGTGCATCGGCAAGAGCTACCTGCTGAGGCGTGCTGACTATCACGGCACCTGTAATGCCCAGTGTCTGAAGCAGAGTGAGATGTATGTCCGATGTACCAGGAGGAGTGTCGAGGATAAAGTAGTCAAGATCACCCCACTTCGCATCGCTTATCAGCTGCTTGAGGGCATTGCAAGCCATGCCTCCACGCCACAGGGTTGCCTGGTCTGGATCAACGAAGAATCCAATCGACAACAGCTTCACGCCATATTTCTCTACTGGTACGATGAGGTCACGTCCATCTACTTGGTCGGCATAAGGACGCTCATCCTCTACTTGGAACATCTTTGGCATCGATGGACCGAAGATATCCGTATCAAGCAAACCTACTCGGTAGCCAAGTTTTGCAAGCGCAACAGCAAGATTGGCTGTTACCGTGCTCTTGCCTACTCCACCCTTACCTGAGCTTACTGCGATGATATTCTTCACGCCAGGCAGTAGCTTGTCAGGTTCTGGAGGAAGGGCTGTTGCCGACTTTTCCTTGATGGTAACCTCACAATCCGGATGAACATACATCTTGATTGCAGCCTCTGCCGACTTGATTACCGACTTACGGAACGGATCGGTTGGCTTTGGGAATATGATCGAAAAACTAACCTTCAAGCCATCGATGCGAAGGTCGTCCTCCAGCATCTCTGCCTCGACAATGTTCTTTCCATTGCCTGGATAGCGCACGGTCTTCAGTGCGTCAAATATCAATTGTGGATATATTGTAGCCATGATAAAGCATATTTAATGTAGTGAAATCAGATGGTCTTACTTGCCCGTAGTCCTTGTACTTACTACCTCATGGTTGTACGAGCGATAGCCGTCTACAGGAATCTCGATATTCGGTTCTTCGAGCATTCCTTCTTTAGGCAAGCGGAAACGGATATACTTGATTGGTATGCCTCGCTCCAGCCACATGCCCTCGTAGTATGTGCGGATCTCCGTGAGCGAAGTGTCGACATTCTGTTCGTTATAGAGGTCGAAGATGCATTGCTCGATAGCGATGTTATTCTTCTCACACATATATTTGGTATAGGTAGCAAGGAAGTTGGAGTCGGTTTTCACGTTTATCACACCTCCATCCACAACAAACTTCCTATAGCGTTCCATGAAGTAGGTTGATGTCAGTCGCTTTGTGGCTTTCTTCATCTGTGGGTCAGAGAATGTGAGCCATATCTCTGCCACCTCATCGGCTGCAAACATTTCCTGTATGCATTCAATGTTGGTACGAAGGAATCCCACGTTCTTCAGTCCGTCGCGCATTGCTTCCTGCGCTCCGTGCCACATACGCGATCCCTTGATGTCCACTCCTATGAAGTTCCTGTCCGGAAAGCGTCGTGCCAAACCTATGGTGTATTCACCACGACCGCACCCCAGCTCCAGCACTATAGGGTTGTCATTTCCGAAGAAGTCGGAATGCCACTTGCCCTTGAGTTCAAACCCTTCGTTCTGCAGTTTGCCAAAAGGGCACTGCACCACGAGAGGATTGACCTCCATATCTGCAAACTTTGCTAATTTTCCTTTTCCCACGTGATTGTGAATTAATGTGTTTACTCCGTACTATAGTTCCGGAATGTCTATCATCGTCTCCTTCTTTCCCTTCAAGTGCTCAGAGAAGTAGTCTACCAGTCGCCAATAGAAGTATTCGTTCATGTCGCCGAATCCATGACGCTGCTGAGGAAGCACGAGCATGTCGAAACGCTTGCCCGCACGTATCAGGGCATCTACCACGCGAAGGGTGTTGCCAGGATGCACATTATTGTCGATATCGCCATGTATGAGCATGAGGTGTCCCTTCAGGTTCTTTGCAATCTGAGGGTTGGTTGCTATGCTGTAGGCAAATGTAGTGTCATTCTTCACCACGTTCTCCTTCACGCCATGGTGAGTCTCTGACCACCAGCGATTGTAGATGTTGTTGTCATGGTTGCCGGCACAACTTACCGCAGCCTTGAAGAAGTCTGGGTACTTAAGTATGGCAGCAGTACTCATGAATCCGCCACCTGAGTGTCCATGTATTCCGACCTTATTGATGTCGATGTAGCTATAGCGGTTGGCCAACTGCTCGATAGCTGCTTTCTGGTCAGCCAATCCATAGTCACGGAGGTTGCCGTAGCCATAGTTGTGATACCACTTGGAACGGTCTGGATGTCCACCTCGGTTACCTACTGAGATCACGATGAATCCTGCTTGAGCAAGACGGTCGGTACGAGGAGTCATCTTTGTAAATGGATAGTATGTACCTTCCACCTGAGGACCTGGATATACATAGTCTACGATTGGATAAACCTTTGTCGAGTCAAAGTTGAATGGCTTGTACATCACTCCCCAAAGGTCAGTGACTCCGTCAGCGGCCTTTACCTTGAATACCTCTGGATACTTGTATCCGTTAGCGAGCAACTGACTCATGTCTGCCTCCTCAAGATCCATAATCTTTGCACCTGAAGTGCTGTAAAGTGCAGTCTTAGGCTGACAGTCCACACGGCTGTAGTTATCCACGAAGTACTGTGCCTTGTCGTCTACGTATGGATCGTGGAAGAATTCTCCCTTGGTGATCTCCTTTGGAGTACCACCGTTGAATCCTACCTTAAACAGATGCTGGTAGTATGGATGCTCGTCTGGGTAATATCCATTGGCTGTGAAGTATACAGTACGGTTTGCCTCGTCAATCTTTACGATATCCATCACATGGTATGCACCATCTGTGATCTTATTCTTGAGTTTACCGTTGCCATCATAGAGGTACAACTGAGCCCAGCCGCTGCGCTCGCTCCACTGGATGAGTTCCTTGCCGCCTGCCACTACACCGAGTGGACGAACCTCCTGATATGTATTCATGCGCTCCTCGATGATAGGGCGGATGGTATCCTCGCCTACCACATACTTACATACGTCAATGCGATGCAAGTCACGGCTTGAACGAGTCATGAAGAGCTCATTATTGTTACCAAGCCATACATACGACAGCTCATGGCGGTCACGGTCCTTCTGGTCTCTTGGTTTGTAGCCGAGATTGATGGTCTGGTCCTTGAATGCTGAAGTGTTGATCTCCTTGTATGAGTTATTGTCTACGTCAAATACATACATATGCATCTGAGGTATGTCCTTCTCACCAGGCATCTCGTACTTGTAGGTCTCGAGCGTAGGACGTGGCTGGGCCATCGAATTGATTACCCAGAGTTCCTTCACCTTGCGGTTATCCTCAAGAGTCACAGCGAAATGCTTTGAGTCCGGGCTCCATACTACCCACTGGCCCCTGCGCTTGCCGTTTGCAAGTGTATCGGTATTGAGGTAGCTATAAGGCATGCCAAAACCGAAGTCCTTCTCGCCAAAGGTTGTGAGCTGAGTCTCCACCAGCAGCGAATCGAGCTTCTTGTCGTCTGTCTTCTTCTTTGAGTTCTTCATCTCATTATCCTTGATGCGCTCATAGTCCTCACGCGACATCTTATAGAGATTGAAGTTCTTTGCGTATATCACCGTCTTGCCATCAGGCGATATACTTGCCCAGTGTGGGTATACCTGCTGCTTCCACTTATTCTCGATGCGTGTCAGCTTCTGGGTGTCAGGATTGTACGAGAAGAAGAATGTCTCGGTGCCCTTCGCAGGCTTATATTCTGAGAGCGTATCTTCCTTGATGTCATTCTTCGTTGACACATAAAATTCGAACGTACCGTCCTCCTTTGCCTCCAATCCTGAGATTGGCAGATGGTCTGCCACGATTGGGTCGTGAGTGAGTTCAGAGAGCTCTGCAGCCATCTTGTCACGGTCAAACAACGGACGCTTGCTCTTGGTTGCAGGGTTAACGAGATACCATGACATGCCATTGCTTGTCTTGTATGAATACCAGAATCTGTCGCCCTTAGGTGTCCAGTGTGGATCAACCTGTGTAGAGAACAGCATATTCGTCAGTTTGCCACCCGAGAACTTGCGTGCCTGATTGTAGTCGGCATCGTACTCGTATGTCTGCGCAAATGTTGCTGTAGCAACGACTGCAGCAACGATAGTAGTGAGTAAACGCTTCATATATATTAATTATGTGTTATTGCTTTCTTTTACGTCGTGCAAATGTACTGCTTTATTTCGAAATGTCCAAACAATCGCTGACATTTCAGTCAAATTGGGGCATTCGACCTCCTACTTTGCTTTCTGATAGTACTTCAGCAGTCGTTTCAATTCCGCCTTTGAGATGTAGGTCACAGCACCATGCTTCTGTTCTTCGAAGTTAGTGCGCTTCATAGGGGAAGCTGCATCATCGAAATAACCAATAGGACGATAAGTAAAGAAATCACTTGTCTCCACAAATCCGAAGTTCATTGGTTTGCGACTGTAATTGTCGTACATTATCACATAGGTATCAGTACCAAGGCGCTTCCAACAGGTTGGCGCCTCATGTCCCTGACGCTCACCATCGTAATAGTGTCCGTCTGCTTCATAAGGGCCTGTTAGCTTCTGCGACACAGCATGCTGTATAGGGCGTGCTCCTTTCTTGTGACTGCAATAGAAGAGGTGATAAGTCTCACCTACCTTGATGATATCGGAGTCTATCACATTGTATTCCCTGCCTGATGCTTCAAACAGAAGCTTAGGCTGGCTGGTCAGTTCAGTAAAATCATCATTCACATATGCCCAGCAGATGATGTTGCGTCCGGTCCCCTCACGTGTAGTAAAGTGAATCATCAAGCGCTGTGCCTCGTCATCCCATACGGTTTCAGGTGCCCAAACACAACCTACCTCTTGCCAGTTAAGCACACTATCAGCAGGTAGTTTAGTGAAATCAATACTCGTATGTGTCCAGTGTATGAGGTCACGGCTCTTCATGAGCACAAGCCCCTTGTTGTTGCCCCATTCATACTTCTTCTCGTCGCGCTCCCACTGAGTGGTACGATAACCAGCACGCTTACCAAACACGTGCAGATCGGTCATACACATATAGTATGCCCCATCCGGACCGTGGAAAATATGTGGATCGCGAATACCATGCTGCATGGCAATGGTATCACCTGCTATTATTGGTTTGTCATCATTGATTGCTGTCCAGACGTATCCATCCTCACTATAAGCCATGTGCAATCCATGATCTGGATCCTTATGGTATACCATCAGGTACACCTCATCTTTTGTCTTAGCGCTGGCTGGCATTGCGAGAGTGAGCAGCCATGTGATAAACATAATAATTTTCATGATACTTGTGTTTTATCTTTTATACGTTATTCATTAAATGAAAAAAAGACACTCTCAGGAAATTGATCCTGAAAGTGTCCCCTGAAGAAGGCGGCGACCTAC
>JAKSLM010000048.1 GCA_024401225.1 Bacteroidaceae bacterium | reverse complement strand
ATACCAATCTTATCTGCATCCACATCCTCACGCATGGAGAGATAGTCAACTGCAGCAAGGAAATCCTCTGTATTGATATCAGGCGAAGCTGTGCGACGAGGTTCACCAGACGACTCTCCTGTAAACGAAGGGTCAAACGCCAAAGTGATAAAACCTTGCTCAGCCATTGTCATGGCATAAAGACCCGAGCATTGCTCCTTGATGGCTCCGAAAGGACCACTTACGGCAATGGCCTTCATCTTGCCTTTTGCATTCTTCGGGATGTAAAGGTCTGCCGCAAGGGTAAATCCGTATTGTGTCTTGAAGGAAACCTTTTCGTGATTAACCTTCTCACTCAATGGGAAAGTCTTGTCCCATTCCTGAGTCATAGTGATGCTTTGCTCGTTCATACTCGTTGTCTTGTTTTGTGCGCAGGCACCAAACAGAAGTGCCGAAAGCGCAAGGATAAATAAATGTTTCATACCATATTTGCATAAATTGCGGTGCAAAGTTACTCACATTATTTATTTATGGTCATACCTGAATTTTGGGAGTTATAACCATTTTTTAGGATTCTGCCGTTTTAACCTGATGAATGTATTAAGAACTTTACAAATTTGGACTTAGTCCGTTCAATTCACAATTTCTTCTTTTGGGTTGATTACTCGTTGTTCCAAAGGACTGGTGCATGGCTCAAATGAAATTTTCATCAAATGGATCATTGATCATGTCCGGGTGATGCTTCTTAAAGGTTGGTACAAAGGTAATAAAACTCTATGAGAAAAACAATTCTTACATGAAGAAAATTGCATATGGTCTCTTAATTCATTAGAATAACAAAAAAATCGACTTCTTTATAGTGAGAAGATTATCGACAACTATCCAAAGGGACAACGAAAAGTTGTAAAGAAACATTCGGTAGCCTCGTTTTGTGCGTTTTTCTTTCAAATTGTTCAATATTTTCTATATAAGTACAGAAAGTGTATTTTTTAGTGCTCATGTGATCTAAAAGAGCACCAAATAAATTGTTGAAAGTGAGTGATTTGCATTCCATTTGTGGTTTTTTGGTTATAAAACAGTCTAACCCCCCTTAATGCGCGTGCGGGATAAGGGTTTTTAAATATAATACCATAAAAAAATCAGCAAAAATATATAACCGATTGATAATTAACATATTGTTTAGTGTGTATTTAATCATCCAAACCACTAAAAAAACACTACTCTCAAACGCCCAACTCCTTGCAAGGATTCAGTCGAAACATTGCAAGGAGTTGCATAAATGATTGCAAGGCTTTGCCCCGCTTCTTACTTGGCTTCCGACACGTTGATGTCAGGAGCCTTACATTCAGAAAATGAACATTGTCACATCCAATATTTAATGCGTAATGTTATAAGTTATTAATAAGCGCGTTAAAGACCTTGAAAACACCTGTTATAACACCATTATTGCATATCTTTGTCCATCCAAACTTAATTATTACTGCTAATAAAAGAATTATGAATAAGGTATTATTGTCTGTTTTGGCTTTCTGCCTTTCGACTAATGTGTTTGCACAAGACTACAATGAACGTACATGGGGAGTAGAAGCGACTATTGGAGGCGGTTCCTTTCATGAGAACAAGACACTTCTGAATGAAGACCAATACAATACGTTTGCTGTAAATGCCAACTATTACCTCACGCCCCGATTTGCTTTGATGGGCGGTCTATACTTAGAACAGGATGGACTGATGACTGATATGGCTCATGGCAAAGGAATGAAGAAATTCTATATGTTTGGACCTGAGGTTGGTTGCAAGTTTTATGTTTTCCCTAAGAAATGGATTATCCAGCCTCACATTGGAGCTATGCTGATGACCAATGTGCTGAATCTCGGTTCAAACAAAGGTATGTTCAATTATGAGAGCAATAACATTGATTGCTCCAAGGCTTTAGTCAGCTATGATGTCCAGTGTCCTGTTGCAACGATGGCTCCCACTATAGGTGTTGACTTAAGATTGACAAGCAATATAACCCTTTTTGCCAACATGGACTATCGCATAGGCTTGTATGGACACAACCGGTCGACGGCGCAAGTGCTTGCCGGAAGCCATGCTGGCAAGACGTACAATGTTGACGAATCAATGGTACGCAACGGTTTTTCCATCGGCCTGAAAGTTGATCTGCCATGGAATAAGAAGGATAATCCAAAGGTGGTGAACGGATTGTTCAATCTTATTCACATGTGGATCAGTTCAAAAGCAAACGTGGATAGGTGATAAAAGGAAAATGAATGGTTTGCAATACGCATATTGCAAACCATTCATTCGTCTATATGTATCGTTTGAATAAACAATATGGAGGGGCCTGTGGTTTACTTCGTCATGATCAGGTCCTCAAATACCACCTTGCGGCTCTTGCCCTCGATGCGGTGCATACCGGTTGACACTCCCGACCAGCGGCAGTTGCGCACGGTGATGTTGTAGATCTGAGTGTCGTCCTCAAGGCCTGAGATGTAGGCACCGTACTTCGACTTCTTGCAGTTCACGTTCTCAAGGAGCACGTTGCGCACGGTTGGGATGTGGCCACGCTCTGCCTGTTCCTTTGGTTCGTAGTTGAGGTTGATCTTGAGCACAGCCTCGTCACATTCGCCTACCTCGACATTGCGCACGTAGATGTTCTCGATGATGCCTCCGCGGCAGGTGTTGGTCTTGATGCGGATCACGCGTTCGAGGTTAGGGCTGTCCATCTGGCAGTTCTCGACGAAGAGGTTCTTGTATCCGCCGCTTATCTCGCTTCCTACCACTACGCCTCCGTGACCATCGAGCATCTTGCAGTTGCGCACGATGATGTTCTGGCATGGCACGTTCCACATGCGTCCGTCCTTGTTGCGTCCGCTCTTGATGGCGATGCAGTCGTCGCCTGTGTCGAAGGTACAGTTCTCGATGAGCACACGGTTGCACGACTCAGGGTCGCAACCATCGCCGTTAGGGCCATCGTTCTGAATCTTCACGCCTCGTACTGTCACATCGGTGCAGAGCACTGGATGGAGCACCCAGAATGGGGAACGGAGGAGGGTGACATTCTCAATGAGTACGCGCTCGCAGTTCATGAAGTTGACCGACTGAGGTCGCATAGGATTCTTGGCTGTATAGATGCGCTGTGCGATAGGCACTTCGTCCTCGCTCTGCTTCTGAAGCTGTGCACGGCTTGGGCGCATGGAGTACTTGCCCGGAGCCCATCCGAAGTCCTTGTTCTTGCCGTCCTGCCAGAACCACCATGCCTCCTTCGAACCGCTACCATCGATGGTGCCTTCGCCTGTGAGGGCGATGTCGTGCTGGCCGTTGGCATAGATGAGAGGTGAGATGTTGTAGCATCCGAGACCCTCCCAACGTGTCTCTACTACTGGGTAGAGCTTGGTGTCAAATACGAATTCGAGCGTAGCGTCCTTCTCGATGCATAGGTTTACGCCGCTGAGCAGGGTGATGGCGCCCGTCTTCCACAGTCCGGCAGGTACGACGACCTTGCCACCACCAGCCTTGCTGCACTTAGCGATGGCGGTGTTGATGGCCTTCTGGTTGACCTTGGCTGATGCTGTGGTCTTTGCACCATAACTTGTGATGTAGTAGGTGGCGTCCTTGATATTTACTTGCTGAATGCTCTTCTCGAGTGCTGGGTAATCGGTAGTCCATACGTCAGTCTGGGCACTCATGCCGAGAGCAGAGAAGAGAAGGGCGATAAGGATAGAAAACTTTCTCATAAAAGTAGGTTGATAGGTTGTTTTAGTTAGTAATTCTTTTGCAAAAATAGATGAATTTATCCGTAAAACAAAATTATTGTCGAAAAAACTGAGTAAAAATTGTGTAAACCAATTAAAATCCGTAATTTTGGCGAAACTTAACGACAACCTAACAATATTATCCTAACATGAAGAAGCTATTATTGATATTATCGTCCCTGATGCTGCTATCGTTCGTTGTGGCAGACAAGAAGCCTGTCACCATATTCATGATAGGCGATTCGACCATGGCAAACAAACCTACTGATAAGGAAAATCAGGAGCGCGGATGGGGGCAGGCTCTTCCCGACCACCTCATGGGCGATGTGACCGTGGATAACCACGCAGTCAACGGACGCAGCACCAAGAGCTTTATCGATGAGGGCAGATGGGATGCTGTGCTCAGCAAGATTCAGCCTGGCGACTATGTGTTCATACAGTTCGGACACAACGATGAGAAGGCTGATGAGAAGCGCCATACTGATCCTTATACCACATTTAAGGCCAATCTGCAGCGATTCGTTCGCGAAGCAAAGGCGAAGGGCGGGCGACCTGTGCTGTACAACTCCATAGTTCGTCGCAACTTCGAGGATGGCATTCTCACCGATACGCATGGCGACTACATCAAGGTGCCTGAGATTGTGGCACGCGAGGAGGGTGTGCCATTTGTGGATGCCAACCGCATCACGCACGACTACGTGGAGTCGCATGGAGTGGAGAATTCCCGTGTGCTGTTCAACCATGTCCTGCCTGGGAAGTACGAGTTTTGCCCAGATGGCAAGACTGACAATACGCATCTGAATATATATGGTGCGAACAGAATCTCGAAACTGCTCCTGGATGCAACGGCAAAGGCTGTGCCTGAGTTGCAGAAGTACGTAAGCAAGGCTCCGAACATCAGCCCTGCCAATAACGCCACGGGCATAGCTCCTGACACTCGCCTGCAACTGGCTTTCGCATCGCCGGTGAAGCTTGGCGGCAAGGGTAAGATAAGGGTGTACGACGTTACTGCCCACGAGATGGTGGACAGCATCGATGTGTCGGTACCTGCTGGTCCGACGGAGAGCCGCACCTACGGACCTGATTGCGACTACACCAAGGTGCCGTACGACTATACGCGTCCGTCGGTTGCTGCCTCGCCTACATGGGGCACGCTGCCTACCAACCGCAACACTACACCAGGCACTCCTTCTGGCACCGCGGAGCGAAATCCTGCCGACTATCAACTCAACATCATAGGTGGATTTACGGATGCGTTCCATTACTTCCCAGTCGAGGTGAACCAGACGAATGCTACCATCGTGCTTCATAACAATGTGCTTGAATATGGCCACACATACAGCGTGAGCATAGACAGGGATGTGTTTGTCGCTGAAGGCTTCGATGGCATCGATGGCTGGCAGTTCACGGTTCGCAAGCAGGGACCTAAGGGTACGCATTTCACAGTCGATGCTACTGGCTACGGCGACTTCTGCACCGTTCAGGCTGCACTCGACATGATACCCGACTTCTCTGATACCCCTTACACGGTGACCATAGCCGAAGGCGACTACAAGGAGATAGTATATGCCCGCAACAAGACGAACGTGACCATACAGGGAGCAGGCATGGGAAAGACCCGGGTGCACTATCCGAACAATGAGGTGTTCAATCCGCATCCGCTGACTGTGAAGACCAACGAGTTGCGTGGCACCTACCCATACCGCCGTGCAGCCTTTGCTCTCGACAACTGCCGCGACATGACTCTCCGCGACATCACCATCGCTACCGACAACAAGGGACAGGCAGAAGGACTGTTCGTGATGGGTGAACGCTATACATTATATAAGGTGCACATCATCGGCGACGGTGATGCCCTGCAGGCCAATGGATCCATCTACATGGAGGACTGCGAGATGGATGGAGGCACGGATGCGTTCCTGAGCCGAGGTACAATATATGCCTACCATTGCAACCTCCGCAACACGGGAGGTGCGTTCGCATGGCCTCGCAGCACGAAGGAACAGCATGGCCTCGTGTTTGTGGAGTGCACATTCTCCACCACCAACGGACGACCTGTGGACTTCGGCCGCTGTCCGAACAATCATGGCAAGGGATATCCGGAGACGGAGCATGTGCTGATCAACTGCAAGGCACCTGCCGTGATACCTGGAGGATGGAGCGCAATAGGCGAGAAGACTGCCACATTCCTTGAGTACAACACGTGCGATGTGGCTACAGGACAGCCTTTGCCTACCAAGGACCGCCACCCATTCAGCCGCCAGCTGAACAAGAAGCGGGATGCAAAGCTGATTCGCAACTACAGCAATCCGGAGTGGGTGCTGGGCGGATGGAAGCCTGTTACCCCTGCATCAGCGAAGGCTAAGGATGCGGAGGATATGAGCAAGCTTTCGGATTTGTAGGCTGTTTTTGCTGACATATTGAGGCTGCAAAACGCTATTTTACTGTGCTTTTTGCTAAAATAGACTTGCAAATTTGCATTGTAAGTGAAAAATCAGTATATTTGCCTCCAGAAAAAAAGTGGAACCTGAAGAGTGAAACTTGTATGCTATAAAAAACCTAATAATAATTAATACAAATCTATTACAAACAAATGTCAAGTTTTTTTAAGAGTTTGCGTATAGTTCTCCTACTCATGGCGACTATGATTACGCTTGGCGTATCAGCGCAAAATGTAACCGTTAAGGGTACAGTGACAGACAAGACGGGAGAAACCGTGATCGGTGCTACCGTAGTGGAAAAAGGAAAAACTTCGAATGGCTCGACAACCGACTTTGATGGTAACTACAAGGTGTCCGTTCCTAAAAATGCGACACTCGTCATCTCGTATGTTGGTATGAAGACCAAGGAAGTTGCAGTAAAGGGACAGACTACCATCAACGTAGTGCTCGAAGACGATGCAAAGATGCTCGAAGAGGTTGTTGCTGTAGGTTATGGCACCATGAAGAAGAAGGACCTCACAGGTTCTATTGCTACAGTCAACTCGGAAGCTCTCGTTGCTGTTCCTGTTGCCAATGCTGCAGAAGCACTTACTGGTAAGATGGCAGGTGTTCAGATTTTTACTACCGAAGGTAATCCTGATGCAGATGTCAAGATCCGAGTTCGTGGTGGTGGTTCTATCACTCAGAGCAACGAACCTCTCTACATCGTCGATGGTTTCCCTGTAGAAAGTATCTCTGATATCCCTGCTTCTGACATCGAAGACATCACAGTCCTCAAGGATGCATCTTCAACAGCAATCTACGGTTCACGTGGTGCTAACGGTGTTATCCTCGTAACTACAAAGTCTGGTCAGGAAGGTAAGACTAAGGTTTCCTTCAATGCTTACTACAGCCTTAAGAAGAGAGCCGACAAGTTCAATGTCCTCAAGCCTTACGACTATGCTAAGTGGCAGTATGAGCTCGCTCTCCTCCATGCTCAAGGTGATTTAGACAAGATTTCTTCTTACACAGATTACTTCGGCAATTACCGCGATATGGATCTCTACCAGGATTGCGAATACAATGACTGGCAGGATATCGTAAACGGACGTACTGGTGAGACTTACAACACTAATGTTAACATCACTGGTGGTACTGATGCTCTCAAGTATGCATTCTCTTACGCTTTCATTAAGGATAAGGGTATTCAGGTTGGTTCAGACTTCCGTCGTCACAACTTCTCTCTCAAGTTGAACACAAAACCATTCAAGAATACAACTCTCGACCTCCAGGCTCGTTACAATGATACAAACGTTCTTGGTGCTGGTTCAAATGAAGCTGCTGGTGTTTATGATACAGACCGCCGTCTTAAGTATTCTGTTATCTATACTCCTATACCTCTTGCTAACCTCAACTCTTCTGCTGGTGCTGCTGACGATGATCTCGGTAACCTCTACAACCCACTTGAGTCACAGCGCGACAACGACCAGAAGAAGCATCGTAAGAACCTCAACGTAGCAGCTGCATTCGGTTGGGAAATCTTCAAGAACTTCAAGGCTAAGGCAGAAATCGGTTACGACGACTACAACAACTATGGTCAGCGTTTCTGGGGTCCTACATCTTATTATGTAAAGAACGTTCCTGCTGCTGAATATCAGAACATGCCAGCTACTCGTTCTATCAATACTACTCGCAACCGCATTCGTAGCACTAATACTATCAACTACGACTTCAAGGGTATCTTCGGCAAGAGCAGCGCACACAAGCTCAACCTCCTCGCTGGTCATGAGTATGTTTTCACAAGCCAGAATGACATCACTAACGAAGTACACGGCTTCCCTGCAGGTTTCGATTCAGAGACTGCTTGGAAACTTTCTTCAGCAGGTAATTATCCATTCACTATTGATGATAACTACAAGGCTAACGACAAACTCCTCTCATACTTCGGTCGTGCTAACTACTCATTCATGGACAAGTATCTCTTCTCTGCTACATTCCGTGCCGATGCTTCTTCTAAGTTCGCTGCGGGTAACAAATGGGGTTACTTCCCATCTGCAGCTCTCGCATGGCGTATCTCTTCTGAGAAGTTCATGGAAGGTTCGCAGGAATGGCTTGACGACTTGAAACTCCGTGTATCATACGGTACAGCTGGTAACAACGGCATTCCAACAGGTCAGCTCATTCAGTCATACAACAGTTCAAATACTACATGGGTAAACGGTCTTACAGGTTATGTTGCTCCATCTAAGGTTATGGCTAACCCTAACCTCAAGTGGGAAACTACTATCACTCGTAACATTGGCCTCGACTTCTCATTCCTCAACGGTAAGCTCAGCGGTACAGCTGAAGTCTATCTCAACTCTACTAAGGATCTTCTCCTCAGCTTCCCTGTAGCAGGTACAGGTTATGATACTCAGTATCGCAACATCGGTTCTACTCAGAACAAGGGATTTGAGTTGACACTCAATGCACACCCTATCAATACAAAGAACTTTGCACTCGACATCAACGCAAACATCGGTTTCAACAAGAACAAGGTTACTTCACTTGGTGGTCTTGAGTCGTACGGATGGAACTCACGTTGGGCATCGACTGAGATTGGTCAGGACTACTGGCTTGAGGAAGGTCAGCCACTTGGCCGCATCCGCGGTTTCCAGAGCGCAGGCCGTTACGAGGTTAGCGACTTCGTAGGCTATGACGAGGCTAAGAAGCAGTGGACACTTAAGGAAGGTGTGGTAAATGCATCTAACTATGTCGGAACAATCCGCCCAGGTTCGATGAAGCTTGTTGACCAGAACGGTGACGGTGTTATCACAGATGAAGATAACACAATCATTGGAAATGTTAATCCAACATGTACTGGTGGTTTCGGTCTTTCAGCTCGTATCTACGGCTTCGACCTCACAGCCAACTTCAACTATTCAATCGGTAACAAGCTCTACAATGCCAACAAGATTGAGTACACTCAGACTGGTAAGTATCAGTATCGTAACATGATTGACATCATGGAAGATGGTAAGCGTTGGACTAACCTCAATGCTGATGGTACTCTTTGCAACGACCCAGCACAGCTCGCTGCAATGAACGCTAACACTACTATGTGGAGCCCATGGACAAAGCAGATGATTCTTACTGACTGGGCTATCGAAGATGCTTCATTCCTTCGTCTCAACACACTCTCTCTCGGTTACTCACTTCCTAAGTCTGCAATCTCTAAGATTAACGCTACACAGGTTCGTTTCTATGTAACTTGCTACAACGTGTTCACCATCACTAAATACTCTGGTCTTGATCCTGAAAGTGACTGTATTCGTGGCACAGGTCTTACTCCTTGTGTTGACTACTCTGGTTATCCAAAGAGCCGCCAGTTCGTGTTTGGTCTTAACTTGAACTTCTAATGTTTGGTTTTTTAGTTAATTAGTTTTTTTAAGTTTTTTAGTTCTAATGAGAAACAATCACATGGAACCAACAGGAACTTATAAAACTCATAAACTTATAAACTCATAAACTCAAAAATAAATGAAAAATATATATAAATTATCAATAATGTCACTTGCAGTTGCAGCATTGGCAACTTCATGCGACTTGGACGCACCATCCATTTCAACACTCGACGAGAGTTCTGTGTATAGTGTGTACGGATTGGCTGAACAGGAAATCATGTCAATCAACGTGTCATTCGGTGAGACAAACTCTTACCGTGGACGTTTCCTCCCATATTATGGCGTCAACTCCGATGTTGAAACTACAAGTGGTTCCGTTCCATCAGCTTCAAAGGCTACAGATGACAAGCAGAACCTCTGCAACTTCGCAACACTCGCTACCAACGGTCAGATGAATACTGACAACAATGCCTATGCAAAGTTCTACGAAGGTATTGAGCGTGCAAACCTTGCTATCGAAGGCATCAACAAGTATGGATATCCAAAGGAAAACAAGGACATGGGGCAGCTCCTCGGTGAGGCTTTGACTATGCGTGCCGTGATCTACAACGACCTCATCAAGGCTTGGGGTGATGTGCCAGCTCGTTTTGTTCCTAACAATAGCGACAATGTTTATCTCCCACGCGAAAACAAAGATGTTATCTACAAGCGTCTCCTTGCTGACCTTAAGGAGGCTGAGGATTACTGTTATTGGCCAAACGAAAGCAAGATAACTTCTACTGCAGAACGTGTGAACAAGGCATTCGTGAAGGGACTCCGTGCTCGTCTTGCTCTCTATGCATGTGGTTATGCTCTTCGTGGCGATGGTTATCGTCGCAGCACAGATCCTGCACTCTCACAGGATTCTCTTATGCCAATCGTATATAATGAGTGTATTGATGTGATTGACCATTACACAAAGGGTAAGTCTCACGCAGATGCACTAGGAAGTTTTGAAGACAACTTCAAGCGTCTCTGTCAGGATGGTAAGGATGGTACATTGGCTCCAGCAGCAGGCCTAGAGTCGCTCTGGGAAATCCCATTCTCAGCAGGCCGTGGTCGTGTGCTCTACACATGGGGCGTTAAGCATGGTGCTGCCGACCAGTACACACTTCAGGCTCAGGGTGGTGTGAACGGCCCAATGCCATACCTCTTCTATGATTATAGCAAGAACGACAAGCGTCGTGACATCACTTGTGTTCCTTACCAGTGGAGTAAGACTCTCGATGAGAATGGCAAGGCTCCTCAGGAACTCCGCAAGATTTCTCAGTGGTGCTTCGGTAAGCTCCGCTACGAGTGGATGGATCGTATTGTTACTTCAACAAACGATGATGGTGTAAACTGGCAGTACATGCGTCTTGCTGATGTTTACCTCATGGCTGCAGAAGCTGCTAACTACATCCATGGTCCAGCTGCTGCATGGCAATGGATGCGACCAGTACTTATGCGTGTTCTTCCTGAAGACGAAGTAAGTGCTCTCATGAATAAGTACACAGTAAGCAAGGAAGCCTTCCTGGAGGGTATCATCGAGCAGCGTGGTCTTGAGTTTGCAGGTGAAGCTCTTCGCCGTGCCGACCTCGTTCGCTGGGGTATCATCGACCAGAAGATGGCTGAAGCAAAGCAGAAGCTTCAGGATCTTGCAGAGCGCAAGGGGGCTTATGCCGACCTTCCAGAGAAGCTCTACTACAAGATCTATGATGAAACAACAGACAAGGATGTCATCGCTCAGTACGGTATGTACGTGGGTGATGGTAAGTCGGGTGAGGCGCTCGTAATCTACGGTCTCAACCATGGCGATACAGATAATGTATCCTCTGAACTCAAGGCTCTTGGCTTCAGCAACAAGGGTTGGTTCTCAAGCAATGGTGCCCCAATCATCAATGCCGACTACTGGGACGGTCTCTATGTTAAGACACCTTCACTCAACTACCTCTGGCCTATCTGGGAAACATTCATTGGCAAGTCAAACAATCTGATTAGCAACGAAGGCAACTACGGTCAGCTTTAATTTAGTCTACAAAATCTAGAACTACTAGAGCATCTAGATCCTCTAGAATCTCTGGAAACGCTAGAAATAATTAAGAACTAAAACAAATAAAAATAAATGAAAAAGACATTATTATATACATGTATGTTAGGGTTGGGTACTCTCGCCCTAACATCATGCTCCGATGCTATGCAGGAGATCACGGAGGTCTTGTATGGTCGCAATTTCTCTCCTACCGATTTGACAGCAAAGAATATCAAGGAAACAAGTGCAGACCTCGTATGGAATGCTTCAAGGGGTGCTGACGAATACTTCATTGAGGTGTATGAGGACGATAGTCTTGCATTTACAGGCACACCTATCATCACTTCTTCCGAAGTATCAACCTCAAGACATCTCGAAACGTTGACATACGATACGGATTATAGTGTTCGTGTGTATGCTAAGACTTCAGAAGATAGCAAGCGCGACTCAAAGGCTGCTGAGGTTTACTTCCACACTTCAGCACAGCAGATTCTCAACAACATTAAGGAAGACAATGTTCTCGACCGTAGCGTATCGCTCTCATGGCCTGAGGAAGAGAAGGCTGTGTCTCTCATTGAAATATCGGATATGGAGGGTAACCTCGTGGCTAAGCATGAGATTACAGATGCTGAGCGCGATGCAGCTTCTGCAACAGTCGAAGGTCTCAATCCTGAAACTAAGTATTCGGTAAAGCTCTACTACGTGTCCAACGGCATCCGCAAGGAGCGTGGTAGCAAGACATTCACCACTATCGTTGACCTCAACGGCGCAATCGTGGTTTCACCTGATGACAATATCCAATCGATCATTAAGGAAGCTAACGACGGCGACGTATTCGCTCTCAAGCCAGGTAAGTACGTAGTTAAGAGCTCAAGCGATGATGCATCAGTTACTGCAGGTTCGATCGTTGTAAGCAAGAGCATCACTATCAAGGGCATCTATCCAACCAAGATTCCTACTATCAACGGCCGTTTCGAACTCCAGGACGGTGCAACACTTGAAATCAATCAGGTAAAAATCGATGGTGAGGGCACTTCGGGCGACCAGTGCTTCAACGTCAAGGGAACACAGATTGGTGGCATCAAGGTGAACAATGCGGAAATCATGAACTACGTTAAGGGTGTATACTATGTTAACGTAGCTGCTAAGGTTCCTTACATCACATTCGAGAACTGCCTCATCCACGACATAGTTTGCGATGGTGGTGATATGTTCGACTGTCGTAAGGGTTGCATCGAGGCTCTCACATTCTCTAAGTCATCAATCTATGCTTCATGTGCAGCACGCGACTTCATCCGTTACGACGATTCTGCTGCAAGCTTCGATAATGCACCTTCAGTTATCAAAGTTGACCATTGTACTATCGATGATGTTGCTACTGGTGGCAAGCGTCTCCTCTATGTTCGCTATGGTGGCAAGAACGATCCAATGAGCACATCTATCATCTGGACAAACAATATTGTTACCAACACAGGTGCAGTATGGAGCAACCAGTCATCAACTCCAGTTCCTGACTTCGGCAACAACAACGTTTATTATGGTTGCGCTAAGCTCAATGTTCTCGATGGAGCAGATGCTGGCAAGTCAAACCTCTTCATCGACGAAAAGGGTATAAACGCTGATCCTAAGTACAAGAACTTTGCTATCGACGACTTCACAGTAACAAACGAAGACGTTTCGAAGCTGAAGGCCGGCGACCCACGTTGGATTAAGTAATACTGCGTAATAAAACAATTCGAATAGAGGAGCAAGTGCTGCTTGTTCCTCTATTTTTAAAATAATAGGTCTCAGTTTTTTTACACAAGGACTCAGTTGCTGATACACAAGAAATGGCTATATTTGCGCTGTGTTCCATAACTGCTTTATGAAGATTCTGGCCAACCTGATATTATTCCTGTTTTTCTGCATAGGTGCTCAAGCACAGTTCTTTTCGGCTCCTGCATTCCCAGGTGCCGAGGGATTTGGTCGTTACACGGCAGGTGGCCGGGGAGGCAAGGTATATCATGTCACAAACCTCCGCGACTACTGCGACGACCAGCGCTATGGTGAGAAGGTGCCTGACAAGAGCGAGCAGGCACAGGGCACGCTCCGCTATGCCATCAGGAAGAGTGGGGCGAGGACCATCGTGTTTGATGTGGCAGGCACTATCGAACTGGTTTGCCCTCTGCGCATCAGCAAGGATAGCATATCCATACTGGGACAGACGGCTCCGGGCGATGGCATTTGCCTCAAGAACTATACTCTGCGCATCGATGCCAACGATGTGATAGTGCGATTCGTTCGTTGCCGCATGGGCGATGAATGCCGCACGGAGGACGATGCGATGAATGCTCCTCATCATGGCAAGGAGAAGAAGTCCAATATCATCATTGACCATTGCTCAATGTCGTGGTCGACCGATGAGTGCGGATCCTTCTATGGCAATCAGAACTTCACTCTTCAGTGGTGCATACTTGCCGAGTCACTGCGCAACTCCGTTCACGACAAGGGTAGGCACGGCTATGGAGGCATCTGGGGCGGCGAAAGCGCTGCCTTCCATCACAACCTGATAGCTCACCACGACAGCCGTAACCCACGCTTTGATCATGGCTACCTCTCTTTGATGGCAGGCCCAGTGGACTATGTCAACAATGTGGTCTACAACTGGGGCAGCAACTCTACCTATGGCGGAGAGACAAGGGCGGGCTGCGAATCTAAGAAGTTCAACATTATCAACAACTACTACAAGCCAGGTCCCTACACGCGCACACTCTCCAAGCGCAGCGACCGCTTGCTCAATCCAACCACTCAATGCGGCAACTGCAACCGAGAGAATCCCGACGATGTTGTGCCGGGCAAGTTCTTCATCAGCGGTAATATCGTGAATGGCGAAGAGGCAGGCATCAGCAGCAAGAACCTCGCATTCGACAAGAACTACAGCCTTGACAAGTTCGTGGATAACTGCGTACTGAATGAGCGTGCCTTGTCTGCCTATTGCGACTTCTCCGCCTACAGCACCATCTCTCAGCAGACGTCGGAGAAGGCATACGAAAAGGTCGTTGCATACGCTGGCGCATCGTTCGCTCGTGACGTTGTGGATCGCGAGGTGTGCGAGGATGTCATGCTCGGCACGGCAAGGTACAAGGGAAGCAAGTCGGGCGATGCAGGCCTGATCGATTCCCAGACCGATGCCAAGGGCGAGCGCGAGAGTGCTTGGCCCGAACTGAAGGGTACGGCACAGCTCGATACCGATGGTGATGGCATTCCAGACGAATGGGAGAAGAAGCATGGACTCAATCCTAAGTCGAAGAAGGATGCCGTGCTCTATTCGCTCGATCCAAAGGGGTACTATACCAACATCGAAGTCTATGCCAATAGCCTCGTTGAGTCGCTGATGAAGGCAGAGCGTGCTGATGCCGAAAGCACATTCGAGGAGTACTTTCCTGAACTGCCAGAATGACGATTTTGACGCCTCATACGCATTTTGCTTCATACATTATAACACATACTCATCACTCCATACATGAAGAAACTGTTTACTCTATTGACTCTTGGTGCAGCGACCATGGCTGCTCATGCACAGTTTGACTCTGCTCCTGCATTCCCAGGTGCAGAAGGTCATGGACGCTACACCGCAGGAGGACGTGGCGGAAAGGTCATACACGTAACCAACCTCAACGACTCGGGCGCAGGCTCTCTGCGTAATGCGCTCAGCGGTGATGGCAAAAAGATTATAGTCTTCGATGTGAGCGGTTACATCGACCTCAAGAGTCAGCTCAATATCACGTCCAACACAACTATCCTTGGACAGACGGCTCCGGGCGATGGCATTACGCTTCGTTACCACACGCTCTACTTTGGCAATTGCGATAATGTCATCGTTCGCTACATCCGTTGCCGCCGTTCGCAGCTCAAGGATGTGGGCGATAGCGCTGATGCCACTTGGGGACGCCGTCGCAAGAATATCATCATCGACCATTGCTCATTCTCATGGAGCATCGATGAGGTGGCTTCGTTCTACGATAATGCCGACTTCACCCTCCAGTGGTGTACGATGGGTGAGGCGCTTGCCAATCCTGGGCACTCAAAGGGTGAACATTCGTACGGAGGTATATGGGGAGGCAAGAATGCTTCGTTCCACCACAATTTCCTCTGCCACATGCAGAACCGTACTCCACGCTTCAACGGAGCTCGCTACGAGTGGAATGGGTATGATACAAGTAAATACGGCAGCACGGTGCAGGCTGAGCGTGTGGACTTCCGCAACTGCGTCATGTACAACTGGGGCGGAGGCAATGGATGCTACGGTGGTCCTGGAGGCGGATTCATCAACATCGTGAACAACTACTACAAGGCAGGTCCAGGCACAGCCAACAAGACTCGCGTCACCCAGATTTCGAAGGGAGAGTCGGGCAACAGTACGCCTGATAACATGGCAGGCATGACTTCCCTCTATTATATAAAAGGTAATTATGTCACAGCAGCTTCCACACCTGCCGATTACGACTGGAAGGGCGTGAAGTTCGATCAGACATCGTACAAGCTGGGCAACGACTACTACACTCCCGATAAGAACAACTACTATGGCAAGTCGGCAGCTCATACCACGATCAATGGCGTGTCGTGCGTGAAGATCAAGCTCGACGACCCTATCGATGCAGGCCATGTGACAACCCACTCAGCCGAGACGGCATTTGACAAACTGCTGCTCTATGCAGGCGCAAGCTATCGCCGCGATGCTGTCGATGCTCGCTACATGGAGGAGGCTGCCAACGGCACGGTGACTCATACCGGCTCGGTAGTGAAGCGTGCCGGCATCATCGACTACATCAATGCCCTCGGAGGCACGGATCCTACCAAGGCAAGCTTCCCTGAGTTGGCAGCGGAGAAGCGCGATGCTGCTTTCGATACTGATATGGATGGCATTCCTGACGAGTGGGAGATAGCCAACGGGCTCAATCCTAACAGCGCAGCCGATGCTACAACCTATTCGCTCGATGAGAAGAAGTATTACACCAACATCGAGGTGTATGCCAACTCGATCGTTGAAGACCTCGTGAAGGCTGAGCGTGCTGATGCCGAATCGTCGTTCGATGAGTATTACCCAGCCATTGCAAGCAATACTTCAAGCATGATAACAGAACTCCCATCGGCCGTAAAGCATGACAACGTGATGTACAACCTGTCGGGTCAGAAGGTCTCCGACTCCTACCGAGGCATCGTGATAATGAACGGCAGGAAGTTCTTTAAGAAATAGACGTAACATAGTATATAGGTACAATGAAAATAAGCAACATTAAGACACCGATATTCCTTGCAGCCTTCCTCCTTCTCGGCATGGATGCTTCGGCTCAGGAAGCAACGAGAGCGGTGCAGAAGGACAAGTCTACCGGCTACTACATCATTCCTGCAGGCGATGCTTCTGCCTTGCTACAGGCACTCACTTCGGCCAATGGCACCGGCAATGCGGTGATATTCCTCCCGGATGGCGTTTATGACCTGGGTAAGACTACAGGAACCATCATCTCGGGCAAAAACATATCCCTCATCGGCCAGTCGGCAAGAGGCGTGGTCATCAAGAATGCGCCTGATGTGGCAGACGAAGGACTGACCAAGGCCGACCTGTTTCGCAACACCTCCACCGGACTGTACATGCAGGACCTCACGCTGAAGAACGATCTCGACTACTACAACTCCGGCTCGGCAGGACGTGCAGCAGCCCTTCAGGACTGCGGTAAGAACACCATCGCGAAGCGTGTACACCTCGTCTCTCATCAGGACACATACTATTCGCACAAGGACGGTTCGTACTTCTATTGGGAAGGTGGTGAGATACACGGTACGGTCGATTACATCTGCGGAAGCGGCAACGTGTACTTCAATGGTGTGACGCTTGTGAATGAGAGCCGCTACAAGGACAACAAGACAGGCGAGTGTACCATTACCGCAGCCTCTACGAAGGACCGAGATAAGGGGTATGTGTTCGAAGGGTGCTCCATCAAGTCCAATAGTTCTACATTCAATTTCGGACGCTCATGGAACACCGCCAAGACCGTATTCCTCAACACCACCATCAGCAGTGGCAAGCTCATCGATACTCGCTGGCGCACAGGCGGCATCAATTCCGATCCTGTGGCTTACTATGAGTACAACACCATCGACAAGTCGGGCAACGGAAAGGATACTCCTTCGACCAACAAGCTGACCTTCACCAAGGCTAACACCACGATGGAGACAGTCATCTCGGCAACTAAGGCTGAGGAATTCTCGTACGAGCACTTCTTCAGCGAGGGTTGGGATCCACGCTCCATCGCTCTCGACCGCGAGTTCAAATACTCCGAGGATCAGGCTGGCCAGATATCCATCGAGGCCGATGCCGTCTACCTTGTGGAGTATGGTCCTCAGTTCGTGGGGCTGTATAAGGGCGATGACCTTCTGAAGAATGCTCCTGACAATGCTAATGGCTGTACAATACGCATAGCCAATGCACGAGGCGGATTCAGCAGGACGAAAGCCCCTTATCCTGTCAGTACGGCAGTTGAGGCAGTCGGAACCTCCAAACCTTCCGATGCATGCTACAACCTCGTAGGCCAGCGTGTGGACAGCTCGTACCGAGGCATAGGCATCAGGGACGGCAGGAAATATCTGCTTCGATAGGGAAGGAGCCTACCGAACCATACGTTCTGCATAAACGCAAAAAGGCCCTGCATCACGCGATTGTGATGCAGGGCTGATATTTTATATTCGAATCTGTTCGGATTAGATTGCGAATGGGTTCTCACCTGGGTAGAGCTGACCAGCTGGGAGAGGAGTGTTGATATCCTCTACGCCGAGCATCTTGAGAGCCTCGAAGAGAACCTTGCCGCAGTGCTCGAAAGCGTATGCTCCGTGGTGAGGGAAGCGCTTGCCAACGAGGACGTGACGATAGAAGCGTGCGAAGCCTGGGATAGCGTGGATACCGATACCACCGAATGAGCATGGATCAACATCGAGGAATTCACCCTGAGCGATGTAAGATACGAGCTTGCTGTCGCTGTTCGACTGGATACGGAACATAGTCGACTTGCCTGGCATGATCTGACCCTCGAGAGTACCCTTAGTGATATCTGGACTCATGAGACGAGCCTGGATGAGCTGATACTTGATCTTGCAGTCCTTCATGCACTGTGAGCATGTGT
>JAKSLM010000047.1 GCA_024401225.1 Bacteroidaceae bacterium | reverse complement strand
AGGGGACACTTTCAGGATTATTCTTGAGAGTGTCCTTTTTGATTTATTGGAGGAGGAATGTCATAGATGTGTACGATGTTCTAGACTTTCTGGAACTTAAAGGTTTTGTAGATATTCTATACTTTAATAGATGTTCTATAATTTGAAAAAGAAGTACTTAAGCATGGAACGTATGAAAAATATGAAATATGTGTTGATTGTTGTGGCAATTATCATTGCCATAGGATCATTGCTTACTTCCAACTTCCTTATTTCTGACTTAAAAGCAGAGGAACAAACGAGGATGGAGGTTTGGGCAGAGGCTATGCGTTCGCTTAATTCTTCGGATGAGAATACTGATTTGAATCTTGTGCTGAAGGTCATAAATGGAAATAATACCATACCTGTAATAGTAGAAGATAAGGATGGTAGTATTACGGCGTTTAGAAATATAATGCGTAAGTTTGATGCGAATGAAGACTCGATTGCTTATCTTCAGAAGCTTGCGGATAAGTATGAAGAGGATGGACGTGTGATTCGCATTGATATTCCTCAGGAACTGGCTAATGATGAGTATATTAATATCTATTATGACGAATCGACAATGCTTCGTAGGCTTGCAATATACCCTTATGTCCAGTTGTGCGTTGTGCTTGGATTTGTATTGGTTGCCATATTTGCTTTGTTCTCATCTATGCGAGCAGAACAAAACAAAGTATGGGTGGGATTGTCGAAGGAGACAGCACATCAGCTTGGTACACCTATATCTTCTCTGATGGCATGGTGTGAGGTGTTGAAGGAGATGTATCCTGATGATGAGCTTTTGCCTGAGATGGAGAAGGACGTGAAGAGACTTGAACGTATAGCGGACCGCTTCTCCAAGATTGGTTCTATACCAGAACCTAAGCCAGAGGATATCTCGGAAGTGTTGAATAGAGTAGTGGTTTATATGGATAAGAGAACCAGCAGCAAAGTGAAGATTGCTACTCACTTCCCAGATGAACCTATCATTGTCAATCTTATATCAAGCCTTTTTGAATGGGTGGCAGAGAATCTGTGCAAGAATGCTGTCGATGCTATGGATGGTTCGGGAAACATAGACCTCTACCTGATGGAGGATGAGGAATCGGTAATAGTAGAGGTTAAGGATACGGGTAAGGGAATGACTAAATCGCATTACACATCTGTGTTCAAACCAGGCTTTACTACGAAGGCGCGTGGTTGGGGACTCGGACTTTCGTTGGCAAAGCGCATTGTGGAGGAATACCATAAGGGAAGGATATTTGTGAAGGAGTCGGAGATCAATGTCGGTACTACATTCAGGATCGAGTTGCCTAAAAACATGTGAATAAGCGCTGCAAAGCCCTTCATAAAGCCGATTTGATGAACTTCTGCATTATATTTTCTCTTGTTGGAAATATAATGTGCTTTTGAATTTTGTAGTGTCAAAAATAAGTTGTATCTTTGCACGCAATAAAATTTAACTATATATGGCTAGTTTTCTTGCAGACAAAGTTGTGATGGAAGGCTTGACTTATGACGATGTATTGCTCGTTCCAGCATACTCGGAAGTCCTTCCACGAGAAGTATCTCTCAGTACAAAGTTCTCACGTAACATTACTCTTCAGATTCCTTTTGTGACAGCAGCAATGGATACTGTCACTGAGGCTCCTATGGCTATTGCCATTGCCCGTGAAGGTGGAATCGGTGTGATCCATAAGAACATGTCGATTGAAGAGCAGGCACGTCAGGTTGCCATCGTGAAGCGTGCTGAGAATGGTATGATCTATGATCCTGTGACTATCATGCGTGGCAAAACCGTGAAGGATGCGCTCGACATGATGGCAGAATATCATATTGGCGGTATCCCGGTTGTGGATAAGGACAATCGTCTTGTGGGTATCGTAACAAACCGCGACCTCCGTTTCCAGACTGATCTCGATCGTAAGATTGATGAGGTAATGACAAAGGACAACCTTGTTGTCACTCATCAGCAGGCTGACCTTGAGAGTGCATCGCGCATCCTCCTTGAGCATAAGATTGAGAAGTTGCCTGTTGTGGACGATGATAATCGCCTTATCGGTTTGATTACCTATAAGGATATCACAAAGGCAAAGGATAAGCCAATGGCTTGTAAGGACTCGAAGGGACGTCTTCGTGTAGCTGCTGGTGTAGGTGTGACTGCCGATACTTTCCAGCGCATGGAAGCACTTGTAAAGGCTGGTGTGGATGCTATCGTCATCGATACTGCGCATGGTCACTCAAAGGGTGTGATTGATAAGGTGCGTGAGGCTAAGGCTGCATTCCCAGAGGTTGATATCGTAGTAGGTAACATCGCTACCGGCGAGGCTGCACGCGATCTCGTAGCTGCTGGTGCTGATGCGGTTAAGGTAGGTATCGGTCCTGGTTCCATCTGTACTACCCGTGTGGTAGCCGGTGTAGGTGTGCCACAGCTTTCGGCAGTATACGATGTTGCATCTGCCCTTGCAGGAACAGGTGTGCCACTCATTGCCGACGGTGGTCTTCGCTACTCGGGCGATGTGGTCAAGGCACTTGCAGCAGGTGGATATTGCGTGATGATTGGTTCGCTCGTTGCCGGCACAGAAGAGGCTCCAGGCGAGACAATCCTCTACAATGGACGTAAGTTCAAGAGCTACCGTGGTATGGGATCGCTCGAAGCTATGGAGAAGGGTTCTGCCGACCGTTACTTCCAGGGTGGAGTGAAGGAGGCAAAGAAGCTTGTTCCTGAGGGTATCGCAGGTCGTGTGCCTTACAAGGGAACTGTACAGGAAGTTGTCTATCAGCTTGTTGGTGGACTCCGTGCCGGTATGGGATATTGCGGAGCAAAGGACATCGAGAACCTCCACAATGCGAAGTTCACTCGCATCACCAATGCTGGTGTGCTTGAGAGCCATCCACATGAGGTAATCATCACAAGTGAGGCTCCAAACTATAGCCGCCCTCAGTAAGTGAATATAAAATTGAAAATGGATAGAGGATAATGGAAAGTGGATAATGTGCTTTCACCTCAACAGATAAAAGAATGACTTCTCAAAATAACTGAGGAGTCATTCTTTTTTATGCTATGCCAAGAAGCTTAATCTCGAAAATCAATGTGGAATTGCCGGGTATGTCGCCTGCGGCGCGGCTTCCATACCCCATGTCGGAAGGAATGTATACCAGCCAATGGTCGCCAATGTGCATGTTGACCAATGCAATCTGGAAACCGCTGATCAGTTCGTTGACTCTGAATGCTTCGGGATAGTCTCGCTCGAACGTACTGTCAAACACTCTGCCGTTGGTCAATGTGCCTTTGTAGTGGCAAGTCACTATGCTACGAGGCTTTACTTCGCCTTGGCCATCTCCTGTGCTCAGTACCTTATACAGTACTCCTCCACGCAGTTCCTTAACGTCCGGCTCCTTACGCATGTCGGCAAGGAACTTCTCGTTTAGCTGTTTGTAAATCTCTTTCTTGTTCATCTTTGGAAAAAATATTCGTCTTGTATATGATTATTACAAATCTGATATTGCTGCAAAATAATTCTTTGCATTGCCAGCCTTGGTGATCTTCTTCCATGCCTTGCGACCGATGGTAGGCTCCATGTAGTCCCAGAAGGTGCGAAGCTTGCTAAGCTGCTGTGCCTCTCCCGGTATGATGGAGAAGAAATGCTCGTGCAGATGCTCGTGCATCACTTTAATCTTGGCTATCAACTCCTTGTCGCTCATGCACGTACCGTCGGCGTATTCCTGTGCCAATGATGGCCGTGCCAGCAATCCCCGACCAATCATTACGCCTGCGAGCCGATCGCCATACTCGGATGCGAGGTGCTCGATGTCGCCTACCGACTGTATGTTGCCATTGAAGATGACGGGGTGCTTGCATGCTGCCAACATTTCCTCAAATGCAGCCATGTGTAGCTCGCCCTTGTATTGCTGTGTGGCTATGCGAGGATGAATGGTGATGTACTGCAGCGGAGTGTCGTTGATGATGGGCATCACCTCCTTCCACTGATCGGGAGCATCGAGCCCGAGGCGCATCTTAATGGAGAACATCACCCCTGTGTGAGCGCTGACCTCATCCATTATCTCCCTCACCTTGTCGGGATGGGCGAACAGGCCAGCCCCCTTGCCGTGGCGAGTCTGCAATGGGAATGGGCATCCCATGTTGATGTCGATACGTGTATACCCGAACGGTTGCATCCTCTGCACTATGCTTGTCAACTCCTTCCCATCGGCAGCGATGACCTGAGGCACCACGTTCACCCCCACGTTGAAGTCGGGACGAATGTCGCGCAAGTCCTTCGAGCGTATGTCTCCATGCTCCATGCGGACGAAGGGCGTGTAATATGTGTCCACACCACCGAATATGTCCTGGTGCCATCGGCGGTAAGCATCCTCCGTATATCCCTGCAATGGGGCAAAATGAATCTTGTACTTCTGCATCTCACACATATAAGTAGGTAATCAAAATTATTTTACATTCATCTTCGTAGGTGTGCCCTTAATATCTATACTCTCTTTTGCGCATCTTGCTACTTCATCCTCAGTCACTATGCCCGCATAGCTCCTTCATCTGAAGATAGCAATCTGCATCAAAATAGAGCATATCTATTATTAAACTAATTTTGATCACCTACTTATGTTTTTGATTTGATTGTGTTACAAAGATACGAATTATTATGTAGAAAATAGGATGTATTGTTAATTAAAATGAAAAAGGAAGTGGAAAAATGCTCCTCATGCCGTGCTATTATGTGGATAATTGCTATTTTTGCACTAAGTCAAACCGTAAAAACTGTTACACACCCTTCACTCACACCTGTTTATGAAACGAATACTTTCCAGCTTATTGCTACTCATCGCGTTCTGCTGCACCATGTCGGCCAATGATGTCGTGATGGTGGGGTACTTCTGTGCCTGTTCCGATAGTGCCGAGTTCAGCGTCATCGCTGAGTATTCGGGTTCGCGCATCAAGGCATTGGAGATAGATCTTGGACCCGATGGCAACGTACACCTTACGAAGGTGCGCATCGAAGGCGAGAGCCGCATCCGCAAGTTCCGCGAGTGCCTACTCTCAGCCCTTGATCAGTACTATGACTATGAGGCACGCATGGAGCCAGGTCGGAAATATTCGAACGTGATGCGTCGCCTGGAAGAGAAATGGCCTAAGATGACCTTCATAGGACACATGGTTGACAACCTCTTCCTCGACAGGCAGACCTCCGACGATGCCGTTCGTGGCATCGATCGCCCGAGCGATACTGATGCCTATTTCGTCATCGATCGTGGTGGCGGCACTCACCTGTCGCTCTATTTCTCCACACAGGAGAGCATATTCCACCTCAGCGGCGTACTCGACTTCTGGGAACCAGAATATGTCCTTCAGTTCGCTCACATGCTTGAGCTCGACTATATCCGTGAACGCATACAGTTGAAGCAGAAGCTCATGAATGGAAAGTAGTTTTCGGATATGATGGGCTACGTCCTCTCGCAGTGAGGGCGTTGGTGAATTTTTGGTGAATTCTTTTTCTCCGCTTTATTTTGTTCGATGGAAGATGTTGCATACCTTTGCAGGCGATTCATTAATCATATATTATATAAGGTATGAAAAAAACATTTTTATCTATCGTCGCAATGACAGCACTATGCTTTGTGTCATGCAGTAAGGAAGATTCGGGCATTCCTGCGGGAACTGATCCGGCCCCAATAAACCAAGTGAAAACAATTGACAAGCCAGAGATGAACGACGCCATTGCCTTGGCATGGGACGAGGATGGTTGGCCTTGTAACCCAGCAGGTGACATGAAGTTGACAGAGGATGAACTCAAGGAATGGCTCATAGGTCACAAAATATCAGACAATAATGCATACATTCTTGATGAAGACTGCTATGCAACTTTCAACTGTAGGTACTGGAATTATATAGAAGGTAAGAGTACTCAGATATACACATTCCTTAATGATACAAGTGTTGCAATAGAAGGTGATGTTGTTGCTCCTAATCAGCCATATGATGGTCCGTACACACACCTTAGGTCGTATAGTTTTTCAACAGACGATAATATCCTGTCCATAGGCGGAAAGAAAGCTATCAAGATTTTGAATATTGAGAAGGATCCAAAGACTGAAACCGTAACTTTGAAGGCGGTAATTGATATGAATTATGCTGTATTCAATCCATCATGTTTCTGCTATCTGGTCAGCGAGATTAAACCAACCATCACAGGCTCGAGTAATTGAAGCCAACAACTTTTATTTGGCAAAACGGATAAGATATACTATCTTATTTCGGAGGATATGCTATCTTTCGAGATATGATAGTATATCTTTTTGTTGTTCTCTTACTTAAGAATGGGATGTGTCGTGCAATGGTGAATTTTTGGTGAATTAATTCATGCGCTTTTTCTTTGGAATGTAGAATATTATGCATAACTTTGCTGCCAATTTGAGATGCCCCCAACGTAGGTGGGCTATGACTCTTGTAATATGAAAGTTAAAAAACAATCATTTGACTAATCAATGTAAGTTATGAAAAAGCTATTGATTTATATCTTCGCTGTGGTAGCACTTTGTGCCATGTCGTGCAGTAAGGATGATGAGGAGGACGATATCAAAGATGTTAGTGCGGTAATTAATGAAAGAAAAAATGATTCGATCCCAAAGGAAGAGTTTAGTGTCACAACAAATCCTCCCGCAAGGGAATCCAATAGAGGTAAGACAAAATATCCTCGTTTGCCAAAAAAGGATTCTTCCCGCACGTTCATCCAAGGTGCAGAATCAGAACAAGTGAGGAAAGTTGACTTTTAGGGGTATTTAAGAACTAAAAATTTTGAATTGGCTTTGTTTGTGCCTGCAAACGGATATTATGAAATATCAGTCACCATTCATCACTTTGATTATTGTGCTGCTGCTTGCTTCGTGCGGGAGCAGTGAAAGCAACGAACTGTTCACTCGCGTAGAGGCATTAATGGATGCGCATCCTGACTCGGCGCTTGCCTTGCTCGATAGTGCGACGACAGGGAAGGAACAGTACTCGCGGTCTCAGCTTATGCGTTACGAACTGCTCCATGCAAAAGCGCAGAACAAGGCATACGTTGATTTCACTTCCGATAGCATCATGAAGGATGTGGTGGAATACTATGATGCTCATGGTACTGCCAACGAGCAGATGGAGGCACACTACCTTCTTGGTTGTACGTACCGCGATCTTCATGAGTCGCCTATGGCACTTTCATGTTATCTCGATGCCACAGAAAGGGCTGACACCTTGAGCGATGAATGTGACTATGCCATGTTGATGAGGGTTTATGGGCAGATAGCAGACGAGTTCGATAGGCAATGCATGCCGTATAAAGAACTGGAGGCAAATGCGAGATACCGCGATTGCGCTCTCAGATGTGGTGATACGCTGAGCTATATAATAGGAGTGCTTCGTGAGAGCAATGCATACAATCTGCTTGGCGATACGCTACGTTTCATTTCCTCTACGAAGGAGGCTGCACGTTTGTTCAAGGACTATGGACGAACGACTGACTGCTTGTTGTCGATGTCAACTCTGATTCCTTACTGCCTGAACGAGGAAGATGTGGCGAAGGTGCAACCCATTATCGATGACTTTGAACAGCATTCGGGCTTGTTTGCCTCGAATGGCGACATAGCAGAAGGGTATGAACAGTATTACAATTCGAAAGGTAAATACTATCTGTATGTCAACAGATTGGATAGTGCAGAATATTATTTCCGACGCCTTCTTCCGTTCGATTATGACTATGATGCATATCATGGATTGCTTGATGTGTATCTAAGGCGAAACCAATCGGACTCGATACGGAAATACAGTTCTCTGTTGGAAACCTCGTTAAGTGCATTGCACACATCGCTCCAAACGCAGGCTATGTTCAATGCCGAGGGTACGTTCAACTATACTCGCAACCAACGCGTTGCAGCGGACAAGGAACGCGAGGCAGAACGCAACAAGTCGCGAGCTGTGGGCGTAACATGCATCTCTGCAGCATTGATAGTCTTAATGCTCTATTTGTTTAATAGGTACAGGACAAAGAAGCAACACGAGCTTCGGGGCATCGCCCTCCGTTACAACCGCATAAACAGCGAATATATGCAGGCTAAGGAGGACTATGAACTCATGGAAAACGATTTCGAAGCCTACAAGGCAATGAAGGCGGAAGAGATAAATGCGCTGCGAGCAGATCGTGATAGTCTGTCGAAACGAGTTGAGGAGCAGAAGGTTGCCGCCGGCATCAGGTCGTTGGCAGGCTATAGTGTCATCGCAGAGATCAAGAGCCGTAATCGCAAGGTGACGCCAGGCTATCATTCTGAGATCTATGATGAGGAGTGGAATGCTATCTTTGATAAGGTCAAAAAGGAATTGCCCGCTTTCCACAGCCGCATAGCGATGAATGCTCAACTCAGCGACCAGGAACGAAAAATTGCTGTATTCGTATTGCTTGGCGAGTCGACCAGCAATATCTCAAAGTTGCTTAACACGTCGCCTTCCAACATCTCAAATGCAAAAACAAGCATCAACAAGAAAGTGTTCAATCAGAACCAGGCGGCTACACTTCGAATTAATATGTTGGAAATGATAAGCTGAAAGTGAAAAGTGTGAAATATAGTATACTAATGAAGGGCTTTTGCTGATAATCAGGGGGTGCCTTTGATTATCCAAGGAACATTCGAGAATGGGGGCGGCACACCCAAGCCATGAATGTCACACAAGATGTGTAACAGTGTCACACATCACATTAAGAAAAAATAAGGGGTAGGTGACAGCACTTGATCCACAAACATACATCGATGCCTCCCCCCAGTTTTTACCTTTTAATGCGAGAGTTTGGGCTAAAAACAATAAAAAACGACAAAGTTTAGCCCAAACTCTTGCATGTTTAAAGAAATATTATTACCTTTGCATCCATCAAATAACTTATTGAATTTATGACTGCTATCATTGGACGTAAGGCAGAGATGGATGCCTTGGCAAAATATAATAATTCAGACAAGTCGGAGTTCGTTGCAATATACGGGCGAAGAAGGGTCGGAAAGACGTTTCTTGTATCGCAATTCAATAAGAACTTCGCCTTTGAGACTTCTGGCATCATCGGTGGAACAAAGAAGGATGAAATGGAAGCCTTCTACACCTCGTTGATGCTATACGGATACAAAGGGAAGAAGCCACAGACATGGATGGAAATGTTTGTGGCACTGCGGCAAGTACTGGAGGTAAACAAAAAGAGGAGCGCAAAGGTTGTGTTTATTGACGAATTGCCTTGCTTCGACACCCGTTGCTCAGGTTTTATCAAAGCACTTGACTATTTCTGGAACACGTGGGCAAGTAAGCAGAGTAACATAAAGCTGATAGTGTGCGGTAGTGCAACATCGTGGATGGTGAGAAACATTATCAACAATAAAGGCGGTTTGCACAACCGAATCACACACGAGATGCACTTGCATGCATTCAATCTCTGCGAGACAAAGCAGTTCCTGTGGAAGAAAGGCTTGAAATGGGATAATCTGCTCGTAGCTCAGACCTATATGATTATGGGTGGTGTGCCTTATTATCTCGACTTGCTGGATTCTGACAAGGGGTATGCGGAGAATATCGACCATCTGTTCTTTGCCAAGGATGCGACCATGAAGCAAGAATATGGTAGGTTGTATTCTTCGCTGTTCGCCAATCCGAAGCAATACAAAGATGTTGTCAATCTTCTTGCCAAGAACAAGAAAGGGTTAACGCGAGGAGAGATAGCCGAAAAATTGAAAACCGCCAATAATGGGCATCTGACCAAGACACTGGAAGATTTGGAATACTGCGACTTCATACGTTCATACGTTGTATTGGGCAAGAATTCGTCAACAAAGACCAACGGACAGATTTATCAGTTGGTGGATCAGTATTCTCTGTTCTACCACTATTTTGACTCTCTGCGTACTCGTGACGAGCACTATTGGACTTTTACACTCGGTACACCTACGCAGAACACCTGGTATGGGTTGGCTTTTGAACGCCTGCTGATCGGACACATTCCTCAGGCCTTGACCGCCATGCATTTGGATCGTATGCACACAGAATACTATTCGTGGCGAAGCGAGAATGGGAAACAGGGTGCTCAGATTGACCTGGTGATAGATCGTGCCGACGGCATCACGGACATCTGCGAGGCAAAATACAGCATGCACGAATTTGTTTTGGACAAGTCGGAGTACAACAAGATACTGAAACGTAAGGAGGCTTTTGATACCGCCGTGGAAGGTAAATCGACAAGGCTTGTGCTTTTCACAACCAAAGGAGTAAAAAGGAATGCTTATTCCGATGTTTTTCAAGCAACAATCACACTGAACGATTTGTGTGATTTTTGAGAATGGGGGTGGCACACCCCATGGATAATCAAGGGGGCGGCCCTTTGATTATCCAAGCGTTTCGTGCAGTTCAAGACTCTCGCCTATGGCTGCCCAGTAGAGAAAGGCGATGCAGTTTATGAAGGTTATAGGCTCATCCGAAAAGGGTGAACATATTTTGTTTGTTTGTTTTGAAACAATTCTCGACCGAAAACATACATTTTTCTTCAATATGTTTGGAAGTGAATGGAAAATGTTGTATATTTGCAGCGTAAAAACTTATTGTAACATTAAAACTATCCACAAATCATGAAAAGAAATAACTTTATCCCTGCATTCTTTTGCTTTCTGATCGCTGTGTGTATGTGCGTAAGTTGTGAGAAAGAATCATTAAACGCGGAAAATGTTCCTAATCGTTCGGTTGCAGAGCAAGATGAAACAGATCCTGCCAAAGAAGAAGATCCTGTAGACGGAGATACTATTTTCAATGACCGCATAATTGTTGATTGGGCACCAATGTCTATGTACATCACAGTTCTTGATGTGGAAGGCAACGACCTGCTCGATCCGTCGAACGCCAGCAATCTTGTTGAGGGTACCACAGCCGTGTTCCGTGGTCAGACATACGAAGTGCGTACAAATTGCGTTGATAAGTATGGCACTATATCTCCATATCAGGCTTCAACACGAGCATGTGTAGCTACATGGTGTGGTCTGTGTCTGATAGATAGAATGAGAGTGTGGGATGGCCGGCAGATTGTGTGTGAGAAGACCGAACACTACATGCTCTATATTGGCCAACTGGATGGTGCAAGCGATATGGACGAAGACATCACACTCACTTTGGGCAATGGCGAGCAGCACCTGATACATTACCATTGCTCTGACCACAAAGTCAGCAAAGATGACATCTCGTGCAACAGATGGTACTCCATCGATGGCGTGAAGTCGGACAGCAATATGCTCAAAATCGTAGTTGAATAGTCCAACTCCCCCCCCAAAAAAAAAAATCTACATGACGGTTCCGCGATACGCATATCTCGGAACCGTTATTGTGTTCATTCCACTTTTCACTTTCTTGTGTTCATCCTTACCAATACTGTGAGGCAAGCGACGACGACATACATGAGCAGGGCCTGGAGTAGAGTGGGGCGGTAGGCTACCGAGGCAAATGGGAGTGAGGCAAACCATTCCACCATCGATAGCATGATGGTTGCTATCCAGTTGAGGAGGACTGCAACGGGTGCGAGCCAAGCGGTCAGCATCCATAGGCAATTGGTGAAGATGAGTGCGGACGCCAATAGGGTGATGCATAGGTTGCAAGCAATGCCTATGGTTGATAGTTCGCCGAAAGTATACGTGACAAGAGGGGCGGTGAATGCCCAGCATACCAACGAGATGCATACGGAATACCATGTCCATCGTGCTATGGCGAACCTCTCGATTGGGCACAATCGGCATAGTGGTACTCCAAGCACAATGATGCCGACGACGGAAAGATAGGATAGCTGAAAGCCAATGTCTGCTATCAGTCGCGGATTGACCAATAGCATTGCTATGGCAGAGAGTACCAATGAGTTGATAGAGACGATGCTGCGTTCTATCACGCTACCTATAGCCATGAATGTGCACATCGTGACTGCCCGGACAAGCGAAGGAGGCATGCCCGCAATGTAGGCGTATGCCCATAGCAGCAGAGCGATGATGATGTTCATCCTTCGTTGCCACACGACGTTCATAATCCTGTATCCCAACAGGTATTGCAGGAAGATGAAAATAGTGGAAATGTGCATGCCCGACAAGGCAAGCACGTGGCTTACTCCTGCACGTGCGAACAGCTGCCTCGTTTCCTTTGTCAGCTCAGTTCGCCTTCCAAGTGTCATTGCTTCAATTACAGAGCGTTGGGGTGCTCCGAAATCCGCTTCTGCACATCGGGCATGAAGGTATTCCTGCGCCCTGCTTGCGAGGCCGTCATCCTTCATTCCCCGGTGCTCGTGGCGGTTGGGCTGTGGAGTGATGAATGTAAGCGTCATGCCGCAAGCAAAGACCAATAGGTGGATGGACACGCTCAGCAGCCTATGCCATCGGCAGAGGTACAGTACGATGGCTGTGAGAAAAAGTAATGCCAATAGTCCATACAAGCACTCACTCGGCACAGGACAATTGCCCATGCACATAGCGGTCGTGATGCCCGCTACGTAAGCTGCTGCTATGATCCAGAATGGGTATTTCATGCCAAGTAATATAAGAATGAAATGTAGGCTTTCGATGTAAACCATCGGCAAATATAGGGATAATTTTCCATTTTTATATTTTATAAACAATAAGAATTGTGGTAGTGTCATATTTTTTCCGTAACTTTGCACCCACTTTATGTATTATTACGAATCAAAACAAGTGTATACACATGTTGAAACTGAATAGAACAACCGCAATGGCAGCATTGATGCTCGGAGCTGTGTCGGCATGGGCACAGACGGAGGACGATCCTGTCATCATGAAGATAAACGGTAAGGATGTGCTGCGCAGCGAGTTTGAATACTCGTTCGGCAAGAACAATTCGGATGGAGTGATCGACAAGAAGACTGTCAAGGAATATGTACCTCTGTTCGTCGACTTCAAACTCAAGGTGGCAGCTGCCGAGGATGCAAAGATCGACACCATAGCCAGCATACGCAAGGAACTGCGCAGCTACAAGGAGCAGATGGTGCTGCCTACCATAGTCGATACGGCATTCATCGAGAGCGAGGCACGACGCACATACGACAATACGGCGGCTCAGTTTGGCGGTGAGGATCTGCTGACGGCAAGCCACATTCTGGTCATGATGCGTCAGGATGCTTCGGCCGACGATCAGGCTCGTGCCAAGGTGCGCATCGACTCCATCTATGATGCGTTGAAGTCGGTACCTGCTGCCCAGCTGGAGGCGAAGTTTGCCGAGATGGCCAAGGCTTGCAGCGACGATACGGGTAGTGCAGCGAGAGGCGGTGCGCTGGGACAGTTTGGCAAGGGACGCATGATTCCTGACTTCGAGAAGGCTGCATTTGCCTTGAAGGCTGGGGAGATGAGTGCGCCTGTGAAGTCGACCGTAGGATGGCACATCATCTACATGACCGACCGTCATCCATTCGAATCGTACGAATATCATCACGACAATATCATAAAGTTCCTGGAGCAGCGCGGCATCCGTGAGGCTTCGGCAAATATGTATGTCGATTCGCTTGCCAAGAAGCAGAACATGAGCCGCGAGGACGTGATCGATCAGCTTCACAAGGCGATAACCGACAAGGACAGCGAACAGCGTTACCTGGCACAGGAATACTACGAGGGCACCATGATGTATGAGATTTGCAAGACTCTGATCTGGGACAAGGCGCAGGCCGACACCGAGGGACAGGCTGCATACTTCAACGCCCATCGTGCCGACTATGCATGGGACAGCCCACGATTCTCGGGCGTCATAATCCACACCAAGGACAAGGCGCAGATGAAGACTGCCAAGAAGCTGGTGAAGAAGGTGGCTGAGGAGGACTATGCCAAGACCATAGTCGATGCTCTCAACACTGACTCGGTGAAGGTGGTGCGCATAGAACGTGGCATGTTCAAGCAGGGCGACAATGCCAACGTCGACAAGTTTGCCTTCAAGGTGAAGGGCGCTCAGGAGAAGCCTATGGCCGACTATCCTGTGACCGACGTGTACGGTAGCAAGCTCAAGGCTCCACGCACCTACAAGGATGTGCGCAATCAGGTGGTGACTGACTATCAGAACTATACCGAGAGCGCATGGGTGACTGAGCTTAGAAAGAAGTATGCCGTTGAGGTGTATGACGATGTGGTAGATACGGTAAACAAACATTAAAAGTCTCCAAAGAAAAAGAAGATAGTTTTGCCTCCAAAGAAAAAGAAGATTGATAAACTAAATCATAAATATCTTCTTCTCTCTTATTCCTCTTCGGAGGCAAAAAAAGAGAATTGGATTAAAGTAAATACAATATGAAGAATCTGTTGTTTATACTATTTTGTATTACATGTATGACAGCATCGGCACAGAACAATGTGGTCGATGAGGTCGTATGGGTTGTGGGCGATGAGGCTATCCTGAAGTCGGATGTAGAGATGACAAGGATAGACGGCATCAGCCTTGGACAGCGATGGGACGGCGACCCTTACTGCGTGATACCAGAGCAGCTCGCCATTCAGAAGCTGTTCCTGCATCAGGCAGCAATCGACTCCATAGATGTGAGCGATGCGGAAGTGTTCCGCTCGGTCGATGAGCGCATCAACGACGCAATACAGAATTATGGTTCGCGCGACAAGCTCGAGGAGTACGCTGGTATGTCGATCACCAAGTTGCGCGAAAAGTGGTACGGCATGATGAAGGAGCAGCACCTCGTACAGGAAGTTCGCAAGAACCTCGTGAGCGGCATCAAGGTTACACCGGCACAGGTGCGTCGCTACTTCAAGGACCTGCCTGAGGACTCCATCCCATTCATCCCTACCACCGTGCAATGCCAGATACTGGTGCGACAGCCAGAGATCAGTCAGGAGGAGATAGACCGCGTGAAGGACGAGCTCCGCGACTATACCGATCGCATCAACAAGGGCGTGTCGAAGTTCTCCACCCTTGCCGTGATGTATTCGGAGGATAAGGGTTCGTCCAATCAGGGTGGCGAAATGCCATTCATGGGCCGTGGCGAACTTGTACCAGAATTTGCCAACGTGGCATTCAACCTTACCGACCCTAACGCCGTGAGCAAGATTGTGGAGACCGAATTCGGATTCCACATCATCCAGCTCATTGAGAAGCAGGGCGACCGCGTGAGGTGCCGTCACATTCTCCGTAAGCCACGCGTCAGCGATGAGGCTCTGACCACAGCATTGAACTATCTCGACTCCATCAGCGATGTGATACGCCGTGAGGAGAAGACATTCGACGAGTGCACCCGTTTCTCGCACGATAAGGATACACGCAACAACTATGGTATCATGATGAACCCAGTAGATGGCACATCAAAATTTGAGATGAGGGACCTGCCAGTTGAGGTGGCAAGAGCAGTAGCCAACATGAACGTGGGCGAGATCTCGAAGCCATTCATCATGGTCAACTCGAAGGGCAAGGAAGTGTGTGCCGTAGTCAAGCTCCGCAACAAGATCAATGGCCACCGTGCCACCATGGCCGACGATTATCAAGCACTTCAGAATGTAGTGGTTAATAAGCTGAGCGACGAGAAGATAGAGAACTGGATCCGCGAAAAGCAGCAGAAGACCTATATCCGCATCAATGAGGAATGGAAGAACTGCGAGTTCAAGTATCCAGGATGGATCAAGGATTAAGAGGGTCGGCGTAAAGATTAAATGCCTCCAAAGAAAAAGAAGATAGAATCATTCATGGATTATAAATTATAATTTTATTTCAATCTTCTTCATCTTTGGATATATATATACATCTAACATAATGAGCAAGAGAGTACGTACATACAGAGGATGGCTGATAGGCATGATGTGCCTGTCCGCATTCTGCATGCTGTTGGCTGGCAATGCTACGCCACACGTTCTTGGTCATACTCTCCCTGCAGCCGCTCCACCTGACGACAAACCGAAGAAGGGCGACGACCGCATCCATCTGATACACACCGACCTGCTGTATAAGACCGAGATGGATCCGCGTACCGACATCCTTGTGGGCCATGTACGCCTGTTCCATACGGGCATCTACCTTGACTGCGACAGCGCACGATTCTATAAGGAGGACAACTCGTTCGATGCCTTTGGTCATGTGAAGATGGTGCAGGGCGACACCTTGTCGCTCGTAGGCGACACCCTCTTCTACGATGGCATAGAGATGAAGGCACGTGCCAGGGGCAAGTGTACCATGGTGCACCGTAAGACACGCCTCGTGACCGAGATCCTCGACTACGACCGTATGTATGGCGTGGGTATGTACCTCAACGGTGGTACGCTGTACGATGGCGACAATGTGCTCGTAAGCGACTGGGGACAGTACACCCCTGCTACGCACGAGGCATTCTTCACCGACAATGTGGAACTGAAGGGATATGAGGAGAGCGACAAGAAGCACGAGAGGGATCCTAAGTTCACGCTGATCAGCGACACCTTATATTATTATACGGACACCAAGCGTGCATCGATCGTCACACCAACCAACATCACATCAAGCGATGGCACCTTCGTGTACGGTGAACGAGGCACTTACCTTACCACTACAGGATTGGGAGACCTCCTCGATCGTTCGTACATCATCAAGGACATGCGCAAGATAGTGGGCGACAGTCTGCATTGCGACAGCGAAAAGGGATTCAACGAGGCATTCGGCAATGTAATAATGACCGACGATGAGAATATGTGTATGCTGACCGGCAACTACTGTTCGTACGATGAGAACTTAGGTCTTGCCGTCGCTACCGATAGCGCCGTGGCGTATGAGTATTCGCAGCGCGACACCCTGTATGTGCATGGCGATACCCTGAAGATGTACACATACAACATGGACACCGATTCAGCCTACCATGATCTATATGCTTACCACAAGGTGAGGATATTCCGCAACGACATTCAGGCGGTGTGCGACTCCATGGTGACTCACGAACTCGACTCCTGCACCTATATGTATGGTCAGCCTATCATGTGGAACGACAAGCAGCAGATATTCGGTGAGGAGATACGAGTGTACAACAACGATAGCACGATAACCCGTTGCCACATCATCAATCAAGCCTTGACAGCCGAACGCATCGACTCCGTGTCGTACAATCAGGTGTCGTCGAAGGAGATGTTCGTCTATTTCATCGATGGTGAGATTGATCATACCGAGTCGCATGGCAATGTGATAGCCAACTACTTCCTGATAGAGGATAACGGCAACCGAATAGGTATGAACAACTCCGAGACCACCCAGATGAATGTGTACATGGAGCGGCGCAAGGTGAAAAGAATATGGATGGCAGGTGCTACGGGTACCATCTATCCAATCATCAAAATCCCGGACGACAAGCGCTACCTGACTGGCTTTGCATGGTTCGATTACATTCGTCCGAAGAGTAAGGACGACATTTTCGACTGGAGGAGCAAGAGCGAGGAGAATGTGCTCAAGGCTACGGAGAAGAAGACAGTTCCACTTCAGAAACTTAATAATATATAAAGGTATGGGAATGTTCAGTGTACAGAAGCCACGAGGTTTCAATCACAACTATATATACTACGATCCTCGTAAGGAGAAGCTGCAGAAGATAGAAGAGAACGCAAAGCGTGAACTCGGTTTGCTGCCTCCTAAGGAGTTTGAACCGGAGGACATCAGGGGCAAGTTTGTCAATGCTACCACCCACCTCAAGCGTCAGAAGGAGAGTGGGAAGAAGCCTGTCAGCGCAGGTGTGCTGATAATGATTATCATCGGACTGATACTCCTGATGCGCTGGATCGTGACTGGCCAGTTGCTTTGATCTTACTCTTTACTCATCACTCTTCACAGTTCTTTCCGCTTCGCTACTCATCGAGTAGCGGTTCTTTCCGAGAAAGCGCCAAGGCGATGAGACTAGCCAAGAACCGACTGCGTCGATAACACTCTTCACTCTTCACTCTTCACTTTTAACATCCACCCCTTGAACGATATAATTCACCTCTTACCCGACTCTGTTGCCAATCAGATTGCAGCAGGCGAAGTTGTACAGCGACCATCTTCTATCATAAAGGAGATGGTTGAAAACTCTATTGATGCAGGTGCAACCAGCATTCAGGTGCTGGTTGTCGATGGCGGAAAGACCAATGTGCAGGTTATTGATGACGGTAAGGGCATGAGCGAGACCGATGCACGAATGGCATTTGAGCGCCATGCCACTTCCAAGATTCTGAAGGCCGACGACTTGTTCAGCCTTACTACCATGGGATTTCGTGGCGAGGCGCTGGCTTCGATTGCTGCCGTGGCTCAGGTGGAGTTGACCACTCGCCGTCCGGACGATGAACTTGGCACGTTGATCAGTATCAGCGGCACGAAGGTGGAGCGACAGGAACCTGTGGCTTGTCCTGTGGGAAGCAACTTCTCTGTTAAGAACCTCTTTTTCAATGTGCCTGCAAGGCGAAAGTTCTTGAAAAGCAATCAGACGGAGCTTAACAACGTGGTGCAGGACTTTGAACGCATAGTACTGGTTCACCCTCACATCAGTTTCAATCTCTATAACAATGGGGTGGAGATGTACAAGTTGCCTCAGACCACCGTGCGCCAGCGCATAGTCGATGTGTTTGGCAAGAAACTCAATTCCGAACTATTGCCTATAGATGTCGAAACCTCGTTGGTAAGCATCTCTGGCTATGTGTCAAAACCTGAATCGTCAAAGAAGAAGGGCGCACGCGAGTTTCTGTTTGTCAACGGTCGCTATATGCGCCATCCGTATTTCCATAGTGCGATAATGAAGGCCTACGAGGGACTGATTCCTCCAGGCGAACACATATCTTATTTTATATACTTCTCGGTCGATCCAAGCGCAATCGATGTCAACGTACACCCTACAAAGACGGAGATCAAGTTCGACAACGAACAGCCTATATGGCAGGTGCTCTCGGCTACGGTCAAGGAGACCATCGGCAAGTTTAGCAATGTGCCTCTCATCGATTTCGATGTAGAGGGTAAGCCCGACATTCCTGTCATGGGAATGTACAAGAGCATGCCGTCACAGCCCAAGGAACATAAGACCGACTATAATCCATTCAAGACCGAGAGTTCGACTCCATCTTATAATAGAACAGACAACTGGGAGGCACTCTATGCCAGCATAGAGAAGCAGGCAGCTGCTGACCTTGACCAGTCAGGCTTTGTTGCGTCAGGCATCAATGCTATTCCTGATGATGAGGTTATAACACCTTCATTGTTTGGTGCCGACGAGATGAGGGAAGGACTGACTATGTCCACATCCAATGTGTTCATGCCCGACTTGAATGTCAATAAGTTCCAGTTGCATGGACAGTACTTGGTACTTCCTGCCCGTGAGGGAATACTGCTTGTGGATCAGCATCGTGCTCACATCAGGGTACTCTTTGAAGAGAACATGAACGCCATGAAGTCGCATAAGCGTGTCATTCAGAAGATGCTATTCCCGGAGATTGTACAGTTCACCCAGGCAGAGTCGGTAGCCCTTGAGGACATGCTTGCCGAGATGACGGCGCTTGGCTTCGAACTCACCAGCCTGGGAGGCGGATCGTACTCTGTGAGTGGCACTCCTTCCGGCATCGAGGGCGTGAATATTGACAATCTCCTTCACGACATGGTGCTTACCGCCATTGAGCATACAGGCAATGCGAGAGTGGAGATGCAGGAGGCGGTTGCATTGTCGTTGGCACGCCAGTCGGCAATAGTCTATGGGCAGGTGTTGACAAATGCAGAAATCGACCAATTGCTGCGTGATTTATTCCTTACTGATTCGCCAGCCCGAACACCCGACGGAAAGCTGATATATACGTTTGTTGATAACAAATTTATAGAAAAATTGTTCTAAAATATACGCTCGTGGACTTTTATCCGCGTTTTTGACAAAAAAGCGCCGTAAAACACTTGTGAGAACAAAAAAAAGTCGTACCTTTGCATCGCTTTTGAAAAATGAGCCTCCAATCGGGATGTAGTACAGTTGGTAGTATACTTGGTTTGGGACCAAGGGGTCGCACGTT
>JAKSLM010000046.1 GCA_024401225.1 Bacteroidaceae bacterium | reverse complement strand
GTACCAGATGCCTCGAGTGGACGAGTTGGAGTGTTCATCCAGATATCAACACCTGTCACAAGGCGACGAGCGAGCTTCATGTCGTAGTTCTCGAGGAAGATGATCTTGCCAAGGAACTCTGGACGACGTGAGATCTCGTAGATCTTCTTGATGAGGCCCTGACCTGCACCATCGGCTGGGTGAGCCTTACCTGCGAAGAGGAACTGTACAGGGTAGTTAGGGTTGTTGACGATCTTAGCAAGACGATCGAGGTCGGAGAAGAGGAGGTGTGCACGCTTGTATGTAGCGAAACGACGAGCGAAACCGATAGTGAGCGCGTTAGGGTTGATCTTCTCAACGATTGATACGATGCGTGATGGATCGCCCTGGTGCTTGAGCCAGTCAGCCTTGAACTCCTTCTTGATGTAGTCGAAGAGCTTAGCCTTGAGTGCAAGACGTGTGTTCCATACTTCCTGATCAGGCACATTGTAGATAGCCTCCCAGATCTTCTGGTTTGACTGGTCAGCAAGGTGCTGCTTGTCGAAGTACTTAGCGTAGAGTGTCTTCCACTCTGATGCTGTCCATGTTGGCATGTGAACACCGTTGGTTACGTAGCCTACGTTGTTGAGCTCCTCTGGATAGTAGCCCTTCCAGATTGGGTTGAACATATCCTTTGAAACCTTGCCGTGGAGCCAGCTTACACCGTTGCTCCAAGTACATGTGTTGCAAGCGAATGTAGACATACAGAAGCGCTCGCCCTTGTCGTCTGGGTTTGTGCGGCCGAGACCGATGAACTCATCCCAAGTGATGCCGAGCTTAGCTGGGTACTGACCCATGTACTTGCCGAAGAGCGACTCGTCGAAGTAGTCGTGACCTGCAGGTACTGGAGTGTGAACTGTGTAGAGGGAAGAAGTACGAACCACTTCGAGAGCCTCGTTGAAGCTCAAGCCGCTCTCAACGCACTCAACGAGACGCTGTACGTTAGCGAGTGCTGCGTGACCTTCGTTACAGTGGATGATGTCCTTCTTGATGCCGAGCTTGTTGAGGAGAAGCACACCACCGATACCGAGGAGGATCTCCTGCTTGATACGGTTCTCCCAGTCACCACCATAGAGTGCGTGAGTGATAGAACGGTCGAACTCAGAGTTCATTTCGTTGTCAGTGTCAAGGAGATAGAGCTTAACACGACCTACGTTTACACGCCATACGAGGGCATGTACTGTATAGTTGTTGTAAGGAACGTCAACTACTACCTGGTTGCCATTCTCATCGAGTTCGCGCTCGATTGGGAGGGTTGGGAATACCTGTGCCTCATAGTTAGCAACCTGCTGACCTTCCATAGAGAGAGTCTGTGTGAAATAACCGAAACGGTAGAGGAAACCTACTGCGCAGAAGTCTACGTTAGAGTCGGAAGCCTCCTTTACATAGTCGCCGGCAAGGATACCGAGACCACCAGAATAGATCTTGAGCACGTGGCTAAGACCATACTCCATACAGAGGTATGCTACTGATGGGCGATTCTTGTCTGGCTCTACGTCCATGTAAGCACGGAACTGCTTGTAGAGCTTGTTGACCTTGTCAACAATCTTCTTGTCAGCTGCAAGTTCTTCGAGCTTCTCGTAGTTCTCGCGAGCGAGGAAAAGTACAGGATTCTGTACTACGTCATGCCAGAGCTGAGCATCCATTTCCTGGAAGAGGTGGCCTACCTCGTTGTTCCAAGACCACCACATGTTGTGTGCGATCTCATTCAATGGTTCGAGTGCTGCTGGCACATTTGAACGAACGCTAATCTCACGCCAGTTGGCTGTGTTTGCGTTGCTTGCCTTGATTAAACTCATAATTGTAATTAAAACTTTATAAAGTTGATAATGTTAATTTCTAGTTATTGTGGTGTAAAGTACGAGGGGGATGGGGATTACTTCAATCGCTCATCACGGTTGCGGAGTGCAATGTCGTAAGCCTCGTAATAGTACTTGATGAAGTGCTTCCAGAGTGCCTTCTCAGCCACCTTCTCAGCTGCCTTGCGAGCTGCGTTGACCTGCTTCTGGTCGAACTGTGAGAACTTGACGATGGTATCCTTGATGGCATTGCTTACCTCATCGAAGTTGTAGTCGGAACGGTGGATGGTCTTCACGCCGTCCTCAATCTCGCTGTATGCACCCTTGAGCGTGTTGGCCCAGAGTCCGAAGCCTGCGAGGTCGGTAGTGATACATGGCACGTGGAATGCTACTGACTCAGTAGGAGTGTAGCCCCATGGCTCGTAGTATGATGGGAATACGGTAAGGTCGTTACCGATGAGAAGATCGTAGTAGTGAGCGTTGAAGATGCCGTCAGCACCATCGAGATAGCATGGTACGAAGATAACCTTGACGCGATCGGATGGGCGGTTCTGCATGTCGAGCCAGTTCATCTGACCGAGCACCTTGTCGTTGTGCTGCTCATGGAGTTCGTGAGTGATGCGTGGCTCAGGAAGCTGTGAAAGCTTGGCTGGTGTCTTGGCACTTTTCTTGTTAAGCATCTTGAGCGTAGACTTGAGGTCCTCGCGTGCCTGCTTCATCCATGCAGGAACCATGACGAATGCGAGCACATTCTTCTGCAGGCGATCGTCGAAGCGAAGGCGGTTGAGCGAGTCAACGTATACGTCGATACCCTTGTTCTTGTACTCATAGCGTCCGCCGGTTGAGATGATGAGGGTGTCGTCATCGAGTTCGGTGCCGAGAAGCGTATTGGCAACGGTAAGGAGGTTCTTACGAGCCTGCTTGCGTGCCTCGTTGAAGTTCTTGGCTGGCGATGGAACGAAGTCGTTCTCGAATCCATTCATGAGGATGACTGCAGGATCGATGTCGAGAAGCTCACGACACTCGGTGCCTGTAATCTCCGATACTGTAGTGAAGCAATCGACGGCATGAGCGGTCTGCTTCTCCACGCTGTGCTTTGCCTCTACATTAAGCTCTGATGCCATCTGATCGCCATTGTAGGCAGTAAGATAGTCGTAGAGTGGCTTGTTGTTGCCGGCAATGGAGCGGCCAATAGTAGTGGCATGGGTAGTGAAGAGGGTTGCAATCTCTGGCACGTGCTTCTTGATGTAGAGTGCAGCGAGCGCTGTCTGCCATTCGTGTGCCTGGAACACTACATTGTCCTTTGCACCAAGATTGAAGAAGCGGTAGTAGCTTTCGATTACCTTACCTGCTGCGTACGAGAACATGAGGCTCTCGTCATAATCGCCATAGGCATGAAGCGAATTGACCTTGTAGTCCTCCCATGCTGCTGCATAGACGTCATTCTTCTGAGCGAGGAATGGCTTGAAGTCAACAAGAACAGCGATTGGCTCGCCTGGGATGACCCATCGACCTACACGGATATTGAGTCCTTCTGCCTCAGCAGCTTTACGCCACTTGGAGAGAAGGGTCTTGTTTTCTTTGAATAATGGATTCTTTTTGTCTTGCCAGAAATCTGGTCCGATGAAAATAACTTTGTCGGTGAGCTTGTCCTGAAGAGTCTTGGCTCTTGTGGACAATACGGTGTAAATGCCTCCAACTTTATTACAAACTTCCCAACTAGTTTCAAAGATGTAATTTGGAGTTAAAGCTTTGTTAGGCATATTTGTGTGAATCTGAATGAACGTGCTAAATATTATCCTAAAGCACAATGATTAAAACTAATTACCTTAAATATTGAATTCGAGTGCAAAGATAGGCATTTCTATGCTAATGGGGAAAGGAATGATTAAAAAAATATAAAAAAAGTGCTGCTTGCGGCTTTTATTAGTATGAATAATGGCAGAAGAGCACGTTATTGCAAAGTAGGGTATGCACTATTTAAACAACAATAAGGATAGGGCGCACTACCCTATCCTTATATATAATATAAATAATGTGTACTATCTGGGATTAGAACTTGAAGCCCAATGTGAAGAGGAGCTGCGAACGATTGTTGCTGATGGAAGTGGCAGGAAGATAGTATGTGTTGCCCTTCTGGTCGGTGCAGTAATCGTCGAATGCATAGAAGTCGCCCTTCTGCAGCTGGCACTGGTAAGCCATGTCGATGTACCATGTGCTCCAACGGTAACCGATACCTGCTGTGATGCGGTTGATAGCGCCCCAGTTGGTGTAGTCGGTCTCTGTCTTGTGTCCATCGAATGGGATAGACAGGTAGCTGTCGCTATAGTATGGACTTGTCACGTAGTTGTAACCTAAGCGGAGTGAGAGTGGCTGTATTGGCTTGTATTCAGCACCAATGCGGAATGTATGCTGAGCCTTGAGCGACTCGCCGATGTACTTGTTGATGTCGTTGAAGTATGCGCTGTAGCCACCTCCATTTGGTGTGTACTTGCCTGTAGAGAAGTCAGTAAGCTCATATTCAGCACCGATGGCGAAGTTGTTGCCGATGGTAGTACCGAGGGAGAAGTTGAACTTCCAAGGAGTACGGAAGTGGTACTGGAGCTCGTAGCCGTAGTCCCATGACGATCCATACATTACAAATTCGTCGTTCAGATGAAGCTCCGATGTGCACTCGTCAGTAAGTCGGTACCAAGTAGGAGTGTGGACAGAAACGCCGAAGCGGAATGGTGACGTTGCGATAGGACGGCAGATGAAGCCAAGCTTGATGTCCACTCCTTCACCCGAGGTGTTGTAGAAGTTGGTGAAATCGTAGTAGTTGCCATCAGCACCAAGCTCTTCGTAGAAGCTCTGGCGTGAATATCCCAGGCTATGGATGCCTACAGCTGCTCCGAAGTAGAACTGGTCGCTCACATTGAACGAGAGGTTGACATTCACGTCCGATGAACTTCCGTAAGTGGCTCTATGATAGTTGGCCTCCTTGGCAGGAATGCCGAAGTAGCCCTGCTCGTCCTCGCAAATGATGCCCGCATGCTCGTGGCCCTTTTGGGTGTTTTCGGCCGACATGTCGGCGAGCATGCCCCATGCATCGTATTTATAGCATTGTTCTGCCATGTCTGCGATCTGGTTAGTCTGTGAGAACACGCCCTTGTCAAGATCTAGGTCGATGCCCGTAAAGAGGTTGCCAATGTGATTGCGGCCCTTGTTGTATCCCACACCAAAGTTGACGAACTGAAGGCCTTCGCCCGAGTTGTCGTGAGGGAATGCAAACACTACGCTGGCATTATCGAACGAGAAGCGGCCTCTGTCCTGTCCCATGGCGCCAGCATTGCTGGTGAACACGCCACCGAACGACACACTACAGTCGTTGCGGCGCATGAGGGCTGTACCTGCAGGGTTGGTCCCTATGGTTGTAAGGTCAGCACCGAGAGCGCTCAACGCACCACCCATACCTACGTAACGTGCTGTTCCGTTCAAATCCTGTGTTGTGATGTTGGCTGCATCGTATGCGTCCTGGGCAAATGCCTGTGAGGATGCGAGTGCTGCCAGTATTGTTGTATATAGAATCTTTTTCATATTTATTCAAACGAGATAAGTGGATTCAACCGTTTTATGTTTCAAATAGTGTCGCTGGAGTAGTGGGCGGGCAGAACTATCGTCTGCCACCGCCGCCACCACGGCTTACACCGCCTCCGCCACCACCGCCGGAGCTGCGTACGCTGCCACCACCGCCTGATGAACCTCCGTAAGATGATGACGACGAAGAAGTTGGAGGTGGAGTGTATGAACGGGTGTTTGAATTGTTGCTATTGTTCGAATATGTGTTTCTTGACGCACTTGAGCGAGAAGAATACGTATTGTTGTTGGTAGCTGTGTTGTTGCGCTGGTAAGTAGAGCGTGACTGAGCATTGAAGTCGCGGTTAGCTTCGCTTCTTGACGAGCGGCTGCTGAATGTCGACTGGCGCTCTGCTCTGCTTGATGCGATCGAGTTGTTGATGTGTGAGCTATAAGATGAATAGCTGCGTCCACGTGAGCTTGTACCGCCACCGCGTGTGCTGGCAAATGATGACTGACGTGAGCCTCCAACTGTAGGGTTGGTGCGGCGTCCGCCTCCTGCATATCCGCTACGGCCTACAGAGCTACGAGTGTCGTATGTACGATGGCTTGCGAATGTGGTCGAGTTGGTAGGGTGTCCCCATCCGCCACCTGCCCATCCAGCGTAGTAGCCATCGTGCCATCCGTTGTAATAACCATAGTTGTAAGCATACCATGGACCATATCCCCAGAGCGGACCGTACCAGTAGTTCCAGAGGCCACCTGCCCATCCGTAGCCCCATCCCCAGCTGTAGTAGAATGGGTCGTAGTACCAGATATCGTCGTACCAATAGTCATAGATACCGTATCCGTATACGAGATCCCAATAGTATGGGTTGCTCAATGCATAGTAGCGAGGTGAGTGGAAGCGAATGAGTCGACGGCTGTAGCGGTAGTCGTCCTCAGCATCATTCATGTCGTGACGGGTCACCTGGATGGAATCGACGAAAAGGCTGTCAGGCACATTGCCACCTGCTTCCTGCCAGTCGCCTTCTGTGACATAACGGCGATTGTAATCGTCATCGCTGCGCTTGCAAGCACCATAGTCCTCAATCTGGACTGGGGCCTGAGCTTTTGGCTCCTGTCGCTTTACAGCAGCAGTTGTTGACTTTACTGATTTTGCTTTTCTTGTAAAGTAAAGGTCGTCCTGAGCAAAACTGATCAGAGGGACCATCATTAGTGCTAAAAATAAATACTTCTTCATATTTAGTACGTTTTTTGTTTGTTTGCACTGCAAAATTATGCATTATCATGACATAAAGCAATAGGTTTATCCCTAATCTGTAGGGGAATCACCCTATACCTGCATCCGTCTACATGCGAATCTCCTCGAGCGTGACCAGTTTATTCACTATGGCATAGATAGTTATGCCGGCTGAGGAGTGTATCTGTAGTTTTCGTGCTATGTTGCGCCGATGGGTAGTAACTGTATTTATCGACAGGAACAGCTTGTCTGCTATGTCCTTGTTTTGCATTCCCCTTGCGACGCACATCACAATTTCCTTTTCGCGCTCTGAAAGCGTTTCTTCCTGCGGTTTGTCGGTATCGACTTGCGCTTGTTGACTCTTTTGCACCGACATCATCTCGTTTCGGCGCTTGAGCTTGCGGATGGCAGGAGCGAAGATGTTGTCCTCCACCAGGCAGTGGATGGCAAGCTCCTCTTCTGCCTGATAGATGCTGATGATTACAGCATTGAGGCGCTCGTTGATCTCTGCCTGAGGATAGTACTTGATGAACATGTTCTTCAGTTCCTTCAGTTTCTTTTCTATATCCTCATGGTGCTTGCTAAGCAACTGGCTCTTCTCGAGTGGTATGTTCTCGCCGTCGATGAGCTGCTGCACCAGTATGAAAGTGCCATTCTCTTCGCTCTCCATGTGGGTTCGCACTTCCTCTACATATTCATCATAGAAGCGAAGTATGAGATAGGCAATTTCGTTCTTCATCGAACAGTCGATGGCATTGAGCAGATGGAATCGGATGCTCGGGAAGATGAAGTCAAGGAAATAGCTGTGCGACTTCTTCAGAAAACGGAGTATCGAACCGACATTAACATTGTCCACCTTTTGAGGCTTGTTCTCTGCTCCCTGCCTTACATAATTGATAATGGCAAGAAATGTATCTGAATCCACCCCACACTGCTGACACACCTCCAGTATCGACTTGTCACCGAAACCCATGGAAATGCCAAAACGGCTCATCACTTGAAGGAGGCGGTAGTCGTTTGCTATCACGTCACGAAGCCTGTCGCTTGACTTGTAGTTCTCTGTCATTTTTGCGAATTTTCGAAAAATAGTACTTTTATTTAACTTTGTTTTTGCAAAGATAATGACAATTTCTGATACAGAAATGCTTAAAAAGCATGAAATATGCTGCAAATATACAAAATTACTATGAATTGAGTATTGCCTATGTAAGAAAAAGAGCGTACTTTTGCAAAAAATTAACAAGAACATGAAGCTATCAGAACTTAAAACTGGTCAATCAGGAGTAATAGTACACGTACACGGGCACGGAGGATTCCGCAAGCGTATCGTCGAGATGGGGTTCATCCATGGCAAGACGGTCGAGGTAGTGCTGAACGCTCCGCTCAACGATCCTGTCAAGTATAAGATCATGGACTACGAGGTTTCGCTCCGTAGGGCTGAAGCAGAATTGGTGGAGATTGTAAGCAAGGAAGAGGCGGAAGCATGGGAGGCAAGCAATGTCGGTGGAGCACAGACGGGTATCGTGGCAGAGGATTGCAACAGCCACAACAGCCACCTTCATTCTCACAGCGACAGCATGCAGCAATTGGCTGACGTGAAGGAGAAGGATCTTACGGTGGTCTTTGTCGGCAATCCCAACTGTGGCAAGACATCACTCTTCAATATTGCCAGTGGTGCTCACGAACGTGTGGGCAACTACTCGGGTGTGACTGTAGATGCCAAAGTGGGCGAATACAATTACAGGGGATATCACTTCAATCTCGTGGACCTGCCTGGCACGTATTCCCTGTCCACCTATACTCCCGAGGAACTGTATGTGCGAAAGTATATCATAGAGCGTACGCCTGACCTCATCATCAATGTGGTCGACGCCAGCAATCTGGAACGCAACCTCTATCTCACATCCCAGCTTATCGACATGGATGTGCCTATGGTCATCGCTCTCAACATGTACGATGAGCTCCGTTCGTCGGGCAGCACGCTCGATGCCGAGCAGCTTGGCACCTTGCTTGGAACACCGATCATCCCTACTGTAGGAAGGACGGGCGAGGGCATCACAGACCTGTTTAATGCAATCATTGATATAGAAGAGGGCAATCATAAGATATTCCGACATATACACATCAATCATGGAGTGATGATTGAACAAATGATTGAACGCATCGAACGCCTCGTACGAGTTAACCCAGAACCTCACCAGAACTACTCTGCACGCTTCCTTGCCATCAAGCTTCTAGAGCACGACAAGCAGATCGAAGATGTGGTTCGTACATTGGAAAATGGGCAAGACATCCTGAACGAGCGCGACGCTTGTGCTCAAAGCATCGCGAAGGAATACAAGGAGGACAGCGAGTCGGTCATGACCGAGGCAAAGTATGGCTTTGTGCAGGGTGCCCTCAAGGAGTGTTTCAAGAAAGAATATAAATACAAGCGCCAGCTGACCACAAGGATTGACTCCATTGCCACCAACCAGTATCTCGGCTATCCGGCGTTCCTTCTCATCATGTATCTCATGTTCTACTGCACGTTCAACATTGGTCAGTATCCGATGGATTGGATTGACACATTGGTGGACTGGATTAAGGATTATGTGTCGTCCATAATGTCAGAAGGACCTCTACGAGACCTCCTGTGCGATGGAATCATCGGAGGCGTGGGCGGAGTCATTGTGTTCCTTCCAAACATCATGATTCTCTATATGTTCATATCATGGATGGAGGACAGCGGATATATGGCACGCGCAGCGTTCATCATGGATAAGATAATGCACAAGATGGGACTGCATGGAAAGTCGTTCATCCCTATGATTATGGGCTTTGGATGCAATATACCAGCCATCATGGCCACCCGCACCATCGAGGATCGTAAGAGCCGTCTGATCACCATGCTCATCACGCCTCTCATGTCGTGTTCAGCGCGTTTGCCAGTCTACATCATCATCATTAGTGCGTTCTTCCCCGGCAATAAGGCATTGGTTCTCATGTCCATGTATACAATCGGTGTACTGATGTCAGTATTGATGGCAAAGCTTTTCTCTCGTTATGTGGTCAGCGGCGATTCGTCTCCATTTGTTATGGAGCTCCCTCCCTACCGTTTGCCATCCATGAAGTCTGTCGTCCGTCACACATGGGAAAAAGGACGTGAATACCTGAAGAAGATGGGCACAACCATTCTTGCTGCGTCCATCATCGTGTGGGCTCTGTCGTACTTCCCTCGTCACGCAGAACTGCCTGTAGAACAACAGATGGAACAGAGCTACATAGGCCAGATAGGCAAATTTATCGAACCTGCCATCCAGCCATGCGGCATGCATTGGAAGGAAGGTGTGAGCATTGTCATAGGTGTTGGTGCCAAGGAGATCGTGGCATCCACCATGGAGGTCCTCTACCGAGGCGACATCCTTTCGTCAGGTATGACTCCACTATCGGCATTTGCATTCATCATCTTTGTATTGCTTTACATGCCTTGCATAGCATCGTGCATAGCCATCAAAAATGAGAGTGGCCGATGGCGATGGGCTGCATTCTCTGTGATTTATACCACCGTATTGGCATGGATCACATCGACGTTGGTGTTCCAGATAGGCAGTCTTTTTACATAGTCATAAAAACATTTTCAATCATATATGGATATACAGGTCATTATCACAGCGCTGATAGTCGGCATGGCAGTTTTGGCCGCCTTACGGCATCTATACTGGCATGCAAAAGGCGAGCCAAATGGTTGCAATTGTTGCCCTCAATCAGGCGATTGCCACTGCCATTGTGAAAAAAAATGATAATTTACTATGCATATCATATTTTTTTCATATCTTTGCGTCAAATTATAATTTGGCCAATGAAACGATTCCTATATACTTTTGCATTCTGTGCAGCGTCGTTGAGCGTCTCTGCACAGTCCTTCCCTACCCTGTCAACTGACAATTCTGAGATTGGAATGCAGATTCAACGCCTCAATCTCGAATCAGCAATGAAGACCATCAACACCCAGCTCCAGACGGCTAAACGCAAGAAGCAGTCGACAGCATTGCTTGACAGCCAACTTGAAGCATGCGAGACATGTATGACCGCGCTGAAGGGAACAAACAAGATTGCTATCATTGACAGTGTCGTGATTGACAAGAGCGCCTTCTTGTCTGCCTACAAAGTAACCCCGGAGCTTGGAAAGATCTCCCTCTCAACCGATGGCGAACTTGCGTCTTTCACTCCTGAACGAGGATATTTTACTTACAGGGCAGAACGCAATCCAAGCGATTCGATGATTGTAGTGAAGAAGTATATCATTGAGAATGGTGTCGCGACTACTCCTTCGTCTCTCAATGGCATCGATGCCGATGCTGACATCAATTATCCGTTTCTGATGGCCGATGGTACCACATTCTATTTCGCATCGCGTTCAGATGAGGGATTAGGCAACTATGATATCTATGTGACACGTTATGATACAGAGGAAGATCATTTCCTTCACCCTACAAACCTTGGCTACCCATTCAACTCCTATGCCAACGACTACATGATGGTTGTCGACGAACAGAACGGTGTGGGTTGGTTTGCTTCCGATCGCTATCAACCAACCGACAAGGTATGCGTCTATACGTTCATCTATAGCAATACACGCCACACATACGATTGGGAGACCGACAGCCATGCTGCTATCGCTTCAGCAGCAAAGATTCACGCCATACGCGACACATGGAAAAACGTGCCAGAGGATCAGCTTCGTGCGGTGCGTCAAAACCTCGTCCGCCTTTCTTCTCAAGCTGATGTGCAGCAGAATTACGAATTTACGTTCGTCATTAACGACCTCTATACTTACCACTACGCTTCCGACTTTAAGAAGCTCGCTGCACTTACAGAATACAAAAAGTACGCCTCGCTCTTGCATGAACAGGAAGAGATTGCATCTCAGTTGGACAATCTTCGCAGTCGTTATCGCAATGCATCTGCAACTGCAAAGGACGCAATCCGCACCACCATCCTACAACTTGAGGAAAAGCAGATAGCACTCACCTCGTCCATCAGCAAGTCAGCTAAGCAGGTACGCAAATTAGAACTTCAGTAGCTATGTCAACTATTTGCGCCGTATCAACCGCACAGGGAGGTGCCATAGGCATAGTACGTCTGTCCGGCCCTAATTCGCTTTCCATTACCGATCAGATATTCAAGAGCAAACGCACCATTGCTGATGCCCCAGGTTACACCATCCATTTCGGTCGAATTGTGGAACCTGGACCTACCCCCACTACTATCGACGAAGTGCTTGTAAGCGTGTTCCGTTCGCCATCATCCTACACAGGAGAAGACATGGTAGAGATATCATGCCATGGTTCTTCCTATATATTGCAAAAGGTCATGTCGCTCCTCATAGCCCATGGAGCAGAAGCAGCACAACCTGGTGAATTTACCAAACGTGCTTATATGAATGGCAAGATGGACCTCTCTCAAGCCGAAGCCGTTGCCGACCTCATAGCATCAACATCGGCGGCATCCCATCGCATAGCAATGACTCAGATGCGAGGCGGCATTACCGCCAAACTCGCAAGTCTCCGCGACCAGTTGCTCCATCTCACATCGTTGCTCGAACTTGAACTTGATTTTTCCGATCACGAGGAACTCAGCTTTGCCGACCGCGACCAACTCATGACTGTCGCAACCGACATAGAGGCGGAAATCACACGACTCACATCATCGTTTGCAACAGGCAACGCAATCAAGCAAGGCATCCCTGTGGCCATCATCGGAGCACCCAACGTAGGCAAATCCACCTTACTTAATCAATTGCTTCACGAAGACCGTGCTATCGTCTCTGATATTCAAGGGACTACCCGCGATATCATTGAAGACACATTCGTCCTTCAAGGCGTATGTTTTCGTTTCATCGATACTGCAGGAATCAGACACACAGACGATGCCGTGGAGCAGATGGGAATAGAACGATCCATCAAGGCTGCACAGCGAGCACACATCATCCTATTGATGAGTGAACCGGGTGTCCCATACCCAGATATCGACATCCGTCCCGACCAGCACATCATTAAGATCCTGAACAAGTCCGACGCATTCCAGGCGCTTCACGGACAGGGGCTCGACTGGCTACAATCAGAACTCATCAAGTGTGTTCCTGCCATCAACAACGATGATGTACTCATCTCCAACCTACGTCATAAGCAGGCCCTCGACCTTGCCCTCTTCGACATCCAAAACAGTATCCAATCCATGTCGTCAGGCATTCCTTCCGACCTTGTTGCCGAGGATCTTCGCCAATGTATTGCCCACCTCTCCGAAATAACAGGCGGAGCCATAACCCCAAACGAAGTCCTCTCCAACATTTTCAGTAAGTTTTGCATCGGCAAATAGAAAAGATAATAAACAACCAAACAAATCAAAAAAACGGCAAAAATCAGCGATTTAGGGGTCACCCGTAAAAGTGTGTGGATTAGGCGTAGATCTTTGTTAGCCTGAAGAGGAAGAACTTCTTGTCAAGGATACCACGTAGCAATGATCTGAATTGCTTGATCTTTGCATTGAGAGATTCTGCAGATGCATTGGTAGAACGATTGACAAAGTAGTTGAGAATTTCGTCCTCTCTGTCGTACATGGCAGCAGCGATGTCGTTGAAAGCCTTGTTTCCGAATTCGCCCACCTTTGTATACCACGAATGCAGGCTTTCTGCGCCTTGTTCTTTTGTGCATCGCTGTGAGAAAATCATTCTCAGGGAGTGGGTAAGCGAGAAGGCAGTCTTGATGTTAGGGAACTCACGGAACAGTATCTCTGCACGCTCCTTCTGGGTCTCAGTCCACTTGTCCGGAGACATCATTAGAAGCCCCTTGCTGCGTGCAAGCAGTTCTGCTCTCGTCTCATCATTCTCCAGACGTTCTGGATAGTATTTGGCATTACGTCTGATGGCATTTCCTTCGGCATCTATCCAAGGACCATCGTTTTTGGCGAGTTCCTTCATCTTCAGACGATGTTCCTCTCTGGCATTAGCATCCTTTGTCATCTGTTCACGACGGTACTCTCTGGCACCTCCTGACCTCTGATTGGGAAGTCATGAAATACGCTCCCGCGTGTAAATCCATTGGGACGCAAATCTTCTCTGTTGCCTGGTTTTAGTTCATTCTCATCGAGATAAAGGAGAATCACTTGGGTGTCACCTTCCTTCTCGACACGTACATTCTTCAAATCAAACCAATCAAGCATATGGGCTGGTAAAAGGCATTCTGCAAGGAGTCTATATTGTTCCATCTGAGTTCTAGCGTTTACTCTATAAACGTACAGAACCATGGTCTTATTGTGTTATGCTATCCACACACTTTTACGGGTGACCCTTTTATTCTTTGTTATTCTTTATCACAATTCCCGCAATTGGAACATCCGTTGCAGGAAATTCGGCTACCACAGGTTTCACAATGTTCTCTAAAGAAAGGAGTGTAGGCTTCCATGGTTGGTGAGCCTGCCGAATCCATATCAAAGAATCCTGGTTCTGGATTAGTGAGTTTGAAGTCAATGTCTTTTCCCTTGTAGCTCAATCCAGACTTGAATGCTTGGAGAGACTGAGTACGTTTGTCGGGAATACGGTACGTCTTACCTTCCTTTACGAATAACGTTCCTGTCTCGATGAAGTCGAAGGTCACGTCATGGTTACGGCATTGGTCACTCAGTTTCTTTACCCATTCAAAGTGGCATGGTCGTGCGCCATCGTAGTTCTCGCCACCACATAGTACTTCCTCTATCTGACCAGTTGTAAGGTATTTCCCTGCATCTACTTCACCGATGAAAGGTGCAGCCATGAAGCCTTTGTGCTTGGCAGGAATGTCGAGCAAGATAGGGAGGCGTTCATCAGCACGCTTTTGATTCTCGGTCGTGACTTGTAGTAGAACATTTTCATATCCATCGCCCCAATCGTTGGGCAAACATTCCTTGATTCGGTTTGCTCTTTTGGTAAGCAGACGGAAGACAATGTCAGGTCTTTGTCGCATGATTCTCCATGCTTCTTCTCGCCATTCGTCCGCTTCCTCCACAAAGAAATCTGTTGAAAGACCAACATAGAGTTGCATCCCTGAAGGTAACTTGAACCTACCATCACGTCGCCTCTGCACAGGGAGATTGAAGTTCTCTGTGCGATAGACCTTTGAGGTGTCGATGCCACGTTTCCCATCAAGGAAATACATGTAGCAATGCTGACAGCCCTCGCTGACCTTATGGCAACCGTGCCAGGGATTCCAGATGATCATACGTATATTACTTCAGTTCCTTTCCGCATGAGAAAGCATCACCGATAACCTTGCCCATCTGGATGTATTTGTGGTTAACAGGTTCGTAGCTGATGATGTTCATCTTCTCAACATCCGGGTTGCCTTGCTCGTTCAAGTATTGCTCATCGCAAAGAACATTAACAACCTCTGCTACAAGATAATAACCTGTCTCGCTTTCATCAATTCTTTGCTTGATGCGACATTCCATTGTCATAGGAAACTCCTTGAAGAGAGGGGCGTTTACATTTGGAGCCTTTTCAATCTGCCAACCTGTCTTTGCCATCTTCTCCGGGTCGTTCTTTGCCGACACGATGCCCACGAAGTCGCTTGCCACCATTGTCTCTACTGTTGCAAAAGCAACAGTAAACTCACCATTGTTGTGCTTCAAGTTATCTGTAGTTGCATGACTGCCCATGCTGATTATGATCTCATGCATGTCCCAGGTTCCGCCCCAGGCAGCATTCATTGCGTTAGCTACTCCGTTCTCGTTATAAGTGCCGATAATCAGCACTGGTTGTGGAAGCATCCACGGTTTTGATCCGAATGATTTCATTGTATTCTTGTTTGTAATTAAAGTTTTACTTATGATATTGTCTCGTGATTATCATTTTCTCGTAATCGTGGCCAAAGATGAATAGCGTTCCAGAAGGTTTGAAACCAAGGGATTGGTAAAGCTTCTTTGCCCGATCGTTGATAGGGTCAACGGCTAAGGTAACATCAAGATTGTGTTCCTTGCCATTTTCTATACCTTGCTCCAGTAGTTTCCTGCCGATGCCTCTGCCACGATATTCGGGCATTACAGCAAGGCTGTCAAGGTAATATTCGCCTGCTACGGCTTCGTCCTCCATGCCAGGGAACTCCACACCGAGATGTTGCTTCACAAGAGCCATGGTCTTGATTCGCATATCATGATAATAGCGCCCATCGTATGCTGTCAGCATTCCTGCTGGTTTACCGTCAACTTCGGCAATAATAGTGTTGCGCCAAGAATAAAGTACGTCTTCGCGAACGCAGATGTTTCGGGCGAAGTTCGATATTTGCTCGTCAGAAGCATCATCGTAGAGCATCGCCATGTGAAAGCCTTTAGCTATGAAAAGAGCATCATCGATGGTGGCGTTGCGGAAAGATATTCCGTTGTTCATATTGTGTACTTATTATTTTTTCATCCAATACTCTCGTTCTTCCTTGTCCATCTTTTCTATGGCATAACGAAGAGCGGTACGTGGCATTGTGATAGCGTATTCTGAGAGGAAATCACGCAATTCGTCCACGCCGCATCGTTTGCCCATTTCTCTCAATAACCAACCGACAGCCTTGTGCATAAGGTCATGCTTGTGGTTAAGATGATGACGAGCATAACGCAGGGTATAAGAAGTATCTTTTACTTTCAGCGTTGCCATAGTGGAAACGATTGAGATTCGCTGTTCCCAGAGGTTATCGCTATTGGCAAGTTTGTCCATCAGCCTTAGCTTCTCAACCTTTGTTGCGTCTGACTCAACAAGCCATTTGCCAAGTATCTTGTAGCAACTGAGGTCAACCAAATCCCAGTTATTGGCACGTCTTGTGTTAGCGAGATACAACTTGAGAACAGCATCCTTTGCCTCTTGGGTTGCCTTCTTGTCGTTATATTGCTCCACAAGGATGAGGAAACCGCAAAGTCTCACCTCATGCCACGTGTTTTCAAGTAGTTTCTGAACCTCCGGTAAAGGTAAGTCACGATATTCCTTGACAAAGGCACGTGTTTCAGGTACCTTCAATCCCAGAAACTCATCACCTTCACCATACTGTCCCTTGCCTGTCTTGAAGAATCCCATCAACACCTTACGCTGTTCTGGATTCTCAAGCATCTGCATGGCAGCGATTACTTCGTTTGCAGTTTTGTTCATGTCTTGTCTATTACTCAATTCAACGTCCAACCATGTTCTGCATGGTAGATCATTTGCTTTGTCATTCCTCCGTCAATGCAGATGTTTTCACCTGTGATGAAACCTGATTTGTTGGAGCACAGGAAGAGTACCATATTGGCAATGTCGAGAGGATTGCCTACACGTCCAACGGGTTGTTGTAAGGCATCAGGTCCTTCGTACACGGTGTAGTCGGTATCAATCCATCCTGGAGAGATGGAGTTGACACGTGCCTTGCCAGCAAGACTTACTGCAAGAGCATGGGTGAGTGCCGCTATTCCTCCCTTTGCCGCTGTATAACTCTCTGTCTGAGGCATACTCATTCGGTCGCGAGAAGAAGAGATGTTTACGATAGATGCACCCTCTGCCAGATTGTCCTTCAGACATTTAACGAGATAGAACGGAGCAGTAACACCTACACTAAGGGCATACTGAAACTCCTCATAACTACACTCGTCAATGCCCTTCATCAGTGGCAAAGCATTATTGATGATGTAATCGACGTGACCATATTTATCTATGACACAATGACAGAACTCCTCAATTACTTCCTTGACGGATAAATCGCCTTGAAAGTAATCTACTCCCTCCCCATTACGGGGGAGGGCTGGGGAGAGAGTCTTCTTATCTATGATACAAACATGAGCACCTTCTTTTCTGAACTCCTCAGCAATGCACTTGCCGATGCCCTGTGCACCACCTGTTACTATCACTACTTTATCTTTGAACTGCATAATTCTTCTTGTTTTTCGGAGGTTATAATTCAAGTGGTTCCGCTTGCTCTATATGCGGCATAAAGGCTTATAATGCAAGACGCAATCCAAGACTATTGATGCAGAACGCACGTGGAGTTTCGTTAGGGAGCGAAGGGTCACAGTTGCGGGCATTGTGAATCCAACTACCACCACGACACATTCCTGTACCATCATGCATATCCTGGCACCATTCCCACACGTTTCCACTCATATCATAAAGGCCAAGTTCATTTGGTTGTTTCTGCCCAACGGGATGCGTCTTGCCATCGCTGTTTTCGTCATACCAAGCTACCGCATCAAGTTCGTTGCTGCCTGAGTATTTGTACCCCTTAGAGTATTTGCCACCTCGGCATGCGTATTCCCATTCCACTTCCGTCGGTAGGCAGTAATGCTTTCCAGTCAACTCATTCAGTTTGGCGATAAATCTTTGACAATCATTCCAATTCACGTTTTCAACAGGCAAATCATCGCCTTGCATCTCCGAAGGATTATTGCCCATTACTTCTGTCCATAACTTCTGAGTGACCTCATACTTACAGATAAAGAAACTTCCAGTATCTGCTTCAACAAATACCATGTTACCTACCAATTCATCAAATATTAATGGGGGCTGTGCATCAGTAGTTCTTGAAGATGCAGGAGCTATTTCCCGAGTCACAGAATCCGTCTGCTCGGGTTTTGAGGCAACATGAGTTTTGTTGTTACTCGAACAAGCGCTGATCAACATCATGACAATGGCCATAACACAAAGAGTAACATTTTGTTTTCCTTGATTCATTGTTTTCTTTGCCATGGCGATCATTGCATGAGCAACCTGCGAGGTCGGCATTGGACGGATGGAACGCAAGAGACCTTGTTTGTCATGCTGAATGTCAACACTTCGCCTTAAGAAGATGTGAACATCATCAAACTGCTCATCAACTAACAACTGCGAGACAATGTCTTTACCCGTAGCACCTGTGGCACCGATTATAATAGCATTCATGTTTATCGAATGAAGTTCATCGGATTCCATGGCTCACGCTCAGGAGCATCGGCTGTCTCTACTCCATGCAGTTTCTTAAGCATCCACGCCATGTTGTTGGCAAGGGTGCGCATCGTCTGGAGCCCTTCCACATCTAGACTTGTCTCACCTTCTATGCAACCATAGAGGATGTTCCAATACTGCGAAGTAACGACTGGCATGTTGGTCATCTGGAAAGGCATGTTGAGCGTCTGGAAGGCTGCAGTTGCACCACCACGGCGACAAACGCACACACCTGCTGCCGGCTTATTGGCAAACACGCTACTGGCAGCATACATCATTCTCTGCTGAAGGCAAAGCAACTGACCGGCAGGTTGTCCGTAATACACAGGCGAGCCCATCACAAGACCATCACATTCCTCCATCTTCTCGATGATGCGGTTGGTAATGTCGTCGTCGAAATTGCAACGATTGCCCTGGCATTTGCCACAAGCAATACAGCCACGTACAGGCTTCGTACCGATCCATACTATCTCGCTATCTATACCGTTCTTCTTCAGTTGATTAGCTACTTCCTCCAGCGCCACATTTGTATTGCCCTGGCGACGTGGGCTTCCGTTAATAAGTAATACTTTCATTGGATGGATTTGTTTTTTACGTTTATATCAGTTTCTCTATCTTCGCCCTATTCACATCAGGGAACAGCCCTTGCAGATGGTCGATGATGCGCTTGCGCGACCGCTTGGGTGTCCTACCCTCTACCCTATCCTTCAATGGGAACAAATCAGGGTACATGGCTTCGGGAGTACAATATCGCGTAACGCCCCATCCGTATGGCTCACCCTTCTTGGATATGAGGTATTCAAAGTCGGCAATGCAGACGTGCGTACCCATTTGCTGTTGGGCAATGAGCGCATCAAAAACCATACCATTACGCTTATTCACGATTGGCTCACTTGGATCCTCAGAATTAAACTTGCTTCTCTTCCTGCTTAACGTGAACCCACTTGCCACCTTCAATTGCTTACTTAACATCGACTCTTGTTGAACTAGCACCTCAAGAATATGCCTTGCATCAGCCGTCTCCTTCTTCAACGGATAGAGCGACCGCCTCCAGTTCATGAAATCAGGCAACCATTCAAGGCTGATATACCCTGCTTTTTTTTGGAAAAACTTGCCGTATGCCGACTCCCAGTTAGCGATTATCGGACCCTTCCATTGCCAGGGTCCCTTCTCAAAGTCATCGCCAAACAGCAGCTCAGGCGGAGTCATCTCCTCGATGGAGAATCCAGGAATAACATTCTTGAAGAACGGCAGGAATCCCCACTCTTTTATCAGCCCCTCCAACTGCTCCTGACGCTCTATGATGATACTGAATCTGTCCATAACACTACACAACTACAAATTCAATTCCTTCAAAATTGACAGGAATAGCGGTTTTCTTGGATAAAGGCTGACGAGTTTATCACGCAAAGTAACAGCCTTAGCATGAGTTTCAGGACGAACTTTCGAGAACTCACTTATTCCATATTTTATACCATAGTAGTCCTTCTCTGTTTTAGAATGTGCCGCAACATTCAGAATGGCATCAAATATGCGCTTCTCTATTG
>JAKSLM010000045.1 GCA_024401225.1 Bacteroidaceae bacterium | reverse complement strand
AAAATCATTGCCTATGAAGAAGTCGAATGTACAGTCAAGGATTGCGGTGGCGAGTCTCGTGGCTGCCTATCCGAAGAATAGGTAGGCGATAGCGATAGCAGCTATGACCCCAGCAAGGTCGGCCAGCAATCCGCAGGTTACGGCATGGCGGGTGTTCTTTATGCCTACGCTGCCGAAGTATACGGCGAGGATGTAGAACGTGGTGTCCGTACTGCCTTGGAAGATGCACGAGAGGCGGCCGGCAAACGAATCGGCACCCATGGACTGCATAGTGTCAACCATCATGCCTCGTGCTCCGCTGCCTGAGAGTGGTTTCATGAGGGCGGTAGGGAGTGCTGGTACGAAGTCGGCATTGAGACCGCATGCTTCTACCGTCCAGTTTATGCCGCTGATGAGCAGATCCATGCCTCCGCTGGCACGGAACACGCCGATGGCTACGAGTATGGCAACGAGGTATGGAATGACACGCACGGCTGTGCTGAAACCTTCCTTTGCTCCTTCGATAAATGAGTCGTAGACATTGATCTTATGCTTCACTCCTGCAATGATGAAGCTGATGATAATGCCAAACAGGATGATGTTGGCTGCCATACCGCTCACGAGGTCCATAGTGTCCTTGTCCATCTTCGAGAATGCCCAGATGACGCCTGCTACGAAGGTGCAGAGGATGCTCAGCGTGCCCAGCAGTATAGGGTTGAAAAGGTTGATCTTCTGATAGAGCGACACGATGATGATGCCTGCCAGAGTGGCAACGAACGTGGCAAGCAGTATGGGAACGAAGATGTCGGTAGGCTGGGCAGCTCCCATCTGTGCTCTGTACACCATGATGCTGACCGGGATGATGGTCAGACCGGATGTGTTGAGTACGAGGAACATGATCATTGGATTCGATGCCGTGTCCTTCTTCGTGTTCAGTTCCTGCATCGACTCCATTGCCTTCAGTCCCAGCGGGGTGGCTGCATTGTCAAGTCCCAGCATGTTGGCAGCAATGTTCATGAATATGTGGCCTGTGGCTGGATGTCCCTTTGGGATGTCAGGAAACAAGCGGGTGAACAGAGGCGAGAGGAGGCGCGAGAGCACGTTGACCATTCCACCGTTCTCGCCTATCTTCATTACTCCCATCCACAATGACAGCACTCCAGTCAGTCCCAGACTTATCTCAAAGGCGGTCTTTGAACTATCGAATGTGGAGTTTATGATGTCGGCAAACACGCCCGTGTTGCCAAGGAAAAGGCATTGGATGATTGCGCACACTGCTGCAAGCAGGAAAAAGGCAATCCAGATGTAGTTGAGGACCATAGATTATTTGTCTTTATGTGCAAAGATGTTGGCAAGTAATGTTCCGCTTATCGAATGCCATGCACAGCTGATGGCGCAAGGCACAACGGCCATAGGATTGGATGCTACGAAGAAGGTCATGGCAAGGTTGGTGCCCAGTCCGGCATTCTGCATGCCCACCTCGATGCTGATGGTGCGCTTCTTGGCTGTGTTGAACTTGAATAAGCAACCGATGGTGTAGCCGAGCATGTAGCCAATGGTGTTGTGGCAGAATACCATGCCGAACGTGAGGAAGAAGAACAGTCGGCCATTCTGCGTCAGAGGATCGTGAACCGTCGTCACCACTCCTCCCACGATGCATGCGAGGCTGATGACCGAAACGCCAGGCATGCAACCCTGAATCTTCTTGAACACCTCCTTGTGTCCGAGCCACAGGTTCAGTCCGAAGCCGATGGCTATAGGGATGATTGTCACTATGAGTATCTGCTTAAACATGCCTACAGCATCCACATCCACCTTCTCGCCTGCAAGCCACAGCACGAGGAGGGGAGTCATGATAGGTGCAAGCAGGGTGCTCGCACAGGTCATGCCTACGCTGTATGCCACATCGCCTCGGCAGAGGAACGACATGATGTTGCTCGACACTCCTCCTGGGCAGCAGCCCACCAATATGATGCCTATCGCCATGGCGGTGGAGTAGGGAGCGAATCCCGGTACCAGACCGAACAGCCATGTGAGGGTGAATGCTACGAGAGGCATTACGGTAAATTGTGCCGCCGTGCCTATCAGTATGTCGAGTGGTCGCTTCACAAGCAGACTGAAGTCCTTCGGGGTGAGTGTGAGTCCCATGGTGAGCATGATGATGCCGAGGATGATGGTCTGTGTATCGCCCTTCACCCATACGAACAGCTGGGGATAGATGTAGGTCACTATGGCTACCAGAATGATGAATATACTGGCCTTGCTGCTGAGCAGATTGCTTATTTTTGTTAGTATTGAAAACATGACATTTGTGCTATGTGGATGTTGAACTTGTACCCAACCATGGGGGCACTGATACAAAAAAACTCTGCAAAAGTAGCGATTTTTCTGCAAATGTGTGTGTTAATCAATAAAAAAGAGTTAATTTTGCCGCGAATACTTTATGTTAAGGTAAAAAAAGAAATATTATATTCACAAAACTTACAACTATGAGATTTTCAAAGACTCTTTTGGTTGCCGCTATGGCAGCTCTTTTCAGCGTTAACATGAACGCTCAGTGTTGTGGTGAAGGTTGTGAAGCCGAACAGCTCGGTTACAAGCCTTATCCTTACTCATTCATCCAGGTGCAGGGTGGTCTTAACAAGGTACTCTCGCCAGCAAGCAAGTTCAATCCTACATTCAGCGTTGGCGTAGGTCGTATGTTCTCGCCTATCGTAGGTGCTCGTCTCCACGTTAATGGCTATGAGACAAAGAACGGATTCCTTTCTACTACTGGCAACTACAAGTTCAAGTACATCACTACTGATGCCGACTTGATGATAAACGTACTCAACATCTTCAACAAGAAGGTGGTTCGTCCTCTCGACCTCTACCTCGTAGGCGGTCTGGGTCTCAGCTATGCATGGGATAACAAGGACTTTGCAGGTCTCAACCCTACTGAGGATATCTCAAACGCATGGGGACCAAAGCAGACTCCTCGCCAGAGCCTCCTCTCTCACAACCTCCGCGTAGGTGTGCTTGCTGACTACAACATCTGCAAGAACTTCTCTGTAGGCGTAGAGGTTGATCTCAACTCACTCGACGATCGTTTCAACTCTAAGTTCAACGATGCTGACGACTGGATGCTCACAGCTCAGCTCTCACTCACTTACAAGTTCGGCCACAAGGCTCCATGCAAGCACGTTGCAGAGCCAGTAGCAGTTGCTCCAGTCAAGGAACCAGAACCTGTAAAGAAGGAAGAGGTAAAGACTGTTCCTGCAGTTCAGGTTGCTCCACAGCAGGCTCCAGTAGTAGAGCAGAAGACTCCTATCAAGGAGACAATCTTCTACCAGATCCGCGAGAACGATCCTAACCCAGAGGATGTGCTTGGTCGCGTAGCAGCATGGGCTAAGAAGTACCCAGAGGGCAAGATCACCGTTTCTGGTTATGCAGACAAGGGCACAGGTAACCCTCAGATCAACGTAGGCTATGCACAGCGTCGTGCTGATGCAGTTACAAAGGCACTCGTTAAGAAGGGCGTTCCTGCAAGCATGATCACATCTAACTCATACGGTGACAAGGTTCAGCCATTCGCTGAGAACGATCGCAACCGTTGCGTTATCATCGTAGGTGATTTCAAATAATCCCTGTTGACAAGAATATATAGCGAATCCTATATAAACAAAGAAAGCTGAGCATCACCGCTCAGCTTTCTTTGTGTTTTGTCGTGTCTCAACGCCTTTCAGCGCATCGACTCATCAACGCTTGATAATCTTCTTTCCTTCCTTGATGTATATGCCGTTCGCAGCGGTGTTCACCTTGCGGCCATTCAGGTCGTAGATGCCGGTGTGGCTGGTGCCCTTGCTGTCGGTTGGGGTGGTTGTTATGGCTGTTGGATCGGAGTCGAGTTCGGCAGCCTGCTCGCCCTTGTCGGCCATGATGTTTGCCACCTGCTCGGCTGTGAGAGCGTAATTGTACATGCGGAAGTCATCCACGCGAGCATTGAGCATAGGATCGCTGTTTGACATCGAGCGGCCTATGTAGCAGAGGCTTGGGCGTATGTCCGAAGGCTTGATGCTGAAGTCGGTGCTTGCGGCAGCCTCATTGCCATCGATGTAGAGCGTAGCCTCCACCTTGCCTGACTCAAGCGGACGGAGAGTTACGGCTACGTGATGCCATGCGCTGGCACTCAGCTTCTTGTTGTTGGTCAGTATCTCCTCCTTGTCGCCATTCTTCATCACGAATTGCATCTCCTTGCCATTGTTGGGAGTGAAGCACATGTACTGCGACTCGCTGTTGCCGAAGTCCCACAGACGCTGCTTTTCCTTGCCTCCTGTATTGAGGCGTACCCATGCTGCTATGGTCAGTTGGTCGTTGTGGGTTGCGGAGTATGGCATCATGATGTACGATTCGCCATCGAGCTGCAGGGATGCTGTGCCCGATGCACAGAGCGATGTGAGGGTGGAGTACGACTCCTTGCCGTAGAGTGAAGCGTTCATGTGGTTGGCAGTCTTGTCCTGCATATCCTTGTCAAACTGCAGCTGACACAGCAGAGCCTTCGTGCCCTCTATGCATGCCTCAGCCGTCTGGCTTGCCTCGCTGCGGTTGCCGGCATAGTCTACGGCTATCACCTTATAAATATATTTGCGTCCGCTGATAGCAGTATTGTCGGTGAATACAGTCTGGGTGTTGTTGCGTCCCACGGTGTTCCACTCGCTCACCTTCGTGCTGCCATCAGCTTCTGTGATCACATCGCCACGCAGTATGGTGTATGTCAGCGGATCGGTGTCTTCCGGTGCTGTCCATTCGAGAGCAATGCTTCCCGTGTTGGCCTTTGCCTTGAGTTCGGTTGGAGCAACCGGTGCGGTTACTTCTGCCTTCGAGTCGATAGGCTGGAAGCGCCATAGATACTTCTTCAGGTCGTTGTCGCTGATATTGGCCGATGGCGGGTTCTGCAGCTTTATCTGTGCACCTGAAGTGCTCGAACTGCAATGCAGATACTTGTTGCTCAGTCGGCTTATGATGTAGTAATATCCATCCTTGGCATACTTCAGGTACCACTGTTCCACAGCACCGTGGCCAGCATCCCAGCATATCACGCCGGCATTGGCATCGAGATTGTTGTTCAGCACGTTGAGGTTTATCTTCTTGCTCGAAGTGTTTGCGTTGTCTATAAACCAGTACGACACGTCGCCATCGGTGTAGCTTGGATAGACATTCCAGTGCTGTGTGGTGCCCGATGCTGTGCGGTTGGCCGAAGTCACATTGTCTGTGTTCTTCCATGTCAGCATCTTCTTGCTGAAAGCGTTCATCACCTGGTATGTGCCGTTTATCTCGCTTGGAGCCACATCCTCGCCCCATGTGATGTCAAACACACGCTCGGCATTGATCTGTCCGTTCTGGTATGTGCCTTTCTTGCCTCCTGGCACGTCGTATACCATGATGCGTGTAGGTCCGTATCCGTTGAAGAATACATCGCGTGCTGTTGAGATGTATGCGAAACTTGAAGCCACGGCCTGTCGCTCGCTGCTGCCGAAGTATCCGTGCACCTCGCCCGTCTCGTCGTTCCTGTACACGGCAGCATCAGTCCATGCAGGACGGTTCTCGGCATACGCCAGTCGTACACCCTCGTTCGAGTCGTGCATGAACTGTCCTCTGGCTCTTGAGTCGAATCCCCACCATATACCAGTCTCCATGCCGTACTCAGCACCTACCATGGCCTCACCCACGTTGTGCAGCTCGTCGGCGGTAGCCACCTTGCCATCAGCCTTCACCTTGGCAAAGAAGTCGGCATAGGTATCAAACGAACCAGCCAGCTGATGTGTGTTGCCCTCATCGAGGTAATCCTTCAGATAGTCGTACCATGGCATGGCGCGATCGCAGTTCAGCGTGTTGCCACCACATATTCGTATGTCGTCAAAGAAAGGGTCTGCCTTAAGCAGTTTGGCGATAGCGAGGAAGTCCTTCATGGCCTGACCCTCATCCCTTGCCTGTTGCCATACGTAGTCTGGCTCATTGAATGGCGATACACTCACCACCTTCAGTCCCTGAGCCTGTGCATACTGTACGCTGGCCTTTATCAGCTTGTACCACTCTTCTGGCTTGCCCTGGTAGTTCTTTCGTCCTGTGAAGTCATCGTTGGCAAACAGAGCCTCATGGTCGCAATTGATGTTCACCTCCTGGGTGCCGGTGCGCTTTATCAGGTCGCATCGCCATTTCAGTTCCTTCTGCTGGCGTGCAGTGAGAGTGTAGGTTCCATCGCCGTTGTCTTTTACCAGGTCGTTTGGCTGGAACGATATACGTCCTGTTTCAAACAGTCCCTTCTGGTAGTAGTTCACGCCGCGAGTCACGTTCCAGTCCCAGTCCCAGGCGGTATCCATGCCCCACTTGATGCGGAATGCCTCGCCCTCGCTATTCACGTCGAATGCGATGTTCACGTCGGCCTTCTTCATGGCGGTCAGATAGTCAGCTCCAGTCTGTGCCTGCATCATTGAGCATAGCGCCAGACTGGTCATTATGGTAAACAGTTTTTTCATGAAAAGGTTAAAGATAAGTTTTCAGATTGTTAATAAATTGCGTACAAAGATATGAAAATTTAATTTGATTTGAACAAAATGCTCGTTTTTTTGTTTGTTTCGTAGAAAAATTCGTAATTTTGTGGGACAAACCGTTCAACATTCATCATGAAAATACAACGCCGACTGTACCTGCTTCGCACCTACGTTGCCCGCCGCATCCATCGCCACGGGTTTGGAGTGCAGTCGCCTTGGGCCTATGAACTGGTGAGAGATGTGCTTTACGAACCGCGTGCCTACTACGCCTACGATGACCTTCACCTCACCACCGACTCCGATCGCCAGCTCTGGCGCCTGCGCAACCATTTCCGTCACGAGCAGCTCCATTACTTCGGACCTGCCGATGCCGAGGTGTTCAGCAAGTACAACGACATAGCCTCCGTGGCCGATGCTCACACCTATGTCATCATCGACGGCATCTCCACCACTCACTATGCCCTCTGGCAGACCATTCTCAAGGATTCTCGTGCCACGGTCACCTTCGACATGGGGCATCGCGCCCTCATCACCTTCGATAACAAACGAATCAAGCAAAACTACATATTATAACTCCCACCCCCCATTCAATCATGAAAGTATACACAAAGACAGGCGACCGAGGCCAGACCTCGCTCGTAGGCGGCCAGCGAGTCAGCAAATGCTGCGATCGCCTTGAAAGCTATGGCACAGTCGACGAACTCAACTCCCAGATAGGTCTCCTCATCACATACCTCACCGATCCGCTCGATGCTCAGTTCCTCACTGATGTCCAGTCCACCCTCTTCGTAGTCGGAGGCTACCTTGCTACCGACAATTCGCAGCGCGACATACGCCCGGGCAACATCGTCACCCCCGAAATGGTTCTGGCAGTAGAGCAGGAGATTGACCGCATCGATGCCATCCTTCCTCCCATCAAACTCTTCATCCTTCCTGGAGGTTGCCGTGGTGCATCCGTGGCTCATGTGTGCCGTTGCGTGTGCCGCCGTGCAGAGCGTTGCATCCTCCGATTGGCCGAATGTGGTGCCGAAATAGACGAAAATGTTACCGCTTACGTCAACAGATTGAGCGATTATCTATTCATTTTAGCAAGAAAACTCAATTTCGATGCAAATCATCCCGAAATAATTTGGAGAAGAGAAAAATAAGTTGTACTTTTGCGCGCCAAAAACGGGGGCTCGCCCTTTGACGACTTAAAAAACATATAATTCATAACCCATAACTTTATCAAAATAAATGTATTGGACATTAGAATTGGCCACCAAGCTCGAAGATGCTCCATGGCCAGCAACAAAAGAAGAACTTATTGACTATGCCACACGTTCTGGCGCTCCGCTCGAAGTCATCGAAAACCTTGAAGAAATAGAGGACGAGGGTGATATCTACGAATCCATCGAAGAGATTTGGCCAGATTATCCTTCGAAGGAGGACTTTCTGTGGGACGAAGAGGAATATTGAACTTCAAGTGTTCAATATTCCTCTTCGGGGCGCAGCCGTCCGTTTGTCGGAGGGCAACGCAGGAAGCCCGAACGAGAAACGGATAACGGCAAGGGTGGAGCAGAAGGAATACTAATCTGAACTACTTTTGTATATAAGATAAGTGCACGTGATTGTTGCGACTTTCATACTGCACTATAAAACGAACGTGCATGAGGTCTGTCTTTCGAGGCAGACCTTTTTGTTTTGTAGTTTTCACTAACGCCACAAAATGCCGTGGACAGTGCAGTCAACATGTTATTGTCAAAGATGAATTGGGCAGGGTGCACAGAAGGACAGGCAGACCTGACGGAATTACGCACAAGGCAGTTGAGCAATGAGGTGTCGTTTACTAAGGAAATCGTTACGGAATTTGTGATGGCAGCTTCTGGAGGTCATTATAATAATCCTGCACCTAAATTGGTGAAGAACCATTTGCAGTCAATGTGCCAAACGAAAAAGCCTTGAATGCGCATGACCAATACTTTGTATAGAGAAGAACAATAGGAGAATTGCATTAGTAAAGTAAAAACATAGCGAAATAAACACTTTTTGTTACGAAAACATTGATTATAAAATTAAAATGTATAACTTTGCACAATGAAAGTGCATAAAATGACAGAAAACGGGAGTAAGTCGTTCGAACAAATTTATCTTGAAAACTTCGAACGACTTTGCTATCATGCTTTTTGCATCGTAGATGTTGAGGACGATGCAAAAGATATTGTCAATGGTGTGTTCACTTTCGTTTATGAAGGTTGGGAAAAGTATTCTGCAAAACCAATGGCAGGCTTTCTGCTCACCCTTGTTCATAATGCTTCTATAGATTTTGTGCGCCACAGACTTACCCACCGCAGATATGAGCAGTATGTGCTTACGCATGACAGCGAGGTGGAGCATTTCTCCGACTATGAAGAGAAAGTGCAGCGTGTCATCGATGAAATAGATAATATGCCAGAACAGATGCGTCGTGTATTTGTGGGTTGCTATGTGAAGGGGAAGAAGCATCAAGAGGTGGCAGATGAAATGGGGTTAAGCATAAATACCATCAAAACAAACATATTTAGAGGTCTTAGAATGCTTCGCAAAAAGTTGTCTGAGGAGGAATTGTTATTGTTTTTTGCAATTTCTTCTCTGGCTTTGTAATACTTTTTGCAATAGACTTCGTGTTTATAGCAAAATAATAACTATGTCAGAAAATTCATTCGAACAGGACAGCCATCCTGTTCATCTAACTCCAGAAGAGGAACTCATTGTCAAGGAGGCTATTGTTCGTCATCAGAAAGTGCTTAATGTGGACCCAGCAAACGAGCTTGCACTCTTCAAGCAAAGACTTGCATGGAAACAGAAGCAGCGTAGAATGATATGGTCGGCTGTCGCATCATTTTTAATAATATTAGGTGTAGGAACAGGACTGATATTATATTACGGCAACACGAAAGTACAAGAGCAGATATTAGTTTATGAAGCGACCGATTCTGTCGGTGGCTCTTTGCTGTATATGGACGGTAAACCTATCTCTCTAAATTCCGAAGCAGCGTTGCTTGCTCTTCAGAAACTTGGTGCAGAGGTTACTGAGGATAGCATAAAGTATTCATCAGAAGGCGAATCGATGATGAATACTATCACCACTTCGTATGGCCAGACCTTTACCATCTCATTGTCAGATGGAAGTGTGGTACAGCTGAATTCAAATTCCAAATTTACTTATCCTACCATCTTCACTGAGGCAGAGCGTGAGGTGGAACTCAAGGGTGAGGCATACTTCACGGTGACAAAGGACTCAAAGCATCCATTTATTGTTCACACCGAAGATGTTGACACTAAGGTGTTGGGCACAGAATTTAATGTTCGCAATTATGGCGGTGAACCTTCGACCATCACACTTGTGAAGGGTAGCATTGAGGTAATTACTCCAACCCGCCTTCCTATGGTGCTTAAGCCTGGACAGACCTTGACATACACCAACCCGGAAACGAACGAACTCGAAGTTACGAACGATGATATACGAGAGTACATAGAGTGGAAGTCGGGATATTTTTATTTCAACGACAAACCTTTGCACAATGTGTTCCGTATCATCGGTAGATATTACAACATAACAGTCGTGTGTGATGATTGGGATTTGATGAGGACACATTTCAATCTGTGGGTTGACATGAGTCTGCCGCTAGATGAAAACCTCAAAATCATAAATGAGGTTAGTGGTCTTCATATAGTTATGAAAAATAATAAGGTGACAATCACAAAATAATTCTAATTTAATCAATTCAACTAGTATGGGAAAAACTACAAGACGCTTTGTCTCATTCTCGTTGGTTATGGCATTATTGCTATATCCTTTGAGTCTGTTGGCACAAGGCATTAGTGCAAATTTCTCTTCTACACCACTCGCAACTGCCATCAAGACAGTATGCGATAAGGCTGGATACAAGGCCAGTTTCAGTGGTGATGGCATGTCGGACATTTCAGTGACATGCACACTTAATGAGAGTAGTGTCGAATCGGCAATGGACAAAATCCTTGCAGGCAAGCCTTACACTTATCGTGTGGCAGGCAAGCAGGTGATTGTTTCAAGAATAGCCCCACAGACACAGAGTAAACAACAGAGTGGTCAACAAATTATCAAGGGTAAGGTTGTTGATGAAAACGGTGAAGTGCTTCCTGGAGCAAACGTAATCCTTAAGGGTGGTGCGTACAAAGGAACTTCAACCGATGTGAATGGTAACTTCTCTTTAGGTCTCGGCAAGAGCCAGGCTTATACCCTCATCATCACTTATATCGGTTATAAGGAAAAGACTATCAACATTGCCTCTACTCAACGCGATGTTGTTGATCTCAAGACTATCAAACTCGAACCAGACAGCGAAAGTCTTTCGGATGTGGTGGTAAATGGTGTGTTCACTCGTAACGCAAATACATTTACAGGTGCTGTCAGCACTATCTCTGCCGAACAGCTCCAGACTATCGGTAACCAGAATATCCTCCAGAGCTTGAAGAACCTCGACCCATCAATGATTCAGGTCGAAAATCTTTCTGCTGGTAGCGACCCTAACTCACTTCCAGACTTCCAGATGCGTGGTAGTTCGACTATCTCAAGCGTTCAGGGTGAATATGCATCGAGTGCCAACCAGCCTCTCTTCATCCTCGACGGTTTTGAGACCGAACTCACTAAGATTATGGACCTCGACATGAACCAGGTAAAGAGCGTGACACTCCTCAAGGATGCCACAGCAAAGGCAATTTACGGTTCGAAGGCTGCAAACGGAGTAATCGTCGTTGAGACTATCCGTCCTGAGAGCGGTAAGATTCGTGTAAGCTACAATGGCAACATGACAGTTGAAGCTCCAGACCTCAGTTCCTACGACCTCTGTAATGCTACTGAGAAGCTTCAGGTTGAGAAGTTGGGTGGTCTCTTCACAGATAAGGACGGCAACTATGTCAATCAGGTTGCTCTCAACAGCAGCTATTCAAGCAAACTCGCAGAAATCATCGCTGGCGCATATACAGATTGGAAGGCTCAGCCTACTCGCGTAGGTGTAGGTCACAAGCACTCTGTCTATATCGAAGGTGGTGATCAGGCTATGCAGTATGGTGTAAACCTTATGTACAATAACATTGCAGGTGTAATGAAGGGCTCAGACCGTAATACCTTCAGTGGTGGTGTTCAGCTCAGTTACCGTTGGAAGTCACTTCAGTTCCGCAACAAGTTGACCATCGACCATAACAGCAGCGACAACTCACCTTACGGTGAATTCAGCCTTTACACATTGATGAATCCTTACAGTCGTCTCTATGATAACAACGGCGACCTCATCAAGGCTTACAACTACACAGGCACAGCGGGTTCGATATCTGCTTCAAACCCTATCTATAATACGACGCTCAACACAATCAACAATTCAACATATACCAACATCACAAACAACTTCTATGCTGAATGGCAGGCACTTGAAAGTCTGAAAGTCATTGCTCGTCTTGGCTTTGTGCATAAGACCACTACAGAAGACATCTTCAAGCCTGCAAACCACACAGACTTCATCTCTACTACCGATGTGTTCAGCAAGGGTTCGTACAACCAGGCTAATGGTGCTGCAACAGATGTAAGTGCCGACCTCGGTGTCAACTGGTCTAAGGAATTCGGTAAGCACCTCATCTTCCTCAATGGTCAGTTGAGCATGACAGACAATAAGTACCACACTGTCGGCATTCAGGCTGTTGGTTTCCCTAACGACTTCATGGACGATATCTCTTATGCCGTTCAATATGCAAAGGACAGCAAGCCTACAGGTACTGAGGGCATAAGCCGCACAGCAGGTGGACTTGCATCCCTCAACTACTCATACGACGAGCGTTACCTCTTCGATGCTAACTACCGCCTCACAGGTAGTTCGGAGACAAGTGACAATAACCGCTGGGGACACTTCTGGTCTGTCGGTGGTGGTTGGAACGTTCACAACGAGGCATTCCTCAAGGATGCTTATTGGCTGAACCGCTTCAAGCTCCGTGCATCGTTCGGTTACACTGGTAGTCAGGGCTTCAGCTCTTACGATGCTCTCGCTACATTTACCTATTATACTAATAATTCATACAATGGTGGTATTGGTTCTTACATCAAGCAGCTCGCTAACAACAACCTCCATTGGCAGGAGAAGTTCGATACTAACCTTGGTGTTGACTTCGGACTCTTCAACAACCGCTTGACAGGTCGTTTCGACTATTATATCGCCACAACTGATGGTATGATTACTAATGTCACAGTTCCTTATACAACAGGTTTCTCTACATACGTGGCAAACCTTGGTAAGGTAGAAAACCGCGGTTACGAAATCTATCTCAACTGGCGTGCCATTTCTCGCGCTCGCGACTACATGAATGTGTTTGCAAGTCTCGCAAGCAACAAGAACACCCTCAAGGAGATTTCCAACTCGCTCCGTGCATGGAACAGCGCCCAGGATGCAGCAATGCTCGCAAACAAGACTACAATGCCTTCAGTGAAATATTATGAAGGTTGTTCGATGAACGCTATCTGGGCAGTGAAGTCACTTGGTATCGACCCACAGAATGGTAAGGAAATCTTCGTGAAGAAGGATGGAACTACTACTTACGAGTACGACACAAAGGATCAGGTCGTTTGTGGTGACAACACTCCTAAGTTCAATTCTACGCTTGGTCTCAACGGTGAATACAAGTGTTTCGGTTTCTCTGTAACAGGTAGTTTCAAGTGGGGTGGTCAGATTTACAACTCAACACTCATCGACAAGGTTGAAAACTGCGACCTTGCTTATAATGTGGATCGTCGAGTACTCTCAGATCGTTGGAATGCTCCTGGTGATATGGCACTCTACAAGTCTATCACAGACCAGTCAACAACATATCCTACAAGCCGTTTCGTTGAGAACTACAACATATTCTCACTCTCATCATTGAGTCTCTACTACGACTTCCGCGATTGCAAGTTCGTCAAGAACTCATTCCTCGAGCGCTTGAAGGTTTCTGCTTACACCAACGACCTCTTCTATATTTCAAGTGTTAAGATTGAGCGCGGTACCGCATATCCATTTGCTCGTTCATTCTCACTTTCAGTTCAAGCAACATTCTAATTTCTGAACATTCACATAAAATCATAAGTTAGAATAGATAAACAAAACGAAAAATTATGAACAAAATATATAAATCAATCATACTTTCAGCTACTCTCGCACTGGGACTCACCTCTTGCAACGACTGGCTCGATGTTGCTCCTAAGTCGCAGCTCGAAGAGAAGGACCTCTTCAGTCGTGAGACCGGCTATAACGACCAGCTCGTTGGTGTCTATTCACAGATGTGCAACACCAATATGTATGGTCTTCAGGAGACTGTAGGTTTTGCTGAAATTCTCTCACAGAACTACAACATCAACTCTAACAGCACAACATGGAGATATGTGCGCGACTACAACTATTCCAACACAAATGTAGAATCCATTCTCGCTGGCATCTGGAAGGGTAGCTACAGTTGTATCGCCAACCTTAACATCCTCCTCGAGAACATTGAGAAGCGTTCTGTGCTCACAAGCCATCTCGATTCTCTCTATCGTGGTGAGGCTATCGGTCTTCGTGCATTCCTCCACCTCGAACTCATGCGTTACTTCGCAGCAGCTCCTGCAATGAGCACCACAGCCAATGGTGTTCCATACGTTACTCAGTATGGCACTCAGGTTGTAGGCCAGAAGTCGGTAGGTGAGACTATGCAGCTCATCATCAACGACCTCGAAACAGCATACCGTCTTCTCAAGGCTGATATCGTTTGCCCTGAGAGTCCTAAGTACGAGGCTGACACCAACGATTCCAAGGCTCGTATGTTCCGCTTCAACTACTATGCTTGTTGTGCTACACTTGCTCGTGCGTACCTTTATAATGGTGACAAGGCTAACGCTCTCAAGTACGCTCAGGAGGTAATCGATGTGAACAATGCAGAGACTCAGACCAACTATGCATTCAGTTGGGTTCACTACAGTGTGGCTCAGACTACCAACAAGAACGACTGGCAACCTTCGTTCTACACAGAGATGATTTTCCGTCTTGCCAACAATGACTGGGAAGAGAACGGAAACAAGTATCTCCATGCTGCTATGGGTGCAAACGCATTGTCGCCAACATACGACTTTGCTCAGGAGGTATATGAACTCAATGCTGGTCTTGGTTCCGACCTTCGTCTCAAGTGGTGCTTCGAGCAGGATGGAGCAGACAAGATGCTTAGCAAGTTGTGGTATGTAGATGGACGTTCTGCTAACGGCTATCTCCCACTTATCCGCATGACTGAGAGCTACCTCATCGCAGCCGAGTGTCTTGCAGATACAGACCCTGTAAAGGCTATTGGCTATATCAATGACATCCGCACTAATCGCGGTCTCTCTTCGTTCCTCCTTTCAGAAGAACTCACTTCCGAACAGATTAAGAACGAGGTTTACAAGGAATACCGCAAGGAATTCCTCGGTGAAGGCCAACTCTTCTTCTACTACAAGCGACTCAATGCTACCGACATCCCAGGTTCTTCGACCAAGGGCAGCAAGGCTGTCTATGTGATGCCTATCCCAAGCAATGATCAGGAGTTTGGTGGTTATTCTAACTAAAAAAATACTTTTAACAGAATTCTCTATATGAAAATCAAGAATATATTATTGCTCGCAGCTGTTTCGCTCTTCGGACTGACTGCTTGCGAGAACGATGGGTTCTATTATCAGGACGATGCGCGAGTTCGACTCGTGGGCGATGAGAACTGGACTCTCGGTACGGACTCCCTCGAACTTTCTTTCCTTACCGTTACGGGCGATGAGGCTAAAATCGATGTTGATGCTTGCATTATGGGCGAAGTATCGGACAAGGACCGCGTGGCAAACATCATAGTCGATAATGCTCTCACTACAGCTGATGCAAGCCTCTATGCCGTTCCTGCTTCGGTGACTATCCCTGCAGGCAGCAACAAGGCTACTTTCCAGGTTACACTCCGCAATGCTGAAGTGCTTAAATCAAAGACTGTACGCCTCTATATCAAGGTTGCTGAGTCTGCCGATTTCAAGGTGGGTGTCAACGAGGAGAACCACCTCATCCTCAAGTGGAGCAACATCCTCACAAAGCCTCTCTATTGGGACGAACTCAAGGAGTTCTTCGGTGAATACAGCGAAGAGAAGTATCGTTTCATCCTTAAGACACTTGCCGACAAGGGATACGATACGAACCTCGACCCAAGCACTTCTGGACTCAACTGGAGCGACCTTCACAACTACAATATTGTGTTGGCAAATGCTCTTGCAGAATACAATGCTACTCACTCTTCATCACTCGTTGATGAGAATGGCGCTTTGATAACATTCTAAATAACTTGTACCTCTTACATCACACATCGTACCTCGTACATTGAACATCGTACCTCGTACCTCCTACATTGTACCTCGTACATATATATTTGTTACGTATGAAAACAACAAAATATCTATCATTGATACTCCTTGCTACTATGGCACTCTTCGCCAGCTGTATCAAGGATGAAAGCAACTCCATTCTCACCGACTTTGAGAATGAGTTCGGAAAGAATACCATCATTGAACTTGAATTCGACTCAGTGCGTGCTGGTGGCAGTAATATGGACCCATTCACATGGAGTGCTTCTCTCAGCCCTGGTCAGCACATCAGCCTTCCTATCAAGGTGAAGTATGCTTATCCTCAGAACCTCAAGTACACTTGGGTAGTATTGCCATACAAGGCTGGTCGTCCTAAGACATACCAGGTGGGCAATAAGCTTGTCTATGCTGATGCCGACACTATCGCTAACACTAAGGACCTTGAGTTTGATGTCAATCTCGCACCAGACAACTACCAGTTCTACCTCATTGCAGAGGATACCATCACTGGTCTTTCTGGTTCATACAAGGCTGTGCCAAGCTTCCAGGGTGTAGAAGTCGTTCAGGAAGGATTCACACAAGGTCTTTATCTCCTTTGCGAAACTGAAGATGGCAATACAGATATAGAAATCTACACTTCAGCCCTTATGCTCATCTATGGTGGTGACAATGCTTACCACAACTACTACAGCGAGCTTGCAGGTAAGACTATCCCTGGCAAACCTCGTTTCATTCGTGGTGGTACAGACGGTAAGATTAGCCCTTATGTGACAAAGAACACATTCGTAATCGCTACCGACAAGGACCTCTACCGTTTCAACAAGACTGGTATGGTGCTTATGGACTCTTGGGACAATATGTTCTATGAAAAGCCTGAGGTGTTCAATCCACAGAAGTTCTTCTTCCAGAACCAGTGTGAGTTCCTCGTAAACAATGGCAAACTCTACACTCTCAACACTGATGTAGCCAATAGCCGCAAGTTCTCTGCTCCTATCGCTGCTGATGTCAACAATTATGAGGCTGCTCCTTATCTCATGAAGAACACTATGACTTCATGGGGTGCAACTCCAAATGCCATCAATGCAGCTCAGGTCATCTACGACCAGAAGAACCTCCGATTCCTTCCTTACTACGCACACAAGGCTACATTCAGCGGTTTCACTAACACCGACAAGGATGCTTACCTCGATGCAAACAAGCTTCCTGCCAACCCTAAGTACATCTTCAACGGTGGTGGCGACCAGACATACTGTCTCATGGACCTTGCAGATGGTATGTACCTCTATCGCTATCAGTTCTTCAATGTAGCCGATGATGGTGACTTCAGTGCCGATGGTGCTCGTTCGATACTCCCTCTCAGCGGATGTGAGGACATCAAGAATGCCAAACTCTTTGCCGACTACAATGCTGGTGCAGCAATGTACTACAGCTCGGGCAAGGATGTGCATGCCTTCTCTCCTGCTACAGGTGAGACTGCAAGCCACAAGCTCTACACATGCGAAGGCGACGAAGAAGTCACAGCACTCTATGTCATGGGTACTTGCGGCGGTGGATGGCCTACAAGCAATGTAATCCTCTTCGTAGGAACATGGAGCGAAAGCACCAAGACTGGAAAACTCGTGCAGTTCGAGATGGACCACACTACAGGTCTTCCTAACACCATGTGGGGACCTATGTTTGGTGCAGGCGACGAAAACCCTGTCATCACTACAGGTTGGAAGAAGATTATCGACATGACCTGTCTTGATGCCGAATAACAAAAATTGCAAATCCTAAATCGTACATTGTACATCGTTTATGAAAAAGTTTCTATCAATATTCCTGACCACAGTCCTCTACGGTTTCGCCGTAGAGGCACAGGCTCAGGCAACCCTCTCCCTCAAAGTAAAGGGACTTGCCGAAGGCACGCAGCTCGACATTAAGTATGCTGGCACATACAACAGCAACGAACCTACCATCCAGACTGTCACAGTACAGAAGGGCAAGGCTAAGTTCACACTCGATGCCGACGATCCTCGTGGTTATCGCGTTGCTGCTCCAGGCACATACGGAGGAGTTATCGTTGCTCTCGCAAAGGGCGAGAATGCCACTCTCACTGCCGAAGCATCAGTACAGGGTAACAATACAGACTTCAAGAATGTGGTGGTTAAGGGTTCTCCTACCCACGATTTCTACCTTACACAACGCCCTGATCGTGATGCGATGAATGCTGCCTATGAGAAGTACCACACTGACCACAAGGAAATCCTTGAAAAGATGTCTAAGCATCAGCGTGGTTCGGAAGAATTCAAGGCTCTTGAGGCTACTCCTGAATACAAGGCATTTGCACAGGCTGAACATGATTTCTTCACTATGGTGGAAACAAGCATCGCCAATGCTATCAAGAACAACAGTGATAACTGGATGGGTCCATTCGCCATGCTCACCAACTACTCTTATCTCACCACCGATGCCAATCGTCCTCAGTACGAGGCATTCACAGAGGAAGTGAAGAACTCCTTCTACGGTAAGATAGTAGCGGAGAATGTTATCCCTATGGCAACAGATAAGCCAATGCCTGACTTCACCTTCACAGACCATGCTACAGGCAAGAAGATGAGTATCTACGAAATCTGCAAGCAGAACAAGTATGTTCTTATCGATTTCTGGGCATCATGGTGCAAGCCTTGCCGCAAGGAGATTCCAAACTTCAAGGCGCAGTACGAGCTCTACAAGGACAAGGGTTTCCAGGTAGTCAGCATCTCTGCCGATGCTAAGGAGGCAGACTGGCTCAAGGCTCTTGCCGAAGAAAACCTCGCATGGCCTAACGACCGCGATGGAGACCAGGGTATCTGCAACCTCTACAAGGTGCAGTTCTACCCAACCGTCTATCTTCTCGACAAGGATGCCAAAGTCATCGTAAGCAACGATGATGCACGAGGCGAGAAGCTCCAGCAGAAACTCGCAGACCTCTTCAAGTAATCGCCCCCAAGCATAACCCCAACCCACACACAAAGAGCCAGCAGGACCATTCCCGCTGGCTCTTTCTCTGTTTATGCAACAGCGAAACTGTTGCAAACGGTACCTCCTCCCCGGATCAAACCTCCTCCCAGTGGCTCCTCCCTCCGAACAACCCTTTTCGAGGAGGCTTGTCCATTCCATTTATTCGCCAGTATGCATCCCCTTTTAATTCGCCAAGAAGCGGCATGCGTCCTTCTACCACAAGTGTCAGCATGTATGTGCCTTTCCTGTGGTAGTCGTGCCATGGACTCCTGCGCTTCATGGAGTGTTGAATGCCATGCACCACCATCCCGTGTGCCATTGCTTCTTCGCGGTTCATTGTTTTTAATGTGTCTCTATGCTAATGCATTATACAACATAAGGGTTCGCGAAAGCAATGGGCTCAGTCGGTCGGCACAGTTCAATGCCGATCCTTCGTCCTACGGCGATGTGGTGGCGGTGATGGACTCACTGATGCAGAATCCCTTCCAATCCGGCATCTCCAGCATCACCCTCAGCAAGACCCGCTCCGAGAGTCTGCAAAATGGCACTAACTGGAACTTCAGCCAAGAGATTAATTACAACAAGAAAACAGCCTCTGGCGATCGTCTGTTCATTTCTCCTAAATTCATTCACAAGCAGCAGAGCGGTACAGAGCACAACGCTTACCAGTTGGACTACATCCAGGGGCAGGGACAGAATGACTTCGACTTCGCTCCTTCTTCCATGCTTCAAAACTTGTTAAGTATGCTTCTGACAAGACACAAGGTGGAGGAAGGTACGCCTTTTTTCTTATATTTATTGTCTACTCTAAAAAAGTTCAGTATTTTTGTAGCGAAATCACGCTTTCTACGATATATAAGCAAAAACCATCTAAAAATGGAACAAGAATGGAACTGAAAACATTTACAGAAACTGTCAGCAAGATAAGGGCACAGATACTGAGGACGGCATTGTGCCACTTGTCCTCTCCTGATGATGCAGAAGATGCGGTTCAGGAGACGATGACAATTCTCTGGGTGCGAAGGAATAGCATTCCGCATCCAGACAAGATGCTCCATTTCGCTACTGTTGTCGTAAGAAGCGTATCGATTGATATGCTGCGTAAGCGAAAAAGGACATTCTCGCTTGATGATGTGACAAGTGAGCCTCGGAATAGCGTAGATGCACAGCGAACGATGGAAGAGCAAGAACAGCAACTATTGCTGAAACAAGCCGTTAGTTCTCTATCCAACAAGCAACAGGCTATCGTGAGAATGCGAAATGTTGAGAACCTCTCGTATGCGGAAATTGCCTCAATCCTTGGCACTACAGAGTCTTCTGTCAGAGGAACACTCAGCAGAGCACGCGCAACATTAATCAATAAATTAAATAGTTCTACAGGATTTTGCATGAAAGTGCCCTATCGGGCCAATTGAAAAAACAAAAAAATCAACCATAAAAAACATAAAAAAACAGTTCAATTATTGTTTTTTCTTGTTTTTGTTCTGTTTCTTCAATGTTTTTCTAATTGGCGGTTCTTTGCGAGCAAAGCGCTTCGCGATAAGCGCATCTTCACACTAATTTCTGTAATATCAATTAAATAAACACTACAATGAATAATAACATCAAACATATAAAGGAACTTCTTGACAAGTTC
>JAKSLM010000044.1 GCA_024401225.1 Bacteroidaceae bacterium | reverse complement strand
CCCTGCATACCTACTTCTCAGGCTACATTCACAAGGAGCGCTCGACGGGTGAACGCCTCTATGCCTTCCTGCAAGCAGAGGAGGCGGAACGGCGAAAGGTAGAGCAAGAGAAACGCCAGAAGGAGCTCAACGACGACTTCATGTCCACCTACTTCGGCCCTCCGCTTCCCGACAATGCACCTCCACGCCCATCACATACCGCATACTTCAACTTCGGTAGCGACAAATGGGAGGAACCACGAGTGATCAAAGGCAAACCGAACCCGAACTTCCACTTCAATCAATAACATCTCACTTTCATGAAGATAGACAAATCATCATGCCTCTATCGCCTTGGTGCAAGGAATTGCTACCCGGACTGCATATTTTCCTACCATTTGCTTGTTTGTAACGATTAAACATCCTATCTTTGCATCATCCATCACGTACAATACTCACACGAATGGTATAAATCATATTCGGAAACTTATACATTGATAATCATGATCAACAAACTTAAGATTGCCTTGTCATTACTCGCGCTGCTAATCTCCACATCCATTAATGCCACAATCATTTCTGGCTCGTGCGGTGAAAATGCCACATATCGTCTTGAGGACGATGGGACATTGTATATTGAAGGAAGCGGAGATATGACAGATTACACATGGACTGCTCCTTGGCGTAATAATGATGATGCTATACCAATTCTTAAGGCACAAATATCTGATGGAATAACCAGCATTGGGGAATACGCCTTCTGCGCTTGTTCTGCTCTCAAGTCCATAACCATTCCAAATTCTGTTACTAAAATTGGAGCCAGTGCTTTCTACGATTGCAAATCTCTTGCCTCCATCACCATCCCTAATTCTGTAACCAGCATGGGGGGATACGCTTTCTCTGGTTGTTCTGCTCTCACTTCCATCAGCATTTCAAATTCATTAACCAGCATTGGAGCTTCTGCTTTCCTGGATTGCACATCCCTCAACTCCATTACCATTCCTAATTCTGTGACCAGCATTGGTGGGTATGCTTTCTCTGGCTGCACATCTCTCACCTCCGTTACCATTCCCAATTCTGTGACCAGCATTGGTGGGTATGCTTTCTCTGGCTGCACATCTCTCACCTCCGTTACCATTCCCAATTCTGTGACCAGCATTGGGGAATACGCTTTCTATTGTTGCACACATCTCAACTCCATCATCATACCTAGTTCTGTAGCATACATTGGGGATCATGCATTCGCGAACTGTACAAGCTTCCCAATAGTGAATGGCATTCGATATGCCGACACATATCTCATAAACGCTGTTGATAAATCATTAAAGGAATGTACTATAAGGGAAGATACAAAGTTTATAGGCAGTGGTGCTTTCATCGACTGTTCGTCTCTCGTTTCCATCACCATTCCAAATTCTGTAACAAACATCGGTTATTCTGCTTTTATGGGGTGCACTAGTCTTACTTCCATCACCATCCCAAATTCCGTAACAGAAATTGGTGCTTTGGCTTTTGGAGCTTGCACTGGTCTTAGAACAATTCATAGCCAATCATTAGTTCCTCCAAATGCTATGAGTAACTGTTTTGTGAGAGTCAACACCAACTACTGCAAACTGTACGTACCAATAGGTGCAAAAGGAAACTATTCATTTGCACAAGAATGGCAGAATTTCTTGAACATCATCGAAGAATACGTTCCAATAGCAGGCGACAACCAATGCGCTCCTCCAACAATAGCATACGAAGATGGACACCTGAAATTCGTATCACCTACTCCAAACGCTACTTATCTCTATACCATCAGCGATGCCGACATCAAGCAAGAATTGACTGCCAGCGAAAACGGCAATATAGAACTCGTTGCCGCATACGAAATAACAGCTTACGCTAAAGCAGAAGGATACGGCACATCAGCTCCATCGATAGCAACCATTTATTGGCTCAATGGTTCTATAGGCGACGCTAACAACGCAAAGGCTATCACCCTCGACAGGCGCTCAATCATAGCCTCATCAAACAATGGAGTAATCACCCTCAAAGGGCTCGACAACGCAGAACTCGCATCGTTCTACTCAACATCGGGTATGTACCTCGGTCAAACGGAAGCTGAGAATGGCGAAATAGTATTCAACGCAACTTCCCACATCAGCAACATCATCATCGCAAAGATAGGCAACGACAGCATCAAGATACGTGTGAAGTAGCAGCACGAAGGGGAATCTAGTACAGGTTAAACCTCGGAAGAAAAGGCAGTCAAATATATAAAGAGCGATTATATACAATATGATATTGAATACAGACGAAAATCAGAACATAGAATACAAAGAGTCGTGGAATGATAAGTATTTAGAATGGATATGCGGCTTTGCTAATGCACAAGGTGGAAGAATCTTCATCGGTGTGAATGATGCTCATGAAGTGGTGGGAGTGGCAGAAAGCAAGCGACTTATGGAGGACATACCCAACAAGATTGTAGGACGGCTTGGCATTGTGGCTGATGTAAACTTACATCAGTCAGATGGCCTTGATTTCATCGAAATTGTTGTCGAGCCATGCAATATGCCTATCAGTTTCATGGGAAAGTATCACTATCGTACTGGCAGCACAAAGCAAGAGTTGAAGGGTATCGCACTCGAAGAGTTTTTGCTGAAGAAAGTGGGAAAGCAATGGGATGACATGGAACATCCTTCAGCTACGATAGACTGCATAGATCCTGAGGCTATAAGATATTTCATACGTAAGGGAACCAAGTCAAAGCGAATAACAGAAGATGCATTAGGCGACACCCCTAAAGAGGTTTTGGAGAATCTGCATCTGTTTTCTGATGATGGCCATCTGAGAAATGCCGCTATTCTGCTGTTTGCCAAGGAACCGCAGAAGTACTTTTCTGGTATTCAGTTCAAGATTGGCAGGTTTGGCAAAGATGAGGCCGACTTAATATTCCAAGATGTTGTTGAGGGCAATATCCTACAAATGGCGGATAAGGTTATGGACTTGCTGAAAGGAAAATACTTGAAATCGCCTATTCACTATGACGGTATGCAGAGGATAGAACCTCTTGAAATTCCAGAAGAGGCTCTTCGTGAAATGCTTTACAATTCGATTGTACACAAATTGTATTCGGGGGCTCCGATACAAATGAAGGTGTATGATGAGTATATAGAGTTGTGGAACGAAGGTGAACTTCCCGCCGGATATACTATTGATACGCTTTGGCAGAAACACCTTTCCAAACCAAGGAATCTAAAGATTGCTGACGTATTCAATAAGGTTGGATTCATAGAGGCATGGGGGCGCGGATTCAAAAAGATTCAGGAGGGATTTGAAAGCGAAGACATGGAAAAGCCGGTATATGAGGTGTTCTGTGGCGGGTTACTTGCAACAATAAAAAGGCCTGATGTCGGTAATGATGTCGGTAATGATGTCGGTAATGATGTCGGTAATAATGTCGGTAATGACGGAATAGTGAAACTTACTGAAAGACAAAGAAGAATATATCATTTAATAGCTGCGACTCCCGATGTGTCAGCAAGGCAAATGTCGGAGATATTTGCTGTTACAGAAAGAACTATAGAACGAGACCTTGCAGTGCTTCAAAAGAAGGGCATTGTTCGGCATGAAGGAAAAGCCAGAACAGGACATTGGGTAGTTCTGATTTAACATGGGTAGAAAGTGTTGCTTCTCCTCTCCCCATAACGAATGAATGGTTTGCAATATACGCCAGCAAACCATTCATTCGTTTATATATCGTTTGAATAAATAAAAAAGGGGGGAGAATCTCTTGTTTGTTATAGAATAATGATGTATCTTTGCCCCAAAAAGTGAAGATATAGGTGGAAAAATAAACAATGAATAATTTATGCAGGGGATTATACTGCTGATGGTAATGAGTATAGGCGCGGCGTTCGTGCAGCGCGTATCGGGCTTTGGGTTCGGCATTTTCATAATGACCGCTCTACCCTACCTCATGCCTTCGTACGGCGAAGCGACAACGCTTTCCGGTCTGCTCGCTTCGCTCACTTCGTTCATCATCGTGAGCCGCCACTACAAGTATCTGCATTGGCGCAAGCTGAGTGTGATACTGACTACGTTCCTCATCGTGTCGTTCTTTGCCATACAGTTTGTCGCAAAGGCTGGCGATGGGGTGCTGAAGGTGTGCCTGGGCATCATTCTCATACTTGCAAGCATCTGGTTCCTGTTTCTGGCAGGCAAGGTACGCCTGCGCCCTACCCTCCCAGCACAGTTGGGGCTCGGAGGCATCAGCGGCGTGATGGGTGGCCTGTTCGGCATGCAGGGGCCTCCTGCGGTCCTTTACTTTGTGGAGACCACTACAACGAAGGAGGAGTACCTGGTGACTGCACAGATGTATTTTCTTGTAGGCAATATGTGCATGACTGTCTATCGTGCCTACTATGGACTGCTCACGCCTACGGTGGTGCATAGCTGGTTGCTGGGCATTGCTGGCGTCATCATAGGCACTTACCTCGGTGCTATGGCTTTCCGCCATCTGTCGCTTCCACTCCTCCGCAAGATCATATATGTGTATATGGCGATAAGTGGGGGGATATGTCTGTTTTCTTCGTAAATGGAAAATGGAAAATCCTCATATGCTTAAGGTAACCTACCCCCCGTTTTTTGCCTTCGGCGAACGAAAATTTAACGTAAATTATCCGTGAATTGTTTCGTGACCCTTTAGCTGGGCGTAGCCAATTATTTTATAATGTATTGATATTCAATTTACGATTAAATTTACGGGCAATTCACGGATAATTTACGTTCGCCGAAGGCAAAAAGAAAAACAATTATAATTAACTTTTCACTTAAAAATGTATGCCCAGGTCGATGCCGATCTGGAGTGGCTTGCCATGCTGTTCGAAGCCGCGTCCTGCACTTTCGAAGCAGAAGGTGTTGAATCGTGTATCGGTAAGGTTGCGTCCCCATACCATGACGGAGAAGTCGCCCATCTCGATGACGAGGCGTGCGCCAAGCAAGGCATAGAATGGCTGGCTGATGGTGTTGCTCTCGTTCCAATATGTCCTGCCCACTCCGCTGCAGTCGGCACCAAGGGTAAGGTGGCGAGTGCGATCACGGCCTATGTGCCATGTATATGCGACATCAAGGTTCATAGTATGCATAGGAACGAATGGGACGTAGCAGCCTGAGTAGTCGTTCACATGGTCGGCATCTGCTCCACCTGCATCGTACTCAAGGAAGGTGGAGTAGGTGTAGCCGTAGTTGCCTGTCACGGCAAGATGACTGTCGGGTGTGTAGCGGAGCGACAGTTCGCCTCCGTAGCTCTGGCTCTTACCTGCATTTACCATCATGCGGCCAAGTCCGGTAGGTGCGAAGCGTGCTATCTGCTGATCGTAAATGCGATTGTAGAACACGGCTGCATCAGCCCTGAGCGTATGGTCGAGGAGGGAGAGATGGGTACCCACCTCATAGTTGAGCGAGAACTCGGGCTTATAGACTACCTGGTCGGTGGTTGGCACCTCGGTAGCCGGCATGCTGCTGGCCATCACACGGCGCACATAATCAGGGATGGAGATCATTTGTCCAGCATTATCGGGATCGGGGATGGCCTTCGGCATGGCTGGCACTCGGGCAGAGAGTTCGTCGAGATAGTCGCCCACCCCATTCTTTATTCCATTCATCATATCGACACGCATGGCGCCCTGCAAGAGGTCGGAGAACATCTGAAGGTTGTAGCCACCGGAACGCTGTCCCATGGCAAAGGATGCGTAGATGTTGTTGGCGGAGTCGAAGTCGTACTTGAGCGAGAGCTTAGGTAGAGCCATGAAGCGGTTGTCGTGCTTTGTTCCCTTGTACGAAAGGTCGGACACCAGCTGCTGAAGGTCGACTGCCATCATAGCCATCCTGTCGTTTGGCATACGGAAGCCATAGTCAACATGTGCTGGCGAGTCGTAGTCCATGGACAGATGCTCGAAGCCTACACGAATGCCGAGTGTGGCAGAGAGGCGGTCGGTAAGGTGGAGCGTAGACTGATGGAACGCAGCTGCCTCGAATGCAGGAGTCTCAAAACTGCCAGCCATAAGGAGGTTGTCGCCACGGAAGTTCATGCTCATGCCCGAGAAGCCCAGTCGCTGCAGCATAGGTATGCGGTCCATGGATGGAAGCACGGAATTGATGTTGGACTCCAGCCATCGCAGACCATCGCCATAGAAGTTGACTGGTCCCTCGGTGTGGAGCCACTGGCCCATGAGGTTGAGTCCGGTGATCCATTGCCACTTATCGTTACCACGATTCTTGAATATCACTTCCTCGGTGAGGGTGTTGATGCGCTGCTTCTGCTCGAGGGTATAGATATCGGCTGCGATGAAGTCCTGATCCATGAACATGCGATCGGTAAGATGCTGATAGCCCGTGATGGCATTCACCTGCCAGGTGTCGGCCACGTATCCAGCATTGAGTCCGGCATTAAGCAGACCTCGGCGATAGCGGTTGTCGCGATTGTTGGATATGGTGCCGATCAGGCCCTTGTACTGCTCCTCACCTACCAGCGTGCCTGTGTAGTAATAAGGATAGGCGCCCTCATCACTATAGTCGTAGCCTACGCTCATGTCGAGCTTCCACCTGTCGGAAGGAAGCCACATGGCACGCAAGCGTCCGCCTCCCGACTGGAGGTCATCAACACGATTGCCAGTGAAGTCGTTTACGAAGAATCCGTTGCTGCCCTCATAGTATCCTCCTACGGAGAAGGCAAAGCTGTCGCTCACGCGATGGTGGTGGGTCAAGGATGCCTGGCGATGATTGTCGCCTGTAGCGTAGCCCAGCTTCACATCGGTGCCCTGATAGGCAAACGGATTGCGTGTGCGCACTCGGATCAATCCACCCATCGTGTTTCGGCCATACAGCGTGCCCTGAGGACCGCGCAGCACATCGATGCTCTCCACACCATAGAGATTGAAATCGAATGCCGACTTATCCACGTAGGGAATGTCGTCCACATACAGTCCTACCACAGGGGTATTGATGCGCGACCCTATACCTCTTATATATATGGCGCTTGTGAGTCGGCTGCCGTAGTCGGGGATGAAGAGATTAGGCACCTGCGTACGGAGCGACTTGAGCGATAAGATGCTCTTCTGCTCCATCTGAGCCAGTCCGATGTGGGTCGACGATACGGGCATCTGCGACATGCCGGCATTATCCTTCAGCGATAGCACCTCAACCTCCTGCAGGCGCACCACGTCGAGCGTATCGGCATCATTAGCCTTCACCACATTAAATGGCAAAGCGATAGCAAAAACAGTTAATGCAACTCGAATATTTCTTTCCATAATTTTTTCCTTATACCTTAAAAACGGTGCAAAGGTACGACATTTTTACGACATGAGCAATGCTCATTCGGGGGTATTATGAGTCAAAAAAATGTTAAATGCTTGTATAGTATCAGCAGATGTCATATCTTTGCATAAAAAATCACAGGGAAGCATCATTAATATGAACACATCAATAACCAAGCGAATCGTGCTATCCATAATGATGGTCATCATGTCGCTCAACGCCGTAGCGGCAGACAAAAGTTCGGAGGAAGCACGCAAGCTATTCGAAAAGGCATACAACATGGTCTTCGGACCTTCGGGATCATCATTGACCTACTCAGTCAACATCATCGGGCTCTACAAGACACATGGCGACATAATCTACAAGGGTAAGAAATCGAGATACATCGAGAGCAGGTACGATGCCATCAACGATGGTACAACCGTATACAAGGCCGACAAGAAAAAGAAGACTATCGACGTGTACCGCGCCGACGATGAGAACCAGGACAAGTACTTCAGCAAATTCAAGGCAAACCTCAGCGAGTTCCAATACAGCTACAAGACCGAGGGCAACTACTACATCATAACAGCCAAGAACAAGAATGCTGGTCTGACAGGCATCAAGGAGATACAGGCAAAGGTGTACAAGTCAAACTTCCACCCCGTGAGCCTAAAGATCAAGATTGCCCTGTTCAGCACAACCGTCAAGATCACGAAGTTCAAGAGCGGAGGCATCAGCGACAGCGAGTTCGTGTTCCAAAAGCAGAAGTACGAGGGCTACAGCTGGAATGACCACCGATAGCCTTCACCCCTACCTCCCTACATACTCACACTTATCATGACATCCCGACCATCGCACTACATACAAGCTGCCCTCAGCGTCCTCTTCTTCATAGCCGTGTTCTGCTTTTACACGTTTGCCTACAGCGGCCACATGGCCATGCAGGAGCAGTTTCAACTATGGCTATGTACCAGCGACTATCTGCAGGAGCACCTCTATGCAGGCGGACTGATAGTGTACATGGGCGAGTGGGTGGCACAGTTCTTCTACAGCCCTGTGATAGGCGCCACGATCCTCGCAGCCATACTGTTAGGAATACAGGCCAACACATGGCAAATAAGCAGAAGCAAGAACCACGTGCTCTATCCCCTGTCCTTCATCCCATCCATCTGCACCCTTGCGGTCATGACTGATGGCAATGTGCTCACCAGTCTGCCAGTAGGCATGCTGCTATGGACCTCAGCCATCGCTTTGATATGCAGCATACGAGGCAAGGGCTTCAAGTACGCCTGCGCGATCGTCATCTTCATCCTCCTTGGATACATCTCCACACCTTCGCAATACTCCTACTACAGACAGGCAGAGATGCCCGCCTCGGTGATGCTCATCCCTATTCTGTCTGCATTGTTCACGGATATTGCCCTGCGCTTTCTGCCTTCATCCAAGAAAAGCCCAGCCATCACCAATGCCATACTTACCATTGTAGTAGCCATAGCCGGATGGGCATCCATAGCCAGCGGCATGGAGACGGACGAGGAGCACTTCCTCCGATACGACCAGATGGCACGCCACGAGAGGTGGGACGACATCATCAACAAGGCTCGGAACGAAGGGGTACACGACACGTATTCGGCAGTATACGTGAACATCGCGCTTGCCATCAAGGGACAACTGGCCGACAACCTCAGCCTGGCTGTTGCACCACACGGTGTGAACTCCCTCCTCCCGGAATACAGGGGTGAGTGGCACAAGGCACTTCCCGTAGCCGAGGCATTCTACTATCTTGGCATGGTGAACACAGCCCAGCGATACACGTTCAATGCGCACGAAGCCATACCGAACATGAACAAGAGCGCACGATGCTTCAAGCGCCTTGCCGAAACCAACATCATCAATGGCCACTACGAAGTGGCTCGCAAGTATCTGCAGCTGCTTTCGCATACGCTCTTCTATCGCACATGGGCTGAGAAAGCCCTGGAGTGCATCGAGCACAGGAACATCGATGTCCACCCCATGTGGCACTACCTCAGGACCGTACAGACGGACGACGACTACCTGTTCAGCAGCAAGCGAGGCGTACAACTTGCATCGCTCATCAAGGCAAACAAGGACAACTACATAGCTTCGCAATACATCGTGGCATACTCATCATTGGTACCGACCACCGACCGTCCAACCTCAAACAAGGAATAGCATCATGCATCGAATCCATACCATCACCACATACATCGTCCTGCTATTCATGCTGCTTGCATGCTCCCACCATGTGGAGAATGCTGAGCAGACGGACACCCTTCCACCCATCTATCCCGACTACATAGGAGTCACCATACCATGCAACATCGCTCCGCTCAACTTCGGCATCCTCGACACCGACTCTACCGATCGTGCCGACCACATGCAGGTGACTCTGAAAGGTAGTACAGGCGAACCTATCATCGTGGAGGGAGAATATGCCGACTTTCCCATCGACCGCTGGCAGCAATTGCTCAGGGCGAATGCAGGCGACAGCATCATGGTAAGCGTAGTGGCTGAGGTTGGTGGCAAACCGATTGCCTATCGTCCATTCCACATCCACATCAGCAAGGACACGATCGACTACGGTGTGACCTACCGTCGCATCGCACCGGGATATGAGGTATACAGCAAGATGGGCATCTACGAGCGCAGCCTCAACACATTCGAGGAGAAGGCAATAGTCGAGAATTCCCTCATCACGGGCATGTGCGTCAATTGCCACACCGTATGTCGCACCAATCCTGCCCATCAGTCCCTGCACATCAGGGGCGAGCACGGAGGCACCATGCTCATCACTCCATCGGAAGGAGCGGAATATCTGCACACGAAGACCGACACCACCCTCTCGCAGTTCGTATACCCTTACTGGCACCCTACAGGCAAATACATCGCCTACTCTACCAACAAGACCAAGCAGTACTTCCACGAGGGTAGAGACAAGCGCATCGAAGTGGCGGATGTGGCAAGCGACATACTCATCTACAGCCCTGGCACCCATACCATCATCACCTCCCCGCTCCTTCAGGGCGACGAGGCATTCGAGACCTTCCCTGCCTTCTCGGCCGATGGGCGTACGCTCTACTTCTGCCGTGCCGATGCACGCAGCGTGCCGGAGCAATACAAGGATGTGAAGTACGACATATGCAGCATAGCGTTCGATCCTGCTACGGCACAGTTTGGCGACCATATCGACACACTCATCCATGCATCGGCTGAAGGCAAGAATGCCGTATTCCCACGCCCTTCGTACGATGGACGCTACCTCATGTACACCCTCTCCGACTACGGCACCTTCCCTATATGGCATAAAGAAGCAGACCTACGGATGGTAGATCTGCTTACAAACGAAGATATAACTATCGATATACTTAATAGCGACGACACGGAGAGTTTCCACAACTGGAGTTCGACATCACGCTGGGTGGTGTTGAGCAGTCGCCGCGATGATGGTCTGTACACGCGTCTCTATTTCTCCCATATCGATGAAAAGGGACGTGCCACCAAGCCTTTCATGCTTCCGCAGTCCAATCCAGCACGCTTCTATCGCGAAAGCATATATTCGTACAATGTGCCCGACTTCATCACTTCACCAGTCATCGTGCCAAGCAAGAAGGAGATGAAGGAAGGACTCGGGGCAAACTAAAATCCTGATGAAACCCTAGAACAGGTCGAGCTTGCGCTTTCGTGCTTCATCGAGCGAAAGCAGATCGTCGTCCTGCTGTTCAGCCTTATCATTGCGAAGCGCCTCGTACTTGCGGTCCAGCTCCTGCACATAGTCATCGTGAGTGGCGGTATTGAGGATGCGCGACGATGCAAGCACGTTCTGTGCAGCATCCTTCATCCACAGCACCGGACCATGGTACACAGGGGCTATCTTGAGAGCCGTATGCAGTTCGCTGGTCGTTGCTCCGCCTATCATGATAGGTATGGTCACGCCACGCTGCTCAAGGCAGCGAGCCACGCTCACCATCTCCTCAAGCGATGGAGTAATCAGGCCCGACAGACCGATGATGTCCACATTCTCCTCAATTGCCTTATTCACGATGTCCTCGGTAGGAACCATCACGCCGAGGTCGATGATCTCGTAATTGTTGCAAGCCAGGATCACGCTTACTATGTTCTTTCCTATATCGTGCACATCGCCCTTCACGGTGGCGAGAAGCACCTTGCCTGCCTTCTTTGCGCCTTCGGCACGCGAGGCTTCGATCAGGGGCTGGAGTATGCCCACCGCCTTCTTCATGGTGCGGGCAGTCTTCACCACCTGAGGGAGGAACATCTTGCCTGAGCCGAACAGTTCGCCTACGGTATTCATGGCATCCATGAGCGGACCCTCGATGATCTGCACCGGCGATTCGTACTTGGCGACAGCCTCATCCAGATCCTGCGCTATGTAGTCAGTCACACCCTTTATGAGGGCGTATGCCAGTCGTTCTTCTACCGTCTTGCTGCGCCAGTCGTCAGCACTCTTTGCTGGTTTGTCGCCAGCCTTCTCAGCCTCCTTCTGCGCCTTCACGCGGTCGGCAACCTCGATGAGTCGCTCGGTGGCACCCTCATCGGTGTTGAGCAGCACATCATCGATGGCCTTGAGTATGTCGGCAGGAATCTCGCTGTATAGCACCTGAGTGGCAGGATTGACGATACCCATGTCCTGTCCCTTGCCTATGGTGTGGTAAAGGAATACGGCATGCATGGCCTCACGGATATAGTTGTTGCCACGGAAGGAGAACGAGAGGTTGGACATACCGCCCGATACGTGTGCTCCAGGCAGGTTCTGGCGTATCCACTCCGTGGCACGGATGAAGTCGAGGGCATAGTTGTTGTGCTCCTCCATACCTGTAGCCACAGCAAGCACGTTAGGGTCGAAGATGATGTCGAGAGGATTGAATCCTACCTGCTCGACGAGTATATGGTATGCACGTTCGCATATCTGTATCTTACGCTCATAGGTGGTAGCCTGTCCCTCCTCATCGAAGGCCATGACCACGGTAGCGGCACCCATGCGCTTTATCTCACGCGCATGCTCAATGAAGCGCTCCTCGCCCTCCTTGAGCGAGATGGAATTGACGATGCACTTGCCCTGCACGCATTTCAGTCCGGCGCTTATCACGTTCCAGTCCGACGAGTCGATCATCACCGGCACCTTTGCGATGTCAGGATCCGACATCATCAGGTTGAGGAATGTGGTCATCTCAGCCTTTGCATCGAGCAGTCCGTCGTCCATATTTACATCGAGCACCAATGCTCCGTCCTCCACCTGCTTGCGGGCTATGGAGAGTGCCTCGTCATAGTTCTTCTCATTGATGAGGCGTAGGAACTTGCGCGAACCAGCCACATTGCATCGCTCGCCCACATTGACAAATCTCATCTCAGGGGTGAGCGAGAGCAGTTCGAGACCTGAGAGGTGCAGGCAGTCTGGTCGGCCTACTGGCACATGAGGCTTTGCATCCTTCACGATGTCGGAATAGAGAGCTATAAACTCGTCCGTAGTACCGCAGCATCCGCCTATGATGTTTACCAGTCCCTCCTCCACGTATTCGTTGATCTGCTGCGCCATCTCCTTCGGTGTCTGGTCATAGAGGCCGAGTGAGTTAGGCAGTCCTGCGTTCGGATGGGCTGTGATGTAGTATGGTGCCTTCTCAGCCAGGGTGCGGATGAACGACTTGAGCTGACGGGCTCCGAACGAGCAGTTCAGACCTACGGAGAATATGTCGGCATGCTGTACCGATGCAAGGAATGCCTCGAGCGTCTGGCCCGAGAGCGTACGTCCAGCCACATCGCTCACCGTTACGGAGAGCATGATAGGCAGTCGCTTGCCCTTATGCTCAAATGCAGTCTCGGCAGCATAGATGGCAGCCTTCGCATTCAGGGTATCAAAGATGGTCTCGATGAGTATGGCATCCACACCACCATCGATGAGTGCCTCCATCTGTTCGATGTATGCCTCAACGAGTTCGTCGAACGACAGGCTTCTCAGCGCAGGGTTGTTCACATCGGGCGAGATGGACAGCGCCTTGTTGGTCGGTCCCACATCGCCCAGCACGTATCGAGGCTTCGATGGGTTCTGGCGTGTGTACTCATCGGCTATCTCGCGAGCAATGCGGCATCCCTCCAGGTTTATGTCGCGTACATACTCCTGGACATTGTAGTCGGCCATCGATATGCGCTGGCTCGAGAACGTATTGGCTGTGATGATGTCGGCTCCGGCATCGAGATAACGGCGATGTATGTCGCGTATCACGTCCGGACGCGTGATGTTGAGAATGTCGTTGTTGCCTTTCATCAGTCCCGGCACATCGGCAAATCGCTCCCCACGGAAGTCTGCCTCGCCCAGTCCGTACGACTGTATCATGGTACCCATGGCACCATCGAGAATGAGTATTCTCTCTTTTATTGAATCTTTCACCTTAAAAAAATGCTGTCTTATTTTCTTATTTGATCACCTACTTAAAAATAGTTTTTCTTCTTCGCCATGTCCATCATTCGCTTGTCTTCCTTCTCCTTCAGCGACTGGCGCTTGTCGTACTCCTTCTTACCCTTGGCAAATGCTATGACCATCTTTGCCAGTCCCTTCTCGTTGATGAAGATGCGTACCGGCACGATGGTGAATCCAGGAGCCTTCGAGTCCGACTCCAGGTTGCGCAGCTCCTTCTTGTTGAGCAGCAGCTTGCGTTCGCGGCGTTCCACGTGGTTGTTGTACGATCCCTGCATGTAGAGGGCTACGTACATATTCTTCACCCACAGCTCACCGTTGCTGAAGTAGCAGTACGTATCCACCAGCGAAGCCTTGCCCTGGCGTATGCTCTTGATCTCCGTACCAGTCAGCACGATGCCTGCCGTATAGGTATCGATAAACTCAAAGTCAAACGATGCACGCTTGTTCTTGATGTTTACCGGACTTTGCTTTATATCTTTCTTCTTTGCCATATAACTTGATGAATCGTATCTGTTTTCTTTTGTTTTCATTATTTTGGCTACGCCGAGCTAAAGCACAGAAAACAAAAGAAAACCATGACAATTGGTAAATTATGATTTGCTTTAAAACAGTTCTATATTCTCCTTCACTATCTGCGCTATGGCAGGGCTCTCCTTCTCCTGATAGTCATCGAGGAAGTCGTCGCCGTAGTCATTGAGTTTCTCCAGCTGCTCGTACATCGCCATAAACTCCTCCTCGGTCTTCTCGCCCTCGAAGTCCTCCATGTGGCGGTGGTACTCCTTCTTCACGTCAAACAGCAGCTTGGACAGTTCCTTCCTCTCCCACAGCTTCTTCACCGCCAGCGGGAATGGCCCCTCGAGCACGTATGGTGCATAGCCGTTCTCGATGAGCTGGATGAATCCTCCTTCCATCACCTCGTCGAGCACATAACGGTATGCCAGCAGGGTGTGCTGATGGGCATTGAGGCACATCATATTGTCGGCTGTAAGCCCTCCGCCCAGCTGCTCCAGATAGTAGTCGGTCACCATCACGATAAAGTCGGCCGGCGCCATCTCATCATACGCTGCCAGCGCCTGTTCCTTGTTTATATGTATTTCGTTCATATCAAAATGCGGATAAATTCTCTGCAAAGATAGCACAAACTCTTGATGTATACAATTAAGTTGACAAAAAACAGAAAAAAATCGTTGTTACGTTTGATTTTAAGGAAAAAAGTACTTACCTTTGTCCATCAAAGCTTATAAATGACAGAGAAAAAGCAAACAACAAACAGACAAATATCCATGTTAAAGACCATTCGCAGACTGCTTGCCGTCATCTTCTTCATCGGCATCACAGCACTATTCCTCGACTTCTCGGGTACAGTCCAGCCACTCTTCGGCTGGATGGCAAAACTCCAGTTCCTGCCAAGCGTCCTTGCACTCAGCATCGTGCCTATCATCATCGTGGTCGGCATCACCCTCCTCTTCGGACGCATCTACTGCTCAGCCATCTGTCCTCTCGGCGTATATCAGGACATCGTGGCATGGATAGGAAAGCAGAAGCCATTCCGTAGCAACAAGAAGGCCAAGCTGGCCAACAAGTACAGCTACAGCGCACCGATGACCAAGCTTCGCCTTGCGGTGCTCATACTCTTTGCTGCACTCATGATCATCCCAGGATTCAATGCCATCGCTATCATCATTGCACCTTACAGCGCCTACGGACGCATGGCATCCACCATCCTCCAGCCTGCCTACATAGCCATCAACAACCTGCTTGCCGACTGGGCAGCAGCCAACGATAGCTTCGCATTCTATCAGGTAGAGCCACACAACAATCCTACCATCCTCATCGTCATCGCTGCCGTAAGCGCCATCATACTTGCCATCCTTGCCTTCCGCAACGGACGCACCTACTGCAACACCATCTGTCCTGTAGGTACCGTGCTCGGCTACGTTGCCAAGTTCTCCTACTTCAAGATCCAGGTGGACAATGATGCCTGCATGCATTGCGGCCTTTGTGCCAAGAACTGCAAGGCAGCCTGCATCCATATCGAGAAGGGCCAGCCAGCCGTGATCGACTACACACGCTGCGTGAGCTGTGGCGACTGCATCCCAGTATGCTCAAAGCAGGCCATCAAGCATGCACCACTCAAGAAGGCTGCCGCACAGGCCACCGAGCCAACAGCCGACTCAGGCATCTCACGCCGCAACTTCCTCGCCATCACGGGCACAGCACTCGCTGCTACCGCAGTCAAGGCGCAGGAGAAGGTGACCGATGGAGGCTATGCAGCCATAGCCGACAAGGAGATACCTCAGCGCAAGACTCCTATCACCCCTCCGGGATCACTCTCAGCCAAGAACCTCCAGCAGCATTGTACCGCCTGCCAGCTCTGCATCAGCAACTGTCCTAACGGAGTGCTTCGCCCATCCACCGACCTCGACCACTTCATGCAGCCAGAGGTGCAGTACGAGAAGGGCTACTGCCGTCCTGAGTGTACACGCTGTTCCGACATCTGCCCTGCAGGTGCCATCCGCCCTATATCCCTCGACCCTGCTACAGCCGAGGCCGACGACCTCCCATCATGGGCAGCCAAGCAGACCATCCAGATAGGCCACGCCGTATGGATCAGCAAGAACTGTCTGCCTGCAGCCGAGGGCATCCCATGCGGCAACTGCGCACGCCACTGTCCGGTCGAAGCCATACAGATGGTACCTATGGACAAGGACATCAAGATGGATGCCGAAGGCCGATGCACCGACCAGGATGGCAATCCAGTCGATCGCAACACCGTGACCTTCATCCCAGCCGTCAACACCGAGAAGTGCATCGGTTGCGGAGCGTGCGAGAACCTCTGCCCAGTACGCCCATTCAGCGCCATCTACGTTGAGGGACACGAGGTGCACAGAGATATTTAAGGATACAGACAAACCCACCCATTGAAGCAAACTACGACAATGAAAGATATCAACAGAAGAGACTTCCTCAAGCTCTCGGGCGCAGTGGCAGCCACTACAGCCATCGCATCGTGCGGAGGAGGCAACAATGCTGAAGGCGACTTCGACCCATCAGGTCACCACACAGGTCCCGTACCAACCGACAAGATGACATACCGCACCAATCCGAAGCAAGGCGACAAGGTCAGCATCCTTGGCTACGGATGGATGCGACTCCCTATGCTCCCACTCCCTGAGAATGCCGATCCTAACAATCCACCTGAGGAACAGATCGACCAGGAGCAATGCAACCGCCTCGCCAAGTACGCCCTCGATCATGGCGTCAACTACTTCGACACCAGCCCTGTCTACACCCAGGGCAAGAGTGAGGCATCGCTCGGCACAGCCCTCAAGGCAAGCGGCTACGATCGCAGCAAATTCTTCATCGCCACCAAGCTCTCCAACTTCAGCAAGGAACTTCAGACATACGAGAAGGGCGTGGAGATGTTCCAGAACTCACTCCGCTACCTTCAGACCGACTACGTCGACTACCTCCTCCTTCATGCACTCGGAGGCGGCGGCATGAATGGATTCCGCGAGCGCTACATCGACAACGGACTCCTCGACTACCTCGTTGAGCAGCGCGAGAAGGGCACAATCCGCAACCTCGGCTTCTCCTACCATGGCGATAACGACACCTACAAGGAGCTCCTTGCCCTCAACGACAAGTACCATTGGGACTTCGTGCAGATACAGATGAACTATGTCGACTGGAACCACTCCGAGGGCCACTTCCTCTACGAGGAACTTGAGAAACTCAACATCCCAGCCGTCATCATGGAGCCACTCCTCGGAGGCCGCCTTGCCAAGCTCCCCGACCATGTCGTCGCACACCTCAAGCAGCGTGCACCGGAGAACAGCGTAGCATCGTGGGCATTCCGTTACTGCGGCACCAAGCCGGGAGTGATGTGCGTGCTCAGCGGTATGACCTACATGGAGCACCTCGAGGACAACATCCGCTCGTTCAGCCCACTCGAACCCCTCACCACCGAGGATGTCGACTGGCTTGAAGGCGAGACAGCCAACCTCATCGTGCAGTACCCTACCATCCCATGCAACGACTGCAAATACTGCATGCCATGCCCATACGGACTCGACATCCCAGCCATCTTCGTCCACTACAACAAGTGCATCAACAAAGGCTATGTACCCGAGAGCCGCGAAGCGAAAAACTACAAGCAGGCACGCCAGGCATTCCTCGTGGGCTACGATCGCTCAGTTCCAAAACTTCGCCAGGCCAACCACTGCGTAGGTTGCCAGATGTGCGTCAAGCACTGTCCGCAAAACATACGCATCCCTGCCGAGCTCCGCAAGATCGACCAATTCGTCGAGAAACTAAAAACCAACACCCTATAATTCTTTCCGCTTCGCTCCAAGCGACTGCGTCGATAACATAATTCTCAATTCTTAATTCATAATTCATAATTCTTTCCGCCCAAATATTTAATTTTTTAACGTGAATGTCCGTGAATTGCCCGTAAATTATTTCGTGAATTTAATTTTGTTCAAGAGATATACCAATTTACGAACAAATTTACGAACAAATTCACGGGCAATTCACGGGCATTCACGTTCGCCGAAGGCAAAAACAAAGATACGCGTCGATAATTTAATTCTTTCCGCTTCGCTACAAGCGACTGCGTCGATAACAAAATTCTTAATTCAAAATTCATAATTCATAATTCTTAACTCTCAATTCCCAATGACTCCACTATTTATGGGACTCGGCATGCAAGAGATCCTCATCATATTCATCATCATCCTCCTCCTCTTTGGAGGCAAGAAAATTCCAGAACTCATGAAAGGTGCCGGCAAAGGTGTAAAAGCCTTCAAGGACGGCATGAAAGGCATTGAAGACGACCTCAACGTCAACTCCGACGACGAGAAAAAAGAATGACCTTCTGGGACCATCTTGACGAACTGCGAACAGTGTTGCTACGATGCCTTACCGTAGCAACACTATTTGCCATCCTTGCATTCATATTCAAGGATGAGGTATTCTATGTCGTCTTCGCGCCCAAGCAGCAGGACTTCCTGCCGCGCATCTTTGGCAGCTCGCCCGAGATCCAGCTCATCAACACCGAGCTCACCAAGCAGTTTGTCATCCACATGATGACCAGCTTCTACGTAGGACTGATAGTCTCCGCCCCCTACATCATCTACCAGCTCTACCACTTCATCTCGCCCGCCCTCTACGAGCACGAGAAGCGCTATGCCACCTCCATCGTCACGAGTGGCTACCTCATGTTCTTCGCAGGCGTGGCATTCTCCTACTTCATCGTCTTCCCCATCACCTTCCGGTTCTTGGGCAACTATCAGGTAGCCGACGACGTGCACAACCTCATCTCGCTCGAGAGCTACATCGACACCCTCATGATGCTAAGCCTCATGATGGGCATCGTGTTCGAGATACCCGTCATCGCATGGCTACTTGGTCGCCTGGGCATCATCGACAGCAGCCTCATGAAGCAGTACCGTCGTCATGCCATAGTAGTGATAGTAGTCATAGCAGCCATCATCACCCCCACCTCCGATGCCTTCACCCTCGCCATCGTCAGCCTCCCCATGTACCTCCTCTTCGAACTCAGCATCCTCGTGGTGCCATCGCATCGCAAGAGAAAAAATATCAATAGATAAAAATAGAGGAGAATATATAAAAATACTTTCTTGATGAGTGCCTCCCCCAAAAAACGATTTCCCACAGAGGCACAGAGGACATAGAGTAGGCTGTCAAGTTTGTTGAAGATTTTTATATAGATTCTTCGGGAATTCGTATGAAAGTGCCCTTCGGGCCAATTGAAAAAACAAAAAAATCAACCATAAAAAACATAAAAAAACAGTTCAATTATTGTTTTTTCTTGTTTTTGTTCTGTTTCTTCAATGTTTTTCTCATTGGCGCTTGCGCATAAATTCACACATAATCCTATAAAACCATAAAAATAACATAGTGCAAGGCAAGAATCTTGACGAAAATCTATAACGATTTGAGACCGAAAAGTGTGTCAAACTTGACAGCATAGGACAAAGACTACAATTTTTTTATCTATTAAAAAAGACTTAGAACTTCTTGCCAAACACAATACTCAGGAACGTCTTGGCAACAATCTTGACATCAAACCATAGCGAGTGATGCTCCAGGTAATAAAGATCGAGCTCCAACCTGCGCAGCATCTTCTCCATCGTATCCGTATATCCATTATACAGCGTAGCGTACGAAGTCACCCCCGGACGCATACTGTACAACTCCGCATAGCGAGGATTATGCTCCATGATCTGATTGATGTAATAGCGGCGCTCAGGTCGGTAACCTACAAACGACATGTCGCCCACAAACACATTCCACAACTGAGGCAACTCATCCAGATGATGAGCACGCAGAAACAGCCCTACCCTCGTCAGTCGTGGATCGCTCACCAACCCATCCTGCAGCAACTGCGGACCGTCCTTCTCCGCGTCCGTCCTCATACTGCGGAACTTATAGATGAAGAATGGGCGTCCACCCCTTCCTACCCTCTCCTGCTTGTATATAGCCGCATTGCCATCCTCCAACTTAATGGCGATGTAGCACGCCACAAACAGCGGGAGAAACACAATCAAAGCAATCGTTGCAAACAGAACATCGAGAATCCTCTTCATCCTTTTTCGGTTGGGTTGTACATTATATAAACCATTTGCAGCCGCATCGGGGCAAAAAACCGCAAACAGAACACAAAAATCGTGCAAAATTACAGCATATATCCCAAACCACAAACAAAAACAGCGAAAAACCACCATTCCACCCCCATTTTTTCCTCATCCACCATTGAAACCCCCAAAAACTACCCATTCCAGCACCCATCGCATACTTATCTCCAAAGAAAAATCAGATTTTAGCCCCCTTTTATTTATTCCCCGATATATAGACAAATGAATGGCTTGCAATGCGTATTGCAAACCATTCTTTCGTTATGGGGAGAGGAGATGCGGTTCGTGTTATACTTGGGTCAACAGTACCTGTCCCTATGATTCTCTTCGCAAAATGATAACCAGTTATCTGAAGCTATCGGACGAAGAGACAATAGACCAAGCCGTGGAGGCTGCAGCAAACCTCGGTGCGATACGATTCATATGCATGGACCAGGTACGCAACCTTCCACCGGAGAAACAGCAACGCTCGATTGCCATGTGCAAGATGGCGATAGAGAAGAAACAGGAGTTGCTGGAGAGCATGGCGTACCTCACGGAACTCATTGACACATGTCTTGTATCCGGCAGATAGCGTCACAATGTGTATGAGATGCCGGCTCTGAGTTCGAAAGTCTTTCGGGTTACGTCCTTGTAGTCGCTGTAATGTGTGTGACGGTAGTAGAACGATGGATAGAGATCGACCATGAGGTTCTTGCTGAGGTTCATCTTCAGGCGTGGAGAGAAGATGAAGAGCATGGCGTTGCCTGGGTCGCCCTGTGCGTTGATGTACTCCAGTTCCTTCTTGTCCGTGTATGTCTCCATCAGGTGTATTGCCTCCTCGCTATATCCCTTCCATGTGAACAGATGATAGAACTCTGACTTGAAGTCTATGCGTGCATACTTGCCGAACTGCAGGATGGTGTTTATCTTTGCAGAATAGCCGCTGCCCAGATTGTAGTCGCGCCACAGGATGCGGAAATAGTCGCTCTGACTGCCACCCATAAGGATGGCGTTAAGGAATATGCGCTGCTCAAGGAACGAGAGGTTGCCGATATTGTTAAAGCGCATGATGGCACCAGGACCTACTGCTGCCGTTTCGCTGACGCGGTATGGGGCATTGCCCTCAGCAACGTCGTCGGCAATGAATGGCGAGTGCTGGTCGTTCTCGATGACGGATGTTGATGAATAGAAATTGAAGTGCTGGAACAAGCCCCAGTCGATGTCCATATTCTCTTTCTGCACAACGGTATGGTTCCAGAGTCGGCCCAACAGATTGAGGTTGCTGAACAAAGGCTGCTTGCCCCAGAAGTTCAGGGTAGCCTCTGCGGTGAAGAAGTCGTATGGCTTGTTCTCGTCGCTCATCGAATCGCCGTAGTCAAGGCGCAGATTAAGATACTGCGACATATTGCCACGGAAGAGGGTGCCGTTGTCTGCAAGATAGCGTGCGCCGGTGCTCACAGCGAGATGCACAGGGATGCGCTCGAAGTCATGGTAGCGCGAGCCGTGATGCTTCACCCTGAATGCATCGCCATGGATGAGACGGTTAAGGCCACGCATAGGACTAAAGATAAAGCCGACAGCCTCGCGCAGCACTCGCTCGATGCCTGTGGTGCTGTCGTCCAGCATCAGGGCAGAGACACGGAACAGCGACTCACCGATGGCTGCGCCACCGAAGGATGTGGAGAAGACGTCGTTGATGCTTGGCGGTGTGTTCTCGCCGAAGAACTCCCACATCAGCGATCCTCCCAAAGCGAATGGGTATGACTGCCAGAAGTTCATGCCATTGCTACGTGCTGCGGTGAAATACAGATTGCCGTGGTAGGGGTGCATAAACTGATTGGTTTTGAAGTCATCATTGTCCCAGACGAAGCCATTGGTGAGATTATGACCGATGGAATGCCATGTGGTCTGTGCAAACTCTTCGTGTGTGGCCCAGCGATCGAAACAGTGGACGAAGACGTTAATGCCGAACACCTCTGCGGCTGCTACCCACGGATGCTTCTTGCCATAAAGCTTCTGGGTAGGGAGATAGCCTACGTCGTCATAATTCTTTGGCAACAGGGCATCATTGTTTCTATCTGCGTCATTATGTATGTCGTAGGCAAGGCCTATCTCGCCAACCAGTCCGTTACGGAACTTTCCTCCGCTATAGTATCTGGTAAACTCATAGCCTCCCGATGCGTAAAGAGACAGTCGCTTGCCCAAGCGGTAGTTTGCCGTCATGCGTGGCTGAATAGAGAATAGGCGGTCTGGTTCGTCGTCGTCATCGTTCTCAAAACCCTCAATATGATAGTAGCCCAAGTCGCCACCAAGCGAGAGACCGGTGTTGGCAATAGGGAAACGATAGCCGTTACGATAGAAGAATGTGCCGCTGAAATGGCTGAAGCCCTTGTTCAGCATACCCATACCGAACATGGTGTAATGGTTGCGGTTGGCAACCTCCAGAGCGACATTCGTATAGACCGACGTGCCGCCATAGGCAAGCAGACGCAACTTTGTGTTGGGACGGATGGTCAGGAGTCCGTAGCTGTTATGGCTTAGCGTGTCACGGCTGTAGTTCATCAATCCCACCTGAACGCCCTTCGGGTTGCTGATGTTTGCGTTGAAGAGTCCCACCTGAACGCCAGTCAGCGTGTCGGAATAGTTATACATGCCCACCTGCACACCCTTCATCTGATGAGCACAGATGTTGGCTATGGCAGAGAGCTGCACGCCGGGATCTACGCCCATGGCGATATTGGACATGCCGGAGATCTGGACGCCTTGCATAGAGTGTCCGCTGACGTTGGAGAATAATGACAACTGAACGCCATTCAGGTCTCGTGTGATATTTGTTATGCCACTGATCTGGGCACCCATCATCGTGCCTGCCGTAGCATTTGAGAAAGCGCTGAATTTCAATCCCTTTGCATTCGTGAGCTGCACGCTGAACAAAGGATCGAAATTGATGCTTCTGAACTTGCTTATACCCATCGTGTCTGTCTGTGCATAAGCAATGGCAGAGAACATGCAGAGAAGCGAAAGAAATATCCTTTTCAT
>JAKSLM010000043.1 GCA_024401225.1 Bacteroidaceae bacterium | reverse complement strand
AGACTACTTCGGCAGTCATCAAGGCTCAGAAGCACGGTGTGCCTACGGTGAAGATTTAAGGACCGGACCGGACTCAAGACCCTCTCCGCCCTTCGGGCACCTCCCCCGTTAGGGGGAGAAAAGCCCCCCTCAGTCCGTTGGACAGCTCCCCCCCTTAGGGGGAGCGGGCCATGCGGAGGGGGGATTGGGGCATCCGAAGAGGAAAAAGAGAAAAGAAGATTTTTTGATCCCGAATTATAGAATTAGAGAAACTTGTGACATTTTGAATTCTTTTGAATTGCGCTCAGCGCTTTGAATGCCGTCCGGATGGTTGAGTCCTCGCAAGGACTCTCTCAAATTCCTAAAAATCCTAGCACATGTTTGGGACCAGAAGATTCTATAATTCGCTAATTCGGGATTTAAAAATGTTCTTGCCTTGCAAGCGCTTCGCGATAACTTTTTCTTTGGATGCAAAAAAATCATTGCCTATGAAGAAGTCGAATGTACAGTCATGGTTCCGTGCGCTCGCTACCCCCTCTATGGGGAGCGCCATGCGGGGGGAGGTGAGAGGGGGAGGGAGTCCGTTTTGACGGATTTGGGAAAGAGGGGGTGGGTGGCGTTGCAGATTTGGGAATGGAAGGCGAAAACAAGGGAAATGCGGGCGTTCATTCCCATGGGAGGCAAATTTTTCCTTCGATAGCAATAAATTAAAAATTGCAGAACATTTTGCCTATTTGGGAACGATTGCAGAAAGAAGTCCCTACCTTTGCAACGTCGAAAGAAAAAAGATCGACTCACACATACTAAGAAAAAAATAATAATAAAGGTATTGTGGTTGTTTACCCAACCCCAGTTACACGGTTATCTAACAATACTAAAACGCACACACCGAAAAATGAATAAAGCCTGGCGATGAGCCGGGCCTTTTCTTTTTTTAAAGGAACACGCGAATGTTCTATATGTCGTTTGTTATGCTCTGCTAACTTATTTTTATAATTATTTAAACAAATATGTATAGCGTGTTTGACTGAAAAAGTCTACTTTTGTGGTCAGAAAGTTATTATGACATAAATTTTATTCATTAACAATTACTTTATGATGACTACAAATGTGAAACCAGCTGAGGGTAAACTCGGCATTATGGTGGTGGGTTGTGGTGCTGTAGCCACAACATTCATGACAGGTGTGCTCATGGCTCGCAAGGGATTGGCTAAGCCTGTCGGTTCGATGACTCAGTATGACAAGATTCGCGTTGGCAAGGGAGACGATAAGAAGTATCTTCCATATTCGGAGATTGTGCCAATGGCTAAGTTGGACGATATCGTGTTCGGTTCGTGGGATGTGTATCCACAGAATGCCTACCAGGCTGCCATGTATGCAGAGGTGCTGCAGGAGAAGGATATCAACCCTGTACGCGAGGAGCTGGAGGCAATCGTGCCTATGAAGGCTGCATTTGACAAGAACTTTGCCAAGCGCCTGGATGGTGACAATGTGAAGGACTGCAAGACTCGCTGGGACATGGTAGAGGCTTTGCGCCAGGATATACGTGACTTCAAGGCAAAGAACGGATGCTCGCGCGCGGTGGTGATATGGGCTGCTTCGACCGAGATCTATGTGCCTGTGGATGAGAAGGTACATGGCACGCTTGCTGACCTTGAGGCTGCAATGAAGGCTGACGACCGCGAGCATGTCGCTCCATCGATGTGCTATGCTTATGCAGCACTTACTGAGGGTGCGCCATTCATCATGGGTGCTCCTAACACTACTGTCGATATCCCTGCAATGTGGGAACTCGCTGAGAAGACTCAGATGCCTATAGCTGGTAAGGACTTCAAGACTGGCCAGACACTGGTGAAGAGTGGTTTTGCACCTATCATCGGCACTCGCTGCCTTGGACTGAGCGGATGGTTCTCAACCAACATTCTTGGCAACCGCGACGGACTGGTGCTCGACGAGCCTGCCAATTTCCACACCAAGGAGGTGAGCAAGCTTTCTACTCTCGAGACTATCCTCAAGCCTGAGGCTCAGCCTGATCTCTATACTGACTACTACCACAAGGTACGCATCAACTACTATCCTCCTCGCAACGACAATAAGGAGGGCTGGGATAATATCGACATCTTCGGATGGATGGGCTATCCAATGCAGATCAAGATCAACTTCCTGTGCCGCGACTCTATCCTTGCAGCACCATTGTGTCTCGACCTCTGTCTGCTTTCCGATCTCGCTGCACGTGCCGGCAAGTCGGGCATACAGCGTTTCCTCAGCTTCTTCCTCAAGGCTCCTATGCACGATTATACTCAGGGCGAGGAACCTGTAAACAATCTCTATCAGCAGTACACTATGCTGAAGAATGCTATCCGCGAGATGGGTGGATATGAGGCTGATGAGGAGATAGATTAATCCAACTTCGAAAAGTTGAATTAACGTGAAAAAGAGAAGAGTGCTATCGTCCGTGGACGATAGCACTCTTCACTTTTCATGTTATATTTTATTATTTCGTTCTGTTGTAAGTTCTTACTCCGTAGATGACGATCACGACGAAGCAGATGAATGGGAGAATGAAGCTGATGTTCTCAGCAGGCATGCCCCATACGGTCTTCTGGTCGATGATGCTCGCCTGAACAGGAGGGAGTACCGAACCACCGAGGATGGCCATGATGAGACCTGCAGCACCAAACTTGGCATCGTCGCCGAGACCTTCCAATGCAATGCCGTAGATGGTAGGGAACATGAGGCTCATGCAGGCGCTGATGCCGATGAGGCAGTACATGCCTGTGCGGTCCTGGAAGGTGATGACTCCGATGGTGAGGAGGGCACCAACCACTGCGAGGCTGGCAAGAAGCTTGCCGGCATTGATGAACTTGAGCATGTAGGTGCAGATGAAGCGGCTGCTGCAGAAGAGCACCATGGCGATGATGTTGTACTGCTGTGAGAGTACCTCTGCATCCTGCTCAGCCATGCCTTCGGCTACGAATACTCGTGTGCCGTACTGGATGATGAAGGTCCAGCACATGATCTGTACGCCTACGTAGAAGAACTGTGCGATGACGCCTTCACGATAGTGAGGGATGCTCACGATGCGGCGTATGGTGGCAGCAAAGGTGACCTCATGGTTGGTGTCGCCATTCTTTGGCATCTTGACGATGAAGATGACTACAAGCATCACGGCAATCACGAGTCCGATGGCGAGGTATGGACCAATGAGGATGTTGAGGTCGCTGTCGCGTACGGCAGCAAACTCGCTGTCGCTGAGGAGGGCACGCTCGGCTGTGGAACGTGGATCGAGGCGGTTCTGGATGAAGTTCATCGCTACGTACATACCCATCAGCGATCCCATTGGGTTGAAGCACTGGGCAAAGTTGAGGCGGCGGGTGGCAGTCTCGGCGCTACCCATGGTCATGATGTATGGGTTGCAGCTCGTCTCCAGGAATGAGAGGCCGCAGGTGAGCACGAAGTATGCGATGAGGAATGGATAGTACGAGCCGATGAGCATGGATGGATAGAACATGAATGCTCCGATGGCATAGAGTCCGAGTCCGAGCATCACTCCAGCCTTGTACGAGAACTTCTGGATGAAGATGGCTGCAGGGAATGCCATGGCGAAGTAGCCTCCGTAGAATGCCATCTGAACGAGTGCGCCATCGGTCACGCTCATGCGGAAGATTTTTGAGAATGCCTTGACCATCGGATTGGTGATGTCGTTGGCAAATCCCCATAGAGCAAAGCAGCTCGTGATGAGGATGAAGGGGATGACATAGCTCACGCCTGCTGCGCTGAGTATGCCATCTTTCTTGTTGTCGGTAGTAGTCATTGTCTTTAAGTCTTTAAGTTTTAGTAATATTTTTGCAAAAATAGGGCAAAATTATCAAATTGGCAATTGTTTGCAGGGAAAAAGTTTTTTTTGTCCTATATTTATTTTTGTTTGTCTGCTTTTTTGTATCTTTGCACACGTACTTATAAAAAGAACTGGTGAATAGTGAATTATAAACTTAATAACATTGAATAAAAGATATAAAACGTGTATATGAAACGACAATTGATAGGTGCTGTGATGGCTGCATGTGCATTGGCAGCCAATGCACAGAAGGAACTGAAACTGCACTACGACACTCCTGCAACATACTTTGAGGAGACACTTGTGATAGGCAACGGAAACCTTGGCGCCATAGTGTATGGCGGAGTGGGGGAGGAGAAGATCTCGCTCAACGACATCACTCTCTGGACCGGCGAACCCGACCTCAAGGTGTATAACCCCGACGGCTACAAGGCCATTCCTGACATACGCAAGGCACTGAGCCAGGAGAACTATCGCCTTGCCGACCAGCTGCAGCGCAAGGACCAGGGACACTATAGCGAGAACTACCAGCCGCTTGGCCAGCTCGTGATGACCGATGTGGGCACGAATGGAGCAAGCACCAATGGCTACCAGCGCTCGCTCGACATCTCGGAGGCCGTGGCACGAGTGCAGTATGCCGTGGGCAATGCTGCCTATCAGCGCGAGTACTTCGCCTCTGCGCCCGACTCTGTGATCATCATCAAGCTCAAGGCTGATAAGGGCGGCAAGATCAACCGCCGATTCGGCTACCGCTGCCAGCTGATGCACATGACGGCTGCAAAGGACAAGGAGATGACCATCGATGGCTATGCGGCATGGTCGAGCAAGCCGGGATATGCAGGAGGCGGATTCCAGTACGACTCGAACCGTGGAGTGCACTTCCGCACCATCATACACGTGGAGAACAAGGATGGCGAACTCGCCCTCATCAACGACAACGAACTGCTGCTCACCGACTGTACCGAGGCTACCATATTTATAAGCAACGTGACAAGCTTCAACGGCTTGGACAAGGACCCTGTGAAGGAAGGCAAGGACTACAGGACCTTGGTACGCAACAGGATAGACAATGCCGTGAAGCAGACCTACGACGACCTGATGGAGCGCCACCGCACCGACTACAAGAGCCTCTTCGACCGCTTCAGCATCAACCTCGGAACCACTGCTGCCGACATACTTGCCAAGACTACGGAGCGACAGCTGCGCGACTACACGGAGCGCGACGAACGCAACCCTGAGCTTGAGGCCCTGTACATGCAGTACGGACGCTACCTGCTCATATCCTGCTCGCGTACCGACATGGTGCCAGCCAACCTGCAGGGACTATGGAACGAGCAGATACTCCCACCTTGGAGCTGCAACTATACCAGCAACATCAACCTGGAGGAGAACTACTGGCCATCGGAGATTGCCAACCTCGGCGAGCTGCACAAGCCTCTGCTCGACTTCGTGGAGAAGCTGCCTGTCACGGGACAGATGACTGCCAAGGCATACTACGGAGTGCAGGATGGATGGTGCCTGGCCCACAACACCGACTTCTGGGGCATGACCTGCCCTGTAGGCGAGGGCGGCGGCGATCCGAACTGGGCCAACTGGAACATGGGCGGCGCATGGGTGAGCACGCACATCTGGGAGCACTACATGTTCTCGATGGACAAGGACTACCTGCGTCGTGCCTATCCTACGCTGAAGGGTGCTGCCGACTTCTGCATGGGATGGATGATCCCGCTCAGCACCATAGCACCTGATGCTGCCAGCAATCCTTATATCAATCCTAACCTCAAGCTCGGAGCAATCGACTATCTCGTCACCGCACCTTGCACGAGTCCGGAGAACACCTACATGACTCCTGATGGCTACGATGGACGCACCATATACGGAGGTAGTGCCGACCTTGCCATGATCCGCGAGTGCCTTATGGATGCACGTCAGGCTACCATCGTGCTCGGAGGCGATAAGGCTTATATTCAGAAGATTGACGACACGCTGGCTCGCATCCTGCCTTACCAGATAGGCAAGGATGGAAGTCTGCAGGAATGGTTCTACGACTGGAAGGACACCGATCCGCAGCACCGCCATCAGAGCCACCTGTTCGGCCTCTTCCCTGGTCATGGAATCACCGTGAGCGAGACTCCCGAACTGGCTCAGGCTTGCAAGCGCGCGCTGGAAATCAAGGGCGACAAGACCACAGGCTGGAGCACCGGATGGAGAGTGAACCTCCAGGCCCGCCTGCGTGAGCCGGAGGCTGCCTACCACATCTACCGCAAGCTACTCAATTACATATCGCCCGACAAGTACAAGGGACCGGACAAGCGAAAGGGTGGAGGCACCTATCCTAACCTTCTCGATGCCCACAGCCCATTCCAGATCGATGGCAACTTCGGTGGTACTGCAGGTGTGATAGAAATGCTCGTTCAGTCGGATCTCAAGATTGACAAGAACGGTCGCCCTACGGCTACTCTCACCCTCCTTCCTGCACTCCCAGAGGCATGGAAGGCCGAGGGATCGATAAAGGGCGTGCGATGCCGTGGCGGCTACGAGGTAAGCTTGTCTTGGAAGAACGGAAAGGTCACTTCCTACGCCTTGAAATCGGTCAGCGGACAGCGAATGAAGGTGACGGTTCATCTTCCGGGAAAAATTACAAAAAATACGACTGTAAAGTGAAATGTTGTTCTAAAAGTCGTATTGATTGTGAAAATAATTGGCACTTCTACTATGATAAGTTAAAATAGGGCGCACAAATTTGTGTACCCTATTTTTTTGCACTACCTTTGCACCTGTTTTGAGGATGAACTCCCCATTTTTTTCGTGTATATAATAACATCAAATAATAGATATTAGTGAAAATCAAAGGTAAATTTTTAGGTAGTCTGAGCCTTATGTTGACAAGCACACTTGGATTGTGGGCTCAGACAGCGGGAGTGGGAACTCTTGACCTTACTCTCGAGAAGGCTATAGAAATAGCCCTTGCGGAAAATCCTACGATCAGAGTCGCTGACAAAGACATCGAACTGAAGAAGATTGCTGACAAGGAAGCATGGCAGGCTCTCTTGCCTACGGTCGATGCTCAGCTCGCCCTCCAGAACAGCATCAAGGTGGCAGCCATCAAGACTCAGATGGGTGAATTCAAGATGGGTATGGATGGTGCTACTACAGCTACCGGTTCGCTCACAGCTACATTGCCACTTTTTGCTCCAGCAGTCTACCAGAACATGAAGCTCACGAAGGAGGACATCATGCTGGCTCAGGAGAAGTCGCGCGCATCGAAGCTCGACCTCATACAGCAGGTGACAAAGGCATACTACAGTGCACTTCTCGCACAGGATTCGTATAAGGTAGTGCTCAAGGCCTACGACACCAGCAAGAAGTACTTCGACCTCATCAACAACATGTACAAGGTGGGCCGCGTCAGCGAGTATGACAAGATCAGCGCTGAGGTTCAGATGCGCTCCATGAACTCCACCGTGGTGAGCACAGAGTCGGGCGTACAGCTCGCCATGCTCCAGCTCAAGGTGCTGATGGGCGTCACAGAGAATGTGGACATCAACATCAAGGACGAGCTCAAGAAGTATGAGAACAGCCTCATCCTTCCTGCTGAAGGCAGCGACCTCTCGGAGAACACAGCACTCCGCCAGATCGACATGAGCAAGACCCTCCTCGAGCGTGCACGCAAGATCATCAAGACCAACTTCATGCCAACCATCGGTATGCAGGGACAGTTCCAGTACATGTCGTACTCCAACCCTAACTGGAACATCTTCGGCTACAAGTACTCGCCAGCAGCAACCATCGCATTCTCGGTGAGCATCCCAATCTACCATGCAAGCACATGGACCAAGCTCAAGAGCAACCGCATACAGCTCGCACAGCTCGATGACACTCGCGAGAACACCCAGCGCCAGCTTGCCATGGCTGTGGAAAGCTACAAGAAGAATATGGCAAGCTCCATAGCCCAGGTGTCGAGCAATGCTGAGGCTGTGAAGCAGGCAGCAAAGGCAGTCGAGATAAGCAGCAAGCGCTACGATGTGGGCAAGGGTACGGTGCTCGAACTCAACCAGAGCGAGACTGCGCAGACCCAGGCTGAGCTCACATACGTACAGTCTATCTACGACTATCTGAAGAACAAGGCCGACCTCGACTACACGCTCGGCAAGGAGACTTACATGAAGTAATAATATCGATATCGAAAACGAAATCATAACGCAATATGAAGTATATAAAGATCCTTTCATTCGCAATGCTCGCAATGCTTGCTGCCTCTTGTGGCAACAAGACCGAGAAGACAGAAGATGCTAAGGCTAATGCTGATGCAAAGCCACAGGTTAAACTTACAAAGGCTACAAGCGAGGACATACCTCAGACTGAGACTTACACAGCCACAGTGGAGAGCGACATCAAGAACAACATCTCTCCTAACGCCCCTCTCCGTATCGAGAAGATTCTCGTGGACGTGGGCGATCACGTGTCGAAGGGACAGGTGCTCGTACAGCTCGATGGCAGCAACCTCAATCAGCTCAAGCTCCAGATTGAGAACGCAAAGCTCGAACTCAGCCGCACAGAGCAGCTCTTCAACGTGGGTGGAGCAAGCAAGAGCGAATACGACAACATGAAGCTTCAGGTCAGCGTGCTCGAGACTCAGCTCAAGCAGCTCACTACCAACACTCAGCTCCTCGCTCCTATCAGCGGTGTCGTTACTGCACGCAACTACGATAGCGGCGATATGTACAGCGGAGCACAGCCTGTTCTCACAGTCGAGACTACCAACCCTGTGAAGCTCAAGGTCAACGTTTCGGAGACCTACTACAAGCTCGTGAAGAAGGGCATGCCAGTCGATGTAGTCCTCGATGCCTACGAAGGCGAGGAGTTCAGCGGCAAGGTGACAATCATCTACCCAACCATCGACCAGATGACACACACCTTCCCAGTTGAGATCACTATCAGCAACTCAGCACAGAAGGTTCGTCCAGGTATGTTCGCACGCGCTACAATCAACTTCGGCGACAAGAACCACACAGTCGTTCCTGATGAGGCTCTCGTGAAGCAGATCGGTGCAGGCGACCGCTACGTTTACGTATACAAGAATGGCAAGGTATCGTACAATCGCGTAGAGCTCGGTAAGCACATGGGCAACAAGTACGAGATCCTGAGCGGTGTTGAGCCAGGCGACGATATCGTTATCGCAGGTCAGAACAAGCTTGCCAACGGTCGTGAGGTTGAGGTAGTTAAGTAAATAAAAGTCAGAATTCACTCTTTACATATAAGTATATATGAGTCTATACGAAGGAGCGGTCAAAAGACCGATTATGACCAGTCTCTGCTTCCTGGCAGTGATTATCTTTGGTCTGTACTCGCTGATCAAGTTGCCTATCGACCTCTATCCGGACATCGATACCAACACGATCATGGTGCTCACTTACAATGTGGGTGCCAGTGCAGAGGATATTGAGAACAATGTGACTCGTCCGCTTGAGAATACCCTCAACTCGGTTGAGCACCTCAAGCACATCACAAGTAATAGTAAGGAGAATGTATCGATCGTTACCCTCCAGTTCGAGTTCGGTTACGATATCGATGTGCTCACCAACAACGTGCGAGACAAACTGGACATGGTAAGCTCGGCTCTTCCTGAAGAGGCGCAGACACCTATCCTGTTCAAGTTCTCGACCGATATGATTCCTATCCTGATGCTTTCCGTTCAGGCACAGGAATCGCAGAAGGCTCTCTATAAGATCCTTGATGAAAACGTGGCCAACCCTATCGCTCGTATCGATGGTGTGGGTACGGTGAGCATCGCCGGTGCTCCTGAGCGTGAGATCAACATCTACATGGATCCTCAGAAGATGGAGGCCATGAATGTCAGCCCAGCTCAGGTGTCAGCTGCCCTCTCGGCCGAAAACCGCAACATCACAAACGGTACGGTCGATATAGGTACGCAGACATTCACCGTGCGTGTGGAGGGCGAGTTTGACGATCCAAGCGAGATGCTTGATGTGGTCGTTGCTACCCGTGGTGCAACCAACATCTACCTCCGCGACGTGGCTCGCATAGTCGATGATGTGCAGGAGCGTACGCAGCGCACATTCACCAACGGTGTGCAGGGTGCGATGATCATCGTGCAGAAGCAGTCGGGTGCCAACTCGGTTGAGATCTCGGACAAGGTCATCTCTTCACTTCCTTCGCTCCAGAAGAATCTGCCTTCGGATGTTAAGCTCGGCATCATTGTCAATACTTCCGACAACATCCTCAATACCATCGGTTCGCTCGAGGAGACCATCATGTACGCCATGCTCTTCGTAGCCTTGGTTGTGTTCGTATTCCTGGGCCGCTGGCGTGCTACGGTGATCATCGTCATCACCATCCCTATGTCGCTCATCGCATCGTTCATCTACCTCTATGCTACAGGCGGTTCGCTCAACATGATCTCGCTCATGTGTCTCTCGATCGCCATCGGTAACGTTGTGGACGACGCCATAGTGGTGCTTGAGAATGTCACGACGCACATCGAGCGAGGGTCCGATCCGAAGCAGGCAGCCATCCATGCTACCAATGAGGTTGCCATCTCCGTTATCGCATCTACCCTCACCATGATAGCCGTGTTCTTCCCTCTCACCATGGTGACAGGTATGGCGGGTGTGCTCTTCAAGCAGTTGGGTTGGATGATGTGTATCATCATGACCATCTCTACTACGAGTGCCCTCTCGTTCACACCAATGCTCTGTTCGCAGATGCTCCGCCTGCAGAAGAAGCAGTCTAAATTTATTAAGGTGTTCTACTCGCCAATCTCACGTTTCCTCGATGGTCTCGACTCATGGTACGAGAAGCGCATCAACTGGGCAGTTCGCCATCGCTGGACTGTGGTTGCTGGATGTATCGTACTCTTCGTGTTCTCATGTGCCTGCGCCAAGATATTCGGTATCAAGTCCGAGTTCTTCCCAGCCAACGACTCGGGTCGTGTAGGTATTTCCATCGAGCTTCCTATCGGTTCGCGCGTGGAGAAGGCTGAGGCACTTGCCAAGGAACTTGTTGAGTTGTGGCAGGGCCGATATGGCAAGGATATGAAGAACTGTAACTTCACAGTAGGTCAGGCAGGCGACAACAATACCTTTGCATCGCTCCAGACCAACGGTTCGCATGTCATCTCATTCAATATCCTCATGGTGCCATCCAACGAGCGTACACGCACTCTTGCCTCTATCTGTGACGAGATGCGTAAGGACCTCAAGAACATTCCTGAGCTTGCCAAGTATAGCGTAAACCTTGGTGGTAACCAGGGTGGCGGTATGGGTGGACAGTCTACTGCTACATTCGAGATCTATGGTTACGACCTCGATGCTACACGCGATGTGGCTGAGCAGCTTGCTGAGAAGCTCCGTGCAAACGAGATGATCACTCAGGTCAACATATCACGTTCCGACTTCCAGCCAGAGATCGTTATCGACTTCGATCGCGATAAGCTTGCCAAGGAAGGCTTGACCATGACTACTGCAGCCATGTCAGTCAACTCATTCATCGCTGGTTCGCAGCAGACATACTACCGTGAGGACGGTGAGGAATATGACGTCAAGGTGCGTTACGAACCTACCAGCCGCCAGAGCGTGGAGGACATCGAGAACATGATGCTCACCACTCCTACTGGTAAGAATGTACGCGTGAAGGATGTGGCTCGCGTAGCTGAGAGCGCCATCCCACCTACCATCGAGCGTAAGGACCGCCAGCGTATCGTCACCGTGATGGGTGTGCTTGCTGATGGCTATGCACTCTCGGATGGTGTTGAACTCGGTGAGTCATTCTTCAATGAACTCGATATCCCTAACGGTGTTACCATCCAGGTAGCAGGATCGTACGAGGATCAGCAGGAGTCCAACCGCGATCTCGGTACTCTCGGTATCCTCATCATCATCCTCGTCTTCATCGTGATGGCAGCACAGTTCGAGTCGCTCACATATCCATTCATCATCATTCTCTCCGTACCGTTTGCCGCATCGGGTATCATCCTTGCCCTTGTGTCAACAGGCACCAACCTCAACATCATGTCAATGATGGGTGGTATCATGCTGATCGGTATCGTAGTGAAGAATGGTATCGTGCTCATCGACTACACACAGCTCATGCGTGAGCGAGGCATAGGTCTCACACGCTCGGCAGTCATCGCAGCTCGCAGCCGTTTGCGCCCAATCCTCATGACTACGCTCACCACCATCCTCGGTATGGTTCCAATGGCAGTCAGCCAGGGTGTAGGTGCTGAGATGTGGCGTCCACTCGGTATCAGTGTGATCGGTGGTCTTACCGTGTCAACCATCCTTACCCTCATCTACGTTCCTTCTATGTTCTGTATCTTCGGAGCCGTAGGCGTCAACCGCCAGCGTAGGAAGATCAAGGCAAAGCGCGAACTCGATGCTTACTGGAAGGAGCATGCTAAGGAGGAGCAGATGGTATCATCGAAGTCACATGAGCATCACTCAAATAAGTAAATCGACACCTTTCAGTGACGAATAGAAACTTAAAAAAACAGATATAGTATATGAAAACCATATTCATAGCATACGATCAGGCGCATCAGGACAATGTTATCGAGGCGCTCGATGCTTCCAACGCACGTGGCTACACCATCCTTGAACAGGCTGGTGGCCGCGGTACGAAGGGAGGCGAGCCTCACCTCGGCACTCATGCCTGGCCTTCAATGAACAGCGCCATCCTTACCGTCGTGCAGGATTCGCAGGTAGAGCCATTGCTCAACCGTCTGCATAAGCTCGATATCGACAATCCACTCCTCGGCCTCCGAGCCTTCGTCTGGAATGTAGAACAGAGCATCTGATGAACAAAAAATTAAATGCCGGCTTCCAATTGGAAACCGGCATTTATCTTATAATTTATAAGTTTATAACTTTAACCTCTAACCTTTAACCTTTAACCGCCGAGCGGAATAGGAGCTCGGCTTGCGACGACGGTAGCGAAGCGGTGCTTTAGCAACCCAAAGGAGTGCCGAAGGCTCTAAACTATCAAATAGTATGGCACGAGCTGCCATCGAAGCAGTGAGTACAGATCTTGCACTTAGGCAAGCCGATGGCATTAACGATGGTCTCGAGCTTTGAGAACTGCAGCGAGTCGAGATTGAGTCGCTTGGCAATCTCAGCTACCATGGCCTTGTACTCAGGCGAGTCGGTGGTAGCGTAAGCCTTGAGACGATCAGCAGGCACATCCACATTGTCAGTCTGTGGCACATCGGCAAGCATTGTTGCCTCGCTGCTGTGAGTCTCGAAATCCTTTATCACGCGGCGTGCTATGAGTTCCAGTTCGCTCTTGCTTGCAGAGAAGTTGATGAATGGGCAAGCGTAGATGAGTGGAGGACACGCAATGCGCATGTGAACCTCCTTGGCGCCAAGCTCCTTCAGAACCTTGGTGTTCTCACGAAGCTGAGTACCGCGCACGATTGAGTCGTCGCAGAACAGGCAGCGCTTGCCTTCCAGCATCGACTTGTTAGGTATGAGCTTCATCTTAGCCACGAGGTTGCGCATGTCCTGATTGGCAGGCATGAACGATCGAGGCCATGTAGGTGTGTACTTGCTTATGCCTCGCTGGTATGGCACCTTGTGTCCGGCGCTGTAGCCTATAGCCATTCCGATACCCGAGTCAGGGATGCCGCCTACGGAGTCAACCTCGGTAGGGTCCTCTTCTCCCATCACGCGTCCGGTCTCGAAGCGTACCGACTCCACGTTCTTTCCCTCGTAGTTTGAAGTTGGGAAACCGTAGTATATCCAGAGGAACGAGCAAATCTGCATCTGCTCCTGAGGTTTGCGAAGCTGTTCCATACCATCGGCACGGAGGCGTACTATCTCGCCTGGGCCTACGAAGTATGATGTCTCAAATCCGAGATTAGGGAAGGCTGTGTCCTCGCTTGTGGCAGCCATGGCTCCATCCTTCTTACCCACCACAATCGGTGTGCGTCCCCACCAGTCGCGTGCAGCGATGATGCCGTCTTCGGTGAGGAGGAGCATCGAGCATGAACCCTTCACGGTGCTGAACACGTTCTCTATGCCCTCTACGAAGGTCTTACCTTTTATAATAAGAAGTCCGACAAGCTCTGTTGGGTTGATCTTGCCGGAACTGAACTCCGAGAGGTGCATGTTTTCAGCGAGCAGTTTGCTTGCTATTTCCTCCTGATTGTTGATCTTTGCTACTGTCACGAGGGCGAAACGTCCCAGGTGAGAGTTCATGAGCATAGGCTGTGCGTCTGTGTCTGAAATGATTCCGATGCCGCTTTCACCGTCAAACTTACTGAGCTCCGGCTCAAAGCGTGTGCGGAAGTAAGTGTTCTCTAGATTGTGAATAGCGCGGTAGAATCCACCTGTCTTCGTGTTGTAAGTTGCCATACCGCCACGTCTTGTGCCGAGGTGTGACTGATAGTCTGTACCGTAGAACAAGTCTGCGGCACATTTTTCACGCGATACGGTTCCGAAAAAGCCTCCCATAAAAACGTTTGATTTTATCTTTTTACTTAACTAAATTTGATGCAAAGTTATAAAGAATTCGGGAATATAAGTGCTACAAAAGCGAATATTTTTTTTCTTAACCTCAATTTTATCTTATAATATGTAAATATGTCGGGAAAAACTCATTATCTTTGCGTTTTGAAAAGCAATCCCCCCGCAATTATTCGAGAGATATGGAAAATCATGAGATGAATCTTGCCTGGCAGTTCATAGCCAGCACCAACGTGTCTGTCTTCCTCACCGGCAAGGCTGGAACCGGAAAGACCACCTTCCTGCGTCGCCTTCGTGCTGCCACGCCCAAGCGCATGGTAGTCCTCGCTCCTACGGGCGTGGCTGCCATCAATGCTCAGGGCCAGACCATCCATTCCTTCTTCCAGCTCCCCTTCGGACCTATGGTGCCAGGGGCTCAGCAGGCAGAGCGCAAGAGCTACTACCGCATGGGCAAGGATAAGAAGAACATCATACGCACCCTCGACCTCCTTGTCATCGATGAGATATCCATGGTGCGTTGCGACCTCCTCGATGCCATCGATGCCGAACTGCGCAAGTACAAGGACCGCCACAAGCCTTTCGGCGGTGTGCAGCTCCTCCTTATCGGCGACCTCCAGCAGCTTGCTCCAGTGGCTAAGGATGATGAGTGGCGCCTCCTCTCGCCTCACTATGCTACGCCTTACTTCTTCTCGGCGCATGCCTTGGAGGAGATACAGTATGTCACCATCGAGCTGCGCCACATCTATCGCCAGCAGGACCAGGCATTCATTGACATCCTTGCGAAGATACGCAACAATGCCATCGATGACTCCGTGATCCGCACGCTCGGCTCGCGCTATGTGCCTGATTTCAAGCCTTCCGACACCGACGATTGGATCCGCCTCACCACCCACAATAGCACCGCCCGTGCCTACAACGACTCACGCCTTCAGGCACTCCATGCCGAACAGTGGCATTTCCGTGCCGAGGTAACCAAGAACTTCCCCGAGACCTCCTACCCAGCCGACGAACTGCTGCTGCTCAAGCAGGGCGCACAGGTCATGTTCGTAAAGAACGATCCTTCGCCTGCCAAGGCATACTACAACGGTAAGATAGGCATCGTGCGCGGACTCGTATCGCTCGATGACGACTCTGCCGACACCGTGGGGCGCATGGGCATCCAGGTGTATTGCAAGGAGGACGACAGCACCATCACCGTTCCGCAGGTCACATGGGAGAACATGAAGTACGAGATCGATCCTCTCACCAACGAATTTATCGAGGTGGTGGAAGGCACCTTCACCCAGTATCCCCTTCGCCTCGCCTGGGCCATCACCATCCACAAGAGCCAGGGACTCACCTTCGAGCATGCTGTGCTCGACATCAACGATGCCTTCACCCACGGACAGGTCTACGTGGCACTCTCGCGCTGCCGCACCCTCGAAGGACTCGTTCTCTCGCGCCCGCTTGAGGTCACCTCGGTCATCACCGATGCGTCGGTCAATGCTTTCATCGACCGTAAGTTGGAACAAGCACGCGTTGCCGAGGCTGGACTGCCGCAGATGAAGTACGACTATTTCCTCTCCCTCCTCAACGAACTCTTCTTCTTCACGCCTCTCATGGGCGATCTCCGCTACCTTACACGTGTGGTTGAGGAGCATCTTGCCTCGTCCTATCCCGACTATCTTGCCCTGCTCAAGTCCGTCCTCCAACCTATGGAGCAGGAGGTAGTAGCCGTTTCGGGACGCTTCCAGAATCAGTATGTGCGCCTCATGCAGACCTCAGCCGACTTCGCTTCCGATCAGCAGATTCAGCAGCGCATCGTGGCAGCCTCCGACTACTTCCTCCAGAAGCTTCGCGCCCTCATCACTCCAATCATCGAGAAGTCAGTCATCAAGATAGGCAACAAGACAGTCAACACCCAGTACAATAATGCTCTCGATGCCTTCATCCTTTCCTACAAGGTCAAGATAGGCATCTTCCGTCGCATCACAGCCGACTCCGCCTTCTCCATCCAGGGTTACCTCTCAGGCAAAGCATCCGCTGCACTCGATCTCGTCGATGTGGAGAAGAAACCGACAAAGAAGAAGGCTTCCGCAGCCACATCTGCATCTGACGATCCTGCCCTGCCTGCTCCAAAGAAGGTGAAGGTTGATACCCGTGCTGCCACCCTTGCCCTCTATCGCAGCGGCAAGAGCATCAAGGACATCGCTGCCGAGCGCAGCCTCACCGTAGGCACCATCGAGAACCACCTTGCCCACTTCGTCACTACAGGCGAACTGAAGGTGGGCGACATCGTTTCCACCCAGCATCAGAAGTTCATCCGTGGTGTGGTTCGCTCCTTCGACAAGGGTTACACCCTCTCTGACATCAAGGCTCAGCTCCCTCCCGACTATTCGTATGCTGAGATAAAGCTTGTCATTGCGGATATGGGGTAAAGGTTAGAGTTGAGAGGTTAAAGGTTAGAGCCTTCGGCACTCCTTTGGGTTGCTAAAGCACCGCTTCGCTACCGTCGTCGCAAGCCGAGCTCCTATTCCGCTCGGCGGTTAAAGGTGAGAGGGGCACTCTTCACTCTTCGTTCTTCACTCTTCGTTCTTCACTCTTCACTCTTCACTTTTCATTCTTCACTCTTCACTCTTCACTTTTCACTCTTCACTCTTCACTCTTCACTTGCAACTCTATCAAACAAAAAAAGGCTTCCAGAATCGGAAGCCTTTTATTCGTATGATAGAGATGGATTTTATTCGTCAGTCTCAGGTGCCTTGTCGATGAGTTCGAGGAACTGGTCGAGCTTAGGAGTGATGATGATCTGAGTGCGGCGGTTCTTTGCGCGGCCTGCCTCAGTATCGTTGTCAGCTACTGGGTTGTACTCACCACGACCACCTGCAGTGAGACGGCTTGGGTTGACGCCATACTTGTTCTGGAGTTCCTGTACTACCGATGATGCACGGAGAGCAGAGAGGTCCCAGTTGTTGCGGATGTTGGTCTTGTTGATTGGCACATTGTCGGTGTTACCCTCTATGAGCACCTCATAGTCCTTGTAGTCGGTGATGATCTTTGCAATCTTCTGGAGTGTGCTTGCTGCTGCAGGTGAGATCTCGTACGAGCCCGACTTGTAGAGCATGTTGTCGTTGAGCGAGATGTATACTACGCCCTTGAGCACCTTGACGTCAACGTCCTTGAGCTCTTCCTTCGAGAGTGAGCGAGTGAGGTTGTTGGTGAGCACTACGTTGAGTGAGTCCGACTTCGACTTTGCATCCACGAGCTGCTTGATGTACTTGTTCGATGCGCTGATCTCATCCACGAGCTTCGATACGTTGGCTCCACCCTGGTTGATGCTGAGGTCGAGCGACTTCTGAAGCTCTTTGTTTGCCTTCTTCTGGTCGCGAAGCTCGGCATAGAGGCCGGTGAGCTTCTCGTCGGCTGCAGCGAGGCGTGTGTTGGCAGTAGCGAGGTCTACCTGCGACTGCTGGTATTTCTCCTGAAGTGAACGGAAGTCCTTCTGACAGTCAGTCAGATCCTTCTTGCTTGCGCAACTGCCAAGCATGAGTCCTGCTGCGAGGAGTGGTAAGATAAATTTCTTCATAATCGTTTCTTTCTAATTGGTTTCTACTTTTGTTTGCTTTATGCGCTTTCGCACTTTTGACGCTGCAAAAATAGTATGATTGCAGCAAGTGGCAAAGGGATTAAATACTATTTAGCATAGGGAATACCCTATTTTGTGATTTTTTTGCAATTGCCGAGCACGAATACGTATGCCCAGCACATTAATCCGCAGAATATGTCGTACACTACAGCATACGTGGCAGAGGCGATGCGAGGGTCGACCACCTGTGCGAGCGAGTCGTGGATGAGGTCGGGAGCGCCCGACTGCCATGCGAGAGGGGCGAACGCTTCGCTTATTATATATAATGTGAAGGCATGGAGTCCGAAGAAGTTGAACGGACGGCACCATGTCTTGTGGCCTTTGACATCGATGATGTAGGTGAGGAGAGCCAGAAGGCTGGTAGCGATGCCGCAGGTCATGAGCGTGTAGGATGGCGACCATATGCGCTTATTGAGCGGATACTGGTAGGATATGAGATGAGCTGCTACCATGAGCACGGTGGCCATGATGAAGAGGTGGAGCAGACGTGCGTTGAGGTCGCGGCGCCTATCGGTGATGGTGCGTCCCACTATGGTGCCTATGAGGGTGTGGGCTATGGCCGATATGGTGCCCATGAGGCCCTCAGGATCTACCGGGCTCTTGTGGTAGAGGTGCGACTCGGAGAGGTAGAGTCGGTCTATGATGGCAGCGAGGTTGGTACCATCCTGTGCGTAGCCGTTGCCGAGGGTGAGCATGATGGCGTAGACGATGAGCAGCGCCACGGCTATCTTCCAGATGTGCTTTGGCTTCACCCACATCACTATCACCGAGCAGATGCCGTAGCAGATGGCGATGCGTTCCAGCACTCCCCAGAAGCGTAGGTTCGCCAGGATGGGGAAGTCCTGGCACACGAGCATGTCCCATGCATGCAGCAGCACACCGATGGCGAAGAGCTTGCATGTGCGGATCAGTATCTTGCGGTAGCGCTGGCCTTGCGTGAGCGTTCCCATGCCCTTCTGTGCAAGATGGATGCTGACACCTACCATGAATAGGAAGAATGGGAATACGAGGTCGCATACGGTGAGCCCGTTCCACTTCGAGTGGTCGAGCATCTCAAAGTGCTGGCGTCCGGCACCGTTGTTGACTATTATCATGAGGGCTACGGTAAGTCCTCGCAGTACGTCGAGTGAGAGTAGTCGCTTCATTGTTTTTCTGAGGCAGGGGTGATTACTTCTTGTTGATGGATTTGATGATGCGCGTAGCAGTATCTATTGGGTCGCCTTCGGCTTCTGTGGCGTAGGTGGAGTGGGAGAGGGTCCACGGTTCTTCCATGGCATACCAATCGACGGTGAGCGCAGGATTGTCGGGTGTCTGCCACGATGAGTTGCCCACTGGGAGGACCGGCAGTTTGCCATCAAGCTCCTGTTCCAGGATGTCGAGATAGTACGTCCAACGAGGGTAATAGAAGTCGCGGAGCAGACCGTTCCACTCCTTGTGGGCGTAGTCGCGTAGTCCGCCTGTGTCGGCACAGTAGCGATTGCCCCATGTGGTGATCTGCACGCGGGCGTTCCATTCGTAGAGATCCTTTTCCGCCTGTGTGCTTCCTATGGAGCGTGCCTGGTTTATCCATCGTCCTACGCGAAACTCCGAACGTGTGGCAAGTAGGCTGTCCTGCTTGAGGATGAGGTCGAGAAACTCCTTCTTGTGCGCCTTGAACGAACTGCGATCGAACGACTTGAAGTCAGCCACGAGCTGATTGTACACTATGCGCCCGCGATCGGCTATTGCCTGGCGGCATATGTCCACGAGGTCGTAGCGGAAATTGTCGTTGTCCTTGAGCGCGGGAGCGAGAGCCGTGAGGAGCATGGCTGCTGTCATCGTGGTGTTAGGATCGTAGTAGCCCATCATCTTCGACCATGAACTGGCCTGGAAACACTCGAGCGAAGGGCGCGAGCAGAATATGCTCTCGCTTGGTCCCTGCTGATTGTTGCCATCAGGGCAGTTGTATATGCCGTTTATCAGAGCGCTCCAAGCAGCATAGATACCGTTGGCAGCACTGTGATGGTCCACGGTAGGGAAAGTCTGATCCGTGATGCCATATCGTGCGTCGACATACTTTTTCACCCATGCGTCGCGGTTTATCTTATCGTTGATCCATGGGAGCTCCGACATCAGTTCGTACATGATAGGGTTGGTCTCGCTTCCCTCCATCGTGAAGCCCCATCCCTTCATGTGGCTGCTGAAGTCGCGGCGAGCGGTGTAATAGTTGTTAAGCAACTGGTCGATGCGACCATGCATACCTATGTTTGCTCCAAAATTCTCGAGCATGCAGAATGCCCAGTCGTGCTCACCGTAGCCCTGCGGACGATGCCAGATGGAATTCTTTGCACCGTACTGTGGACGACATTCGCTGAAGAGGTCGAGCACCAGCACATCGCCATTAGGCAGCGCATCGAGCATCTCAGGGCGTGGATTCTCCGACCATCCCTGCACCACCCATGTGGAGTACTCGTTGCCATACTCCTTCATAGCCTTGAGTATGGCTTTTCCCGCCTCGCCTATGTTGAGGTCGGCAGGGAGGTTGGAAGCCTCGTGGAACGGGTCGATGGAGTAGAAGTCGGCAGTACCGTACAGGCGTTTTGTCTCTTGGTAGAATAGGCTGGCAAACTTGTCAAATCGAGCATCGTTAGGCATGATGACACCCGGGCGTGTGAACCCGTTCCATAGCTGGAGCGACGACTGGTTGTTCTCACCGCTATTGACCGATGCATCGCCATCGGCAGGCTTGCCCACCTGACTCTCAAAACTTGGACACATGCCGCTATATCCGGGAAGCACGGGATGCATGCCGAGCTGCTTCATGCGGGCAAGGATGCGCTTCTGCAGCGCCTCCTGCTGCTTGTACCAGTTGAGAGGCAGAGGTCCGCCCCAGCCTTCGAGATTGTTCATCTCCCACCAAGCGAGAAAGGCCGGACCAGCGATAAACTTGCCCACCTCCTCTTCCGAGTAGCCCATGCGTAGCATCATGTTGCGCCACACACATTCGTGACCTACGGCAGCGAGCGGCATATTGATGCCATGCAGAGCCATCCAGTCTATCTCCTCCTGCCAGCGCTCCCAGTCCCAGAACGCCATGGAGTAGGAGAACGTGCAGTAGTTGAAATCGTAGCGCAGCGTGAGATCCGTCTCGTGGCGTTCAGGCTTCGTTACAGCAGGAAGTACGGCAGGGAGCGACGCGTGCATCTGATTCCATGAGAGGTGTATGCCGCAGTAGTACTTCAGGTACCAGTTGATTCCTACTGCGATGTTGACATACGTGTTGCCCCTTACCACCACGCGGTTGCCCCGCTGATCGAGTTCGAAATAGTCCTTTGCATCCGCTACGCCCGCCTTCAGCTCGATGGCGAATTTGCGCGAAGCCCCCTTGTCGATGCGTTCCAAGAGGTCGGAGATAGGAGAAGCAAACGATAATAATGTCGTTGCTAAGAATATAAGCGTGAGTAAATGCCTTTTCATGATTATTTGTATTCAAGTTTCGTTAGTCGATTTTCTTATATATTAAAGCAGCTGCCATTCACCTTTTGCCTTCGAGTGTTCTGGGTTGATGTAGCCGTTTTCTTTGAGCCAACTTATAGCTCTTTTGATTGTGGCTTCACTTACTCCAAGGTTATCTGATATCTCTGAGTACTTTGCTTTTCTATTGAACTTTAGGAGTTCGTACACATTCTTTATCAATAACGTTGGAAATTCAGAAATGGTCAAATCTGACCTTTTTTCTAGGCCATTACCACCATTGACGTCGTTTTTTTTATCAGAAATGGTCAAATCTGACCTTTTTTCTTGACCATTTCCGCCATTGGCTTCAGTTCCTGATGTCTGATTTTCTCCATTTTCCCCTATCATGTAACCTTGTGCAATAGCGTTTTCTCGTGCTTCGGCTCCCCTTGGCGAAATGCGTTCCTTAACAAGGAAAGCTGTCACCAAACTGAGGTCGAAATCTGGCAAACCATTGCCATTCTTCTCCAGTCTATCCTGCACTTCGAGTACTCCCCAACTGTAACGGTTCACATAGCCAAGCACACGCATGCCCTCGGCAATGATTGGATTGCGGTAGTCATTCACACGAGGAAAATTCTGCGAATTAGCCTTGCCGTAAAGTCCACCGGGATTGAGAATCTCAATGCGGTCATCATACTGATAGAACTGCACAGGACCGTTACCTGTGTAATCGCGATGGCAGATAGCGTTCATCACTAGCTCTCGGGTTGCCCACGAAGGGTAATCCACAAAGTAATCCTCACGAGCAGCACTCACGGGAATGGGGCGGCGATTGGCGATGGCGGTTTTTATGAACGTGTCAATCTCGCCAAGAATCTTGCAGAGGTTGCCCGAAAATTTATGTTCGCTCATAATCTTGCCTGCACGTCCATTACCACCCAATCGCACATACTGTACATATGCCCCGCCAAGGAAGCGCTCAGGATTTTTGCCAAAGAAAATGATGCCAGCATATGTCGGGCAGTCATACTTCATGTCGTAGAAGCCGAGTGCCTGCATCTTCTCCTTGATACTGCGATTGTCATGCTCACTCACCTCTTCGGGGATGGCTTTCGGCAGATAAGTGTGCTTGAAAACACTCTCGTCAATGTCTTCAATCGATGCTCCAAAGCAGGGTGTGGAGTCAAACGTTTGAATGCTCACGGCACGTTTCTCCATCAGCATACATTCGTCTGCTTCGCTAGCAATACCTTTGCGAGGACCTACGCGAATCCACACTCTTCCCTTGTAGCGAACAGGAGGGAATACATGCGGCTGTACCTCCACCATGATGATGTCGCCCTCAGGCATCGGCACCTTTTGCACCACCATCGAGGGCTGTGGCTGTATGTTTCCATCAGTGCGGATGGCAGCAATATTCTTTAGCAGTTCATCCGTCACGTTAATGCCCGAAACAGCACCATCGTCCGTCACACCAAGAAACAGATATCCTGGTTGTCTATGATTAGGTAGATCGTTGGCAAAAGCACAAATAGCTTGACCGAACTTGTCGGTATTAGTCGTAGAAATAGTGCGTTCTACACGGTCGTTCTCTACGTCCAGCAGCATTGTGCGTATTTCGTCTGTTGTAATCATACCTTACTTATCTTAGCTTCATTAATAACCTATTAACAAGACCTTATTAACGGCAATTGCAAGTCATAGTCTGTATGGCCTCGTTCTTCAAATAATGTGGATTTTGTGCAAAATTAATAAATCTCAATGACAAAAACAATTCTTACCCGAAGAAAGTTACATATACCCTCCTAATTCATTGGAATTATTTCAGAATAACAATTAAAACAGCCCCTTTATGGTCCTACATGGATTACTCATTATACATAGCATAAGGCTCCCGACATCAACGTGTCAGGAGCCTTATGCGTACTATCGTGATCAACAAGAGCAGGAGCAGAAGGATTGCCACCATATAGTTGAAGCTCACCTGCGTGCTCGGTTGATCCCTCGCCTTGTGTGTGGATTCAACATTCGACTTGTAATCATCGTACGAGAGTCGTGCCTCGCTCGCCTGGCTATTTAGTGTACCATTCCTGATGCGGATGTGCTTCACACCCTGCCCTGGCAGCGCAGCAGAGTCCATATCGCTGCACATGCCATCCAGCCAATAGTCCAGCTCATCAAACTGAAAGTCAAGAGTGTGCACCACGCTATCAGCTGAGCATGCCACATGAGCCACCAACGCATTCGTCGCATCCTCTCTTTGTTTCGCTGTACGGCAGCCGATAAGAAGGATACAACAGGCACCTGTGAGGAGTAATCGTATGGCATAGGTCATCCTTCTACTCCTTTCACCGCCAACT
>JAKSLM010000042.1 GCA_024401225.1 Bacteroidaceae bacterium | reverse complement strand
GAAATCGCCAGATTTAACACCTTATTTAATAATATTTATAGGAAAAACCGCGAATCCTGCTTTTTTTTATACAGGTATGCTTTTCGGCGAACATGCAATGTGAATCTTTTCGGAGTTTTTGCCTTGGAATGTACACTTGATGCGACGGCATTTCTTTTCGTTACATTTGTCGAGAGGGTTGAACTCCATTCCTTCCTGACACGCTACCCAGGCTTTGAGCTGACGCTTTAGTTCGTTTTTCTCAATATGTGGAAAATGATCATTGTTGTAATCATTTACCATTAGATCAATTACGATGCTGCAGTTGAGATGCGAAGGGTTGTCGAAGTAGTTCGTTGCCCAGCCGTCAAACGCTTCGGTGTATTCGGTGCTGTTGTGACGGCGCAGTATGTCATCCAGTTCTGGGGTTATCTTGTCGTTAAGCACTGATACGGCGTGAAGGTAAAACTGTTCACACTGCAGGATGAAGTTCAGGTCGCGGTTCCAGTCTTCCTCTGGATAGTCATCGCCCATCAGCACCATGCCTATCTCATCACGTATGGTGCGGCTGAATGTGAACCCGTTAGTAGGACTGGCATAATGGAAGTAGTCGCTGTATGTGAGATACATGTGACGGCGTGCTGCTGATCCTCCAAAGTCGTGTATCGCATGGTTTGTGATGAATGAGATCTTTGGCGCTTGCTTGTATGGAATTGTGAATCTCGACTTGTTCTTCTTGTTGACGATGAATGAGTCGGTTATGTATGCGTTGAGCTTGTCGAATTCAAATCGGTCAGGGCATTCGTCGACGTAGAAGACGTCGGTGGAAGGCGTCACTTGGTCAAGCATAAAGTCATCCTCAAGCGGATTTTTCTTCTTCGAAACGTATTTTACGACCTCGTATCCGCAGTTTGGCAGTACGTCGGTGAACAAGAAGCTTTTTGCGCTGCCGCCTTCAGCCACTTTGCTCTCGATGTCTGTGTTGTTGTCCGTCAGCATAGGTGCCCAGTCTCTGGTCTTTTCTCTGTGTCGATGTGTCAGATGTCCTATGGCAAACATTTTTGCTGCCAGCGATTTGTTTTCCTCCATATCTTCAGCTTCGGTCAGTTCGCTGCTTTCTGTTTTTTGCCAATGGATCATGCTGGTGCGGATGAGAACGTGGAATAGCTTGCATTTGTCGGTACGTGGCAAGATGCTGAACGAACGCATCCCTTTGCTGTCGGTGTATTCCTCGTATTCGAACATTGGTGGCAGGAGGGTGATGTCGTGCTTGATGACTTTCTTCTCCAGAAAGAATACCTCGGAGTCCTTGTCGATTTCGTATATAGACTCATCGGTCACCATGATCTGCTTGTTCTGAAAGCAGAACGCCTGAGAGTTTGTGGTTGCACTTTTGAAGTCAATATCGATTACTGCAAGGTCCTTATACTGCTCAATGGCGTTCTTTCGTCCTTTGTATATAAGATCGCGGACGAAAGGTGGCAGGTTGGCTGCCCATTCCACGACGAATCGTCGTATGTCCTCTGGGCTGACCTGCTTAACTATGTGCCCGTCGATATGAATGAATTCGTATTCGTCGGTCACGCTATTTTTCATGCGCCAGAATCCATTTATGGTAAGGAAGTATAGCAATGAGTCTGGGACGAGAAATGGCTTGCCCTTATCTGTGAAGTCCCAGAACTGGTATCTCTTCCCGGTGTTGAGCAGGTTGGCGAATTCCTTCTTGCTGCGATGAGTTTCTGCCCAGTCGCGAAGATCCTTGCATGGTTTGTGCTGGTCACCTTTGCGCTGTTTCATGTCCTCTGGCAGCCATACGCAGATCAGTTCAGGAAAGCGCTTGATGTTTTCCATTCCCATGTTTCTTCCCGTAGCGTCGATGTCGGGGATGTAGTAGATGCGATTTGCGAGTTCTTTCAGCTTGGTGATTATGTCGCTTGGAAACTCCTTCGTCTCGCTGTTGAACCATATAGGTGCATAGCCCATTGACTTAGCCACTATGGCATCACGCTCGCCAGAGCAGATGATTACGTCCACCTGCTTGTTGCCCTCCTTTTTGTCGCGCTCCAGCTCATAGAGTCCGTGAACGTACGATCCGAGCTGCATGCCTGAAGGGCTGTAGCTGAATTTGTAGTTTTTGCCGTCGCCTTTGCTCTGGTAGCGAGGCTGGTATATCTTGTGACCAATGATATCGCCAGTAGTGCTGTCGTGCAGGTCGCGGGCAAAGATTGGATAGGATGGTGTCGACTTGATTACGATTTCTTTGTCGTCCTTGCAAACAATGGTCTGCGCCACGCTGTGCCAGCCTAACGATGTCACGTCAGCCTCGGTTGCTTTAGGAGCGAGCAGTCGGAGTTCTTCTGGGGTGAAGCTCTGTTTGTACTCGTATTTTCTTTCTCCCTGTTTCATTGTGCCAGAGAGTGGACGAGTATCGAATGCTGGACCGATCGGACTGTGACGGAAATCATTGTCGCAATATCGTTTTGCAAGCTGCTTGATGGCTTCTTCGCGCGATATTCCGTGTGTTTGTGCAAATACGCTGATGCCATCCATGCCTTTCTTGCCGTCGCCGAAATCCTTTAGGATGTGTCGGCCGTTTACTTTGTGTATGTGTGCTGACGGTACTTTTTCGTCGCTGCGAAGCTTTGCCATCATGTCATCCTTAATTCCTGAAAACACGGGATAACATTCGACGATGAGATCGCGACCGCCATTAGTTTTTTGTAGAATTTGTTCTATTACATTCATTATAATGATAGACTTTGTATTAAATTCTGCGTTATCAAATTGACACCTTATTATATATATAAGGGGTGCCTTTTGTTAATAAATAAAAATAAAGTGACGATTTTTGTGTTTTTCCTCAGCAAAATACAAGCGATATGCTTAACTTTGCCTCTTGGTAAAGTTTGAGGAAACTCATAGAGGCTCTTTGTCAGGACTTCGGTTCTCACATCGTCAGCCAAAACCGTACTAGCTCTGGTCGTCTGCCAACGATCAGGGCTTTTTTGTCCTTTACTCTGTTATATCTTCATGTTTTTATTTCTCCTCGTCGGTTGAGTTGTTTTTGTCGTTAATTCTCACGCATACCCGATACACCTCGCCTTTAAGCTCATCGTCAAGTTCGCTTTCACGAGTCAGATCGTAGTACATAGTCTGGTTGACGTAGTCGAGGCCGAAAAAGTCGAAGAGCTGCTTCGTCTCCAGGAAAGGGTAGTTTGTGTTTCCTTTCTTCAATACAAAAGCATCCTCGTCAGCCTCTCGCTTGATTACGAGATGGGTAGCAGCCGCGTCCTCCAGTGTGGAGACGAAGGTCACGTAAACCCCATCTTCGAGATTCATCAGCTGGCGTTCCTTCTCTCCGAAGCCCAGTCGGCCGCTCTTTTGAATGCGGGCAGAGAGCTTCGTGGCGAACTGCTTTGCGGATCTTATCTTAAACTTTACTTCCATGCAATGGTTCTGTTTTTGTTAGAATATGATTGATGCTGCAAATTTAGCGATATTTTATGAAATACACAAATATTTCTTCGATTATTTGTATTTTTTAAAGGTACAAGTGTGCATATTGTCTTAATGCACTATGCAAGAGTTTCTTCATTGTGTAGATTTTTTATATTTCCTCAAATTTTTGCATTCATTCTCTGGTATAAGATTGTATATGTGTAGAATATGCATTTTTTATAGAGATTAAAAGGAAAAGTTATTTTGAAAATAACCGAAAGAGAAGAGGAAATATGATAAATATAAAATTCCAACATTCCAAAAGTTCCACCTAAAAACCTATGTGTTTACTTTTATGTTGTTTCTTTATCTCTTCATTCCTTTTCAACCTTAAATTCTATTGGAATTTTGGAATAAATGAAGCATATTCAAGTGTAATATAAAGAAAATTAAAGCCTTAGCGCTTTTGAAAAACATTCCAATGCCATTCCAAAAGCATTCCAATATTCCAAAACCTATACCTAATCCATTAAAATGGCATACACTTTTACCCAAAAGTCTATACCATTTCAGCTGAAACCTTATACACTTTCACCCCAAAGTGTATACCATTTCGACTAAAACCTTATAACGTTTTGCCTGACTCCTTGCAATGTTTTGCCCGACTCCTTGCAAGGAGTTGGGCAAATCATTGCAAGGAGTTAGCTGTTTTCTTGCAAGGAGATTTGTTCCTTATTACAAGGATGAAATTAGAGTATTTTAACGCTGTATATTTCTGTAATTCAAATATTTTTCGTATCTTTGTAGTGTTGAAAGGGAAGTGAAGCTGAGGCCTTTACCCAAGTCCCTCGACAAGGATCATAAACACATTAACAACACAAACACAAAATGATCAATTACAGTATTTCAATGAAAGTGGCAGAACGTGTCACTGAAGTCAACAAGGCGAAGTCGCGTATCGCGGCTGCAAAGAAGGCAGAGCAGGAGCCTGCTGCTGAGGATGTAGAACTCGTGGAGAATGCCGTGATGAAGGCGTACGGCTCGTTCCAGGTGAAGGAGACTCTCGATCTCGAGAAGTTTGCTGAGCACATCACTTCACATGGTTGCGTGTATTCGAAGGGCGACATTCTCGCTATCCTTACCATGGCATGCGACTGTATCCGTGAGCAGGTGCTTGCTGGCAATCGCGTGAATCTCGGCGACCTCGGTACGTTCTGGCTCCGCATGACTCAGAAGCCTGCTGACAGTCTTGCTGAGTACAATCCTTCGATCAACATCAAGTCGATCTCGGGTTGTTGGACTCCAAGCTCGCGCCTCAAGGGTCTCGTACGCAATGCTGAGTACAATCTTGTTACCAACAAGAAGACTACTTCGGCAGTCATCAAGGCTCAGAAGCATGGTGTGCCTACGGTGAAGATTTAAAAGCAAGACCGGACCCAAGACCCTCTCAAGACCCTCTCCGCCCTTCGGGCACCTCCCCCGTTAGGGGGAGTGGGCCATGCGGAGGGGGAATTGGGACATCCGAAGAGGAAAAAGAGAAAAGAAGATTTTTTAATCCCGAATTAGAGGATTCGAGAATTTTTTTTACGTACATGTGCTTGAATTTTGTGGGATTTGAGAAAGTCCTTGCGAGGACTCAGCCATCCGGACGGCATTCAAAGCGCTGAGCGCAATTCAAAAGAATTCAAAATGTCACAAGTTTCTCTAATTCTATAATTCGGGACAAACAATGTTCTTGCCTTGCCTCATCGCCTTGGCGCTTTCTCGGAAAGAACCGCTTCGCGATAACTTTTTCTTTGGATGCAAAAACACGGCGCCTATGATGGATCTGAAAGCAGCCATGAAACACACAAATCCCATTGCACCATGTCGATGCAATGGGATTGTTTGTGCAGCGGATGCTATCTCGCGACAGGTCGCTGTCTTCTTTTTAATCTAATTATTGAAAAAAACGCTACTTAACGATCTAATTTTGTATATCGGAAAAGCTTGGAGTGCTATGTCGGATTGGAATGGGATGAATTGAGGCGGGGTGTTTGGCATCGGCCATGCCCCTTTCTCGTTTCTGGTGCAAAGGTACGGCATTATTTGCAGAGCATGTTTAACATCTGGCGCTAATGCTGTAAATAATGGTGCAAAAGCAAGTTAGACGAAAATGTTTCATTTTCTAAAGGAATTGTAACGAGGATGGACGTGCGATGGTTGATTATTTTCCTAATTATTACACCTTATATATAATAAATTGCGTACCTTTGCCGTGCGAATACGAAATAACGACATTTACTTATACAAACTTTTTACATAAAACATGAAGAAACTAATTCCTATCTTGATGAGCGGTTTGCTCATTACGTCTTCTCTCTCGGCTCAGACGAGGAGAAGTGCGGTCTCGTTCGACGATTACGAATGGGACTTCGGAACGATCGACGCTGTCGACGGCACGGTGTGCCACACGTTCACGTTCCGCAACGATTCGAAGACGGACGTCGTGATCAAGAAGTCCATCCCAAGTTGTGAATGCATCAAGGCTGTCTACTCGGCCGACATCGTGAAGCCGGGCGACGTGGCTAAGGTGATGGTGGCGTTCTCGCCATCGGGCGCTTCGGGCAAGACTTACCGCAGCGTGGAGCTGATCGATGCCAATGGCAATACGCTGGGTTCGCTCTCGGCCAAGGCTGTAGTGAATGCTCAGCCTCTCGCATTTGTCGATGAGGACCACAAGTACCCATTCCAGAATCCTAAGCTCTCGAACGAGGAGCGCGTGGAGAATCTCATCTCGCTGCTCACGCCTGAGGAGAAGGTGGGACTGATGATGAACAAGTCGGTGTCGGTGGACCGTCTCGGCATCCCTTCATACAACTGGTGGAGCGAGGCTTGCCACGGTGTGCGCCAGGGCGGATATACTGTCTACCCACAGCCTATCGGTATGGCTGCCGCCTTCAGCGAGAAGCTGATGTACGATGTATTCTCGACCGTGTCGGACGAGGCTCGTGCCAACTGGAACCGCTCTGACCACAATGTGTTCAACGTGCCAATGGGCGTGACTTACTATCCTGGCAATCCGGAGCTGACATTCTGGTGCCCTAACGTCAACATATTCCGCGATCCTCGCTGGGGACGTGGTCAGGAGACTTGCGGTGAGGACCCATACCTCAATGCTGTGCTCGGTGTGCAGACGGTGCTCGGTATGCAGGGCAACGACGATAAGTATTTCAAGACTCATGCCTGCGCAAAGCACTATGCCGTACACAGCGGTCCTGAGCCTCTGCGCCACACATACAATGCCTCGGTATCGATGCGCGACCTCTGGGAGACTTACCTCCCTGCATTCAAGGCGCTGGTGAAGAAGGCCAACGTGCGTGAGGTGATGTGTGCCTACAACCGCTACGAGGGCAAGCCTTGCTGTACAAGCGACCGCCTGCTCGTCGACATCCTGCGCCGCAAGTGGGGCTACGATGCCATCGTGCTTACTGACTGCGATGCCATCAACAACTTCTACAACAAGGGTCAGCACGAGACTCACCCTGATCCTCTCTCGGCTTCGGTCGATGCTGTGCTCAACGGTACTGACCTCGAGTGTGGTAAGGTGTTCATGGTGCTTACTGAGGCTTTGGAGAAGGGATTGATCCAGGAGTCAACTCTCGACGATCACCTTCGCAAGACTCTCATGGGACGCTTCGAGCTCGGTATGTTCGACCCTGCCGATCAGATTCCATGGGCTAACCTCGGTCCTGAGGTGATCAGTAGCGAATCGAACAACGACCTTGCTACCCAGGCTGCCCGCGAGTCGATGGTGCTGCTGAAGAACAATGGCATTCTCCCTCTCTCGAAGGATATCAAGACTATCGCCGTGGTAGGTCCTAATGCTGACGATGTGGAACTCCTCAATGGTAACTACGGCGGCACTCCTACCGACAATCATAAGCACTCACTTCTCGAGGGTATCAAGAACGCTGTGCCAGGTGCTAAGGTCATCTACCACAAGGCTTGTACGCTCGCTGACGAGTACAATACTATCAACCACCTCGCTGACTTCAACGATGGTCAGGGCGTGTTTGTAGAGTTCTGGAACAACAAGGAACTGAACGGCAATCCTGACGTGACTGGCTACTACAAGGAGCTGAATTTCTCTACATTCGGCGGTTGGGGCTTTGCTCAGGGCATCAGTACTGACAATCTCTCACTCCGTGTGACTGGTAAGTACAAGGCTGACTTCACCGGCGAAATGAAGTATTCGCTCTCGACCGACAATGGCTTCGTGCTCAAGGTCAACGGTCAGGTAGTGGAAGAAGGCAAGGCTGGTGGCGGTCGTGGCGGTTTCGGACGCCGTGGTGCTGCCAACTACAAGTCGTTTGCTGTCAAGGCTGGCGAGACATACGACATTGAGATCGTGTACAAGCGCGGTGATGGCAACTTCGCCATGTTCCGTGGTGAGATATGCGAGCGCAAGCTTGTCGACTTTACTGACATCGCAGCCGACGTGAAGCAGGCTGATGCCATCATCGTGATAGGTGGTATCTCTGCTCGCATGGAAGGTGAGGGTGGCGACAAGGCCGACATCGAACTTCCAAAGGTACAGCAGCGCCTTCTCCAGGCTATGCGCGCCATAGGCAAGCCAGTAGTGATGGTCAACTGCTCGGGTTCGGCTATCGCATTCGGCAGCGTGGAGGATCAGTACGACGCTCTCATCCAGGCATGGTATGCAGGTCAGGGTGGTGCACAGGCTCTTGCTGATGTCATCTTCGGCGACTACAACCCATCGGGCAAGCTCCCTGTCACATTCTACACTTCGAACGACGATCTGCCAGACTTCCTCGACTACAGCATGGACAACCGCACTTACCGCTACTTCCGTGGCACTCCGCTCTATGCGTTCGGCTATGGAATGTCGTACACATCGTTCGAATACGGCAAGGGCAAGCTCTCGAAGAAGGCTCTCGACTCACGTGCCAAGAATCTCGCAAGCCAGAAGGTGACTCTCACCGTTCCTGTGACTAACACAGGCAGCCGCGAGGGCGAGGAGATAGTTCAGGTGTACGTGAAGGCTCTCGACTATGCTGATGCTCCAATCAAGTCGCTCAAGGGCTTCGACAAGGTGAAAGTTGAGCCAGGCAAGACTGCCAAGGCTACCATCACGCTCGATGCCGAATCGTTCGAATACTACGACCCATCAATCGACGAGCTCTCTACACGTCCAGGTCGCTATCAGATCATGTACGGTTGCTCATCGATGGATAAGGATCTCCAGACTATCGACTTCGTAGTGAAGTAATATATTTCCCACTCATACACTATTGTGCCACCATTATCCGTTGCTGGGTTTTGGTGGCATTGTGTTTTAAAAAGTGACTACTCTGGTACCTCCCAAATGTTTATTTTTTTTAGAACGTGAATTTGTCGTAAATTGCCCGCGAATTGTTCCGTGAATTTTTCTTTTAAAGCAAGAATACAGAATTTACGAATAAATTTGCGGATAATTTACGGCAAATTTTCGTTCGCCGAAGGCAAAAACAAAGATACAAGAGTAATTACGTTATTAAGGTGAAAAGCAAGAAAAGAGGCTATGCCAAAATCACTTTGACATAACCTCGATTTAATTCTTTGCCTCTGTCCATATCATCACGACATTGACTCGGCCTAACTATTAACCTAACTATAATTAACCTAACTAATCAACTTGTGATTAAAATCTATTTTTTAATTGCACTGCAAAGGTACGGCAATTGTAAATTTTTCGTTGTAACATATCGTTCAGCGACTTTCAATTTTGTGTCATGCGTGCATTTTCGTGATACATAACATTGCAAAAACCGCAAAAACGTGATGCTTTTGCGGTTTTTGTGTCGTTTTTGGTTTTAATTATTTTATTCAACTTTCGCATGTTAATAGTTTTAGATTTTTATAAAGATTTTCGTTAAGATGTCGAGCCCGAAAGGGCGATCCCGAATAAAATCCTTCTCAAAAGCGACGAACTGGAGCGCATTTTTTGTAAGGATGTTGGTTTAAGATTTTTTTCTTCACTATAATCTACAACTAAAATCTCAATTAAAAATACGCTCGAATTCCTCGCTTTTCGGGAGTATTTTTTGGGGGGATCGTCGCTACGCTCCTCGAAATCCGAACGAAAATCTCAATAAAAATCTATAACATAATGCATTAGCGAACTTGCGAAAGTTGAATTATTTTACAAGTCTTACTTCGTAGATCTCACCAATCTGACGGCCCTTGTGAGCTACGAACTTCACTCGTACCTGAGTCTTTCCCTTCAGGACATCGGCAGGAATCTCATAGTCCTCGCTCTTGAATTCCGATACTCGCCACTTCTTGGTGTTGTTGACCGTCTTGACGAGTACATCGTCGACGAAGATGTCGAACTCGCTTGTCTTCCAGTCGCCGACACCCCAGTACTTGAGCTTGAGGCGAAGGTTGGTCTCGCCAGCCGTCTGCATCAGGTAGCTGAAGTAGTGGCCATCGCTTGCATCGCGGAAGAAGATGTCGTTGGTGTTGCCTGTGCGCGACTGGTCGGTCTCCATCTTATGGTCGGTCTCAGGCTGCTGCTCGCCTGGCTGAACCTTGTCGGTAGTGTTGGCTTCGAGCTGCTGGCGCTCAGCCTCGTCCTTGGCAATCTGCTCTATGTAGTCCTTGTAGGTCTTGTCGGTGAGGGCGAGCCAGTACATCATGTAGCGCGAATCGTGAATCTCGAAGAATGGCTGGATCTCACCATCGATCTTGTTCTCCATGCGAGTGGAGAGAGTGAAGTGGAGAGGCTTGCCTGCGATAGGCTGCAACTGGTCGGCTATGCCTTCGATATTGCTGTTGATGAGGATAGGCGCCTTGTCGATAGGCAGCTTCTTTCCACCTGCATACTGTCCGAAGCGGCTGTCGTCGGCAATGAGATGGTGAAGGTCCTCGGTGCCAGTCTTCATACCAAGGAGGATAGGACCGTGCATGAGTGCGATGTACTGTGGTTCGTTAGGCAGGTACTTGATGGAGTTGTGCATAGGGAATGTCACGTCGACCACGTCGCCCTTCTTCCACTTACGGTCGATGCATACGTACGACGAAGGACCGCTTACGAGGTCTACAGCCTTGCCATTGACCGTGACCTTGAAGTCGCCAGCCTTCACCCATCCTGGGTAGCGGACGAGGAGCTTGAAGTCGCCCTTGCCTTCAGCGATGGTTATCTTGCTGCTCTCGGAGTAAGGGAAGGCAGTCTCCTGACGAAGCGTGACGCCTTTCTCCTTCCAACGGAGCTCGGATGCAGTATAGAGATTGACGTACAGAGCATTGCCTGCATGAGTGTAGATGAACTGTCCGTACTTGCCATGATTTTCCATACCGGTACCGACGCAGCACCACATGGCCTCGTTAGGTGCAGAATAGTTGCGGTAATGGCGAGGGCGTGCAGGAGTGAAGTACACGTAGCCACCGTGCTCAGGATGCTGAGTGGAGAGGATGTGGTTGAATGTAGCAAGTTCGTAGTAGTCGGCATACTCAGCCTGTGGGTTGGCACGATGCAAATCCTCGGTGAGCTTGAGCATATTGTTTGTGTTGCAGCTCTCTGGGCCATCGATGTCGTTGATGAAGTCCATGCATGCATCCTTGCTTGGGAAGTGCTCGCGACGGCTGTTTCCGCCGAATGCAAGCGAACGGTCTCTTGTCACCACATCCCAGAAGTAAAGGCTGGCATTGTGGTAGGCCTCATCGCCTGTGAGTTCGGCGATGCGCTCAAAGCCGACCACCTTTGGCACCTGAGTGTTGGCGTGCATATTGTCAAGGCAATCCACGTGCTGCGACATTGGCGTGAAGAGGCGCTTGTGCGAGAATCGCTTTGCACAATCCATGTATTTCTGCTCCTTTGTGATGGCATATGCATCGGCAAGAACCTCGTTCATACCTCCATGCTCATTGCCCAGCATGCGCTCCATCTGGTCGTCGCTCAGATTCTCGGTGATGAATATAGCCCAGTCGCAGAACTGGAGGAAGAGTGTCTCTGCCTTCTCGTTGCCGCAGTACAGCCATGCGTCGCGCAAGCCGGCATACATCTTGTGAAGATTGTAGAAAGGTGCCCATGATCCATTGTATACGCCGAAGTCGCCCTTCTTGAAGTTCTTCCAGATGTTGGCGCTGTTAGGCATACCGCCGATGTAGTCCTTTCCCCATTCCGGATGGTTCTGGTTGTTTGCCTTCACGCATTCTTCCAGTTCGCTGATGATGTACTCCATTCGTGTGCGGCACTCCTCGTTGCCTGTTGCTGCGTTGATAGCCATTGCTGTGAGGTAGTGACCTCCTACGTGGCCATCAAGTCCGTCCCAGTTAGGGTAGGTCTTGGCTTTAGGTTGCAAACCTGCTTCCTTGCGATAAGGTGCAAGAAGGCGGTCGCAGTCATACTTGAGCAAGGTCTCGATGTTCAGGTCGCGTGCCTTCTTCAGCGGTCCGTCGAGCAGGGTGACATCGCCCAATGGGAATTCGTCGTTGTACAGCTTGTCTTGTGCCTGTACATTCGTAGCCATCATGAGTGCTACGAGTCCATAAAGTAGTTTCATGTTTAAGTAGCGATTAGTAATTAGAATAATTTTTGCAAAGTTAAGCCTTTCTGCCCGAATATTTGCCATTTCAATGCGTCATTTATTTTAGGTAATGTTACATAATGCGTCAAAGTTTGCTAATATATATAAAAATGTGGGGGGATTATAGGTGGATTGTGGATGTGATTTGTTATCTTTGCGTATGATTTTACCGTGAGGCGATACGATGGCTGCCCATCTTCCCTCACATTATCGCAAAGCAATTATTAATTAAATCATTTGAATATGAAGAAATTTTTACTCTCATCATTGTTCTTGTTTGTAGTCATATTTGCAAACGCACAGTTGGTTCCTTACAAGGATCTTACTATCAAGAATGTTCGTAGCGGCGAGACAGCATTTGCCATCGTGAAGGACGGAAAGGCACTTTATGGACCTGATGCCCAGAATCTCGGTTATGACACATATTCAATAGCGTATGCAAAGTCGAATGTTTGGACATCATTCAAGCTCGAGAGTCTTGCAAACAATCCAGATGCGTCTGACGACATCAAGGACGGCTTCCTGCTTCGTACATACAATGCTGCCGGTGAGGCTTACACAATCTGGGAAGACCCGGGTTATCTCAACTCTCAGCCAGCAGACGGTTGGTGCAGCTTTGTCCTTGGTCTTAAGAACCAGTTCGGTCAGGACATTAAGAACGGAGCTGTATGGTACATCGAACCAGGTGACGATGGCTATGCTCTCATGAATGCTGGTACTGGTCTTTACCTTGATGGTAATGCTACTGCCAATAGCGCTACTCCAGTTTACTATAAGTTCAAGAGCATGGGTGACGTTGTTGATGCAATGTTTGACCTCATCGCAGAGGCACAGAAGTATGAGGATACTGATGCCGATGTTCGTAGTGCTATGATCTATGCTGTCGAAATCTGGGACACACCAGCTACTACCTATGAGCAGTACCTTGCAGCTATCGACCAGCTCAACGCAACCATGCTCGTTGCTTCTTCCATCTCTGACGTTAAGTCGCAGCAGTCGTCTGATGCAATCTTCAACATCGCAGGTCAGCGTGTTGATGCCAACTACAAGGGCATGATCATCAAGAACGGCAAGAAGTACATCAAGAAGTAATGGAGGGGCCTAACCGACTAACCGTCTAATCGAATAATCGTTTAATCGACTAATCGTTTAACCGTCTAATCGATAAACCGTCTAAACGTACTAAATTACACCTTATATAAATAACAAAGGGGTAGGGATGAATATGCAAAATCATCCTTGCCCCTTTGCTGTGTTGTGTCATGAAAGGGTGGCAAAGTGTTGTACAATTGTCCTTTTAGTCGCTAATGTAACAAAAATTAAACAAATAGAAACATAGATATAACGAAATACTGGTATTTTTGTTTATCTTTGCACGAAAATAAACACGTCAAAGCTTTTTCCTATCATCTTGATTGGATATTCATGACCTACTGTGATTGAAAAAACGTGTACAATAAATATATTACCTAAACAAATCATGAAAAAACTTTTCCTTGCTGCATCTCTATTATTAGGGGCATTGGCAGCAAATGCCCAGAACCCTTATCTCCCACTTTGGGAACATGTGCCAGATGGCGAGCCTCGAGTGTTTGAGGATCCTGACAATCCTGGCAAGTATCGTGCTTACATCATCGGTTCTCACGACTTGAAGAACACCGACTATTGCGGTCCAGACATCCGCATGTGGTCAGCACCGGTCGAGGATCTCAGCCAGTGGCGTGATGAGGGCGCTCTCTTCACTCACTATGTCGATGGCCAGTGGGACACAATGTTTGCTCCTGACCTTGTAGAGGTGAAGGATAAGACTACAGGTAAGAAGACTTATTACCTCTATCCACACTCTCGTGGCAATCGCCGTGTGCCAACAGTATGTAAGGGCGATCGTCCAAACGGACCATTCAAGGCCATCAACCTCACAGAGGATGGACGCTCATGCTTGCCAGGTTCGATGATCGACTTCGACCCATCGGTGTTCATTGAGAATATTACAGACAAGAAGGATAAGGACTACGATAAGGGATTCCGTGCATACGTGTTCTACGGTTTCCAGCACTCTACAGCTGCTGAGTTGGATCAGAACACAATGTATTCAGTACGACCAGGTACTGATATCCGCGACTATTTCATTCCTGCTTCATCACGCTACGGCGAGGTTCGTGACCCTAAGGGCACAGAATATCCTGCACTCTATAAGGGACAGAACCCTGGTGAGTTCAACTTCTTCGAGGCTTCATCTATCCGTCAGGTAGGCAACAAGTACGTGATGGTATTCTCGGGCTATTCAGGCCCTGACTATGGTCTTGGATCTACCAACTCTGCCCTCCGCTATGCCTTCGGTGACAGCCCGCTTGGTCCTTGGCGTTCGGGTGGTGTACTCGTTGATTCACGTGGTGTAGTTCTCAATGAGGATGGCTCTAAGCTTACAACCACCAACTTCGCTCACAATACTCACGGTTCGCTTCAGGAGATCAACGGCCAGTGGTACGTGTTCTATCACCGTCCACCACGTGGCTTTGGAAATGCTCGTCAGACAATGGTTGCTCCTGTCAAGATCGAGTGGGACAAGAAGCCTGTAGCACAGGGCGGTAAGGTTCGCATCATTGGTTACGATCCTTATGTCAAGGGTAACGAATGGTCGGCAAAGGCTTCAAACGGCGATCATTACACAGGTGCAGAGGTTACTTCTGAAGGTTTCCAGATCTATGGCCTCAATCCTTATGCATACTATTCTGCAGGTATCGCTTGCTACATCAACGACAATAACGCCATGCAGGACAACTGGGACGTATGGAACAATTCGATGGACATCGCAGGTCTTAAGAATGGTGCCATCGTAGGTTGGAAGTACTTCGGCTTCGGTGGTCTTGCTAAGGATTCGAAGGGATGTAAGGCATTCGAAGGCACAAAGAAGGGTGACAACACAAAGTTCAACATCAACCTCACTCCAGGCGCTCAGGCTTGCAAGATCCATGTAATGCTCGATGGCCCATATGCCAACAGCACCTGGAATGGTAAGGAGATTGCCGTCATCGATGTACCTGCTGCTCAGATGCCACAGCGTGGTTTTGGCGGTTTCGGTCAGTCGGCACAGCCAGTACAGCTCAGCGTAGCAGTACCTGCAGTCGAAGGTCTCACAGGCAAGCATGCTATCTACCTCGTGGTAGAAGGTCCTGAGGTGCAGCAGCAGGAACAGCCACGCTTCGGTGGCCAGCGCCAGCAGGGTCCACAGCGTCCTCGCGGACTTGTAGATATCCACGGCATCGGTTTCTCAAAGGATGGCAAGGAGTGCAAGCGTCCTGTAGTTCCTACAGTAAGCATCCTTGTTGATGGTACTCCACTCGTGATGTCCAATACCGCTATCTTCTCTACAAACCAGAATGGTTATACACGCGTCAATCGCTACCAGATCTACGGTCGCCTCACAGACAACTCTCGCATCGAGGTTAAGCCTTCTGATCCTGCCGTAACTTACAAGGTAGGTAAGATTGCTGATGGTCGTGCTGTAGTCACTTGTACTTACAACGGTGTAGACAAGATATACCTTATTAATTAATAAAGGCGAGCTGCTATGGATTCCAGAACTTCTGCTTCCTCTTGAACTTCTGGAATCTATAGCTCCTATAGTCCCAATACCTAGAAAAAACTTAAAAACACTATACAACAATGAAGAAAATTCTCTTTGGAGCAGCAATGCTTGCTTCACTTTCTCTCTCTGCCCAGATGAAGGCACCTGCTGGCGGAAAGCAGATAAGCGACGAACTTATCGGTATCTTCTTTGAGGATATCAGTTTCGCTGCCGATGGTGGTCTCAATGCCAACCTCGTTCAGAACGGATCGTTTGAGTACAACCCAACTGTACGTGACGGATGGGGCCCAGGTACTAACTGGCGCTTCCAGCGTCCAGGTCACTCTGCTGGTTACATTGCAGCAAAGACTGACCACCCAATCCACTCTAACAACCCTACATTCATGCGCATCTATGCTGAGCGCATCGGTCATTACTATGATTTTGATGGATGGACAGGTGTAGGACTTCAGAACGATGGTTTCAATGGCATGAATGTCAAGGCTGGAGCAAAGTACAACTTCTCCATCTTCATGCGTAATGTATCGGGCAAGGGTAAGCCTGTACGTGTAGTTCTTGCTGCACCAGGCCGCCAGCCAAAGGTACTTGCAGAGACTACTCTCAACGTATACGATAATGAATGGCAGAAGTATACTGCCGAGCTCACAGCAGCAGAGGACTGTCCAAATGCTAACCTCCAGATTCTCATGCTCGAGAAGGGTGAGATGGATGTTGATATGGTATCGCTCGTTCCTCAGGACACTTACAAGGGACACGGCATCCGTAAGGATCTTGCTGAGGCTCTTGCTGCCCTCCATCCTAAGTTCATGCGCTTCCCAGGTGGATGTGTGGTTCACGGTGGTGGCGATGGTTTCTGGGACACTTACCGTTGGAAGACAACTGTAGGTCCAAAGGAACAGCGTAAGTCGCTCAAGAACACATGGGGCTACAACCAGTCGATGGAAGTTGGTTACTTCGAGTACTTCCAGCTTTGTGAGGACATGGGCATGCAGCCACTCCCAATCCTTCCTTGCGGTGTAAGCTGTCAGGGTGTCAACGGTGGCTGGGGCATGAAGACTCAGGCACAGGAAGTTGTTCCTATGGATGAGATGGACGAGTGGGTACAGGATGCTCTCGACCTCATCGAGTGGGCAAATGGCGATGCATCTACCAAGTGGGGTAGTGTACGTGCTGCAGCAGGTCACCCAGAACCATTCAACCTCAAGTATCTCGGTATCGGTAACGAGGAGAAGATCACTCCTGAGTTCTCTGAGCGCTTCAAGTATATGTATAATAAGGTGCTCGAGAAGTATCCTAATATCGTAATCGTTGGTACTGCAGGTCCTGGTTCTCACAAGGGTAACCCTGACTATGAGAACTCATGGAAGCTTGCTGAGGAGATTGATCTTCCTATCATCGATGAGCACTACTATGATTCTCGTCAGATGTTTATCGACAATCGCCAGTACGATGACTACTCACGTGCTCGCAAGACTAAGGTTTACCTCGGTGAGTACTCAGTTCAGGATCGCAGCCATGGTCAGATGAACCAGTGGGGCGATGCTCTTGCTGAGGCAATCTACCTCATGCACGTAGAGCGCAATGCTGATGTTGTCACTATGACATCTTACGCTCCTCTCTTCGCTTACAAGCACAACACCAACTGGAATCCAAACATGATCTACTTCGACAACGAGCGTCCATTCTTCACTTGCAGCTACTATGTTCAGAAGATGTTCGGTGAGTCGTCAGGTAACTATTTCTATGGCGACTGCGTGAAGTTTGCTAATGGCGAAAACGAGTTCGACAACCACCTCCTTGGTCAGTCGGTTGTGCTCAACACAAAGGCTCGCGAGCTCTATGTCAAGGTTGCCAACAACTCTGACCAGACAAAGAAGGCTACAATCAACCTTTCTCGCTTCTCTGTTAAGCCAAACGCAGTGAAGACTACTCTCTCAGGTAAGCTTGACGATGAGAACAACTACGACAAGCATCCTATCGATCCTGTAGTAGAAAATGTCAAGGTGTCAAAGAATATGACAGTAGAACTTGCACCTTATTCATTCTCAATGTACAAGATAAAGTTGTAATAAATGTGTTTCAAAATGAAGAAAACTATATTATCAGCACTCTGTGTGTTGGCTGCGATGGCAGTCAACGCACAGACTGTTTCTAGCCCTGATGGCAACTTGAAGGTTAATGTCTCGCTCTCCGATGCAGGCGTACCTATGTATTCGGTGACTTACGGTCCTACAGTTGTCATCGAAAGCTCGCCTCTCGGTCTTAACACTACCGTGGGCGATTTTACATCCATCCTCAAGCTTGACAAGGCAAGCGAGGTGGGTGCCGTTTCTGAGTCGTACGACCTTGCTAATGCAAAGAAGGCATCCATCAGCTATACTGCCAACGAGCAGACATTCTCTTATTCCAAGGATGGCAAGGCTGCATTCGATGTCACATTCCATGTCGACAACAACAATGTTGCTTTCCGTTACAAGGTTTATCCTCAGCGCGACCGTCTTGCATGTCTTGTGAACCATGAGACTACTGCCTACACAATGCCGCTCGGTACTACTACCTTCCTTTGTCCTCAGATGACTCCTCAGACAGGATTTGCCCGTACCGCTCCAAGCTACGAGACTTTCTATGATTACGATGCTGAGATGGGCAAGAATGGTCATGGTCGTGGCTACACATTCCCTGCACTCTTCAAGGTTAAGGCTGCCGATACAGCCAAGAAGGCAAAGAACGCTCAGCCTGAGAACGTATGGGTAATGCTCTGTGAGACAGGCGTTGATGGCTCATACTGCGGCTCTCGCATCATGTTTAAGGACAATGTCTACACCATCGCTTATCCTGAGGATACAGAGTTTGGTGGTGTAGGTCAGAGTGCTCCGGGCATCATGCTTCCAGGCTACACTCCTTGGCGTACTATCACCGTAGGCACTACACTTGCTCCTCTTGCTGAGACAACCATCATGTGGGACCTCGTGAAGCCACTCTACGAGGCAAGCCAGACATACAAGTATGGCCGTTCGGCATGGAGTTGGATCATCCGTATGGATGCAAGCTGCAACTACGATGAGCAGAAGGAATACGTTGACTTTGCATCAGCAATGGGTTGGGAATACCTCCTCATAGATGCCCTTTGGGATAGCAACATCGGTTATGAGCGTATGGAAGAGCTCGTTAAGTATGCTAAGACAAAGAATGTTGACATCTACCTTTGGTACAACTCCAACGGCTACTGGAACGATGCTCCTCAGGGACCTCGTGGCAAACTTCACCGCATGAACGATCGCCACAAGGAGTTTGCGTGGCTCAAGAAGGCTGGTGTGAAGGGACTGAAGATTGACTTCATCGGTTCGGACAAGCAGCAGACCATGCAGATGTACGAGGATATCCTCTGCGATGCCAACGACTACGGACTCGAGATCATCTTCCACGGCTGTACACTTCCACGTGGTTGGGAGCGTATGTTCCCTAACTTCATCTCGTGCGAGGCAGTACGTGCCAGCGAGAACCTCTCGTTCGGTCAGCATGACAATGATATCGAGGCACTTGCCGCTACCATCCATCCTGTGCTCCGCAATGCTGTGGGCAACATGGACTTCGGTGGCTCTGCACTCAATAAGTTCTATTCAAAGGATAATAAGCGTGGTCGCAAGCGCATCACTTCCGATGTCTATGCACTCGCTACAGCTATCCTCTTCCAGACTCCTGTACAGAACTTCGCCGTTGCACCTAACAACATGACCGATGCTCCAGCATGGGCTATCGACTTCATGAAGAAGGTACCTGTAGAGTGGAAGGATGTCAAGCTCATCGACTGCTATCCAGGTAAGTACATCGTCCTTGCTCGTCAGACAAAGGCTGGCAAGTGGATTGTTGCAGGTGTAAATGCTACCAAGGAACCTCTCAAACTCAAGGTTTCCATGCCAATGCTTACTCCTGGCCAGTCAGCACAGCTCTATCTCAACGATGCTGTAAGCACAGTCAAGATTGGCAAGAAGTCTGCAATGGACATCACAATCCCATCTAATGGTGGATTCGTTATCGAATAATACTAACAACTGACTTATGAAAAATTTATCAATCATTCGTCTTGGTGCCGTTGCAATGCTCATGGCAGTCGCAACTTCAATGTCGGCTCAGGACAAGAAGGGAAACGTAACAAGTTTCTATGAGAAGAACTCAGTTCTCAACTACAACGATGGCAACAACAAGGCAGGCGAGATAGCTCAGCCTACCAAGTTCGACCCTAACTTCCACATCTACCTCTGCTTCGGTCAGTCGAACATGGAGGGTAATGCACGCATCGAACCTCAGGACCTCGAAGGTCTTGATTCACGCTTCAAGATGATGGCAGCTGTCGACTTCAACAATACTGGCCGTAAGCAGGGCAACTGGTACGTAGCCGTTCCACCTCTCTGCCGTGAGAACACAGGTCTTACTCCAGCCGATTATTTTGGTCGCACTATGGTTGAGAAGCTTCCAAAGAAGATCTCTGTAGGTGTCATCAACGTAGCTATCGGTGGTTGTAGCATCGACCTCTTCGATGAGGACAAGTCGCAGGCTTACATCGCAGGTGCTGCAGGTTGGCTTCAGGGCTTTTGCAAGCAGTACGACAATCATCCTTACCAGCGCCTCATCGACTGTGCTAAGAAGGCACAGAAGGCAGGTGTCATCAAGGGCATCCTCCTTCACCAGGGCTGTACTGACAACGGTCAGCGCGACTGGCCAGAGCGTGTGAAACTTGTTTACGAGCGCATGCTCAAGGACCTTAACCTCAAGGCTGAGGATTGTCCTCTTCTCATTGGTGAGATGATGACTCAGCAGGATGGTGGTTGCTGTTCACTCCACAACAGCGTCATCTCTTCCATGCCGCTTGTCATCCCAACTTCCCACGTAGTGTCTTCACTTGGATGCCCAGGTCGTCCTGATAAGCTCCACTTCACAGCAGAAGGTTACCGCGAGCTTGGTCGCCGCTATGCACAGATCATGCTGCAGGTACAGAACCAGTCATCTAAGGGCAAGAAGAAGTAAAAGGTCCAAGGTAACATAAATAAAAGTAAAAGCAACGTCACAATAACCGTGATGTTGCTTTTTTTGCGTACCTTTGCAGCATAAATTGAAAAATTACGCTTTATGAAACGATTTGCTACTTTTACCTATGTTGCACTCCTTGCAGTGCTTCTCTCATGTTTTTCACTTGGTGCCTCAGCACAGGAGCGTCGTCCAGTCGACTCTCAGCATCCAATGTGGCTTGTGCATGTTGATGTGTGGAACAAGGCCGATCCGCAGAAGATCATCGACCTCATTCCTGACGCCATCAAGCCCTACGTAGTCCTTAACCTCTCCCTCTCGTGCCAGTACGACACCGAGAAGAACGTCTACAAGATGCCGCAGAATGCAGTCAAGACCTACAAGTCATGGGGTACCGTGTGCCAGCACAATGGTATGTGGTTCACCTGCCAGCCTGCCAGTGGAGGTCATACCCACATTCAGGACGACGACCTCGAGACCTTCGAATACTTCTATAAGCGTTTCCCTAACTTCCTTGGTTGGAACTATGCCGAGCAGTTCTGGGGCTTCGATGAGGCAGGCGATAAGAGTTCAAGCAGCCAGGCATCGCGTATTGCCCTCTTTGCTAAGCTCGTGCCTATGGCTCATAAGTATGGCGGTTTCCTTACTGTCAGTTTCTGTGGCAACATCTGGTCCCATCCGCTCAATCCTATCGGTATGATGAAGCGCAACAAGGACCTCCTCGAGGCTTGCCGCAACTATCCTGAGGCCATGCTCTGGCTCTATAAGTACACCACTTCTTCATGCTTCTACAACAATGAGAGCGTCACTTGGTCACCTTACATCTCTGGTCTGGCAAAGAACTATGGTGTGCGTTACGACAACTGCGGTTGGAATGGTGCGCTCGAAGCCCTTCTTGGCGAGAAGCATGGCAAGAAGTATCCTACAGCTGCTGGTATCGGTACCGTTATGGAGCAGACCTGTGTGAATGGTGGTTCCGTATGGGATGGACCTGAGCTCATCTGGACCGAGGACTTCCAGAACCTCAGCAACTCAACAGTCGATGGCTACACTCGCCGCAACTGGGGCATCTTCCCAAGCTTCCGCAACGCTTGGCTCGATATGTTTGAGAAGATCATCGATGGCACGATGTACATCCCTACTCGTGAGGAAGTGGTTGAGAAGACCAAGATTGTGGTTATCAACGATGTCAATTCAGGCAACGATGAACAGAAATATGCTGCATGGGGCGACCTCTACGATGGTCTCTACAAGCAGACCGACCCATTCAATCGTGGCAACGGCCAGTGGATGGACAACTTCTGCTATTTCAAGAAGACTGGTCGCTATGGTGCCATCCCTGTAGCTCTCGAACTGCGTGACGAACTTGCCAAGTCTATCCCTGTACAGGTCAAGAAGTCTGGCTACACATCACGCTGGAGCACTCAGTCAAAGAAGGTAGCCGAATTCAACAAGTATTATCCTGAGGTGAGCAAGGGTGACCTCTATGTCAATCGCTACAAGAATCAGCTTGTCACCTATACACCTTATACATATATGAACCGCAAGAAGATTGCAAGGGCTGAGATTCCTCTGCAGTACAACACTTGCGACAGCCTCTATCTCACATGGGGCAAGCTCAGCAGCGCCCTCATCCGTGAGTATAGCGATCATATCGACTTCTACCTCAACAACTATCGTTCCGATACCACTACTTCGGTCATCGATTCCATCGTTGTGAAGGGTGTTACAGTCGATCCTACCTACACCTTCGTGAAGCGTGCCAAGGCTACAGCTACCGTGGCATCAAAGTACGATGAGTCAACAGGTACCTACACCGTCCTCGTAAAGCACAATGGTCCTGTTGATGTGACTATCAACTGCTCTGGTGCCGCTACCGATCGTTCTACCGATGTGGCAGGCAACCAGCCTCTCGAACTCCCTAAGCAGCCAGAGCCTTATCGCGGACCTATCGTCATCGAGGCTGAGGATATGGACTTCAAGAGCATCCGCAGCTGTGTGACCGATCCTTACGGACAGTATCCTAACGTTCGAGGCCATGCAGGCAATGGATTTGCCGATATGGGCAGCAACACCGCTGGTGCCCTTCGCCATGAACTTACAGTCGATGAGGCAGGTGAGTACGACATCACCATTCGCTACACCAACACCTCAAAGGCTGGCAACATCTTTGTCAAGCTCTCGTCTACCGCTCCTGCACCTGTAAAGAAGACAGCTACCAACCAGTGGCTCACCACTACCGTGACTCAGACTCTCAAGGCAGGCAAGAACACCCTCACTGTCCTCAATACATCAGGCATCGCCCTATATATAGATAATGTGACATACTCTCCTGCTGGCACCGAGCCAGAGAAGTACGACATCACTCTCCGCGATGTTGAGCATGGCACCGTACAGGCTGATGTCGATGCTGCAGCCGAGGGCGAGACTGTAACCCTTACCGCTACTCCTGACGAAGGCTACGAATTGGTCGGTTGGGTAGTAGTGCATGGCAATGTGATAGTTAAGGACGATGGCACCTTCATCATGCCAGACGATAATGTCACCCTCGCACCTATCTTCCGCGATATGACTCTCGTCTATAATCTCGACTTCACCAATGTGCTCGGAGGCACCATCCCACAGGGTTGGATCTGTACTCAGGAGGACAATAATGTCCACCAATATCCTAACAGCTACGGTTCTGGTGCACGTGTGTTCGCAGGTTTCACTGGCTATCAGGGTAAGGCACTCTACTGGCGTGAGGTAAGTTGCGAGTACGGACGTCAGTCAGCCTATCCGCTCAATCTCGAACCAGGCAACTACACCCTCACCTTCGCCACTGCAGCATGGAAGGAGTCTCCACGCTACCGCACACGCATCCTCGACTTCAACGGAGCACTCATAGCCGAGAAGGCAACCACCATCGCTGCACCTAATGCCGGCGGTAGCCAGTCTGCCAACCTCAAGTCGGCAAAGGAGTACAAGCTCGACTTCACCATCGAAAAGTCAGGCAAGTACATCATCAGCTTCACCAACCTCGATGCTGTAGGTGGTTTCGATGAGTTCCTCCTCCTCGAGTGTCAGATCAACAAGAAGATTGTCCCAGTATCAATCGACGACATCGCAACCTCGACATCCTCCCTCCGTGATGCTCCAATCTACGACCTCTCAGGTCGCCGCATCACCGACTCCATCCTCCCACCGGGCATCTACATCTCCCGTGGCAAGAAGATCATCATTCGATGATAAATGATGGGGGCATCCAAAGAGAAAAGAAGATCAAAGAAGAGTAATACAATCTCACGTTTCTACCTTCTTCCTCATTGGATGCCCCATAAAAGTTTTTAGGCCTTCGGCAAACGTGAATTGTCCGT
>JAKSLM010000041.1 GCA_024401225.1 Bacteroidaceae bacterium | reverse complement strand
CCTCTACAGGTTATCGATGATATTCGGTTAAACACATGGTTTTACTGGTGAGCCCTAAATTTCCGTAACATATTGAATGATGTAACATTAAGCCAGTAGGGTGTTTTGCAAACACCCTACTAACATCCTACTAACACTCTACTAATCACCCTACGACTTAGTCTGTAATGCAAGAAGAGTATTGGATTTATAGAGAAAAATAGTACCCTTTGTCCGGCCTTCGGACCAGTCTGCTGTATGCCCATCATCCTGTCTTGAAAGCGAGCTTTCAGACACGAGGTTGTTCAGGCAGCAGCGTGGTGTGCCACCACTAGGGCAAAGGATACACAAAATGCCTATCGGAAAAAATGTGGCTACGCCATAAAAAATCAGGTCAATAGGTCAGCCTGTGTATATTCTCTATAGATTACTTCTCGTAGCCGTTAGGATTGTTCTTCTGGAAGTTCCATGAGTCACGGCACATCTCCTCAATGCCGTACTTAGCCTCCCAACCAAGCTCAGCCTTTGCCTTTGCTGGATTGCAATAGCAAGTAGCGATGTCACCTGGACGGCGTGGCTTGATAGAATAAGGAACCTTGAGGCCGTTAGCCTTCTCAAATGCCTTGACAACATCGAGTACGCTGTAACCATGGCCTGTACCGAGGTTGTAGATGGCAAGTCCCTTCTTCTCCTCGATAGCCTTGAGTGCACATACGTGACCGCAAGCGAGGTCAACAACGTGGATATAGTCACGAACGCCGGTACCATCAGGAGTGTCGTAATCATCACCGAACACGCCAAGTTCCTGGCGGATACCGATAGCTGTCTGAGTGATGTAAGGCATGAGGTTGTTTGGAATACCATTTGGATTCTCACCGATGAGTCCGCTCTCGTGAGCACCGATTGGGTTGAAGTAACGGAGAAGAACCACGTTCCATTCTGGATCTGCCTTATGTACATCCATCAGCACTTGCTCAAGCATAGACTTGGTCCAGCCATAAGGATTAGTACACTGTCCCTTAGGGCACTCCTCTGTGATTGGGATAATCTCAGGATCACCATATACTGTAGCAGATGAAGAGAAGATGATGTTCTTGCATCCATGCTGGCGCATCACGTCCATAAGAACGAATGTGCCGTTCATATTGTTCTCGTAATATTCGAGTGGCTTAGCGCAACTCTCACCCACTGCCTTGAGACCTGCGAAGTGAATCACGGCATCAATCTTGTGAGCATCAAACACCTTAGTCAGTCCCTCACGGTCGCGAACATCGACCTGATAGAAAGGAATCTCCTTACCACCGAGAATCTTCGATACTCGGTTGAGAGCCTCCTCCTGACTGTTATAAAGATTATCTACTACTACCACCGAGTGGCCAGCCTTGTCCAATTCAATGAGTGTGTGAGAACCAATGTAGCCCGCACCACCGCAAAGCAAAATATTCATGATATTGTTAAGTTTTTATTAGATTAAATTCAAAATCAATAGGCGTTTCCCTTCTCGAAGCCCAAAGCATTACGGACCGTCATGTATACGATGCGAATGTCGAGCCAAAAATTCCAGTTTTCTACGTACCAGATATCCTTCTTGATGCGCTCCTCCATCATCCAAAGCTCGCTTGTCTCACCACGCGAACCTGTGACCTGAGCCCATCCGGTGATACCAGGCTTAGCATAATGGCGAACCATATACTTATTGATCAAGGCACCATACTCTTCTGTATGTTTGACCATGTGAGGACGAGGACCAACTACCGACATATCGCCCATGAGCACATTCCAGAACTGAGGAAGTTCATCGATATTGGTCTTACGCATGAAATTGCCCCACTTAGTCTTGCGAGGATCATCCTTTGTGGCCTGAAGTCGGTCAGCATCCTTATTCACCTTCATGCTTCTGAACTTGTAGCACCAAAACTCTTCTCCATACAGTCCGTTGCGCTTCTGCTTGAAGATGATTGGTCCCGGCATAGTAATCTTCATAATGATAGCCACGATGATAGAGAGCCACGAGAGAATGAATATCAAGACGAACAAAGAGAAGAGAATATCGAACGTACGCTTCTTGATCCTGTTAGTAATGTCAAGCAACGGTTCGCGGCGAAGAGCAAGGATTGGCATGTCGTCCACAAACTCCACCTCCATTGCTCTATGCACATAGTTCTTCACATTCGGTACGGAATAGAAACGTATGAGATGGTTCTCGCAATAGTTCATAATCTCCAATATCTCCTCCGAACGACTATGAGGGAGGTTGCAGAACAACGCATCCACCTGATTGTTATCAAGCCATGGTATCACGTCCTTTACATCTCCGAGGAGAGGAAGCTTATCGCCAAGATGATTGGAAATCTGTGATTCAAAATAACCTTTCACGCTTACGCCATCACTCATGTCGCGCGACAGACTATCATACAACGCATCCAAGTTAGCTCCCGCACCGACAAACACCACCTTGTTGTTATCCTTACCCAAGCGTCGCTGCATCTTGATGATCTTTCTTGACAGCAATCGTCCGAACATCAGCACCACAAACACCATGAGGAAGTGCACTATCATCGGTAGCAGCATAAGTTTGCCGTACTCCCCGAGTGCCAGCTCTGCGACGAAGACAACAGTCATGATAAGAGCGGAACGCAACACTCTGTTGGCCATCTTATCAGGCGTAGCCATACGATTGTGTGCTACAGGAGGAACAATGAGAATTGATACGAAATATGCGAAATAAGCAAAAAGCAAACCATATTTCTCAAAAGGAATAGCACCAACCTTCACACCCACGAAATACATAAGACTGACGAGGATGAAGTCAATGGCTACGACGATCCATTTTGAATATTCGCTTCCTGCTGCTATTGGTTGTTTCACAGTTATATAGAGTTTGGATATTTAACTATTTAATTTGCGTCACCAACAATGCTATCTTGTATTCTATGTCACGCATTGGAATTTTACAACATGCAAAGATAAGTCATATTGCTGAAAATTCCAAACATTTTTCTTAAAAATTCATAAAAGCAACGTCATTTTTTTCTTTTTAGTCAAAAACGCCGTCCGTAAAATGCAACCTAACCGCCTTAATTATCATTCCAATCGTCGTATACATCGTGATATAATTTATAGAGAAAAATAGTATCCTTTGCCCGTACTTCGAACCAGTCTGCCTACTTTGCTCACGTAGCATCGGACAACGGGATGTTGCATTCCCTTACTGCACTCGGCGAATAAGATATACTATATTATTAGGTAGGTTAGTATATCTTCTTGGATAAGATAGTATATTTTATTCTTGATGCATAGGAATGAAGGGGCAGAATGTTTATTTGGCTATGTCGGAACACGAGGAACAATAGCACTTCAAGAAGAAGGGGAAGTGGACTTTTAGGGTGTATAAATCACATTTAGGACTTTATGAAGAACAAAAAAAGTTGTACTGATGGAGGATCAGTACAACTTTATGTATTCGTACGTATTGCCTACGCTTTCGAGATAGCGGTGGAAAGCTTCGTTGGAGATGACTACTGTGCCTGTGCAATCGTTGGGATGGAACGAGAGGGTTGGAGCATCGCGAAGAGTCTCATCGAGAAAGAGATGGACATGATGGTCGGCATCGTTGATGAGTCCGAAGGGAGAGACGCTGCCTGGTTCCAAGCCCAGGTACTTCAGCATACGTTCGGGTGAGGCGAAGGAGAGTTTTCCGCACGAAGGCAGTCCTTGCGAAACGAGTGAGGCTTTGAGACGAGCCTCAAGGTCGTGGATTGCAAGGTCATGATCGCAATGAAAGCAAACCAAATAATGCCTGTTGCCCTTATGATTGCGAAAGAACAGGTTCTTGCAATGCACCGATCCATCGTCCTTCCACCAACGTTTAGCCTCCTCGATGGTCTTTCCCTCGGGATGGCTATAGTTGGTGTAAGGTATGGAATGTGCATTGAGATAGTTGAAAACTATTTCTTGTCGAGACATGTTACTTTATCTTGAAAGCATAAAATGCTTCACCGTGGCGGAGGTAGAGGATGCCATTGTCGATAGTCATGTGTGCCCAGTAAGGACCACTACCCTTTGTGATGCGGAACTTGCTCACGACATCAAACTTTTCTGGGTTTGGATTGACAAGACCAACGAAACCGCGACGCTCATCGTATGCGAAGAGCTTGTTGTCGGCTGCAATGATTGAACCCTTGCCGGCACCACCAGCCCACTTCTCCTCGTAGTCGGTCTTGCCTGTTTCCCAATCGATACAGCACCAGTTACCATCGTTGTTGTTGACCCAGTTCGAGCCATAGATCTTGCCACCTACGAGCACATAACCACCGTGGTGAGTGTCGAGTGTCTCTGTGCGCCAAGTGCAAGTTACAGACTTGAGGTCGTCAGCAAGCTGGAGCTGGAAACCATTGATATCGTAACCGTGGCAAAAGAATATCTTTCCATCGCTATAGAGGGCAGAGTTTGGAGCAATGTTCTGGAAATTACTTTTCTGACCTGTGTGCTTTGGTCCCCAATCGTCGAATGTCCATTCGATTTCACCATTATCAGGATTTACGCCGATTACATTGAATGCAGTAGAACCGATAATCTGGCGCTTGCCCTTGTATTCAATCATGATAGGTGACACATAACCTGACATATCGCCGAGAGCACGTGTCTTCCAAATCTCCTCGCCTGTGTTCTTGTTGAGTGCAACCATTGTAGTCTGATCGCCACAAGGAGTATAGATGACCTTATCATCGTAAACGAGCGGACACTCAGATGTACCCCACATACCAGTCTTACGAGCATACTTTGTACCTCCATCGACCTTCCAGACAATCTTGCCATCCTTGACATCGATGCAGACAATCTCACCCATACCACTGATCACGTATGCCTTACCATCTGCAACTGCTGGTGTGGTACGAGTCTCTGGATACGACTGCTTCCAAGGTTTGCCGTAAGCAACCGTGTACTGCTTCTCGCCCTTGAGGTTGTAGCACTGGAACACTTCCTCCGACTCGTCCTCGTTCATACCTGTAAGGTAGATCTTATCGCCTACTACAAGAGGTGATGAATAGCCCTTGCCTGCATCGAGAGTCTCGAACACCATCTCAGGACCAGATTCTGGCCATGATGCAAGGAGGTTCTTGTCTGGATAATAACCATTGTGGTCTGGGCCTCTCCAACCGTTTGGAGAAACCTGCGCATTGGTACATGATACCATAGCTCCCATGAGGAGCACCGCATAGAATTTCTTTTTCATACTTACTTTTATTTTAATTCATATTATTTGTATTCATAATTCTTTACGCATTGATACAAGCATCTTCGGCGGCTTAACCTTTAACCTTGTAGGCTACAAGAGCCGGTCCGCGACGTATGTACATCACACCATCAAAGATGGTAGGATGTGAGAAGCATGCTCCAGAACCATCGGTGAAGCGGAACTCGCTTACCACATCAAGTTTGTCAGGATTGATGCGCGCAATGGTTCTCACCTCTGAACATGACATGCTGCGCACTTGCAGAAACAATAGAAGCGCCAAGGAAAACGGCGGTTAAAAGAATCTTATTCATAACACGTATTTATTTACTATTAATTTAATTCCATAATATACTGACAGGCACAAGGCAGCAAGGCTGATGGCTGCAATGAGCAAGGTACCTACGCCTGCACCTGCGATGTTTGCACTAATGCTGATGACCGAACCGATGGCACCAACGATGACCGAGAACAGAGGCACAGCAACATTCTCGCGCAAGAGCATCTGCCTGATGACCTCTGGGCGGAAGCCCAACACTTCATACTGCTGGATGGCAGTCCGCTGCACAGTAAGGTTCTTTCTTACAATGATAAGCATGCTGAACACTCCCAATAGCAAACCAAGTCCGCCCAAAGTGAGGAAGATGAGCAGATAGGTGTCAGTCACTTCAAAGAACATACGCATCCTTTCCTCCGTGGTCTGAATGGACAGTCCGTACTCGCTCAATGCCACAGAGAGCACATCGTATGCAGCTACAACATCCGAGCTTCGCACCAGCATTACCTCTACTCCACTCTCATCGGGCCACAAACGACGGAAATCATCGTTCGCCATGATAGCATTGCCATGGAACACTCCAGTAGGGTAAGTGCCTGCAATGACTACAGGGACATCCACCCCGTTGGCATTACGATACATGATAGTATCGCCAACCTCCATCATCATGCTCCATATAAGCGATTCGGAATCGACATAGACCACAGGTCCACCTGCACTTGCCGATGCTTCAGGCGCAAGACCGAATACCGCCATCGAGTCAATATCGACACCGAGTACGGTAGGAGTCTCCACTTTGTTGAGGTTCAAACAACTTGCTTCATCCTCCGAATGGCGAAGGAATTGCAAGAAATGAGTATTGTCAGGAAGGTCGGTGAGAGAAAGCTTCTGGCGCACCGCCTCATTGTTCAAATCATACTGCACCGGCACACGGCAATCGGCATAAAGGTCGTACCCTCCTGTGGCCTGAGCAATCATATCGGAGTCCGTAAAATCAGGACGATTGAGTCCTACTGCAAAGACAGTAAACACGCCCATGCTCAACGACCAATAGGCCATGAGCTGCTGGCGCCTGGTATGCAGCAGCGACTGCCAAAGCAACTGAGTGCGACTACACACACCGCTGCCACTGCGAGCCTTGCGACCTATGACATAATGAAGCAAGGCCCCGAATGCTACAATCCATAGCAGTCCACATATCACGAACAGTACAATAGTCATACGCCTTGCTTTATTTGTTTGTTAATCACATACAGCAATGAGATGAGGCAAATCACAATGCCAATCACCCAGCTTATCAATACAGTCACAATGCTGAAGTGCAACGCAAACCCTTCAGTATGGGTGGCTCCACTCCACACATTACCCAACAGCCACAGAGTGACTGAGGAATATAATACACCTGGCAGCACACCGATGGTAGCAGCCACGGCTATCACTCCACATGCTTCGCGAATCAGCATACCTCGTATGTTTTGTTGCGTATACCCAAGATGTCGGTAGACACCTATCTCATCGGCACGCTGGATATACATTTCCTCAAGCACATTCTGCATAAGCAGCACAGCCGAGAGTATAATGAAGAAGCCCAAAGCAAGGAAGAGCGATGAAAAATCGGTGCCATGCTGAGCAGCATAGATGCCATCCTCTCGAGGATGGATAACCATCACTCCTGCATCGCTCATAGTCAAATCCCGAGCACCATCATCGCTCAGCACAAGCGCAGTAGCTGTTCCGAATCCACTTCCCCAATCCTCTGACACAGCATCGTATGCCACAAGTGCCTTTGGAGTCTGATGGTACTTGTACCAAAAGTCCTCATCCTCCTTATGGATGCGGTCCATGTGAATCGGTAGGTCGCTATCCCAGTCCGTGCAGCGCTCCACATTGCTCAATCCCGGGAACTCCGTCTGCAACAGGCTATCAGCCACAAGCGCCTCAAGCGGCACAATATCCTTCACAAGGAAACGTTGTTCGCGCGTCTCAAGACGCTTCAGGTCCTTCGAAAGGAAATAACTCATACGCACAGAGTCCCCCTTTGCTACATGCAGATGAGCAGCAGCATAGTCGGACAACAGCATCTCGCGCCCAGTAAGAGGACTACCCTGCCATTCTGTTACAGCCGTTACAAATGAATAAGGTACGGTGTCGGTAGCGTTGATGATATCGTTTACCAGGTATGAGAAGTATTTAGCTTCGGGATTGAGTTTAAGTACTATATCGTCCTGAATGAATATGCGATCGGTAGTAAGAGTGTTGCCACGGCTATGTATGCCTGACATCTCCGGTGTCCAAACCTCAGCAAGTGCATCCTCCTGCAGAATGTCATCCGACATTATGATGTTGATCTTGCCCTCCAGCTCCATCACCTCAGCCAACTGCTCACGATTGACAAACACATTCAGCGGCAGCGTCTGTTCGTTCTTCAACAAGAGGTTACCACCCGACTTCACATCCTTAACAGCAGACACATGAAGGCGCATCTGTGTGGCATAGCTCTTCGTAACAAACAGACTGCCCGAAGGCACAAGCGTGTGGGAAGGGAGATGAAGCGCTCCGTCCCATCCTTCGGCCGATGCTGACAAGTCGAGGTGCAACTTATCCGCAAGCGGTTGGTTGATGATTGCCTCACCATAAGGCACGGAGTCGCAGTCAGTACCCCATACATAGACTGGGATCAATTGGCCACCATCCGATAGGAAACCATCGACGAGCAAGTATCCTCGAGCGTTTGCCATGAGAGGACTCTGCATTATGTCGTTGCTCATGAAGTTAGTTCCTGTCGCAACGATAGTCTCAGCACTACCCAAACGTTCTGACACACGATCGGTGAGAGTGCCACGAACAGAATCGCCCAACACAAGGCTACCGGTAAGCACCATCATCATAAGGACAACAGCAAGGGCCACCAGACGATAATATCGCTGGTAGTACGTCCTACTTTCCTTTATGAGCAACCTTCTGTTCATCTATCTGTTTACGATTATAACCTCTCAACTCTAACCGCCGAGCGGAATAGGAGCTCGGCTTGCGACGACGGTAGCGAAGCGGTGCTTTAGCAACCCAAAGGAGTGCCGAAGGCCCCCAACTCTAACCTCTACCCTTTAACCTTTAACCTCTAACCTCTCAACTCTAACCTCTAACCTCCAATTTACCATTTTCAAGTCTATAGACCTTATGTGCCACAGATGCCATAGCGTCGGAGTGAGTCACCATGACTATCGTGGTATGCAATTCGCTATTCACCTTCTGGAACAGCGATGCAATGGTATGCGCATTGTCCGAATCAAGCTGGCCTGTAGGTTCATCGGCAAGAAGCACCTTCGGATTGTTGATCAGCGCACGGCAAATGGCAACCCTCGTCTTCTCTCCGCCCGACAGCACCCCAACCGGAGTCTTCTCAAGCGCACGGATGCCCATCCATTCCATCAGTTGCAAGGCACGCTCGTAAGTTGCCTTAGGGCACTCTGCCTGCTGTGCAAGCACTGGTAGCAGAACATTCTGCACAGCGGTGAACTGAGGCAGCAAGCGATGGTCCTGGAATACGATGCCTATCTGCTTATTGCGAACCTGACTAAGGTCCATCGACGCAACAGGAGTGCCATCGATCGTATAGACCCCAGCATCAGCATCAAGCAATGTGGCCATGATGGAGAGAAGCGTCGTCTTGCCTGCACCCGACTCGCCCGTTATGGCAATGAATGCACCATCATCCACCGTGAGCGAAAGTCCATCAAGCACTGTGCGTTCACGCTCGCCGTCCTGGAAACGTTTGGTTATATTATTTAATTGAAGCATAAAAGTGTTCCTCTACTTGTTAAAATGTAAAACCTATCAGCCACTACTGCTGGCGAAGCAATGATCTGCTCACCAGCATCATAATGCCAGAGTTCGTTGCCGCTTGAGGTATCGAATATGCTGACGTGACCGTCCTTTGTACACACCAACACCTTATCGTTGCACACGATAGGAGAGCACTCTCCCACGATGCCACGCAGCATCTTCTTCCATCGCACCTGTCCCGTAGAACGCTCATAGCAACTCACATACCTCTCATCAGTCAGTACATACACAGCATCGCGAGTCACGGCTGGCATTGAGACTAGTCCGCCCGACTCATTGGCGTGATCAGCATCGACCTCCACAATCTTGCGATGAGAAGCAATGCGATTGCCCTCCAGCTTCAGTTCGTAGACCGCACCATTGTAATCGCATACATAACCGTATTCGCCCATTATGGCTGGCGAAGCTGGGATGTACACATCCAGCTCCAAGGAGTCGGCTATCGTGCCCGTCTTCATATCCATCATACGAACCCATGCATCGCAGCCTCCAAACACAGTATACTGCTTCCACACCGCTGCGGTGCCATTGATATAGTACCCGGTCTCGCACTGGCTTATCAATCGTCCAGTACGTGCATCGAGCGCATACATATTACTATCGTAGCTTCCTACTGTCAGATAGCATTGTCCATCGGTCTCAATCAGGTTTGGCGAACCGGATATCTGTCCCAGAGTCTCATACTCCCACACCACCTTCTGCCTTGGAATGGAGAGGGCTGTTACAAAGCCATCGATACGCCCCACATAGATGATAGAATCCTGAACGACAAACGATGCCTCAACAGGAGTTTTGAAATCGTATACCACACTACTGTCGCCCTGTTCGTCAAACGCACGAAGCACTCCCTTGCGATCGAGCGTGTAAACAATAGAATTGTACACGATAGGTGACGCTACAGTCCTCGTCTTGGTCGACTTGCTCCACAGCAACGTAGGACTATCCGGCAACGTGCGCTCGGTGTATCCATTCAGGGATGGAGAGCAGCGGAAGATGGTCCAGTCCAACGACTGAACATCATCGCTCATATCCGACACCACGGTACAGGACGAGATAATCACCAACAAAAGCAACAACAGTTTGTAATTCATATTTGTTTGCCGTCGAAAAGGATGTTATTTGCCTCCGAAGAGGGTGTTATTATTTTTTTTACCTCCGAAGAGGAAGATGATAGAACAATCATTTATAAAATATAAATCACAAATCATAAAACTCTTCCTCTCTCTTTCTCCTCTTCGGATGTCCAAAATCTCTTACTTATTACTTCTTACTTTGTAAACATACAGCGCTCCGGTAGGACAAAGTTTGGCAATCTGCTCTGAGACATGCGCCTTGCTCTCCTCCGGAATTACTACCTGCATATTGAAACCACGGTTCTGGAACGTGAAACCATCATTGGTATTGTACACGCACAAGCCACAGCGGATGCACTTGGCTGGTTCGAAGTGCAATCCCGCAACCACGTGTACATTCTCCTTGACTGGCAATGATGAAGATACACCGTAGCGAGGCGTCTTGATACCTGCCTGTGTGGCATATTCACGTAGTTTGCATTTACCTCTGCCTTCGCAAGCACAATGCAAGCATCGCGACTGCTGCGAATATACCTCCTTGAGCCATTCCTTCTCGGCATCGGTATATCGTCCCAAGCGGGATGTAAACACATCCTTGCCTGTACGGGCATTCGAAACGTAGCTTCCCTGCTGATTAGGTTTATAGGCAGCAACCTCACGCACTATGTCACGTATAGCAACCGCACTATCCACCGTACCACGGCGGCAAGCCTTCTCACATCCAGCCTTACAATCCTCACAAGGGAGGGCTGCAACATCGAACGTAGAAGCCAGCAGCGCATGTGCCTCAGCCATCTGACCACGATCATAATACAGAATGAGCTGGGCAACATCCAGATGATGAGGACAAACCACCGTACATGGAGCTTCGCAATCAGCCCTATGGTCTGAAAGCAGAAGTTCCAACGACAAGCGTCGAAGCGACTGCACATCCTCCGACTCGCTATCGATGTCCATACCCTCTACAGGGTAGGTCGAGCATGAAGGAATCATCTGTCCTGAAGCCTGGTTTTTCACCATGCATACCATACACGAAGCCTGATGTTCTGCACCTTCAGCATAGCACATGCTTGGCGTTTCAATGCCCAAAGCTTTCAGTTCCTCGATCAATGGACGTTCACCACTGACCTCAACCTCTTTTCCATTTATCTTTATCTTCATAGCTTAACCTCCTTTAATGGCATTCTGACAATAGCATCATAATCGCACTCATCGATGCAGAGACCGCAAAGCGTACAGCGATCGGTATCGATGCTGTGCTGCTCGTATGGCTTATACTCTATTGCATCAGCAGGACACGAGCGCGAACACTTGGTACATCCCACGCAGTTATCGTTCACTACGAGCTTCACCATATCCTTACACGAACCTGTGCGGCAAATGCCCTGAACATGCTCTTCGTACTCTTCACGGAAATAACGCAGAGTACTGAGCACAGGGTTTGGAGCCGTCTTACCAAGACCGCAAAGCGCACCACGCTTCACGCTGTTGGCAAGTTCCTCCAAGCGATCAATGTCCTCCATGCTACCCTTTCCCGTACACAGACGGTCGAGGATATCAAGCATGCGGCGAGCACCTACACGGCAGAAGGTACACTTGCCACAGCTCTCACCCGATGTGAAGTTGAGGAAGTAGCGCGCCACGTCCACCATACAGTTCTTGTCGCTCAGCACCACAAGTCCACCTGATCCCATGATGGCCCCCATCTTGTTGAGAGCATCAAAGTCTACCTCTGCATCGCACAGGGAAGCTGGTATACATCCTCCCGAAGGACCGCCAGTCTGAACAGCCTTCAATGTCTCTCCATTCTCAACGCCTCCACCTATCTCTTCCACAATCTGTCGCAAGGTAGTACCCATTGGCACTTCGATAAGACCACCATGGTTCACCTTACCTGCAAGGGCAAACACCTTTGTGCCTGCGCTACCCTCTGTTCCCACCTTGCGATATTCATCCGCACCATGCGACACGATGTACGAGATCTGGCTAAGCGTCTCCACATTATTAATAAGAGTAGGCTTGCCAAACAGTCCCGACTGTGCTGGATAAGGCGGACGGATATGTGGGAATCCTCGCTTGCCTTCGATGGAGGCAATGAGAGCAGTCTCCTCACCGCATACAAAAGCACCGGCACCTTCAAAGATGCGTATGTTGATTGAGAACGATGTGCCGAGCACATTGTCGCCCACCAGTCCCTTCTCACGGCATAGATCAAGCGCCTTGCGCACTCGGATTACAGCCTGTGGATACTCTGCACGGATATAGAACACACCCTCGTTGGCACCAACGGCATAAGCCGCGATGATCATTCCTTCTATGACACGGAGCGGATAAGACTCCAGAAGAATTCGGTCCATAAACGCACCCGGGTCGCCCTCATCACCATTGCAGATGACATATTTCTTATCGGCCGACTGAGCCGCAACAAGTCCCCATTTACGTCCTGAAGGGAAACCGCCACCACCACGGCCACGGATGCCGCTTTTCAGCACCTCATCGATGACTTCAGCAGGCTTCATCGATACCAACGCCTTCTTCAATGCCTCAAATCCTCCCAACTTGATGTATTCATCAATGTCAAGCGGATTCATGTTGCCATAACCTTCGGTCGATATACGATGCTGACCATTGAAGAAGGTATTGATAGCCTGCGTACGTTCTTTCTCTGGAGTATAAAGTATGTTGTCCCAAGTCTGGTCGGTGTGATAGGTATCAATCTGATTGAGTATTGCATTGCGCAAACGGCGCAAGCGGCTTGCTGGACGGAAATGATGCAGAAGTATCTCCTTCACCTCCTCAGGCTTGACATTCGGATAGCGCACTATGCGACCATCGGGAGTTGCGATATCGATGAGAGGCACTTGATTGCAAGCTCCCACACACGATATTGGTTTTACGGTGATGTTTATTCCAAGCTCACCTGATGCCTTGACTACAGCATCGCGCACTTCGGCCGTACCACTTGCCTGGCAACAGTTTTCCATACCGAGGCGCACCTCTCCCTGCGACTTTGTCTCATCCAGTTCCTTGGCCTGCGACGCCTGCTGAGCACAGTACTCCTCAAACTCTGCAAGCACATCTGCCACACGTCCAGGCTGAACATGTCCAAATATCTTGTTGCCGATCTGCACCACAGGAGCAAGAGCGCAGCAACCTAGGCAAGCCACCTTCTCGATGGAGTACTGCTGGTCGGCAGTAGTGATGGTATCATCGCCCATGCCCAACTCGCGCTTGAATGCATCATACACGATGTTGGCACCCTTCACATGACAGGCAGTACCGATGCAGACCTTTATGACATGCTTGCCATAAGGAACCATGCGGAACTGAGCGTAGAACGATGCCACGCTGATCATCTGCGCACGATCTATCTCCGTACGCTCATAGACACGTGCCAAGGCATCAGAAGGCAGGTAGTTGAATTCCTCCTGCAAGGCCTGAAGCAGAGGGATGATCTTCTCCCTTGTTGTGCCTATGCGATCGATGATGGCATCCGTGCGGAGTCGCATTGCCTTAATCGCCTCTTCAGGCGAAGTGCAATGGCCACACACCTTATTGTCTGGTATCTGAGTTTCTGCCATATCTATCCTTTCTTGACACAATACAATGACTTATCCGTACGCACAATCATCATCTCGTCCGTAAATGCTGGTGTTGCAAAGGTCTTCTCACCCGTCTCGAATGCATTAAGCAGACTGAAGTCGGATGCGGAGAACACATACGCCTTACCGCTATTGCTGAAGAGGTAGACCTTGCCTTCCACGATGACTGGAGACGAATAGAACGGAGTAGAGAGATCGTGCTCCTTCTTCACCTCACCAGTCTTGGCATCGTAGGCGCAGACCATACCGTAGCTTGTGGCACAGAACACGAGGTTGGAAGTAGCAGCAAGACTCGAGCACTCTGGCAGATAGTCCGACACTTCCCAAAGAGTCTCGCCCGATGCGCCATCGATGGCAATACACTTAGCATATTCGCTTGCAGCAAACACTACTCCGCCTGATGATGCAGGACTCGAGCCAACCTCGCCCGACATGCAATCCACGCGCCACAGTTCTGCACCATTGCTTGGATTGTAGGCTGCAACAGCAGGGTTACCCATCACTACAAGTGCTGGTTTTCCACCCAGGGTAGCGATGATAGGCGAGCTCCATGCTATCTTATCCTTTGGCGAGATGCTCCACATCTGGTTACCGTTTGCCACGTTGAGTGCCATGATCTTTGCATTCGAGTTGTTCTGATACTGGATGATGAGTTCATTGCCATAGATGAGCAATGATGAAGCATATCCATAGTGGTTGTCTGGCAGTCCGAGATTCTTTGCCCACAAGCGCTTGCCCTCTGTATCGACACAAAGCACGTCGCCCGTAGCGAAGATAGCACATACCTGCTTGCCGTTGGTAGCTACTGTTGATGCTGCAAGGCCCGTATCGGCATTCACCTTAGGCATGGTAGATGGCGAACCCGAAATCTTGTCGGCCTTTGCAGTCCACTTCAGTTCGCCTGTGTACACATCGAAGCAGTACAGCTCACGAGCACTATTGTCAGCACCTGTGAGGTATACGTTTCTGCCATTCACAACTGGCGAATTGTATCCATGCTTTGGAATGGCAGACTGCCACAAAACATTCTTCTTTGCCTTCAGATCCCATGAGGTAGGAATGTTGCGGGCAGCAGATGAAGCTGATGAGTTGTTGCCACGGAATGCATTATATGTAAGCTTTGGGATAGGAAGCGAATCGCTCGCCTCATCAGCGGTCTGAACGGAATCAACCTCCTCGACTGCTATCGAATCACCTGCTGCAGCAACTGCAGCTTCATCGCCTCCTGCCTCAGCAAGGAGTTCCTCCTCTGGAGTAGAGCCATCCTTCGAGCCAAGTGACACATTCGAAAGCACAAGGTAAGCCACACCTGCAAGCATCAAGCCTACGGCACCCCACTGTATGTACTTGCGAGCCTTGCTCTTTGCCATCCAGTCGTCTATAGGATCCATATCCTTTTCCGGCAGGTTCTTTGTCTCCTTGTAGTAGAGGTTAAGGCAGATGCACAGAGCTACTGCCATGCCAATAAGGATCATGGTACCAGTCTTCAACTGATGTTCCTGAACGAAGTATGCCTTGCGGGCTATCAGGTCCAGTTCCCTGATCTGCTGCTGCAGCTCAGAGTTGTCGGACTGCGACTCGTTCATCTGTTTCAAGGTCTCCATCACATCAGTCTGCAAAGGCGACACCTTCTGCATCTGATAGTAGCTAAAACCAAGCATGATTGCAACGACCAGCATGAATATGGCAGTTACGATTGCAATGTTTCTGTATATCTTCTGTTTCATTTCTTCTTAATCTCTTGAGGACAATAATTAAAACACTTTCCACATGCCAGACAGTTGGCATCATCAATCTCATACGTCTTGCGTGTACGCTTGGTTGACAGTTTTATGAGCTTTACTGACAGCACAAGTCCTATCAAAGCACCTATGAGATAGGAATAGACCTTATAGTCATGCTGAATGGCCTCAACCTCGGTGCGGAGGTCCTCAACATTGCGACCTAATCCGTTGAACGTCTCCACTTCCAAAGGAATGTCCATCTCCGGGTTGGCCTCAACCTGCTGGATAAGGTCGTACAGATACACATCCTTGTGTGCGCGGCTCAAAGCATCGCTTCCGCTACCGATGAGCAGGGCACATAGCGCAGTAACAACTGGCAAGAGTACTGCATACATGACTATTCGCTTCACACCAGCCAGGCGGTCTTCCTTAACCTTATTGGCATACGGAGGGCGGATAGCATCCACCGGACAAGCCATGTGGCACAACGTACAGTTGATGCATTCCTTCCTTGTCACTTCAACCTTCTTCCACGACAGACTGCCAAAGATGCTCAGCAATGCTCCATAAGGACAAAGGAAACGGCAGAATGGACGACCTACAAAGATCGACAGCAGAAGCAGCAGCACTCCAAACACGATCATGCCGACATCGCCTCCCAAACGGAAGATGCCGATGAACGGATCGAACTTGCAGATCAGGAACTGACTGCGCGTTGCTGCATAGAGAATAGTAAATGCAAGGTATATCCATGGTATCACGCTCAATGCCGATGTCACGGCTCTCGACATTCTGAAGTTGCGTACATTGACTATCTCCTGCAATGCTCCCAGAGGACACACTCCTGCGCAGAACACTCGTCCGAATATCATCGTGAAGATGATAGGCAGAACGAACAGCAACAACACATAGAGCGGCAACTGATAACCGGAATCGGTGAGTGCAAGCACCACGTTCTGAATCGAACCTACGCTGCACACGCATCCGCTTCGGTAGAAGCCGAAATATGCAAGAGAGAACAAAGACACGCCTACTATGGCTGCCCTGCTATGCTTCTTGTGGGCAGCCCATGCTACCACACCCATCAAAGCGACAAGCAGGAAGATGTCGATCCAGTTCCACAACTGCTCGTACGGAGCCGGATGGACTATATCTGGGTATTCATATCCCGATGAGAAATCGGGTTTTGGAAATCGTGCTACTATCATCGTCAGTTATTTCATTTCATGTTTTTGATTCCATCTCTGTCTATGCGTGATCCTTCAGCATATACGCCTCGTCCTGCGACACTCTCTTGATAGCATCGGCAGGACACACCTTGGCGATGTTGCACTCGTTGCACTTGAGGCACAGATCCTGCTGCACCTGAAGGAACAGCGAACCGTTGCCGAACGATGTGCAGCCCTTCACGCACTTGCCGCATCCGTTGCAGAGATCCTCATCGATTGTATATTCAAAGTATGGTTCTTCGACAAACTTACGCGTGATGGCTCCCGTTGGACACATCAGATTCTCGGCTGCCGTGTTGAGGTCCTTGACGCTTGGACGGTAATAACCGCCACACAGGTCGCAGTAGCCACACACCTTGTTGGCATGGAAGCACTTCACAGCCGATACAGGGAGTATGCAGTCGGTCTCACATCGTCCGCACTGTGTGCATGTGAACGGATCAATCTGCCAGAACACATCGGCACCGCTCACCTTCAGTTTGCTGGCCACAGCACCTACCGTACCGAGTACTGAGCCACCTGCCAATATCGCGCCACAAGTCCTGAAGAACTTTCTTCGGTCCATCGGACTCTTCTTCAAATCTTCACTCATATCTTGTAATAATTATAAATTATAAGTTATGAATTATAAGTTATAAGTCTTCAACGGACAATCCTTGTCACACTGTCCGCAGGCAGTATCCTGACTCAGCGTCTTGTTGTACTGGAAGATGCTCACCTTGTTGCCTCCTGCTACTATCAGCTTGTCCTTCACCACTCGCACATCGTAGGCAGCATGACCACCGCCCAATGCCTTTGCATCGAGCAGCACGCTACGGAAATGTCCGCTGCCCTCATAGCAACTGATGCGAGGCACACCCTTTTCGGATGTCAGTATCTCACCATTGTTGGCAGGAGTGATGATCACAGGATTGCAACAGCCACTGAAGCGACCAGGTGCCGTTCCTGTCTCACCAAACGAGCTGATAAACTCACCTTCAGCAGTATACTGCTCTATCTTGTGTCGGCCTGGATTGGAACAGTACACCTTGCCGTTCATATTCGTAATGCCAAAACAGTAGCTTGGTACCACGAATCCACTTGGACTGGTAATGAAGCGTGCCAGGGTGCCGTCCAGCGTGTACTTGCATATATTCTTGTTCGATGCATCGGTCACGAAGATTCCGCCATCAAACACGGTCAGCGAATTGTAGTCGGACGTCTCGCTGCATGCATCAATGGTGCGAACCTTGTCGCCATGCGCACCGTACACCTCAATCCTTGTGGCATACAGGGCATACACATTGCCATCGTACACGGTCAGGTCGCGCATATCAGCTGGCACAGCATACTTGTCCTGCAGTTCGCCGCTCATTCCGTACACAGAGATCTCGTTCTTTGTTCCGATGTATATGCTTCCGTTCGATACTTCAAATGCAGCAATCTGATCGGGAACGATGAATCCGAAGATGCGACGGTAAGGAGAGACCAGAGCCTCACCTTCCTTTACAAGTTCGTCCGAACTTTGTACCTTTGATCCATAGAACAGTTTCTCCGGATGCTTGAACATATTCCACAGTCCGCCTCCTGCATACGCAACAAAAGCTCCACCGATGGCAAGCGAGCCACCGATCTTCACGAACTTACGACGACTGATATCATTATTCATAACTCACAATTCAATTTCCTATCTTAATACACTTTACAAATTTTGAGTCGCGCACCAGCAGATAACCATCGGCATAAGCCATTGGTCCCCATGCGTCGATACCTTCTTCCATCACACGCTGCTTGGAGAGAAGACGCATGCTGCTGCCAGCAATCTCGTAAGTATATAGTTCGCCGTCCTCCTTGAATGCGAAGAAACGGTTGTCTATTATCATGTAAGGGCCAAGTCCGAATCGCTCATCAGCCGATGAGGTCCATACTGGCGAATGAAGGTTGGATGGATTGTAGATGGCTATACGCTCGCGCATACCGCCTCCATCCTTAGGAAGTATGGTGTAGCACAGTCCCTTATATAATATAGGTGTCTGCTGCTCGCTCGACATTCCCTTATCGGCCTTGTAGCTATCCTTGATCTCTGCGCTCCATGTACTGCCCGACTTATTAACCTGCAGCATAGCACCTCCAGCGCCGTAGCCAGCTACGAGAAACACCTGGTTGGCGGACAACTGCATAGGCGATGGTGCCACAACCGATGGCTGCCACTTGCTGACCGACCACAAGAGCTTGCCTCTGTCAGCAGCCTCGGCCGATACGCCGCACACACCACCTACACCGATGTACACATAGGTGCGCTGTCCCTGAAGAGTCATTGGGATTACTGACGAGTGCGACATCTTGAACTGAGGCGTGTTAGGCGTTGCCCATAGCTGTTCGCCTGTCTTCACATCCACACCTACCATCAGCGTATCGGTACCTGCAGGTGCAAGCACGAGTACGCCATCATCGATGAGCGGACACTGGCCTGTGTACCAGAACGGAATCTCGGTAGCGAAGAGCTTCTTCATGTCCATAGTCCAGCACAGGTCGCCCGTCTCGGTTTCGCAGCACATCACATGACCTTCAGGACCGATGGTCACAACCCTTCCGTCGTATACGGCAGGGATGGTACGTGAGAATCCGTGGTTGCGCTTCATTGGCACACGGTACCATCGGCGCCACAGTTCCTTGCCCGTTACGAGATTGAAGCAACGCAGAGCGTCCGAACTCTGTTGCTCGTTGTAGTCGAGCACAAACACACGGCCATTAGCAATAGCTGGCGACGCATGACCTTCGCCCGTCTCCTGTTCCCATACCACATCGTATGCCCCCTTGGCAGCCAAGGTGAGAGGCGATGTTACAATGTTATCATGGTTAGGGCCACGGAAGTTGCCCCACACTCCTTGCATATCCTGCGGAGCCTGTTCCTTGTAGTCCATGAAGTACTCTCCGATGACCACATCATCAGCCTTTCGTGCCGTTCCAGCAGGACGGTTGTCTGCACCCGGTTCCTGCATCTTGAAGTCCTGACTTGGGGCAGACAAGTGCCACACGACAATTACCGCCACATAGAATGCGACCGCAGCTATCGTTATGTATTTTAAGTTCAATTTCATATTCCTATTTATCTCTTAACTCTAACCGCCGAGCGGAATAGGAGCTCGGCTTGCGACGACGGTAGCGAAGCGGTGCTTTAGCAACCCAAAGGAGTGCCGAAGGCCCCCAACTCTAACCTCTCAACTCTAACCTTTAACCTCTCAACTCTAACCTCTCCACCCTCTTCAACGCCTTCACCAGGTATGTCAGGTTGTACAGTTCTTCCGAGTACCACAGACGGGCGAAGTACAAGCCTATCGGTTCCCTGTCGTATAGAGTACCATCGGTGTAACGCTTGTAAAGGTAGTCAATACCCTTATCTATACACTCATCAAGCTGAGGATCGTTTGCACCTGCCAATGCTGCTACCGCCTTGGCTGTGAGTGTGACCTTCGAACTCACCTTTGCTTTTCCGCCCCATCCGCCATCGGCATTCTGAGTCCTTCGGAGGAAGTCCCGTCCACCATCAGCAAGTCCTTTCGCTCTCTGGTCCTGAAGCGTGTACAGGTAGTCCATGAGGGTAGCTGTGCCATACACCGGGTTCTTCTCGTCCTTTGCATCCTGATCGCCAAACCATAGCGGAGTCCAATCGCCGCATGAGTTGCGATGCGCCTCAAGCCACTGGTACATACGTTCCAGACTGTGCTGGCAACGCTCCTTCAGCTTTCCTGTCAGTCGGTCCTTCCACAATCCCATGGCAAGCACAGCATGAGCCGTAATGTCCGGGCTGCTGCGATCGAATGGCAGCTTTCCCCATCCTTTGCAGAATGTCGGCATACCTCCATCATTGTTCTGCAGGGCCATCAACCACTCAAGTCCGTGGCCTACCTCATCCGAGTATGTGCCATGAGTCAGGGTGTAGAGTGCCACCAATGCTCCCGACGTATCATCGCCATCCGGCACCGATCCGCTCAGGTTGGTCCATCCCCAGCCTCCACGTGGAGCACCGGTGAATGGGTGCACCATCTTGGTCTGGTTGCCCTTTATCACATCAGCCAGCGCCTGCATGTCGCTTATGTCGTCACCCAGGGCTATGGCGCTCAGGGCTGTCACCCACGATGCGAGGTTTGTATCTATAGGCCATGCACCGTCCTCACGAACCGTATCACGAAGGAACGATGCTGCCTTCTGTGTCACCACATGATCCCTGTAACCAGCAGCACACAGGCACATGCTGCAGAAGGCTGTGAGCGGAGCTGCTTCGAGAAATCCGCCGTCCTCTGGCTGAAGGATGATCAGTCTATCCAATGTGCGGCGAACGAATGGTTCACGCAGCACCTTCATCTTGTTGCCACGCTTCCTGTACTGCAATATGCCGACTGCTATAAGCGCAGGGATGGCATAGCTTACCACTGGCAGATTGAGGAAGCGGAACAGGCGCTGCGGCAAGACTGCCAGTTCGAACGGAAAGACCGGAATCTTCTTCCACGAACCTATCACTCCTGCCAGGGCGCACATTATCAGTATCGGTACGGAGAATGTCAGGTCCGAACCGTAATAGTCCAGTACTCCACGCACTATGCGCTCCTCATCCACGCCGCCAAATTTTGCCTTCAGGTAGTTGCGGCTCTCCTCCGGTGCCTTGCCCAGAGCATAGAGCGAAGTGTAGGCAAGCAGAGTGGCTGTCATGTTCGACGGACTCTCCACGCTGTCACCCCACGATCCGTCTTCATGCATGGTGCGAATCAGCCATTCCACACCTCGTGTTATCTCCCCTTCGTATTCATCCTTATCTATAAGGTATAGAGCAAACACCGATACCGATGTGGAGATGGCGCTGCTCGACAACGCTCCTTCCCACATTCCATCAGCACGACGCATGGAGAGCAATCGCCCTCTTGCATCATCAAGCATCACTTTTACCTTATCGTTTGTTGTCATCTATTTGTTTATCTTTTTTTCTTGGGGCAATCGGTCACTTTGCTCCTATTGCCAGCAGTCCGTAAAACATATACTCGGTGTCACTCTGCTCGTCGAGAAGATTAGGTGCAAAACTGCCATCCTCCTTCCAATGAGCATCGACAAAGTCATGCGTCTCGTAGGTTGGAGCGACGCCGTACAGTCCCAGGGTGAACAGCGCTACTGCCGTAGTCAGCAGGTCGGGCATCTCAGCCATAGGGCTCTGTCGCCATCCGCCAGTCTCATCCTGCAGGGAGCAGAGCGTTGAGAGCATCTGCCCATTGCGCTTGGCTGAAAATCCCGTGGTCAATCCATCTACAACCAACGCTGCACACATCATGTTCACCGAGTCGGCATCAGGCCTACGTTCCGCATACTCCCTGAAGAAGTCGGGCAGGCAGTCCTTCATCCCTCGTATCAGCCACCCCACAGCGTACCATAGCAACCCATGCCTTAGCAGACGGTCGGTCTCCACAGCCTGTGCATACACCACCTTGTGGAAATCATCAAGCTCCGCCTCGTGGATGGACTGCAGATATGCCCTGCGCTTTGCCCCGTCGGTCTTTATCCCCAACACGGATGCCAGCACCCATCCAAACATGGTATAGTATAGGTCCTCCTTGCCTCCACGATTGACAAACGTGTCGTTCGCTGTGCGCTGAGTCTCCATGTACCCGCTCATCAATTCGATAGCATCGTCGCTCAGGCGTTGTGCGCCTCGTTTCAATGCCCGGTACAGTTCGTATGTCAGGACGCGTATCATCATCTTTTTCTTATCTTCTCCGTGGTCTGGAACAATAGTCGCTTGAGTTCCAGGCTCTGCACCTTGCCAAGTATGTTGAGTGCATCCTGGTGGTATCGTTCCGACAGACTGCGCAGATCGTCTATCACCTCTTCATGCGTCTTCTCCGGATGCTCCTTTCTATATGCATAGATGGCAGAAGGTCGGTTTGCCACAGTCGTATCGTCGTAGTCATCATCAATGTCATCATTCAACTGGTATGCGATGCCCAGAGCCTCGCTATAGTCCTTCAGCACATTGCGCAGCGGACTCTTGCCTCCACCCGCGCATATCAGTCCAAGTTCAAGTGCCACCTGGAATGCAGGTACCGTCTTGTACCGGAATATGTCTATCACATCCCGAAGCGACAGCTCTGCCGGCTTGTCCGTATGCGTGCATATCAGTTCACGTCCCTGTCCCACGCACAGGCTGATATGAGCATCGGCTATCACCTGTATCAGTTCCGGATTGCCACATCCCGCCAGGAGCTTGTAGCCCATGCCCAGCAGGTAGTCGCCTACATTTATCGCGATGGCAGTTCCGTGCTTTGCGTACACGGTAGGCTGCCCGTATCGTTCCTCATCGCCATCCTGGATGTCATCGTGTACCAGCGAGGCCTTGTGGAAGCACTCGATTGCTATGGCTGCCATCTGCACCTCCTCCGGCACGTCCTCATTTCCCGTCAGGGCTTGATAGACCGCTGTAAGCAGGAATGGACGCCAGCGCTTGCCATCAGCTGTGAGCCACTCAAGGGCCATACACGCCGTTGCATCATCCTTCGGGAACCATCGCTGCAGAGCGTCCGTATCGAACCATCGCTTCATCTTCTCGCGCACGGCATCATACTTTATCAGGCTCACCGTCCTGTCCGAATGCATAGGCAAGAGTCGCTTCACGTATTCCACATCGACCGTGGTGTCGTGGCATCCACTCACATTGAGCGGTATGGCTATGCCTGGCACGGCATGATTGACAAGCAATGGGAATGCCTTCTCGAGCGAATCGAGACAGCTCACGCCTATCACAGCATCCACCACCTGGTTCTCTATCAGTTCGATGACCGAGGTAAATCCCTCAGCCACGATGCTCAGCACACCGAGCCTGTCAGCATAGTCCTGCAGATCAGGTATCACGCATCGTCCGCATTGGTGGCACAAGAGGCCCAATTCGTCAATCTCTCCCTCACAGCTCTTCGAATGACTGAGGCACTTAGGCAACAGGAGCAATCGGCGGTCGTAAGGAATGCCAGCCACCGTATCCTCCCACACGCTGTTGTGAATGCCCACCATCAACCAATCGTTCAACTGCTCATCCACACCATACGAATCGATAAATTCGCGTGTCAGTTCGCGCAGCTGTACCATGTCGATAGGAGGAACCAGGCTCTTGCTCTTGGCAAAAACCCTCATCATGTCCCTCAGTCGGGTACGTTCTGTCAATGAACTTGGTATCATGCTGCGTTATTTTTTTTATTTTAATATAGAATGTCTAAGAAA
>JAKSLM010000040.1 GCA_024401225.1 Bacteroidaceae bacterium | reverse complement strand
ATAGAACAATAAAATCAAAAGTCATAAATTTCTTCCTCCCTGTTCTTGGCAAGCCAAGCGCTTCGCGATGACTTCCTCTTCGGATGCCTAATAACTGCCCCGAAACCAAAGCGTAAGGCACGCAAGAAAGTGTCAAAATAGATAGTACACTAAATAGTATACACGAGTTAGAAAAAGGCTCTTGGCAACTGCCAGGAGCCTTTGCTATGCGTGTGTAATATATTCTGCGAAATAAATATAAAAAGAGGCTTTTTGAATGTTATAATGATGACGTATCAATGAATATATATATAATGCAGTAACTTTCTTCGAAAAAGAATTGTTTTTCTTATAAAGTTTTATTACTTTTGCACCAAATCTAAAACATTTTACAACTTATGGCAAATATAAATAGACTAAAAGTTGTGCTTGTCGAAAAAGGAAAAACAGGAAGATGGCTCGCTAATGAGCTTGGAAAATCTAATTGTACTGTTAGTAAATGGTGTAGCAACAGCATACAACCAGATCTTCAGACTTTGGATAAAATATCAAAACTGTTAGATGTGAACATTAAAGATTTATTGGTGGACAATAAAGAGTAGTTCCTATGAGTAACGCGAGTAACAATTTGTTTGATGAAGTATTTGATTATTCCGATAATGTAGTCCACTATAAGGGAGTAAGATATCCTTTCCTGAATACATCGGAGTTAAACATAATTGATAATTAATTTTGATGATTAGAATCTTGCATCATTATAATTTTTTAGTTCATCCACTTATTAGTAACCATAAAATAGCATGAAAGAAATTATTGAATTTGTAAAGCAAATGTTTACTTACGGGCAATATGGTTATCTTGCTATGACATTTTTCATTCTTGCGTTTCTATGTATCATTAAAGCTATTATTAGTAAAAATAAGATACTTCCCAAAATATGTTTATTCCTGATATTTTTGATATTAGGAAATACTTCACTAGAATATGCAAAAAGTAGGCATTCAAGTTCTACTTCTTCCAGTGATGAAACTTGCTATGTTGACTCTTTGGTAGAAGAAGAAGGGTATCTATTATCAACACACTATGAAGATGAAGAGGACATTGAAAATGAGGATAACGTAAAATTTATAATAAAAAGTTCTTATTTAGAACTAAATGCAAAAGAAAATAATCAAATAGGAATTAAAATTCATTTATCGTTAGCTGCAGACAATTTATTGGATAGAAGCGGCTATGTTAACGCATATCTAGAATCACCAAAAGGTACAGGAGTGAAAGATATGAACGGAAATTACTGTTCTGGAGATGGTCATGTGTTAGTAGCGGACAAGTGGAAATCAAAATATAAACACTCAATCTGGGAAGATTTTTCATTATTTTTGCCAAATGAAGAATTACATGCATTAAAAGAAAAAAATGAATATTATTTCTGCATACAAGTTAATATGGATGAGCAATTGATGGCAGAATGTTATATTGGACCATTTACCTACATAAAAACAAAAGAAATTAAACAGTCTTCGCAAATTATTAAAAAACCAGCAAGAACTAAACCTTGTTTGATGTGCATGGGTAGTGGGCAATGGATTTGTGAAGCATGTCGTGGTACACGAACTACGATTGAACATACGATTGATATATTTGGAATTCCTGATATCGTAAATGTACGTTGTTGGAAATGTCAAGGTTCAGGAAAATCAAATTGTGTCTTCTGCGGAGGTAATGGCACTATTCTAAACCGGATTTATAACTTTCCTCAAAAAGAAGTTCCAGAAGGCGCATTCGAATGTCTTGGATGTGATAGGACTGGATATGCAGAGTGTACCATATGTGGTGGACTAGGTATAATATCTGCATCACCTATTTCTTATTGCCCAGGATGCAAAGGTTCTGGAATAGGCGCATGTAGTATATGTGGCGGATTAGGATATAAATATCCAAATGTAAACATTACTGAAGGTAGTGGAGCCACGCATTTGTGTAGAGCATGTAAAGCATCTGGAGATTGTCAGGTGTGCAAAGGTACTTCGCAGACAAAAACTAGGATACAATATCATAGCGATTGGTCAAAAGAATTGGTCAACGAGAAATGCCATGCATGCAAAGGAACGGGACGATGCAGTGCTTGCGGGGGAGACGGCAAATTAGACGAGGGGCAAGATTTCTAAATAGTTGTTTTACAAATTTAATTACTAATTAACACAACATTTTATGATAACAAAAGATATAAAAGATTTTTGCAAAATTTTCCATGAGGAAGGTTTCGCGATTGTAATTCCTGTATTTTGGATAATTGGTGGACTTTTAGGATGGGCAGCTTATGCCATATATTTTCATTTTGGCAAGAATTTTTGGTTTGCTATTTGTTCTTTTCTTTCTTTCTTTTTTATTTTTGGTTCATTCTCATTATTTTTCGTAGCATATGATGAATTGAAAAAACTTAAACAACGTAGAATTAAAGCAGAAAAAAGACGCATTCAAGATGAGAAAGATGCAGAACGATGCAAGTTAATAGAGAAAACATACCCTTTAGCATACGCAAAATACATAAAGGAAAATCCTATTAAACCGATTGACGCACTGTTTAGAGACTATTATCAAGAAACTCCTTATGGTCGAATTGCGAAAATATCTGATGAAACTTGGCAAAGAAATGAGAATAGGGCGAAAGAACTAAACATGAAGAGAAGTGTCTTAAAGTCTGTCTACGAAAAATACCCTTTATCATTCACTTTTTGTACAGAGCGTGCATGTAGTTTTAGACTCGGAAATATTATAATGCCTTCTGATAGAAGCATGAGATTATATTACTCTATTAATGATATAGACAAGGAGGATGAAAAATATAAACTGATGAGAAGTGAGAAAGGATTAAATGATATTCAAATTAGAAAAATGAAAATTGAAGATATCGATAAAGAATACAAAAAGAAAATCCACCTTCTATCAATATCAAGTACGGTTGATCAATTAAAAGATGATAGGATTGATAAAATATATATGTACATACAAATGTTTTATTGTTCGGATCGGGCTTCTAGTCATGTTGATGAAGAATTAATACGTACATCAGAAGAAAGATATAGAGAAGAATTAGTTCATCAAGACAATTTGATTAAGTTCTATTCTGAAATTCAAGGTGTAAAGGAACGAGATTTCTATATGGATGCTTTCTTAAAATCAGAAGGCATCCATGAGGGAAAACTGAACTTTATCGTAAGCCATATTAACGAATTAGACCAGTTCATTACACTTTCAAAAGAGCAGAACCTTAACAACTCTAAAGAAGGTCTATCAGGACTATAAACTTTGATAAGGAAGGAAATTATGCAATAATCTCAATTTCTTCTTTGAATGATATTGCTTTTGACAAGCAAGGTTGTTGGCCAGACTCATTAGCAGAATACATTGACAGCAAAATTCTATATTACGTTGAAGATACCGATATCTTGAAATCTGACAAACAACTTCTCCACATTCTTAAAATAAATTTATCATGATACGATATCAATTTTTCCCTCGCTCAAGGGGCGTAACTAAAGATATTCAAGATGTAATCGACTGCTTTAAGGCGGTTGAGAATGATATTGATTCTACAAAGCAAAACTTTGTATCTAACGATGTGCTTGCTGTTGTTCGTCCACATCTAGAGGAGCATGGCTACAAAGTAGAAATGGGCAATGGACTCATCGTTGGGATAGACGAAGATAAGTACACGTAGATTATGATAACAAAAGACGAAATACGCACAATGCTTTTGGACGTTGAGAACGACCGTGTAGAGCGTACCATCTCTACGACCAACACTGATAAGTTCGGTCAAGCGATTTGTGCCTTTGCTAATGATCTGCCTAATCACAATCTGCCAGGGTATTTGTTCCTTGGGGTGACGGATGATGGTACTGTCTCGGGCATCAACGTTACGGATGAGCTATTGAAGAACATAGCAGCCATCCGTACCGATGGCAACATTCAACCACAGCCTTCGATGGTGGTGCAGAAAGTGCCCATGCCAGAGGGCGACATCATCATGGTGGAGGTTCTGCCGCACGTATTTCCTCCGGTTCGATATAAAGGCAGAGTATGGATTCGCGTAGGTCCACGCAAGGGAATTGCGAGCGAAGCTGATGAGCGCATACTGATGGAGAAACGTCGAACCAACGTGACTTCGTTTGACTCTATGCCTTGTCTGAATGCCACACTTGATGACTTGGATTCAAGGCTGTTCAAATACTATTTCTTGCCGAAAGCAGTTGATGATGATGTAATAAAGGAAGACACTCGTGACATCCGTTATCAGTTGAGTGCATTCGGATTCTATGATACCCGATACGATTGCCCTACAAATGCAGGAATGCTGTTCTTTGCCAAGAACCTCCGTCGCTTTATCGGTGGCGCATACATTCAGTATGTGAGGTTTGCCGGCAAGGATCGTGCATCGGACATTCTAAGCGAACACGAGTTCAAGGATAACTTATGCACCATTTTGCCGGAGATAGATACTTTCATAAAGACCACCATCACGAATCGTCGTCCTGTTCCCGTAAGTTCGGCACGTGAGGAGAATGTTGTTGATTATCCTGACTGGGCAACCCGAGAGCTTGTGATGAATGCCATCTGCCATCGCGATTATGAGTCGAATGGTCCTATTCAGTTCTATCAGTATACCGACCGCATTGAGATAGAGAATCACGGAGGATTGTTTGGCAGAGCCAACGAGCAGAACTTCCCGAATGTGAACGATTACCGCAATCTCATTGTAGCTGAAGGCATGAAGGTACTTGGTTTTGTCAATCGTCAGAGCCGTGGTGTGCTGAAGGTGCAACGTGAACTACGTGAAAACGAAAATGGCGAGGCTATTTACGACTTCGGCTACCAGACGGCCGTTCTTGTCTGCGAGAAGAAATCCCCACGTGGAGAACGGTTAAAAGAGGAAGCCATCAGGAATGGTTGGTTGAAGGAAAATGCACAAAAACCGTCAGAAATGGAGGAAAATGAGGTTAAGGATAATCAAAAACCGTCAAATGTGACGGAAAATGAATCAAAAACCGTCACCGAAATAGAAAAACCTTCATTCCCCAACTTGATGGTTCAAAATGTCTACCAGGCAATCAAGATGAATAAAAAGTCAAAATATTCACAACTTGAGGACAATCTCGGCGTATCAGAAAGTACAATACTGCGTGCTATTAGTTGGCTCAAAGAAAACGGCTACATCAATCCAGATAAGTCAAAAGTAAAAGGAGAATGGCAATTACTATAATAGATGGCGCGTAATCGTGTACGCAGTTGGGATGAAACATCATTCTATATGCAAGCACAGGCCAGAAGTGTCCCTCAACACATTATCGACAATACAAACCTTGCGTTTGTCAAAGATATAACAGGGCAGGAATTGGATAAACGAGTGCTTATTAGCCTCGTAAAGCCAGATAATGTTGAACACTACATTGATCATTCTGCATAGATATATCAATACGAAATATGAAGAAAGCACTACGTATAACAGGCATAATACTGCTCTGCATGCTTATCGGCTATGGAGTTGGTTGGGGTCTCGGCCACATACTGGGTGGTGGAGGCGATGGTGAAAGTATCGACAAAATAAAAATGGCGAAAGCCGTACTCATTGCATTTGCAGCACTTGTTGTTGGTGTATTTGCTAATACTATTCTGCATGAGGCAGGACATCTGGTTGGCGGTTTGTTGACGGGGTATAAATTTCTGTCATTCCGTATCTTCAACCTCACTCTGCAGAAGGAGGATGACGATTGGCATTGGAAGAAGTTCAGCATTATGGGAACTTTAGGGCAATGCCTCATGTGTCCACCACATACGCAGAACGTACCTTATTTCTGGTACAACGTAGGTGGTGTGATGGTAAATCTCATCATTTGCGTGATAAGCGGCACAATGCTGTATGCCTTCGATTTAACGATGGTGCCCTTTGAAATTTGCGTAATGCTCCTTGCTACTGGTGTTTGGTTCCTATTGACTAACGCTATACCGATGACACCAGGTGGGGTACCGAACGACGGCAAGAATATCCTTATTCTCTGGCGTCATCCTGAACAGCGCAAACATTTCCACAACATGCTTGCTGTAGCGGCAGAGCAAAGTCTTGGAAAGCGTGCATGTGAGATGTCAGAGGAATGGTTCGAATCCACACCCGTTACCAAGGATTCTACGGTTATGGAAATGTCAGCACGCAATCTTCACTATGCACGCCTAATGGACGAAATGCGCTTTGACGAAGCACGAGAGGTGGCAGAAGAATTGATGTCGATAGGCAGGGCGCTGCCGCAGCTTTTCCAGATGGAAGTAGCAAGTGATCTTCTCTTTCTCGAACTTGCCACGCTCAATCGCAGAGAAGTCGTAAACGAGCTATGGAACAAAAAAATTGGAGTAGGAAACATGACGTTACAAAATTACATACAGACGTATCGTAAATATCTCCCAATGAAGTGCGCCGGCCTTTTTGCCTACGAGCTCATCAACAACCAGTCGACAGAAGATGCGCAAAAGTATTACGACGAGGTAGAATCAAACCTCAACACCTATACGCAACCAGGTGAAGCTCGTACGGCAATTGCTATTATGGATGAAGTCCTCACAAAGCAGTTGTAAAAATTATCTCAATATTTTAGGAATTGTTGGGACGGTTCTCCTATCCGTATAACAAATGAATGGTTTGCAATGTGCGTTTGCAAACCATTCATTTTATATATGTGTACCTAGTAAACAAAGGGGCGAATTATTTCAGCAGAGCCCGAAGGCGTGCTTCTGCCTGTGGATCGCTAGGACGGAATGCATTGGACATGTTGATGGTTCCGTCAGGATTGATGAGGATGAAGCGTGGGATGGAATTGATGCCCCATGCGGTGGTAAGGGCTGCCTGCTGTGCTCCCTTGGCAAGGAACTGACGGTTTGATATGAATGCGAAAGGCATGTACTTGCAGGTACATGCCTTTCGTTGTGTTGTTTTTGTCCTATGGTTCTGTTTCGCCCTCGATGAAGTTGTCGACAAACATGTGCTCACCGTCCCATACGGCATAGGTGAAGAGGGTGATCCATTCGCCCATGAGGAGGAGGCGCGTGTCGCGGGTGAGCATGAGGTCGAGCTCGATGTGCCGATGACCGAAGATGAAGTAGTTGACTTCGGGATGGGAGCGGAGGTACTCCTTGGCATAGAGCACAAGGCCTTCCTTGTCCTCGCCCTGATAGGGCTCCTCGCCATTGGTTGGTGCTGACTCGTAGCCTACGATGCTGGTGACATTCTCAAAGCCAGGATTGTCATCCTTCCCCTTGGAGCGCTTGAGACGGCTGTGACGAGCCCATTCGAGACCGAAGTTCATGAACGTGTTGGTAGGCAGCATCTGGGCAAGGCGGAAGAGGGGACGAGAGTGGAAGATGGCGAACAAGAGGCGTGTCTTCCAGTCGTGATCGCGATAGTCGAGCCCGTCGCCGTGGGCGAGGTAGAATACCTTGTCGCCGATGTTGAGGGTGGCTGGCTCACGGTGGAGGATGACTCCGCATTCGTTCTCAAGATAGTCGATCATCCACATGTCGTGGTTGCCACAGAAGTAGTGGACCTCTACGCCCATGTCGGTGAGTTCGCTCAGCTTGCCAAGGAAGCGGGTGTAGCCTTTTGGCACGGTCTCCTTGTATTCGAACCAAAAGTCGAACATGTCGCCCAGCATGTAGACGGCCTCGGCCTTGTGCTTGATCTTATCGAGGAAGTTGACAAGGCGGCGCTCCTGTGTACGGCGGTGCTCAACGGCACGGCTGCCAAGGTGTGCATCGGATATGAAGTAGATGGATTTCAATGTTCTAAGTAAGAAGTGATAAGTAATAAGTAGGAGGGAGGGGTGTTAGAGGAATCCAAGGTCGAGCTTTGCCTCTTCTGACATCATGTCCTTGGTCCATTCAGGTTCGAACACCACTTCGATGTTGGCGGTCTTGAGGCCATGGATGGAGGTGAGCTTCTGGTTAATGTCCTCGAGAATGAAGTCGGCTGCAGGGCAGTTGGGGGCTGTGAAGGTCATGTCGATATTGACATCAAAGATATCCTCGCCTTCTGGCTCGGCAGCATCGATGACTTCGATCTTGTAGATCATGCCGAGGTCGTAGACGTTGACTGGTATCTCGGGGTCGAACACGGTCTTGAGCATTTCGATCACCTTGTCTTCTATGTTTTCTTTTGTCATTGTAGTCTTTGTTTTTGTTTAGTATAGGGGAGATGAATTATATGTAATGTAGACTCTGTATTCCTATCATCAGAGTTTACCGCTTTCGGCGTAGGAGTAGTAGTCGCCATCGGTCACGATGATGTGGTCGATGAGGTGGATGCACATGGTCTGGGCAGCACGGTGCAGGCGCTCTGTGAGTTCGTTGTCGAAGCGCGAGGGACGTGTGGATCCGCTTGGATGGTTGTGCACGAGGATGAAGCAGGTGGCGTTGGCCTGGCATGCTTCGCGAAACAGGAGTCGAGGGTCGACGGTGGTCTCTGTGAGGCCTCCAGTGCTGAGCAGCACGCAGCGTATGAGGCGCGAGTTGTTGTTGAGCAGGAGGGCCCAGCTCTGTTCGTGGGTGAGGTCCTGAATCTTAGGACGGAAGTACTGATAGACAGTCTGCGCATCGGCAAACTGGCGCACATCGGACATATTCTCCTCCGAGCGGCGACGTCCTATCTCGGCTGCAGCGATGATGCTGAGCGCACGGGCTTCACCTATGCCCTTGTAGGAGGTGAGGTCGGAGAGGGTGAGGCGCGAGAGGTTGACAAGACGGTTGTCGCACGAGTCCATGATTTCCTGCATGAGTTCGACGGCTGTCTTCTCGGTGGTGCCTCCGCCTATGAGGATGGCAAGCAACTCGGCTGTGGAGAGTGCCGAGGCGCCATGTGCCATGAGTCGCTCGCGAGGGCGATCGGAGGCGTCGAGGTCCTTGATGGTGATATGTGGCTGATCAGTCATAGAAATTCTTTTCGAAGGCTGCAAATTCGCTCTTGCCCAGCACGCATCGGAGCCACCATGCCTTGAGGAATCCGAAACCATAGCCCATGAGCTGGACAAAGGCTGCTGGTATGGAGAGGATGCCTACGTGCAGGCTGCGGTTCTTGATGGAGGAGTCGACAAGCAGTAGGGTGCTGTAGAGGAGCAGGGGCAGGAGGGAGAGGACGCAGATTACGAGTCCTACGCCCTGTGTCATGCCTACCTCGCCAGTCATGCCCATGTTGGCAAACTGTGGTGCGAGGATCATCATGCAGAGTCCGCAGAGGAAGAGCAGGACGAGGGCAAGCACACCGACTGTGAAGACCATAGGCAGCATGTGCACGAGCTTCATGGTGCCAGGATGGCGCTTCTCAAGGTTGATGCGGGCTATGCCGGAGTTGAACACTTGCTTGAAGAACTTGCGGAAGTCGGTGCGGCGCTTATGCCATACCCATGCCTCGGGAAAGAGGCGTGATGAGTGGCCAGCCTCGATGATGCGGTAGCTGAAGTCGATATCCTCGCCGAAGCGCATCTTGGAGAATCCGCCCAGAGCCTCGTAGACTGAGCGCTTGATGCCCATGTTGAAGGAACGTGGGAAGAAGCGGTCCATAGCTCCTTTCTTCTTGCCTCCGCGGATGCCTCCCGTGGTGAAGAAGGAGGTCATGGAGTAGGATATGGCCTTCTGGATAGGTGTGAACGATTCGTGAGCCGCGTCGGGGCCTCCGAAGGCTATGCATGGCGACTGGGTCAGCTCGCTGTCGATGGCTGCAAGATAGCCGTCGGGAAGGACGCAGTCGGAGTCGAGTATGATAACGTAGTCGCCTGAGGCATTATCGACTCCAAAGTTGCGTGCAGGCCCTGGTCCGCCATTTTTCTTTACGAGATAATGTATGTTAAGCTGTGAGGCATACTTGTCAGCCACCTCCTTGCAAGGCAGGGTGGAACCATCCTCCACGATGACTACCTCAAAGTCGCTGATGCTCTGGCGGCAAAGGCTGGAGAGGAGTTCGTCGGCTTCGTCGGGACGGTTGTAGACGGGTATGATGATGGAATATTTCATGATGGGGATATGATCTTTATTCGAAGTAGAAGGTGAGGACTATCATCTTGCTGCGACCCTTGCGGAAGGTGTTGGCAAAGATATCCTTGGATGCATCGGTAATATCGGTGCGGTTGGTACTGATGATGTTGTTCAGTCCGTAGCAGAACTTGATCTCCGGGATGAACTTGAACCACTGTGCGTAGAAGTCGCACCCAAGACCTGCCTCGATGTAGCAGTCGAAGGAGTTGAGACGCACGTTCTGGTTCTTCTTCACGGTGAGGTCGAGCATTGGATTGATGCCGACCATCATGTAGGGACGGTAGTTGTTGAATCGCTGGGCGGAGAACTTGAGGTCGACAGGCAGCGAGATGTAGGTGGACTTGAGTTCCTCCGACTGGCGCTTCTCCTCATTCTCCACATCCTGGCGCATGTTGTAGAAGCGCATCATCTTGGTGCCGAAATGCATGGATGGGATGGCACGCAGTTCAAGATGCTCGGTAAGGCGGAGAGCACCAAGTATGCCCACCGTGAATCCAGGATCGTAGTTTGGAATGTCGGCCACCCATTGGTTGCCTTCCTCGTCGGTGTAGCCCTGCTGCTCCAGTTCGATGTCCTGGAGATGCACACCAGCAAGAAATCCGTAGTGAAAGAGTCGCTGGTCGATATACGGGCGGTTCATCACCTTGCGCGTCTGTGCTTCAGCGGTAAGGGGACAGGCAAATAATGACAAAATTGCCGTTATGATTGCTATAATATAATAATGTGTAGACTTCATCAATGATATTAACGAGAAAATCACCTTTTTATTTTGCAGAAAGCAAATAAAGCTTTAACTTTGCGCAAAGTTACGCAAAATAACTGGAATAAGCAGTAGAATAGTTAAGAAAAAGTACATAAGTTAAAAGTTTTTGACGAAATGAAACTGACAGTAATCGGCGCCGGCAACATGGGCGGCGCACTCATTCACGGATGGGCAAAGAGCGGAAAGGTGGAGAATATCACCATTTCTGACAAGAATGATGCCCTCCTTGCTGACTTCAAGCAGAAGTATCCTGCACTCAACACGACTACCGACAACGTTGAGGCTGTAAAGGGTGCAGACATAGTAGTGGTGGTAGTTAAGCCATGGCTGATGCCTATAGTCCTCGGCGAACTGAAGGACGTGCTCGACTACGAGAAGCAGATCATCGTGAGCGATGCTGCCAACTTCACAACCGACAAGCTCGCTGAGACTCTCGGACACGAGGATGGGCAGTACTTCTACGTGATACCTAACATCGCTGCCGAGTATGCTGCCAGCATGAGTTTCATCGCTAAGGGCAAGGCTGCCACTGATGAGAACCTTGCAAAGGTGAAGGCGCTGTACGACATCGATGGCGACTCGCTCGTGGTGACTGAGAACCTTGTGGGCCCTGGTATGATGATGGCAAGCTGTGGTATCGCATACGTGATGCGCTACATCCGCGCTCAGATGGAGGGTGGAGTAGAGATGGGATTCTACCCACACCAGGCAAAGATGATTGCTCTGCAGACCATGCAGGGAGCTGTGAGCCTCCTGAAGGAAACAGGATGGCACCCAGAGGAGGCAATCGACAAGGTTACTACCCCTGGCGGCGTTACTATCAAGGGACTTAACGAACTCGACCACGCTGGTTTCAACAGCGCTGTGATACGCTCGCTCAAGGCAGGACTTAAGTAAGCAAGTGCAGTGCACAAGTATAGGTGATTGTGTGCAACGAATCGACGGATTTGTTGCACACAATTATTTTTGTTGTGCATTTTTGTGATTATTCCCGTTCTTTTTGTCGTCCGTTTTAGTCAAAATGTGTAATTTTGAATGCTGTTTTGGTTTGGAGGGTGACAAAATGTGCACACTCCATGTCGTAAACAATACAAAAACTCAACGAAATGGAACAGGTATCGCAACTCATAGAGCAGGGAAAGAAGGCTTTTGCATGCCAGGACTGGAAGACATGTCTTGACAGCTATGCGAAGGCCATCGAACTGGATCCGGAGTGCGAGGCGGTGGAACTGAGGAAGATGGCGATGAGGATCATAGAGTACTACTGCAAGGACCGTTTCAATCCTTGATTGGTGAACGTAGTGGGGTAAAAAAGAATGCTTTTTAGAACGTGATGCATGTCTCACTGTTGGCTGCATCAGATACAAACAACATCATAGAATTATATTATGGGTAAAATGAGAGGAGCTATCGTCGTCGATGAGGAACGCTGCAAGGGCTGTAACCTCTGTTCGATAGCATGTCCATTGAACATTGTCAAACTTAGTATGACTGTAAACCACAAGGGTTACAACTTTGCGGAGCAGACTGACTGGGAGAAGTGTACAGGTTGTACGTCGTGTGCAATAGTATGCCCAGACGGATGTATCACAGTCTACAGAACAAAGGAGGATTAGAAAGATGGACGAAAAGAAAAACGATTATGTATTGTTGAAGGGAAACGAGGCTATAGCCAAGGCTGCCATCCGTTATGGATACGACGGTTTCTTCGGCTATCCTATCACCCCTCAGAGTGAAGTGTTGGAAACCCTCGCTGTCGATAAGCCATGGGAGACTACCGGCATGGTAGTGCTTCAGGCAGAGAGCGAGTTGGCTTCAATCAATATGCTGTACGGTGCGGGCTGCACAGGCAAGCTGGCATTCACATCCAGCTCAAGCCCTGGTATCGCACTCATGCAGGAAGGCATCAGCTACATGGCAGCCTGCGAATTGCCAGGCGTCATCGTGAGCGTAGGTCGTGGAGGTCCGGGCCTTGGTACTATCCAGCCAGGACAGGCCGACTACAATCAAGCAGTATACGGTGGTGGTAATGGCGACTACAACCTCATCGTGCTCGCTCCTAACTCGGTTCAGGAGATGTGCGACTGCATGGGCAAGGCTAAGGAACTCACCTTCAAGTGGAGAGTACCAGTCGTTGTGCTGTCGGATGGTGTGATAGGTCAGATGATGGAGAAGGTGCTCCTCCCAGAGTATACTCCACGCCGCACAGATGAAGAGATTCACCAGCAGTGCCCATGGGCTACCAACGGTATCGGTCTGAAGAACCGCCACTACAACGTGCATTCATCGCTCGAGTTTGACCCACTGGTCATGGAGGAGCGTAACCATAAGATGACAGAGAAGTATGCTCGCATCGAGGCTGAGGAGGTAGACTATGAGTACTACATGGCTGACGATGCTGAATGGCTCATCGTTGCATACGGCATTTCGTCGCGTGTAGGTATGAAGGCAGTCGACATACTTCGCAAGAAGGGCATCAACGCCGGCATGTTCCGCCCTAAGACCCTTTGGCCATTCCCTAACCGAGTGCTCTTCGATACAGCATCGAAGTATAAGGGCATCCTCTGCGTGGAGCAGAGCGAAGGTCAGCTCGTGAAGGATGTGCGCATTGCCGTTGAGGGACAGACCTACGTGAGCCACTATGGCCGAAGCGGTGGTATGATTGCATCGCCTGTTGAGGTGTACCATGCCTTCAAGAAGATGATGGAAGAAAGTGTAAACAGTAAGAAAGGATATTGGATCAAATAGTTATGGAACTGCAAGATATTATCAAACCCGAAAATAAGGTGTATGGCAAGCCATCGCTGATGAACGAGACTCCAATGCACTACTGCCCAGGTTGTAGCCATGGTCTGGTGCACAAGCTCGTTGCCGAGATTATCGAAGAGATGGGTATGGAGGAGGACACAATCGCTATTTGTCCAGTAGGATGTGCCGTATTTGCCTATCGATATGTAGATGTGGACTGGATTGAAGCCAGCCACGGACGTGCTCCTGCATGTGCCAGCTCAGTGAAGCGCCTCTGGCCTAAGAAGCTCGTGTTCACATACCAGGGTGATGGCGATATGGCCTGCATCGGTACTGCCGAGGCTATCCATGCCATGAACCGCGGTGAGAACATCGCCATGATATTCATCAACAATGCCATCTATGGTATGACAGGAGGTCAGATGGCTCCTACTACCCTCATGGGTATGAAGACAGCCACTTGTCCTTACGGTCGCCAGGCCGACCTGCACGGATATCCACTCCACATCACAGACATCGCAGCTACGCTCGAGGGTACATGCTACGTGACTCGTCAGGCTGTGAACACAGTGCCTAACATTCGCAAGGCAAAGAAGGCTATCCGCCAGGCATTCGAGAACTCATTGAAGGGCAAGGGCTGCTCGCTCGTAGAGATTGTCAGCACATGTGCCAGCGGATGGAAGAAGACTCCACAGCAGGCTAATGAGTGGATGGAAGAGAATATGTTCCCTTATTACCCATTGGGCGACCTTAAAAATACAGTAGAATAATTATGACAGAAGAAATTATCATATCAGGATTCGGAGGTCAGGGTGTACTCTCAATGGGTAAGATTCTGGCCTATGCCGGAATCATGGAGGATAAGCAGGTGAGCTGGATGCCAGCTTACGGTCCGGAGCAGCGTGGTGGTACAGCCAATGTGACTGTCATCATCAGCGACGATCCTATCAGTTCGCCTATCCTCAGCCGTTACGACACAGCCATCGTGCTCAATCAGCCTTCGCTCGAGAAGTTTGAGCCAGTAGTCAAGGCTGGAGGTACCATCATCTACGATGGCCACTCCATCATCCAGCCTCCTACACGCAAGGATGTAAAGGTGTATCGCATCGATGCCATGGAAGAGGCAGCTCGCACAGGCAACTCGAAGGTGTTCAATATGCTCGTGCTTGGCGGATTGCTCAAGGCTCGTCCTATTGCCAGCATCGACGATGTGGTGAAGGGACTGCGCAAGGCTCTTCCTGAACGTCACCACAAGCTCATACCTATGAATGAGGATGCCATCCGCCGCGGAATGGAAATCATTGAGGAAGTTACGATTTAATTAAGAATTAGGAATTAAGAATTAAGAATTAAGTTATCGCTAAGCGCTTGGAGCGTAGCGGAAAGAATTAAGAATTTTTACTTTAGGTAATTAAGTATTAAGTAGGCAGTAAGAACCTTGCTTGTACGGATATAAATTTAGAGCCCAGTGCAACATCACGTTGGACTGGGCCCCTTTCTTTTAAAAAGAATAGTCAATAATAAAGGTTGTGATTTGATATATTATTGTGTAATATATTTTATGTCAAAAACAACAGTTGTGCCTTACTTGCCGCACTTCAGGTTGATCTGAGTCGATACGCTGTTGAGCAGCTTCTCCATGATGATAGGCTTGTTGATAAAGTCGTTTGCGCCGAGCTGGAAGCCCTTCACGATGTCCGACTCGCTATTGAGAGCCGAAAGGATGATGATAGGGAGTTCCTTTGTCTTTTCGTCAGCACGGAGACGGCGAATCACTTCAAATCCGTCAATACCTGGCATCATGAGGTCGAGCAACAACAAATCAGGCATGTTGGCTGCGATGAGGTCGAGTGCTGCTTGACCACTGTTGGCAGTCACGAGCTTGAACGAATACTGTGAGAGCATCTTCTTGATGAGAAGTACGTTCAATGGCACATCATCCACGACCATTACGGTCAGGGCTTCTACATTGATACCAGGGTTGATTAGGTTATTCATAACTATTATATGTGTATAAAAATATTCTTGCTTTTTGTTCTTGTGTTGCAAATTTATGAAAAAAGATTGTTAAATGAATAATTTTTTGCATCTTTTTTTGAAAAAGCAGTAAAAAATGTATGTTTTTAGACGAAAAAATATTAATTTTGCCCATCTAATTGACTAAACAATCCTTTATTGCGACTAAAAAAGATAATACGAGATGGTAATACACAAAGCCCAAATTCATAATGTTCTTCCCGACGATTTGGCCTCGAAAGCCAAAATCGGCTATCTGCGTTCCAATCTGCTCGGCAACAAGTGCGAAGCCAATGAGCAATGGATGCAAATGTTTGGTGCCGCTGAAGGCGACAACCTGGATGATGTGTTCAAAAAGTCTGGGGTGGTACATTCGGTCGATGTGTATTCTATCAATTCGTTCATGGCAAATGCCTTGAGGGGTACAGAGCGAACGTATCGCGGATTCTTGCGCCTGAGGCCATTGCAGAATAGTGGAAACGAGTGGGAATGGTATCACATTACTATACAGGTGGAGAAGTACGACCCTGAGCATGGCGTCATCGATACTATTGCATTCTATTATGGTGCATCGGAAATCATGTCGGTGCAGTCGCCCGAAGATCTTGACCGCTACTCGGAGTATGCCGATGCGGTTCAGGCTTTGAACTGCATACCATGGTCGCTCAATCTCAAGACTCACACCCTCACATCCAACCCATCGTTTATCGATCGCAAGTATGGATTTACATCCGATCATCGCATCTTCTCGCTCGATGAGCACATGAGCAGCATCCTGCCTGAATACCAGGAGGAATTCATGCGTACGCTGAATCTCATTGAGGCTGGCCTTATAGAGCGCTCGAAGCTCGAGTACCAGGCGTATCTGGGCGAAAGCACCGAGCCAGTATGGGTGGAGACCTCGTTGCTTTTGCGCGATAGGGACTCGCAGGGCAAACCTTTGACCGTGATTGGTGCCTTGGTCGTAATCCAGGAACGCAAGGAGGCTGAGTTTGCCATCATCGAAGCCAAACATAAGGCGCAGCAGATGGCTGACATGAAGTCTACCTTCTTGTCAAGCATGTCGCACGAGTTCCGCACTCCGCTCAATTCCATCCTCGGATTCTCTACGCTCATGGCCCATTCCGATAGTGTTGAAGAACGCATGCAATGTCTTGGTGCCGTGCAGGCTGGAGGACGCCAGTTGCTCGACATTATTGATGATGTTATAAAACTATGTAAGCTCGATTCTGGCGAGATATTCATGCGCCACGAGCGATTCGATATCAACGACCTCTGCCTTCAGCTTGTGGATGAGATGCGCCCGCTGCGCCGTGAAGGGGTGAATGCAAGCTTCTTCCGTACTACGCCCGACCTCATGGTGGTAGGCGACAAGCAGTACACAGGCGAAGTGCTCCGGCAGCTTCTTGCCAACGCTCTCGAACATACCGATCAGGGTTCGGTGGTGGTCACTTGCCGACACATCGATGCCGACTTCATCAAGGTCAGCGTGGCCGATACGGGTGGAGGCATGAGTCCTGCGGTGGTTGAGCATGCCTTCGAGCGCTTCTTCAAGGGCGACTCCTACCGTCCGGGCACAGGTCTTGGCTTGCCTATCGTAAAGCGCCTCGTCACCATGTGGGGCGGTCACGTAAGCATTGATAGCCATGTGGGCGAGGGTACCACCGTGTCCTTCACCGTGCCGGCTCACAATGTCGGTTCCTCAGCGATATGATGATGCATGCCATGGTTGGCGTGTAAAAGTGAAAAAGTGAAACGTAAATGATTGATTCAAGTATATTACAAGGTAAAAAGGCATCTTACTTTACATTAGGATGCAAGCTTAATTTTGCGGAAACATCGACCGTTGCACAGCAGCTTCGAGCTCATGGCGTGGAGAAAGCAGCCAAGGGCGAAGTGGCCGATATATGTGTTATTAATACGTGCAGCGTTACCGAAGTGGCCGATCACAAATGCCGACAGGCCATCCATAAACTCGTAAAGCAGAATCCTGGTGCCTTCGTTGTCGTGACCGGGTGCTATGCTCAGCTCAAGCCTCAGGAGATCATCGAGACTGAGGGCGTGGACCTCGTGGTGGGATCGAACGAGAAGGGCAATATCATACCTATGATTATGGAGCGCATGACTGGTGCCCATACCGTTCGCACGGCCGAGATACTCACGTTCGCACCTTCGTGCAGCCATGGAGATCGCACCCGCTACTTCCTCAAGGTTCAGGACGGATGCAACTACTATTGCACCTATTGTACCATACCTATTGCACGCGGACGCTCGCGCAATGGCAGCATTGCATCCATGGTGGAGCAGGCTCGACAGGTGGCAGCTGAGGGTGGACGGGAGATCGTTATCACCGGAGTGAACATCGGCGACTTCGGCCATTCCACGGGTGAGACTTTCTACGACCTGGTCCGTGCACTCGATGAGGTGGAGGGCATAGAACGCTACCGCATATCGAGCATCGAACCAAACCTCCTTACCGATGAGATAATAGAATACTGTGCACATAGCCACCGCTTCATGCCTCACTTCCACATCCCCCTCCAGTCGGGATGCGACGAGGTGCTGCGACTCATGCACCGTAAGTACGATACTGCACTCTTCCGCCATAAGGTCGAGACCATCAAGCGACTCATGCCCGATGCCTTCATCGGGGTGGATGTCATAGTCGGCACCAGAGGCGAGACTCCGGAATACTTCGAGCAGGCCTACGACTTCATCAAGAGTCTGCCTGTATCGCAGCTCCACGTATTCTCCTATAGCGAACGCCCTGGCACCAAGGCGCTCGAGATTCCTTATGTGGTAAGTCCGCAGGTGAAGCACGAACGCAGCCAGCGCCTCCTGCAGCTCAGCGACGAGAAGCTTCATGCTTTCTATGCTTCGCAGATCGGCACTCAGCGTCCTGTGCTCTGGGAACATGCTCCAAAGAGCAAGCCTATGCATGGATTTACCGACAACTACGTTCGTGTGCAGACAGTCAACGATCCGTCGCTCGACAACACGCTTACTACCGTATGCCTCGGCGACTTCACCCCTGAGGGCGATGCTCTCATAGCCCAGCCATTGTCATTATGAAACGACTTGCCATTATCATACTCAACTGGAACGGCTCAGCCATGATGCGCCGCTATCTGCCTTCGGTCATAGCCAATAGCGAGGGCGATGTCATCGTGGCCGACAATGCTTCGACCGACGACTCTCTCCTTATGCTGCAGAGCGAGTTTCCCAACGTACGCACCATCGTGATGGACGAGAACTACGGATTTGCCGAGGGCTACAACCGTGCCCTTGCTGCCGTGCGTGGCGAGTACCGCTATGCCGTGCTTCTCAATTCCGATGTTGAGATTCGTCAGCAGGGTTGGGACACCATCCTTGCCGACTACATGGACCTCCACAGCGAGTGTGCAGCCTGCATGCCAAAGTTGCTCAACCTGCGCCTGCTGGAGGCCGATCCGCAGTCGCATCCTCAGTTTGAGTACGCAGGGTGTGCCGGTGGATTTCTCGATCGCTATGGCTACCCATTCTGCCGTGGTCGCATCTTCTCCACCGTCGAGGAGGATCACGGACAGTACGACACCACCATGCCTGTGCTATGGGCCACAGGAGCGGCTATGCTCGTTCGCATGGACGACTACTTCGCTGCCCGCGGACTCGACTCCCGCTTCTTTGCCCACATGGAGGAGATAGACCTCTGCTGGCGCCTGCGCATCATGGGCCGCCAGATAGTGTGCCTGCCGCAGAGCACCGCCTACCATCTCGGTGGCGCATCGCTCAACTATGGCAATCCTCGCAAGACGTTCCTCAACTTCCGCAACAACCTCCTCATGCTCTATAAGAACCTCGATCGCAGCGAACTCGTCAGCGTGCTTGCCGTGCGCTTCCTGCTCGACCTCGTGGCTGCATTGCAGATGCTCCTCACGGGGCAGTTCCAGCATGCCCTTTCGGTGGTTCGTGCCAATGTCGCATTCTACTCCATCCGCCACGAGTGGAAGGAAGAGCGCCAGCGCATACAGGCTTCGCGCCAGGCTGCTGACATTCCCGAGCGCCGATCGTTCTCCATCCTGTGGAAATACTATGCTCGAGGGAAGAAAAAATTTAGTGATTTGTGAAGACCCTCTCCGCCCTTTGGGCTTATCCGTCCTCGCAAAGGCGTTTGCTCGGTCGCTCACTAAACCGTGACATTCAGTCACGTTTTCGAGCGCTCGCTACCCCCGTTAGGGGGAGAGCCATGCGGCGAGAACTGTTTTCTAAAACGTGTAAACGATTAACCGTTTAACTCTTAATTCATAATTCATAATTCTTAATTCTTTCCGCTTCGCTACAAGCGTCCTTCGGAACGATAACATAATTCATAATTAACATAATGCGCCTGACTATTATCATCCTTTCATTCATCCTTAGTGTTGCAGCCTCTGCCCACATCGACTCATTGGCAGTTGACTCATCCTATACATCTGCATGTACAGCCAATGTCGATAGCATCGCAGCTGTCGATGCTCCATCCGTGACCGATACGTTGGCGGTAGCCGACACCCTTGCCATCGGTATGCCGGTCAATACGCTGCTGCATCCATACTATAACTTCAAGCGCGAAATGACCTATGCCGGCATTCCGCTGTTCGTCTCGTCGTTCATCATCAAGCAGAACAAGAAGGGCTTCCGCTCTGCTCGCTTCGACTATCAGAAACGCTTCAAGAGCGAGGTGGACAACTACACGCAGTATGCACCCTATGCCGCAATCGTAGGTATGAAACTGGCTGGCTATCATGGACGCTCCGACTGGGGGCGCTTCCTCGTGTCCACCGCCTTTTCCAACATTGCGATGGCTACGGCTGTCAACGCTATGAAGTATTCGGTCAAGGAGATGCGCCCTGACAATTCGACACGCAATTCCTTCCCTTCGGGCCATACGGCTACAGCCTTCGTGGCTGCCACCATACTGCACAAGGAGTATGGACTCACACGCTCGCCATGGTTCTCCGTGGGAGGCTATGCTGTGGCTACGGCTACGGGACTGATGCGTGTGCTCAACAATCGCCACTGGATGTCGGACGTGGTGGCTGGTGCCGGCATCGGTATCCTTGCCACCGAGCTGGGTTACTATGCTGCCGACCTCATATTCCGCAACCGTGGTGTGAAACATTTCGAGCTCGATGACCTGAGCAATCCCGACCATCCTTCGTTCTTTGACATTCAGATGGGTGTGGGCTTGCACCCTAAGTCGCTCGACTTCAACAGCAGCGAAGCTGGCGGAGTGCTTCTCGACCGCCTGGAGTTCGGCACCAGCACGGTGTTTGGCGTGGAGACTGCCTACTTCCTCAATAAGTACATTGGTGTGGGACTGATGGGACGCGTGACTGCCACCCCTTCGCGTGCGCTCAATTTCGACGAACAGCGCATGGGGCAGATAAGCGATGTGAACCGTAAGCTTGCCATGGTGCAGGATGATGGTGGCAAATCGATGCCGGGTGTGTATAGTGTGGACATCAAGGACAACAACTTCTCCGATGTATCGCTCGATGCCGGCATCTACTTCAACCTGCCTATCGCACGCCGCCTTGCTGCAGGAGCCAAGCTGCTCGTGGGTGGACGCTTGTGCAACGGTGTGAACTACAGCGCGCGCAATGGACTTCCTAAGGTCGATGATACCTATCACATAGCCGATCGTGATGGCAATCAGCAGCCGCTCTATTGGTTCATAGATGGTGAGGGCAATGAGTTCCGCAGCAACGAAGTGCTGATGCCGGGCGTGTCGCGCGAGTATAACCTTGTGCTGACCGATGCCAGCGAGGAGTTCGACCTCGTATCGGTGAAGGGTAGGAATGCGTTCAACTGCGTAGCGGGCGTAAACCTCACATGGCGCTATAAGACCAATTTTGCGTGGAAGGTGTTCTTCGACTTCGATACTGCCCACAACCGCTACACCTATACAGGCCGCTTCCTTTCCGACGATGCTCGCAAGCGCATAGCAGCATCCGACTTCCCTGTACGCTATCCTGCCGAGTGGAACATGATAAGCCGCACGTTCGAGGCTACGGCAGCGCGCACCTTCAACCTCTTCACCCTGGGTGGCAGCTTCACCGTGTGCTTCTGATGGCATACGACGAACCAAACAAATAAGCGATGACAATCTCAGTTGCCATCGCTTTTTTTTGTTTTCGCCTTCTTCATCCTGCCTGCCTTCTTCAGCGCTTCGGCGAGGATCCATTGTATCTGTCCGTTGGTGGACCGGAATTCGTCGGCAGCCCACGCCTCGATGGCGTCCATCATGACGGGATCGAGACGTAGGATGAAATTCTTGGTCGTGGACTTCTTTTCTGCCATTGCGTTTCACTTAATGATTCAACTTTCGCATTTGCTAATTGCTTGATTTTTATCCCGAATTTTTTGAATTAAGGAATTTATAGCTTGCGTTGTCAATATATATTGTTATTTATTCATATTGAATTATTGAGAATTAGCGTTCGCAAGCGAACTGTAACCATTCGGATGGTATTCTAATGCTAAGCATTGAAAATTCTCATCAATCCCAAATGTTAGCAGAGAAAACAATGTCTAACGGCGAGATAAAAATTCTTTAATTGGCTAACGCCGAGCTAAAGGTTCGCTAATTCGGGACAGAATATAATCAAATGCTAAAGTCGAGTTAATGATTGAGTGTGCCCGAGTTGATTACTGGCTGAGCAGGTTCGTCGGCGCAGAGCACCACGAGGAGGTTGCTGACCATTGCTGCCTTCTTGTCGTCATCCAGTTCGACGATATCGTCATCGTGCAACTTGTCGAGAGCCATCTTCACCATGCTTACCGCACCGTCCACGATCTTCTCACGAGCAGTAATGATGGCAGCAGCCTGCTGGCGGCGGAGCATCACGGCAGCAATCTCAGGAGCGTAGGCGAGGTAGTTGATGCGAGCCTCCATCACTTCGAGACCTGCCATCTCCAGGCGCTCGTTGAGCTTCTTGGTGAGCACCTCGTTGATCTCGGCCGAACCGTCGCGGAGAGTCACCTCATTGTCGTCGTTGTTCTCATTGTCGTAGGCGTACATGCCGGCTACCTCGCGGAGGGCAGAGTCGCTCTGGATCGACACGAACTTCTCAAACTTGTTCATTCTCGCGCTGGCAGTATTGCCCACGCCTGCAGCAGCACCTACCTCGGTGTCGATGTCGAATATAGCCTTGTAAGTGTCCTTGAGTCGCCATACCACTACGAGACCGATGAGCACAGGGTTACCCGTCTTGTCGTTCACCTTGATAGGCTCGGCATTGAGGTTGCGTGCACGGAGGCTGACGTTCTTCACGCTCATGAATGGGTTGAGCCAGTAGAAGCCTGTGCTGCGGAATGTGCCGACATACTTGCCGAAGAAGGTCATCACCTTGGCCTCGTTAGGTTCGAGCATTGAGAATCCGCAGGTGCAGATTATTGATATGATGAAGAGCAGTACGGCAGCTACGAAGTAGAGTCCGCATGGACGATCGGCATCGGCCTCGATGATGCCCAGCACGAACACGCCGATGGTAGCAGCCCAGAGCACTATGTCGATAAGGCACATGAGGAATCCGTTCATCGATCCTCCTCTGAATTCAAATTCTCCAGTTTGGTTTCTTGTTTCCATAATTCTTTTTGTCTTTGTTTGGTTAGTTTTTATTGTGTATTGTCACTAATATTATTGTTATGTTGATATGATATCGTTTTGATATCGCTGCAAAGGTAAGGACTTTTTATTTATCCACCAAACATTTTTCAAAAAAAATGCACCTACCCCTCATTTTTTTTCTTAATGTGACGTGTGACGCTGTTACGCTTCTTGTGTCGATATTCATGGCTGGGGTGTGTGCCGTCCCCATTCTCGAATGTTTCAAAACAAACAAACAAACGAACGAACAAAACAAAAATATAGTGGCATTGTCTAAAAGATTTTTTATCTCCAAAGAAAAAGTTATCGCGAAGCGGTTCTTTCCGAGAAAGCGCCAAGGCGATGAGCAAGGCAAGAACATTGAACAATAATTAATTCAACTTTTGCATGCTCGCTAACTTGATGAATCATACCAGTTTTCTTTTGTTTTCTGTGTTTTCTTTTGTTTTCTCAAATAAGCCTACGGCAAATATTCTAATTGTTTTATTGCGCAAAGCGCCAATTAAGAAAACAAAAGAAAACACAGAAAACAAAAGAAAACAATGACAATTAGTAAATTATGATTTGCGAAAGTTGTATAATTAATAATCATACAAAACACTTATTCTATCTTCTTCCTCTTCGGAGGCAAACAAACGAACATTCCGCTTTTTCACTTCGTTTGTTTGTTTGTTTGTTTGCTTTGAAACGCTAAAAGTTCGTGTTTCGCTTTTTATATTAAGTAAAAGAAAAACGTGTTAATAGCTATTACGGCGTTTTTCTTAATAAATATATAATATATATAAACTAAGGGGGCAAACGTTTCGCAAAACAAACAAACAAACGAACAAACGAACAAAAAAACGCATTGCAATGTGTAAGGCAAATCGTTGCAATGATACGAATGAATCGTTGCAATGAGTAGGCATACACGCAGCAAGGCACAAAAAAACAGCACCCATTCGGTATGTATTGCGAATGGGGGCATGCGTTTTTTCGGTATGTATGGTACTGCCGATTACTTTACGTTGATGCTGACCTGCATCTTCTGCAGATCGCAGTCGCGGCTCGAACTGCCTA